>NZ_JAIUIC010000001.1:0-858351 GCF_020165455.1 Mesorhizobium sp. BR1-1-3
CCTTCACCATCACCCTCGACGATGGCAACGGCGGCACCGTGGATCGCACGGTTTCGGTGACCATCACCGGCACCAACGATGCACCGGTCGTGGCGGCGACGGACGTCACCGGCGCGGTCACCGAGCAGGTCACCCCGCTCGGCAACCTCACCGACACCGGCACCATTGCCTTCACCGACGTCGACCTCACCGACGCCCACAGCATCAGCCCAACGATCACGGCCTCGGCCGGCGCGCTCGGCGCCCTCACCGCCAGCGTCACCTCCGACACCACCGGCTCCGGCCTGGGTGGCGTGATCACCTGGAACTACAGCGTCGCCGATAGCGACGTGGAGTACCTCGCCAAGGACCAGACCAAGGTCGAGACCTTCACCATCACCCTCGACGATGGCAACGGCGGCACCGTGGATCGCACGGTTTCGGTGACCATCACCGGCACCAACTTTTTGCACACGGTCTCCCGCAACTGTCTGATCTTACTTATCTATCTGCCCCATCCATCATGGGCGCTATGGCTACCCTTAACCTTTGATAATCTTGCATGTTTCGTAACTTCAACAGGTTGGATCGCGTCGTACGGGCTCTATCACGCGCCATGATAGGCCCAAGCCGCAAATCGGCGGATGACTGGCCGGCGCCACGGCGTGGGGCGTCGAATACCTCAATCGCAGGGTAGCGTATAGGTCGACCTGGCCGGAATTGCCAACGCGTCGTCTGCTTTCGATGCCTGGGCGGAGGACGGAACCCTCCAGCTTCGTATGACGGTGTCTGCGCCAACGATGTGGCTAGGAACTGGGAAGGCCAGCCCTCGACAGCATCTCAAGGAACCGGGAATGATGATGATCCTTTACATAGCGCGGCACAAAGCCAGGGCAGACATTGCTCAGATTGAGATGCGGAAGTTGTGACAGGCAATGGTGGATGGCCCGGGACGCTTCTTCGTTGTTTCCGGTGGCCGACGCGGTCGCGGCCCAATAAAGGGCGCCGCGAACGAAGCCAGGCTTTGTCCTGACCACTTTGCGGGCGGCTTCGAGCGCCCGCTGGTTGTCTCCGCCAGCGAAGAGCGCCACAACCAGGCCGTGGTGGCGCCAGAAGTCAATGACATCGTGCGTTCCGAGCCGGATTGCTTCGTTGGCCTCACGCACCGCTTCGTCGACCTGTCCGCGCAACGCAAAGAGCATCGAAATATCGCCGTGGCCAGTCGGGTAGCTTGGGTTGAGGCTGATCGCGTGGCGGCATTCGGCGATCGCCTCGTCGATGCGACCGCAACTTTCGAGAGCGAACGACAGAATACATCGGGCAATTTCATCGTCCGGTACCGCCCGCACTGCGGCTTCCGCAAGCTCGACCGCACGCTCGATCACCCCACGCTCCCGAGGCAGCGCACCAAACGCCACGCCCATGGATATTACGATTGAGAGCGTCCGCTTTGCACGGGCGTTGTCGGGACCTATCGAAAAGGCCTTCTCGGCGAGCTCTATCCCGACCAAAAGTGAGTCCCGAGTCATCTCAAAATATTTCATGAGGGCTTCGTTCACCAGCCTGCGCACTTCAGGGATCCCTGGCGGGCTTTTGTCTCGAACCTTCCAGTTGGTCAGTTGAAGTTCGAGGATCACGGCAAGAACAACAGACTGTGCGATCCTGTCCTGGAATTCGAGCGCGTTCTCGGAGTGGCCGTCGAACTTCTGGGCCCAGACATGGTGGCCGCCGGCGGCATCGACGAGCTGGACATTCACCCTCAACCCATTGCCGGATCTCTGGACGCTGCCGCTGAGCATATATCGCGCCCGGAGTATCCCTGGTGTCTTGGCTTCTTCGCCTGGGCCGCTCTTCTCGGACGGAAGCGCGGCGAGCACGACATAGTCGGCCACTCCGGAGAGGGCTGTCGTGATGTCCTGGACAAGGCCCTTGGCGAAAAAGTCGTCGCCTTGCTTTCCGGTCAGATTAACGAAGTCGGCAACGCTGATGGACGGACGCCCAAGGCGCTGGCTGGACGGAACACCATTTGTCGACTGCACATTTGAAGCGTCGTCGGCGGCAAGCAACAGAGATTGCCAAAGCGCCCGCGTTTCAGGGCCGGCTTCGACGCCGAACTCCTTCTTCAGCATGCTTCTGCAGGCTTCGTATGTCCTGATTGCCCTGTCGCGTTGGCCACATGCGAGCAGCAATTCCATCTTGAGCCGATAGGATTCTTCCCGTGTCGGTTCCATGGTCAGAATACGATCGGCCAGGATCAGCCCGGCATCGGGGTCGACGAGACGGGCCAGTTTTTCGAAGGACTCAAGCGCGCGGCCGAGCAGCCTGTCGCGTTCCGATGTGATCCAGTCATCGAACGCATTGCTTCCCAGATAAAGCCCGTCGAGGAAGGGCCCGGTGTAGTTCGCCAAGGCCTTCGCCAGCTCCTGGGCGGAACGGGCCGAGAGACCCGTTTCGAACTTCTCCACGTCGACTTGAACCAGCTCTGGCCTCAGGGCGATCAACTCACCGCTGGAATGGATGAGATCCACCCCCTCTCGCGCCAGATCCTGGCGCAGGACACTGAGGGCCTGCCGAAGGCTGTTGCGCGAATGTTCAGCGTCGCTGTCGCCCCATAGGAGGTCAGCCAGCCTCTCCCGCGTCGCCGCCATGCCCGGACACCGGGCCAGATAGGCGATGATTGCCGGCCCTCGTTTCCCGGTCAGCCGAAGCGGGCCGGCCGTTTCATTTTCAATCCGGAAACCGCCGAAGAGTGAGATTCTATTTGCAGCGCCGCTGTCCTCACTTTGCATTTGCTATCCCAGCCTGACGAAATCCTAACTCAAAACTAACGCTTCGCAACAGTCGGCCTTCGCGCTCAAGCGCTGCCGTAACGGCAGGCTGTTTAGGCTTTGCTAAATTAAGGCGACCAAGTCAACGAAAGGCTTGGTTCGAGGGGGGCGCGTGTCCAGGACAAGAGCCAATTTGCTGCTGCTGTTTGCAGCCGCTTTGTGGGGCTTCGGCAATGTCTCGCAAAAGATGGTGCTTGTGCATCTCGACGCGCTGAGTGCTGTGGGTCTGCGATGCCTGATCGGCGGGCTGCTTGTGCTGCCCTTTGTCTTCATGGAGAAGCGGCTTCCGCTCGGGCCGGACTATTTTTCCAGCTTGGCCAAGGTGGGCGCGCTGTTTGCCATCTCCATCACGCTCCAGCAGCTTTGCTATCTCGGGGCCTCCGTCACCAATGCGAGCTTCCTGGTAAGCACGGCAACGGTAATGACACCGCTGGCCGCCTGGTTTCTCGTAGGCGAACGTCCGACAGCGAGTCTTACAATCGCCGCCGGATTGACCCTTGTTGGAGCCCTGCTGTTGTCGGATGGGATAGCCGGGTTCAGCAGTGGCGATCTTACCGCTGTCCTCTCGGCTGCCTGCTATGCGCTCTGGGCAGTCGAGCTGGGCCGGCACATGCAGGTGCATGCGCGGCCGTTCACCGCTGCCGCGACACAGTTCTTCGGCGCCGCAGCCTTCGCCCTGCCGCTCGGTGCAATGCAAGGCAATCTGTCGCTGGCCGCCGCATTCGCAGCCGGCCCGGAACTGGCCATCCTCGGCGTGTTCTCCACTGCGATTGCCTTCGGCATACAGACGGTTGCCCTCCGCTTTACGCCGGCCAGCCACGCCGCCGTGATCGTCAGCGCAGAAAGCGTTTTCGGGGCGCTGGGCGCGGCAATCTTTCTCGGCGAGCGGAGCTCGTCCGCGAGCGTCTTGGGTGCCGGCATCATCCTGGGTGCGATCCTGTCCGTTGCAATGTCGAACCGAGCGCTGCAGGCACGCACGTCCTTGCGAACCGCTTCGGTTCAACCCTTCGACGCGGCCCCTGCCTTTGCAACTGCGTCCGCAAATCGGGCGGGCGATCGTCATCCCAACAATTCAGGTCCAGTGGAGGAATGTGATGGCCCTTGCCGGTGATGCGAAACGTATTCCAGACCCGGCCGGACTTGTCGCGGGGGCGCAGTGATGGATGCGCGGACAATCCTTCTTCCGGTCGCACATTTGGTATCGGCGCTTCGCGCCCGCATGAAAGGACCGGGTGGCTACTACAACAGCGGCAATGCGCTCGGCCTCATTGTCGGTCTGGCGATCCAGATTGCCACCGCGCCGGTCGGCCTGCATGAAGGAAGCAGCGTCACCATGGCGGTGATCGAATATTTCGCTGGCAGCCATGGCACTGTTGCGCTGACCTTGACCACCCTGGTCTTCTTCTGGGGCGGCGAGGCCTATCACCGGGCCTGGGCAAGGCCGGATGCTCCCGATCCCGCCCTCAACCGTCTGGGCGACTTCCTGTCGGGCCTGGGTGCGATCGGGCTCGGCATTGCCCTGTTGCTGCTCGGCGATCCATTGCTTGCGGCGACCTCCGGCCTGCTGCATGCGCTGGGCAAATTCGGCAGCACCTTTCACAGGCCCGGCACGCCAATTTCGATCTGGCCGGCCGCTTGGCCCGATCCGTTCCGCAGTGCGGTGCTCGCCAGCCGGTTGCCGGCAATGCTGGCGACGACAGTGGCCCTCGCCCGCGGTTTGCCTGAGGTCTGGTGGAGCGGCTCCTTCGCGGCCCTCGCCATGCCACTGACCTTGCTCGGCTGTTATCTCTTGTGGACCAAGGCCGATCTGCTGCTCTTCGGCGTGGGCACCAAGGCCACCCGCCAGATTTCCACATGTTGAACCCGCTTTTTGAAACGACCGGATGTCGAGATGGAGAATGACATGTTTGGCAGTGTGTATCATCAGGACGCCGGCCCCCCACCCTTTCGCGAACGGGTGCGGATGACAGGCTGGGGCAGTCTCCTGACGCCGGCCGGTTCAATCTCGAGAATGACAGGAATACTTGCAGCTTCGCTGTTTTGGGGGGTCTCTGCCCATGCCGCGAACGTTGACGTCGCCATCGTGTTCGCGGTCGACTTTTCGTCATCCATCGATCCGAAGATCGCCGATATGCAACGCGAGGGACATGCCGCGGCACTCACCTCGCCAGAGATCATCGCCGCCATCAGCCGGAATTATGTTGGTTGCATCGGCGTTGCCTATTTTGAGTGGTCGAGCCCCGGACACGCGCGCGTCGTGCTGCCGTGGACAAGCATCTGCGGACTGGAAGATGCCGAAGCGGCGGCTGCGGTGATCAGCAGGAAAGGCGATACCGGCTTCATCCGCAGAGGGCGTGGCGGAACATCCGTCTCCTCGGCTATCGACATCGGCAGTCTCCTGCTCGACCAGTTCCCGGGAAAGGCCGCAAAGAAAGTCATCGATATCTCCTCCAATGGCGAGAACAACGACGGGCTTCCCGTCCAGCCGAGCAGGTCGAACGCCATAGCCAAGGGATATACGATCAATGCCATCGCCATCCCGACGGAGGATGAGAATCCCGACCAACCTCTGGCATCCTATTTTGCCAAATCGGTCATTGGCGGTTCCCAGGCCTTCGTCATGACGCCGAAGGGGCCAGACGACTACACCATGGCGCTTCGCCGCAAGCTCGTGACTGAAGTAAGCATGAACGACGACCGTCCGCTGTGAAAGTGCGCCATGTAGGACGAACTTTCGAGGCCCCATCCCGGAGCGCATTGCACAACGAGATCCCCGCGCCGCTGCAGCGCGAGACCTTGTAGGACCGTCAGGACAACAGCCTATCGCCGCAATGCGTGCACGCTTGCCTTGCCTTCGCCGCCTACCGGCAAAGCCATGTCATCGTCGAGAAGGCGCGTGATGCGGGCAAAGCCGGTGAACGCTTTCCTTGCTTCCTCGGCCGACATCTGGCCCGACAAGGCGGCCGAGCAACAGTTCAGCGCGCACTGATAAACCGGACCGCGCCGTCCCGTTGGCCATTTCCGCAAGAACATCATGGCTTCGGCAACACTATCGATTTCTTCCGCAGGGTGTCCTTGCCCGCGCGAAATCCGCACGGGCGAAAAGAAATGCAATTGATCCATCGTTTCCTCCCGGTCGACCGCAATGCGCTCGATCGAACCCCACCAAACGCACCAACAGCCGGTTGGTTCCAGCCAAAAAATGGAATTTTTTGAGAAATCTGTCAGGCGAAGGCGATCACCTGTGCGGTGGTGAGTGTCGCCTACATCGTCGGAAAGTGGCAGGCGACTTTGCGACCGGGTCGGTATTCCCGCAACTGCGGCCGCTCCGAACGGCAGCGCTCCGCCGCGATCGGGCATCGGGGATGGAAACGGCAGCCGGTTGGAGGGTTCAGAGGGCTCGGTACGTCGCCGGTGAGGATGATGCGCTTGCGCGTCCCGCTGGGCGTCGTCTCCACGATAGGAACCGCCGAGATCAGCGCCTGGCTATAGGGATGGGCCGGTGCTGCAAACACTTCTTCCGCCGGCCCTTCTTCGACGATCGAGCCGAGATACATGACCGCTATGCGGGTTGAAACCTGACGTACCACCGACAGGTCGTGGGCGATGAAGATGTAAGTGAGATTGAGCTTCTCCTGCAGATCGGCAAGCAGGTTGACGATTTGCGCCTGCACCGACACGTCGAGCGCGGAGACGGGTTCGTCCAGGACCACGAGGTCCGGGTTCAATGCAATAGCCCGCGCGATGCCGACGCGCTGGCGTTGCCCGCCGGAAAATTCGTGCGGAAACCGCATGACGTGATCCGGCAGCAGGCCGACAAGGTCGAACAGTTCCGCCACGCGTCTGGTGATCTCGCTCGACGAGAGCCTGCCATGGATGCGCAGCGGCTCGGCCACCAGGTCGCCGACGCGCCGGCGCGGATTGAGCGATGCCGACGGATCCTGGAAAACCATTTGCAAGCGGCGCCGGAGCGGCCTGAGTTCGGACAGCGACTTCGAGGTGATATCGTTGCCTTCGAACAAAAGCTCGCCGTCCGATATGTCGTAGAGCCTCACCAGGCAGCGCGCCAGCGTGGACTTGCCGCATCCGGATTCGCCGACCAGGCCGACCGTCTCGCCGCGCCACACGGTCAGGGAAACATTGTCGACCGCATGAACGGTTCGCTTGCCTTCGGCGGAAAAACGGCTGCCGATCGAAAAGCGCTTGCCCAGCGAACGCGTCTCGATAATGGGGCGATTCTTGTCGGTCATCGATCCGCTCATGCCTGTGCCACCCTGAAGCACGCCGCGGCATGAGTGCCGCTCCCGAGGTCGGGTTTGCCGGCCTCGCAGGGCTCATAGTGAACCGGGCACCGCGGACCGAACGCACAGCCCTGCGGCAATCGCAGCAATGACGGCGGCGAACCGGGAATGGCCGGCAGGCGGCGTGGTTTTTCGCCGGTCAGCGGCGGGATCGAACCGAGCAGCGCGCGCGTATAGGGGTGTCGCGGATCGGAAAACAGCTCCGCGCGACTGCCGCGCTCCACCACGCGGCCGGCATACATGACCATGACCCGGTCGGCGAGTTCGGAGACCACGCCCATGTCATGCGTGATGAAGACCACCGCCGACTTGTGCGTCGCGCGCAGCTTGCGCACCAGATCGAGAATGCCGGCCTGTACGGTGACGTCGAGCGCTGTGGTCGGTTCGTCAGCCACCAGCAACGCCGGATTGCAGGACAAAGCCATTGCGATCACCGCCCGTTGACGCATGCCGCCGGACAGTTGGTGCGGGTAGCGCGACATCGCCTCGTGCGGGTTCGGAAAATTCACCTCGGCCAGCAATTCCTCCACGCGCTCCATCGCCTTGGACTTGCTGATGTTGCGATGCGCGCGGATCTGTTCGGCGATCTGCCAGCCGATCGTGTAGACAGGTGTCAACGCGGTCATCGGATCCTGGAAGATCATCGCGATCTCGTTGCCGCGCAGCCGCCTCAGTTCGCGCGCGGGCAGTCCCACCAGTTCGCGGCCCTTGTAACGGATCGAGCCTTCGATGGTGGCGTTGGGATCGGTGATCAAACCCATGACGGCCAGCAGCGACACGGTCTTGCCGGAACCGGACTCACCGACGACGCCGAGGATCTCGCTCTCCTCGAGGTCGAAGGAAACGCCATCGATGGCCCGCACCAGGCCATCATTTGTGCGGAAGGATACTTTGAGGTCGCGCACCGACAGTATCATGATGTCCTCAGGCGCGGATCGAGAAGGATGTAGACGAAATCGACCACCGCATTGGCAACAACCACGAACATCGAAGCGTACATCACCGTTGCCATGATCATCGGCAGATCGAGATTCTGCAGCGCGTCATAAGTGAGCTTGCCGATGCCGTGCAGCCCGAACACCACCTCCGTCAGCAGGGCCGAGCCTCCGACCAGCGCACCGAAATCCAGGCCGAACAAGGTGACGAAGGCGATGAGCGACGTGCGCAAGGCATGGCGCAGCAGGATGCGGGTCTCCGACAGGCCCTTGGCCCGGGCCGTACGGATATAGTCCTCCTGCAGGGATTCGATGATCGCCGCGCGCAGCACGCGCCCATAAATGCCGATGTAGAGAATGGACAGCGTGATCCACGGAATGACCAGGGTCAGGAACCAGCCCTTTGGATCGTCGGAGAAGTTCTTGTAGCCGAGCGGCGGCACCCAGGAGAACGCCCAGCTGTCGTGGTAGCGGCTCTGGGTGATCAGGTTCATCACCTCGCCCAGCCAGTACACCGGCATCGAAATACCGAGCAGCCCTAGCGCCATCAGCAGCTTATCCAGCCAGCTGCCGCGCGTGGCGGCGGCGGCGATGCCGATGATGATGGAGACGACCACCCACAGGATCGCCGCTCCGAACACCAGCGAGAGCGTGACCGGGATCGAATCCATGACCGCCGGCACCACCTTCCAGCCACGATTGACGAAGGAGGTCAGATCGCCGGTGACGAAGATCTTCTCCATCATCGTCACATATTGCACGTAGAGCGGCCGGTCGAAGCCGAAGCTGTGGCGTACCGCCTCCAGCACTTCGGGCGATGCATTGCGGCCGGCGATGCGCGCCGCCGGATCGGAGCCCGGCGTTGCGAAGAAAATCAGGAAGACGATGACCGAGATGCCGAACATCACGAACAGCATCTGGCCGAACCGGCGCAGGATTGCGTAGATCATCAGTCGCGCCCCAGCCGAACCTTGGAGCGCGGGTCGAGCGCGTCGCGCAGACCGTCGCCGAAGACATTGAGCGCCATGACGGAAACCGCGATCGCCAGGCCCGGCACCAGCGCCACCAGTGGCCTGGTGTAGAGCAGCGCCTGTCCGTCCTGGATAATGGTGCCCCAGCTCGCGGCCGGCGGCTGCACGCCGATCGAAAGGAAGGAAAGGGCCGATTCCGTCAGCATGTTCAGCGCCATCATCAGCGGCACGAAGACGATGAGCGTGGTGGTGACGTTGGGCAGGATGTCGCGCCACAGGATGCGCCATCCCGGTACGCCCAGATTGATCGCGGCGAGCACGAATTCGCTTTTGCGCAGTGCCAGAACCTGCCCGCGTATCGGACGAGCCACATAGGGCACGTAGACGATACCGATGATGATGACAGGCAGCCACAGACTGCCGGACTCGATCTGGATCGGTCCTATCGTGATGCCATGCGCGATGGTGACGATGGAGAGCGAAATCGCCAGCAGATAAATGGGGAACGCCCACAGTATGTCGAGGAAGCGCGACAGCACCGTGTCGGTGACGCCGCCGAAATAGCCGGCGATCAATCCCGCCGCCGTGCCCAGGATCAGGGTGAAGATGGTGGCTGCTCCGGAGATCAGCAACGAGCTCAGCCCGCCATAGAGCATCCTGGCCATGACATCGCGCCCCTGGCTGTCGGCGCCGAGGAAGTAATTGCCCAGCCGCCAGGTCGGGCCGAGCGGTGTGTAGCCAAGCCCGAGCCCCTCAGTCGACTGTTCCATCACCGGAACGTCGACGCCGTCGATCTGGATGACGGCGTCGAGCGTCGAGGCGAAGGGGTCCACGCCGGCCCATTTCGCATAAAGAGGCGCACTGAGGCAGGCAAGGACGATGAGGAGGAACACGGCCAGCGACGCCATGGCAGCCCTGTCCCTTGCCAGCTTCGCAAACGCGACGGCCCAGGGCCCTCGCGTCTTGCGCGGCGCGGCGACAGCTACGTTCGACACGGACGTGCCCCTCCGCGGTTCGTTACTGCACCCAGGCCATTACTGTACCCAGGATTGGGTGATCATCCAGTTGAACTGCCGGTTGAACTTGAAATTGCCAAGACGTTTGCTGACGAAGTCAAGCCGCTTCGGCGTGAAGAGGCCGACCGCAGGTGCCTTGTCGGTGACTTGCCTGTCGATTTCAGCCCACATTTTATCGGCGGCTTTCTGATCGGTGACGCCGAGGTCCAATGCCTTTTGCATCTTGGCGTCGATTTCCTTGTCGCAGAAGCCGGCGATGTTGATCGAGGCGTCCGAACCTTCGCGGAAAGAGGCGCAGCTGAACAGGATGTTCAGGAAGTCCGAAGCCGCCGGATAGTCCTTGTACCACTGGGTGACGGACATCTGCACCTTGTTGTTGGTGTTCTGGATGTAGGTGAACTGGATGTTCGACGAGATCGGCTTGACGTCGGCGACATAGCCGATGCTGGTCAGCACGCTCTGCAGATAGACGCCGATGGAGCGCGAAATGGCGGTGTCCTCGACGATGATCGTCACCTTCTGGCCCTTGGTGCCGGAGTCCTCGACGAGCTGCTTTGCCTTGTCGAGGTCGGGGGCCGACCATTTGGCGCCCGGATTCTTGGTGAAGGGGCAATAGTCTTCATGGCCGGGGAAGTCCGGAGGCAGGACCTGGCAGACCGGCGAAGCCAGCACCTTGCCGCCGAACAGCTTGACCAGCGTGTTGCGATCGATCGCATAGGCAACGGCCTGGCGGGCTTTTTCGTTGTCGAAGGGTGCGAGACGGTTGTTCAGCGGCGCGTACCACCAAGCCGAAAGCGGCGAGATGTGCAGCTGGTCCATGGACTTGCTACCCAGTTCGCCCAGGCGGTCGCTCGGCAGAGCGTCGAACATCCAGTCCGCTTCGCCGTTCTGGATCGCGGTGACGGCTGCCTCTTCGGACAGGCCGAAATCATATTGGACGACATCCGGATAGCCGTCCGGCTGGGCTTCTTCGCTCCACTGCTTGAAATTGGGGTTGCGGGAAACCATCATGCCCTTGTTCGGGTCGAAGGCGGAGATCATGTACGCGCCGGTGCTGGGAATGGGCTTGGAACCCATGTCTTCAGCGGGCGTGTCCGCCGGCAGGACCACGGCATGCGGCAAGGCAAGCTTGTAGAGCAGCTCGGCATCCGGCTTGGTGATGTTGATGGTGATGGTGCCGGCCGCTTCGTCGCCGACAACGCCGCCTTCCAGCGTGCAGCCCTTGGTGTCGGCCAGGCATTTGTCGGCCCCGACGATGCCGGCATAGAACGTGCCGGAGGTGGGTCCGGAAACCTTGAATATGCGCTGGAAAGAAGCGACGACGTCCTTTACGCCAAGATCCTGGCCGCTGGAGAACTTGATGCCCTTGCGCAGCTTGAAGGTGAAGGTCTTGCCGTCATTGCTGACCTGCGGCAGGGCCTCGGCCAGATCGGGGACGATGGTGAAACCGTCCATGCCCTCGGCCTTGCGGAAGGCCACCAGGCCGTCATAGATCGGCTGGTACATCTGCCAGCCCTGGTCCGTGTAATTGATGTGCGGATCGAGCGTTCCCGCCGCGGAGCGGGCCAGCAGGCGGATGGTGCCGCCTCGGTGCTCCTTGAGATATTCGGCCTGTGCCGGGGCCAGCCATGTACCGGCCAGCAATGCCGCGGCTGTTGCCGCCAGAAGCAGTTTCTTCATGTCTTGATTCCCCTTTTTTCAGTTATCGTTGTGGTCCAGGAAGTCTCCCACCACCCGCATGCACGCATCTTGCTCTTCGACATGCGGCATGTGGCTGGAATGCTCGAATATCTCCCAGCGAGACCCCTTGATGCCGTCCTTATAGGGCTGCACGGTCGCGGGCGTGGCCTCGTCGTGACGTCCGGAGATGATCAGTGTGGGAACATCGATGGCCGGCAGGCGCTCGACGATGCTCCAGTTCCTCAGCGTTCCGATGACATGGAACTCGTTTGGCCCATTCATCAGATTATAGACGGTCGGATTGCGCACGACCTGGGCGAAACTTTCCGTGACTTCGGGCGGGAAAGGCACGACCCGGCAGACATGCCGCTCGTAGAACACCATCGTCGCAGCCTGGTAAGCCGCATCGTCCGTCGTGCCGGCCTGTTCGTGTCGGGTCAGGGTCTCCTGCACATCCGCGGTCAGATCCGCACGCAGCCGGTTGGCCTCTTCGACCCACAGTTTCATGGAAGCCGGTGAGTTGGCTATGGTCAGCGATTTCAGGCCTTGCGGCCGCGTCACGGCATATTCCGCGCCCAGCATGCCGCCCCAGCTCTGGCCGAGCACGTGGAAGCCTGTCCGAATGCCGAGGTGGTCGACGAGGTTTTCAAGCTCGTCGATGAACAGCCGGGGTGTCCAGAAATCGGCGCCTTTCTCAGGCAGCAAGGTGGAATTGCCGCAGCCCAACTGGTCGTAGTGGATGACGGCGCGATCTCTTCGCGCAAGAAGCTTGTAGGCATCGACATAATTGTGAGCGACGCCCGGGCCGCCATGCAGGATCACCACAGGCGCCTTGTCGCCGCTGAGTTCGCCACTGACCCGATACCAGGTCTCGTAGGCGCCGAAAGCGGCTCGTCCTTCCATGCCGATGATCTCAGATGACATCCCAATTCCCAGTGCGATTGAAGGTACTTTTATCGTCCGCGGCGGCAGGCGCCTAACTCATGTTACGGGTGATCTGCACCCACTCTTCCAGCATCTGCACGCCAAATGCCGTGGCACCTTGCCTGCCGAGCGGCCGATCGGAGTCGGTCAGTTCCTTGCTGGCGATGTCGAGATGCACCCAGGGGCGATCTTCCGTGAAATGGCGCAGGAAGGCTGCGGCATAGGGAGCATCGCCATCTTCCATATCCTTGGCATGATGCCGCAGGTCCGCGAACGGCGATTGCAGGCCCTCGTCGTAGGCCCGATCGAGCGGCAGCCGCCAGAACCGCTCGCCGACCGTTTCTCCGGCCGCGATCATCTGTGACGCGATGGCATCGTCGGTGCTGAACAGGCCGGCGAATATCGACCCCAACCCACGCGTCACCGAATAGGTCAGCGTTGCCAGATCGACGATCACTAAAGGGTTGAAGCGCGTGGCTGCATAGTGGAGGCAGTCGGCCAGAAGCAGGCGTCCCTCCGCATCCGTGTCGAACACTTCCACTGTCTGTCCGGACGCCGTCGTGATGATGTCGCGCGGTTTGAGCGCCGTGCCGGATGGCATGTTCTCCGCGATGCCGAGAACACCGACAATGTGTACCGGGCTGCCTTGCCGGGCGAGTGCGATCAGCAGGCCGACCACAGCGGCCGCTCCGCCCATGTCGGCTTTCATGTCGAACATCTGCGCTCCGCCCTTGATGCAGAGGCCGCCCGAATCGAAGCAGACGCCCTTGCCGACGAAAGCGAGTGGTTGGGCGGGAGCACCCTTGCCCCGGTAGCGCAGGACAGCGACCCGCGGCGGGCGCGCCGAGCCCGATCCGACAGCAAGAAGCGCGTTCATGCCGAGCTCCTTCAGTTGCGCGGCATCAAGCATTTCGATGTCGATGCCGGCTTCACGCAGGGGCTCAAGATGATCGTGGAAATTGTCGGGATGGAGGTGGTTCGGCGGCAGGTTGACCAAGGTGCGTGCATATTCGACGCCGTCGGCGATGGCATTGATCCGCGCCAGCGCCGCTGTCAGATCCGGGCCGCGAGCCCCTACCAGTTTCACCCGCAAGGTTCTATCCGCTCCCGCCCCTTGCCGCCGGTTGCGCATGTCGAAACGATAGCGGCGCAGCCGCATGCCAAGCGCGACACGCGCCAGGATTTCGGCGCCGGGCAGGTCAACGCCGGCGATCGGGTCCAGGACCAGGGTGGCCGCGCATTCCCCCTTGCCCTCGAGATGCGCGGCAAGCAGACCGCCGGCGCGCGCCAGTGACAGGGTGGTTACGGCTTCAGCTTTGCCCAGGGCCAGGACGACCACGCGCTTGGTCGATACGGACTGCGGGGCAATAAGATCGATGCAGGTGCCGGATTCGGCCAAGGCGGCCGGGTCGGAGCAGGCGCGCGAGAGAATCCCGCCCATCTCGGCATCCAGGGTGGACGCCCGCGGGCCGAAGCCTGTTTGGGCAGTTTGCAAGATCACGACGACGGAGGCGGCGGAAATCTCGTCCGCGGTCTCGAAAACCGGCGCTGGCGATTGAGGCATAGGCTGGCGCTCTCTCCGATTGCGGCAATACCAGCCGGGTAGCGAGCAACGCTTCGCTCACTCCGGTGGAGACTGGTCAAGCCGGTCTCCGCCGTTCGTGGTATAATGCCGGTCCCCAAATAGTCGCTTTCTTGAGACGACTTAATTGCTCTTGTCGTCTGGGTATCCCCTAACAGGGCAGGCGATCAAACGCGAATTCCGCCCATGTCGATTGACAAAAACTCAACTGACAATTCATGATCCGCCAATGGCCCTTCCCTCACTCAATGGCATGCGCGCTTTCGAGGCCGCCGCTCGCCTTGGCAGCGTCAAGGACGCGGCGGAAGAACTGCATCTGACACCCTCGGCTGTCAGCCGGCACATCCGCGCGCTTGAACGAAATCTTGGCCAGGACCTGTTCGAACGCGGTTTTCGCCAGATAACGCCAACCATAAGGGGCTCCTACTATGCGCGCAGCCTCTCGGAGGCGTTCGAAGCGATCTGGCGCGCCACCGATGACGTCAGCCTCTCCGAGGGGTCGCGCCACGGCAAGATCCAACGTGTTCGGGTCTTGTGCGTGCCCACCGTTCTGAACCTTTGGCTGGCGGACCGGTTGCCGAACTTTCGCCGGTTGCATCCGTCGGTGGATCTGGAGATCTCCACTTCAGGCAAGCGCGCCAACTTCGATTTGGCCATTGTCGACGAGTTCGTCTACAAGGCCGGCCCGGCTCTGACGCTGCTGATCCCGCTGCTTTTGACGCCGGTCTGTGCGCCTTCGCTTCTGGAGGGGCCTGTGCCGCTGCGATCGCCGGCCGATCTGGTCAATCATCATCTGATCCATGAATGCGAAACCATGAGATGGAAGCGTTGGCTGGAGCAGGAAGGCGTTCTGGAAACGACGCCAAAATCCAGCACAACACTGGATGATTGCACCTTGATCATGCGCGAAGCGATCAATGGCGCCGGAATAGCGCTTGCGGACACGATGATGGCGCAAGATTTTCTGCAGCAAGGCAAGCTGGTCGCGCCGTTCCGTGCCCGCCACACCTATCCGGCCGGCATTTACCTGCATCAGCGTCGCAGCATCGGCAACAAACCAGGCACCGGTCTGTTTCAGGATTGGCTGCTCGCCGAAGTCGCGGACCACAAGCAGGTGATGGCAATCGCTTAGATGCCCCCAACCGAAGATGTCGGGAGCCACCGCTTCAGATTGGAATCCCCGCGTCGAACCTCGACTCATCCGTGGTTCAGCGATGACCCACCATCGCCGTGCATCGATAATCGCAGTTCTCATTGAATATCTTTAAGGCCAAAGCCGGCAAATAGGTTGCTTGTCGGTTCCCCTGCGGCAGGCTTAACCTGCACGCGGCCAACGCGTGAGGGCGCGTGCTGCAAAAGGGGAACATTGCCATGACGATACAGGGTGCTTCACCTGATCTGTACAACGAGGATTTGGCTCCGGCCAAAGTTCGAAACTGGGGACCATTCTCGATCTTCAACGTCTGGACGTCGGACGTCCACAGCCTTTGGGGCTACTATCTTGCCGCCAGTCTGTTCCTGTTCTGCGGCGGCTTCGTCAATTTCATCATCGCCATAGGCATCGGCTCGCTGATCATCTACGCGCTGATGAACATGGTCGGCTATGCCGGCGTGAAGACGGGCGTGCCCTACCCCGTGCTTGCCCGCGCCTCTTTCGGCATCTGGGGCGCCAACATACCGGCGCTGGTGCGCGCCGTCGTCGCCTGCTTCTGGTACGGCGCGCAGACTGCCGCCGCCTCGGGCGCGATCGTGGCGCTGCTGATCCGCACGCAATGGTTCGCCGATTTCAACGCCAGCACGCACTTCCTCGGTCATACCGGCCTGGAGGTGATCTGCTTCGTGGTCATCTGGGGGCTGCAATTGCTGATCATCCAGAACGGCATGGAAACGGTCCGCCGCTTCCAGGACTGGGCCGGCCCCGCGGTGTGGGTGATGATGCTGATCCTGGCGATCTATCTCTGTGTCAAATCCGGGAGATTTGCCTTCACCAGCGACATCCCGATGGACGTGCTGCTGGACAAGACGAAGGATGCGGGCGTGCCCGGCACGCCTGGCTCCTGGACCTCGCTGTTTGCGGTGGCCGCGATCTGGGTCACCTATTTCTCGGCGCTCTATCTCAATTTCTGCGATTTCGCCCGTTACGCGCCTGACAAGGCATCGCTGCGCAAGGGCAACATCTGGGGCCTGCCGATCAACCTGATCCTGTTTTCTCTGGTGGCCGGCGTCACCACCATTGCCGCCTTTGACGTCTATGGCGAGGTGCTGCTGCATCCCGACCAGATATCGGCGAAATTCGACAGCTGGTTCCTGGCAGCCCTTGCTGCCCTGACCTTTGCAGTTGCGACGCTTGGCATCAACGTCGTGGCGAACTTCGTCTCGCCGGCCTTCGACTTCTCCAATGTCTTTCCCAGGCAGATCGACTTCAAGAAGGGCGGCTATATCGCGGCCGTGATCGCCCTGCTGCTCTATCCCTTCGCGCCATGGGAAGGCAGTGCGGCTTCCTTCGTCAACATCATCGGCGCGACGATGGGGCCGATTTTCGGGGTGATGATGGTCGACTACTACCTGATCCGGAAGGGTGAGGTCGACGTCGAGGCGCTTTATCGCGAAGATGGCGAATTCCGCTTCCAGGGCGGCTGGCACGTCAACGCCTTCATCGCCGCCGGCATCGGCGCCATCTTCTCGTCGATCCTGCCCAACTTCACCAACTGGCTGCCGTCCTGGTGGGGTGTCTATGGCTGGTTCTTCGGCGTGGCGATCGCCGGCATCATCTACTACGTGCTGCGCACCGCCGCTTTGGGCGCCGGCGCAAGGACCGCGAAGGCCTGACAAGGTGAATTTTGGGGCGGCGAGAGCCGCCCCAAAACCTACCCGAGCATCTCGGCCAATCTGCGCACCGTGTTCCAGTTGCGCGACGTGCCCGTGCCCATGCGCTTGTGATTCATCGCCGCAAGCAGCCGCGAGCTTGGCCTCTCGCGCGAAAAGACGACCCAGATGTCGCCGCCGACCGAAGTCACTTTTTCATCCTCGCCGGCATAGGCCTGGAGCCCCGTCACGGCCTCCACGGGCGCAGGCTTGCGCATCACCCGTACGGCCACCTGATCGCCTGCTTTGGCCGAATCGGCCGGGAACGGATTGCCGGCGGCAAGCTTCAGCCAGTCCTCGGCACCACGCACGATGATGTCGACATGGCGGCCGAAGGTTTTTTCGAAGGCTGCCTCCAGCCGCTGTTCAAGGTCGGCAATATCAGTTGCCGTCGCCTCGAAGACCAGATTTCCGGTCGCCACCAGGGTGCGCGGGTTCTTCAGCCCGAGATCTTCCGCCATGGCCTTGAGATCGGCCATGACGACCCGGCGGCCCTCGCCCAGGATGATGCTGTAAAGCAGCGCGACATAGGTCTGCATGGCCGACCGGCTACACCAGCCGGCTCTGCTCCACCGCTGCCTCGATGAAACTGGCGAACAGCGGATGCGGGTCGAGCGGCCGGCTTTTCAGTTCCGGATGATACTGCACGCCGATGAACCAGGGATGGTCCGGGTATTCGACCGTTTCCGGCAGCACGCCGTCGGGCGACATGCCGGCAAACACCAGGCCGCAATCCTCAAGCCGCTCCTTGTAGTCGACATTGACCTCGTAGCGGTGGCGATGGCGCTCGGAAATCTGCGTGTCCCCATAGATTTCGGCGATCTTGGAACCCTTGGCGAGCTCGGCCTGATAGGCGCCGAGCCGCATCGTGCCGCCGAGGTCGCCGGTTTCGCGGCGCTTCTCCAGCATGTTGCCTTTCAGCCATTCGGTCATCAGGCCGACGACCGGCTCCTCGGTCGGACCAAACTCGGTCGAAGACGCATGCTCGACGCCGGCCAGCGACCGCGCCGCCTCGATGCAGGCCATCTGCATGCCGAAGCAGATGCCGAAATACGGCACTTTTCGCTCACGCGCGAACTTCGCCGCCAGGATCTTGCCTTCCGAGCCGCGCTCCCCAAAGCCGCCGGGAACCAGGATGCCATGCACCTTTTCCAGCCACGGCGTCGGATCCTCCTTTTCGAAGATCTCCGATTCGATCCAGTCGAGCTTGACCTTGACGTGATTGGCCAGGCCGCCATGCGACAGCGCCTCGATCAGCGATTTGTAGGCGTCCTTGAGGCCGGTATATTTGCCGACAACGGCGATGGTCACCTCGCCTTCCGGATTGTGGATGCGGTTGGACACCGCCTGCCACGGCTCCATACGCGGCTTCGGCGCCGGATCGATGCCGAAGGCGGCCAGGACTTCCGAATCGAGCCCTTCCTTGTGATAGGCCATCGGCACGTCGTAGATATGCGGCACGTCGAGCGCCTGGATCACGGCACTTTCGCGCACATTGCAGAACAGCGACAGTTTTCTGCGCTCTTCCTTGGGGATAGCGCGGTCGGCGCGGACCAGCAGGATGTCGGGCGCGATGCCGATGCCGCGCAGTTCCTTGACCGAATGCTGAGTCGGCTTGGTCTTCAGCTCACCGGCCGTCGGGATATAGGGCATCAGCGTCAGATGCACGTAGACGGCATTGTTGCGCGGCAAGTCGTTGCCGAGCTGGCGTATAGCCTCCAGGAACGGCATCGCCTCGATGTCGCCGACCGTGCCGCCGATCTCGCACAGCACGAAATCATAGTCGTCATTGCCGTTGAGGACGAAATTCTTGATCTCGTCGGTGACGTGGGGGATGACCTGCACGGTGGCGCCGAGATAGTCGCCGCGCCGCTCGCGCTCGATGATGTTCTTGTAGATGCGGCCGGTGGTGATGTTGTCCTGCTGGTTGGCGGAGCGGCCTGTGAAGCGCTCGTAATGGCCAAGATCAAGATCGGTTTCCGCACCATCGTCGGTGACGAAAACCTCGCCATGCTGGTACGGCGACATCGTCCCCGGATCGACATTGAGATAGGGATCGAGTTTTTTGATGCGTGCGCGATAGCCTCGCGCCTGCAGGAGAGCCCCAAGGGCCGCTGCGGCAATGCCTTTTCCAAGTGAGGAAACCACGCCGCCTGTGATGAATACATATCGCGCCATGGGAGTCATCGCTTAACGCGGCCGGATTGATTCCGCCAGAGAAAAAACCACCGCGAAGGTTTTTTCCCAAGAAGGCGCTCGGATCGTGAATAGGGCAAAACAAAAGGGCCGGCTGAGCCGGCCCTTTCGGCAGGATGACGAAAACGTCAGATGATGACGACCTTGGTGCCAACCCTGACGCGGCTGTAGAGGTCCATGACGTGCTCGTTGATCATGCGGAAGCAGCCATTAGAGGCGCTGGTTCCGATCGACTGCGGCGCGATGGTGCCGTGGATGCGCAGATGCGTGTCCTTCTTGCCGTCATAGAGATAGATGGCGCGGGCGCCGAGCGGATTCTGGCCACCGCCAGGCATGCCGTCCTTATACTGGCCGTAATGCTTCGGCTCGCGCTTCTGCATGTCCAGCGTCGGGATCCAGCGCGGCCATTCCTGCTTGTCACCGACCGCGACCGTGCCCTTGAACTGCAGGCCTTCGCGACCGACCGCAATGGCGTAGCGCCGCGCGGTGGAAGATGATTCGACGAGGTAAAGGCGCCGCGCGCTGGTGTCGATGACGATGGTGCCGGCATCGTAACCAGTGAATTCCACGTCCTGCGGCACGAATTCCGGCTTCACCTTGAACTGCTTCTTGGCCTCCCTCTTGGCGAGAGCCTGATCGAGAGCCCGCGTCTCGGGAAGATAGCTTATCGAGGAGCCGGACGACGTCCCGCCGAAAAGGCCGGCGAACAGGCCGCCGCCGCTCGGCTTCTTCTGGCCGATGACTTCGCTGCGCAGTTCGCCATTGTTGCCGGTCAGGGCGACGTTCATGGCCTCCGCCGGAAGCGGCTCGGCCGACTGGATCGGCGCTATCGGTTCGATAGGCTCGATGATCTTGGCAGCCTGCTTCTTGGCCGGCTTGGCATCGGCCACCTCGGTTGCCGGCGCGCTCTTGCCCTTCTTGGCAAGGAACGCCTGCCGTTCCGCGTCGGCCTTGGCCTTTGCCGCCTCGCGCATTGCCAGCTTCCTGGCTTCGAGCGCCTTGGCTTTGGCGGCTTCCTTGTCGGCAACGATCTTGGCCTCGATCTTCTTGATCTGGGCGAGGTCGTCGGGCGTCGGGTTTTTCTTCTTCTTGAGAAGCTTCAGTTGCGACGCATCACTCTTGACGGCGATGTTGATGGCAGAAGTTGTTTCAGCCGAAGGCTGTGCGGCCATATTGGCCGGAACGCCTGCGAAAGCGGGGGAACTCACGCCGAGTGCGGCGCAAAGTCCCAGGAAAATGAAGCTGCGAAGCTGCATGGCGAAGATCCGATCGTTCTATGCTTGTTGCCACGGCGTCGCCCAGCGCCCCCCAAGGGCGCCGGAAATGCCGCGTGCAATCTATAGTCGAATAAGCGCGGCCGCCTCAAGCGTGGGGCTATGCCTCACCCCGTCGAATCTTCGTGATCTCGCTGCATTTGCCGCGACTGTGTTCAAACGACCACAGATCGCGGTTCAGGCACCGAGGACTACTGGTTTGGAACCTGCGGGGTCGCCGGTGCGGCGGGAGCCGTGCCGTTGGTCGCCGGCGGCGTCGAGCCGGCGGCAGGCGCAGTGGCCGGGGCAGTCGCAGGAGCCGAAGCATCGTTGCCGGAAGGCGGCGTCGGCGTGGTGGTGCCCGCGGGCGCCGAAGTTGTGGTTCCAGGCAACTGGTTGAGCACGCCTTTGCCGGCGCCGTCCGAGGTCGCCGGCACGCGGTCCAGGATATCGATCGGCTTTTCGCCGTAGCGGGCGACGATCGACAGGGTCAAGGAGGTGGCGAAGAAGGCAGCCGCCAGGATCGCCGTCGCACGCGTCAGCGCATTGGCCGCACCACGCGCGGTCATGAAGCCGGACCCGCCACCGATGCCGAGGCCACCGCCTTCGGAACGCTGCAGCAGCACCACGCCGACAAGGGCGAGCACGACCATGAGATGGATGACGATCAGTACGGTTTCCATAGTTTATCCTGGCAAGGCCTTGCCCGGCCGCGGACACGACCGGTGAATTGGAGGCGGCTCAATACAATGCTTTGACGGCATTTCCAAGCCCGTGGCCGGAATATGGGAAGCAACCCGTCCTTTGCAACGATTTCGTGCACCGGAAGCCCTGTCCGGCGGGGAAAATGTCTTCAAGCAATATTGCGATAGGCCTCGGCGATGCCGAGAAAGTCCGCCGCTTTCAGGCTGGCGCCGCCAACCAGCGCGCCGTCGACATTCCTGACGCCGAGCAGTTCGACCGCGTTGGAGGGCTTGACCGAGCCGCCATAGAGAATGCGCACCTTCGCCGCGACGCCGCCGAGCTTTTCCGACAGCTTTTCGCGGATATGTGCGTGTGCCGCAGCGACGTCGGCCGCCGTCGGCGTCAGGCCGGTGCCGATCGCCCATACCGGCTCATAGGCAATGATGGTGTTGGACGGGGTGGCGCTTGGCGGGACCGAGCCCTCGACCTGCCGCGACAGCACGTCCAGCGTGGCGCCCGTTTCACGCTGCTCATGCGTTTCGCCGACGCAAATGATGGCAACAAGCCCGGCACGCCATGCGGCGGATGCCTTGGCCTGGACAGTGGCGTCATCCTCGCCGCGTTGCTCGCGGCATTCGGAATGGCCGACGATGACATGGCTTGCACCGGCATCCCTGAGCATTTCCGCCGAGATGCAGCCGGTGTAGGCGCCGCTCTCCTTGGTGTGGCAATCTTCGCCGCCGGCATGCACCGGCGTGCGCGACAGGATCTCGGCGGCGTGGGCAAGCAGGGTTGCGGGAACGCAAACCAGCGCTTCGGTCTCCGCGTCAAGCCCACTCATGAAGCCGTTGCCGATTATCCTGAGCTCGTTGAGGGAGGCGCTGGTGCCGTTCATTTTCCAGTTGCCGGCGACGAGCGGGCGAATTCCTGGCGTCATGGGTTTGCTTCTCCGGATGATATCGGGGCTCTGGCCCTCACTACCAAAATCAGGCCACAAAGCAATCGACAGTGGGCCGGAAGGGCGCTATTGCGCTTGTTTCAGACTCGGCGCATGCGAAAATGCGCATAAATCGGAAGTAAAAATGCTTGGTATATTGAGAAGCGCGGCAGGCACCTGGGTCGCGAAGGGGCTGTTGGTGCTGCTGGTGCTCAGCTTTTTGGTCTGGGGCGTTTCCGGACGGCTGATGGGCGGTTTGGCCGGCCATGATTCGGTGATAACCGCTGGCGGCACCAAAGTGTCGATCAACGAATACCGTCTCGCCTATGATCGCCAGCTCGCCGTCATGTCGCAGCAGTTCGGCCAACGTCTCAGCCACGAACAGGCAAAGGCGCTCGGTGTCGACAACCAGGTGCTGGCGCAGCTCGTCTCGGGTGCCGTTCTCGATGAACAGGCCCGCAAGCTGGGCCTCGGACTTTCCAAGGACCGGCTGGCCGAGCTGACACGCGAAGACCCGGCCTTCAAAGGCCCGGGCGGCCAGTTCGATCGCAGAACGTTCGAATATATGCTGCAGCAGATTGGCATGCGACCCGAGGACTATTTGAAGAACCGTGCTCAGGTGGCGGTGCGCCAGCAGATTGTCGAGGCGGTCTCGGACGGCCTCAAGGCTCCGGACACTTTCTTCAAGGCAGTTGCGCTCTATCGCGGCGAAGACCGCACCATCGACTATTTGACGCTGCCCAAGGCACTGGTGGAGCCGATCGCGGCGCCATCCGATAGCGTGCTTTCGGCCTATTTCGAAGCCAACAAGAAGACATATGCGGCACCCGAATACCGCAAATTCTCCTATGTCCGCCTCGAGCCGGTCGACATCATGGATCCGACCGCCGTCACCGACCAACAGGTCAGCGACGACTACAACAAGAACAAGGCGCGTTACACCACGCCGGAATTGCGCACCATCGAGCAGCTCGTGTTCAAGACGCCGGATGCGGCCAAGGCCGCGCTCGATTCGCTCAAGGCAGGCGCCACTTTCGACAAGCTGGTCACGGCGGAAGGCAAGACCCCGGCCGACACGTTGCTCGGCACGCTTGCCAAGGACAAGATCGCCGACAAGGCGGTCGCCGACGCCGCCTTCGCGCTTAACGCCAATGAAGTCAGCCAGGTCGTGCAGGGCGCCTTCGGTCCGGTGCTGCTGCGTGTCACCGAGATCAAGCCCGAAGTGGTGAAGCCGCTGGCCGAGGTGTCCGACCAGATCCGCAAGGATCTGGCGCTGGGCGAGGCAAGCCGCATCCTTCTGGACGTGCGCGACAATTACGATGACACCCGCGCCGCCGGCAGTTCGCTGGCCGACGCCGCGGCCAAGCTGAAGCTGAAGGTCGTCACCATCGATGCCATCGATCGCAGTGGACTGCGGCCAGATGCAAGCATCGTCAAGGACCTGCCGCAATCGCCGGAGCTGATCAAAGCCGTCTTCGACGCCGAACCCAACACGGAAAACGATGCCTTGACCACAGCCGACAACGGCTTCGTCTTCTATGAGGTGGCGTCCATCACGCCGGCTCGCGACCGCACGCTGGATGAGGTTCGTCAGAAAGTCGTGGCCGACTGGACGGCGGCGGAAACAAGCAAGCGGCTCGCCGCCAAGGCTGACGAGCTGGAAAAGCGGCTCAAGGCCGGCGCAACGCTCGATGTCATTGCCAGCGAACTGAAGCTGGAAAAGCAGACCAAGCGCGGTGTCAAGCGCGAGGCTGACGACGTCGATTTCGGCAAGGAAGGTGCCGCAGCGATGTTCGGAGTCGGCGAAGGCGGTACCGGCCTGATCCCCTCGCCTACCGGCGACGGACAGATCCTGTACAAGGTCGCCGAAGTGTTCGAGCCCGCCGGGGCCGATGCCAGCTCGGTGCCGGATGACGCACAGAAATCCTTCACCTCCGGCATGTCGGACGACCTGCTCGACCAATTGGTGGCGCAGTTGCAGACGCAGTACGACGTTCGCGTCGACCAGGCCGCCGTCGCCCAAGCCTCGACAAGATGAGCGCGCTGAAAACCCATATCGCCAAGATCGCGACCGGTAGCGCGCTTTCCTTCGAGGAAGCGCGCGAGGCCTTCGACATCATCATGTCGGGTGATGCGACCCCCGGCCAGATCGGCGGTTTCCTGATGGCGCTGCGCGTGCGCGGCGAGACGGTGAGCGAGATTTCCGGCGCCGTCGCCACCATGCGGGCCAAGATGCTGCAAGTCGACGCGCCGGACGGCGCCATCGATATCGTCGGCACCGGCGGGGACAATTCCCACAGCGTCAATATTTCCACGGGATCGGCCTTTGTCATCGCCGGCAGTGGTGTGCCGGTTGCCAAGCACGGCAATCGTGGCCTGTCCTCGCTGACAGGAGCCGCCGACGTGCTGGTTGCGCTCGGCGTCAAGATCGACATCTCGCCCGAATTCATCGGCCGCTGCATCCACGAGGCTGGCATTGGTTTCATGTTCGCGCCCGCGCACCATCCAGCGATGAAACATGTCGGTCCGACCCGCGTCGAACTCGGCACCCGCACCATCTTCAACCTGCTCGGGCCGCTCTCCAATCCAGCTGGCGTCAAGCGGCAGCTGGTCGGTGTGTTCCTGCCGGAATGGATCCTGCCGGTTGCCGAGACGCTGAAGGCACTGGGTGCGGAGCATGCCTGGGTTGCTCATGGCGACGGCTATGACGAGATCACCACCACCGGCGAGACGCAGGTCGCCGAACTGATCGGCGGCGAGATCCGCAGCTTCACCCTGACGCCTGAAGCGGTCGGGTTGCCGCGCCACAGCAGGGACGAACTGCGTGGCGGCGATGCGGACTACAATGCCAAAGCCTTGCGCGATATGTTGGGCGGCGCTGCCGGCGCCTATCGCGACACCGTGCTGATGAATGCCGGCGCCGGCCTGGTGGTGGCGGGCAAGGCGACGACGCTTGCCGACGGCATCGCGCTCGCCGCGCAAGCCATCGACAGCGGCCGGGCCCTGCAAGTGCTCGACAGGCTGGTCGAGATTTCGAACGGGTAAAACGTGTCTGACATTCTTCGCAAGATCGAGGCCTACAAGCGCGACGAGATCGCGGCGGCAAAGGCACGTGTGCCGCTGGCCGAAATCAAGGCGCGAGCCAAGGACGCCGACGCACCGCGCGGCTTTCTTGCCGCGCTCGAAGCAAAGCGCAAATCCGGCGCCTTTGCGCTGATCGCCGAGATCAAGAAGGCAAGCCCGTCCAAGGGGCTGATCCGCGCCGATTTCGATCCGCCGGCGCTGGCGCAGGCCTATGCCAAGGGTGGCGCTGCCTGTCTTTCGGTGCTGACCGACGCACCGTCCTTCCAGGGCGCGCCGGAATTTCTCACCCGGGCGCGAGCCGCCGTCGCGCTGCCGGCGCTGCGCAAGGATTTCCTGTTCGATCCCTATCAGGTCTACGAAGCCCGCGCCTGGGGGGCGGATGCCATCCTGATCATCATGGCCAGCGTCGACGACGCCCTGGCGAGCGAGCTTGAGGCAACGGCATTCGAACTCGGCATGGATGCGCTGATCGAGGTGCATGATGAGTCCGAGACGCTGCGCGCGCTAAAACTGTCGTCGCGGCTGATCGGCATCAACAACCGCAATCTGAGAACATTTGAAACCAGCCTTAAAACGTCGGAGCGGCTGGCACCCATGGTGCCGGGCGGCCGCCTGCTGGTCAGCGAGAGCGGTATTTTCACCCATGACGACTGCCTCAGGCTGCAAAAGAGCGACATCGGCACTTTTCTTGTCGGCGAGAGCCTGATGCGGCAACAGGACGTCACCACCGCGACGCGCCTGCTTCTGACAGGCAAGGCTTTGGCCGAGGCTATCTGACGATGGTATCAGGCCTGACCCATCTCGGCGCGCAGGGCGAGGCCAACATGGTCGATGTCGGCGACAAGGAAGAAACAACGCGCACGGCGATCGCCGAAGGCTTTGTCGCGATGCAGCCCGAGACGCTGAAGATGATCCTCGCCGGCAACGCGAAGAAGGGTGACGTGCTCGGCACCGCGCGCATTGCCGGCATCATGGCGGCGAAGAAGACGCATGAGCTGATCCCGCTCTGCCATCCGCTGCTGCTGACCAAGGTTTCCGTCGACATCGAGCCGGACCACGCTTTACCTGGCCTGAAGGTCACCGCACTGGCCCGCGTCACCGGCAAGACGGGCGTCGAGATGGAAGCGCTGACGGCCGCTTCGGTAGCCTGCCTGACCATCTACGACATGGCCAAAGCAGTAGACCGCGCCATGGTCATCACCGGCATCTGCCTGGTCGAAAAGACCGGTGGCAAGTCGGGTGACTACAAGGCGAGTTCCTGATGGCGCTGGTTCCTATCGCGGAGGCGCTTGAGCGCCTGCTCGATGGTGCGGCACCTCTAGCCGGCGAAAGCGTTCCTCTGTTCGAGGCGGTGGATCGTGTTCTGGCGGAACCGGTCGTGGCACTCCGTACCCAGCCACCTTTCAATGCTTCCGCCATGGATGGCTATGCCGCTCGAGCCGCCGACGTGGCGTCGGTACCATCGAAACTATCAGTAATCGGCATGGCGCCTGCCGGGCGCGGCTTTGACGGCACGGTCGGCCAGCGACAAGCGGTGCGTATCTTCACCGGCGCTCCGCTGCCCGAAGGCGCCGACACCATCGTCATCCAGGAGAATGTCCGCGACCTCGGCGGCGGCGAAATCGAAGTGACCGAGCCGACGGCGCAATGGCGCAATATCCGTCGCATCGGGCTCGATTTTTCAACAGGCGACATGCTGCTCGAAAGAGGCCGTTTGCTCGACCCGGCGGCACTGTCGCTGGCAGCATCGGCCAACCATCCCCAGGTCAAGGTGGTAAGACGACCGCTGGTCGCCATCATTGCCACCGGCGACGAATTGCTGCCGCCGGGCAGTGATCTCGGCCCGGACCAGATCATCTCGTCCAATGCCTATGGCGTCGCTGCCACCGCACACTCGGTCGGCGCCCGCGCGCTCGATCTCGGCATTGCCGCCGATCGCAAGGAGGCCATCGCCGAACTGGTGCAAAAAGCGGTCGCGGCCGGTGCGGATGTCATCGTGACGCTTGGTGGCGCCTCGGTCGGCGATCACGACCTGATCCACGATGTGCTGACCGGCGAAGGCATGACGCTCGGCTTCTGGAAGATCGCCATGCGCCCCGGCAAGCCGCTGATGTTCGGCCGCCTCGGCGATATCAGGTGCATCGGCCTGCCCGGCAACCCGGTGGCAAGCCTGGTCTGCTCGCAACTGTTCCTGAAGCCGCTGCTGGCGCGGCTCGGTGGCCGCAACCATCGCCAGGACATTCGCCCAGCGCGACTGGGTACCGCAATGCCGGCCAATGATTTGCGCCAGGACTATGTCCGAGCCGTGGTCAGGGAAGATGACGGCGCGCTGGTGGCGACGCCGTTCGGCATTCAGGATTCCTCGATGCTGAGAATGCTGGCCGACGCCAACGGGCTGATCGTGCGGGCGCCGTTTGCCCCTGCAGCAGCCGCGGGCGAGGCTTGCAGCGTTTTGATGCTGCGCTGAGGAATTCCAGGCAAGCCGTTCATAACAGACGAGAAAGTGATCTCGGCTCTAGTTCGAGATCAAGCTCTGCGTCAGCGGATGCGCCGGATCGGTAAGGCCGTCGACAATGTCGTAGTGATGCCGGTCGGGCTCGACCACGGTGCTGGTGGTGGCGCCAAGGCCGGTCCAGATGTTGGCAAGCAACGCATTCTGGCGCAGGAACTCGGCGCGCTCACCGCCGCCGGCCCAGCAGGTGATGCGGGCGCCATCCATCGGGCGCAGCAGGGCTGGGCTTTCAGCCAGCGCCTCCTCTTCGTCGATTGCCAGGTCCTTGTTCATGCCGGTGCGCATGAGCGGACGCAAATCGTGTAGACCTGAAATCGAAACGACATGGCGTATGCGCCGCGCCACATCCGGCGCCAGAGGCGTGGTTGTCGTCACCATCCGGGTGGCGAGATGGCCGCCGGCCGAATGTCCGGTCAGCATCAGCGGTCCGTCAACCATTGCCGCTGCCTTGCCAATCGCCGCCCCGACCTCCCGGACGATGCCTGCGATGCGTATGTCCGGGCACAGCGTGTAGGAGGGCATCGCAACGGCGAAGCCGCTGCCGACCGCGCCATTGGCGAGATGCGACCACAAGCTCTTGTCGGTCTCCAGCCAGTAACCGCCATGGATAATCACCACCAGTCCTTTGGGCGCGGCCTTGGGAAGGAAAAGATCGAGCCGATTTCGCGGCCCGTCGCCATAGGCGATGTCGAGCCGTGCCCGGCTCTCTGCCGAGAGCGCATCGCGGAATGCTGCCGCTGGCTCGGCCCAGGCGGCTGGCCAACGGTCGCTGCCGGCAATGTTCGCGCCGTTGGCATAGGCATCATCCCAATCGACGATGTGACGTTCGAACATCTGCGCCCTCCCCCAAAACGGCATCGCTGTTGCGCTAGCAATGGCCAGCGCCACGCCATGCGTCAATGCTCCAGGGCAAAAACATTTTAGGCTTGAAACAAATTTCGACTGGTGCGATCCTGCCCGTACGAACAGCCGACAATGGGAGGTCTGCTGTGCTGCCCTCACCTGCAGATGTTCACCCTTTCGGCGCGCATCTCCGAGCAGGCGTGATGGGCAGCACGAAGCCTCCTCAGAGCAGGACCTTAGGATCCACCACATCCAGCCAAGGCGCATTGCGCACTGGCCAGGCAGCAGACGGGAGAGCGGCGACATGCTTGGGCCTTCAGCGCATATCGACACGTTCACGCGCGATCACCTGCCGCCGCCGGAGCAATGGCCCGATATACTGCTCGACGGCTTCGACTATCCCGAACGCCTCAACGCCGGTGTCGAACTGACCGACCGGCTGGTCGAGAAGGGCCTCGGCGACCGCACAGCCCTGATCGGCAATGGCCGCCGCCGCACCTACAAGGAACTGTCCGACTGGACGAACAGGCTCGCCCACGCGCTGGTCGAGAATTATGGCGTCGAGCCCGGCAACCGGGTGCTGATCCGCTCGGCCAACAACCCCGCCATGGTCGCCTGCTGGCTGGCTGCCACCAAGGTCGGCGCCGTGGTCGTCAACACCATGCCTATGCTGCGCGCCGGCGAACTGGCCAAGATCGTCGACAAGGCGGAAATCACCGTCGCGCTCTGCGACACCAGGCTGATGGACGAGATGACCGCCTGCGCCAAGGACAGCACCTTCCTCAAACAGGTCATAGGCTTCGACGGCACCGCCAACCATGATGCCGAGCTCGATCGTGCCGCTCTCGACAAGCCGGTGACATTCACCGCCGTCAACACCGGCTGCGACGATGTCGCGCTGCTCGGCTTCACCTCGGGCACGACAGGCGTGCCGAAGGCGACGATGCATTTCCACCGCGACCTCCTGATCATCGCCGACGCCTATGCCCGCGAAATCCTGGAGGTGACGCCGGACGACATCTTCGTCGGCTCGCCGCCGCTGGCCTTCACCTTCGGCCTTGGCGGGCTCGCTATCTTTCCCCTGCGCTTCGGTGCGGCGGCGACGCTGCTGGAGCAGGCGACGCCACCCAACATGATCCACATCATCGAGACCTACAAAGCCACGATCTCCTTCACCGCACCGACTGCCTACCGCGCCATGCTGAAGGCCATGGATGAAGGTGCCGATTTGTCTTCGCTGCGGGTTGCCGTTTCAGCCGGCGAAACCTTGCCCGCTCCGGTTTTCGAAGAGTGGACGCAAAAGACCGGCAAGCCGATCCTCGACGGCATCGGCGCCACCGAAATGCTGCACATCTTCATCTCCAACCGCTTTGGCGACATGAAGCCCGCGTCGACCGGCAAGCCGGTCGGCGGCTACGAGGCGCGCATCGTCGACGACGAGATGCGCGAAGTACCGCGCGGCGCGACCGGCAGGCTGGCGGTGCGCGGCCCGACCGGCTGCCGCTACATGGCCGATATCAGGCAGAAGGACTACGTGCGCGACGGCTGGAACATCACCGGCGACACCTTCACGCAGGACGAGGACGGCTTCTTCCATTTCGCCGCGCGCTCCGACGATATGATCGTCAGCGCCGGCTACAACATTGCCGGCCCCGAGGTCGAGGCCGCACTTCTGTCACATCCCGACGTCGCCGAATGCGCGGTGATCGGCGCCGAGGACGCCGAGCGCGGCCAGATCGTCGAGGCGCATGTCGTGCTGGTGCAGGGCGTGGCGCCTGACGCATTGACCACCAAGCGCCTGCAGGACCATGTCAAGGCGACGATCGCGCCCTACAAATACCCGCGATCGGTGAAATTCATTGCTGCTTTGCCCAAGACCCAGACCGGCAAGATCCAGCGCTTCCGGCTGCGCACGGAGAAAGTCAATTGAGCGAGCCCTACGATCCGGCGTCCGAAGGCGCACAGATGTCGTTCAACGAGCGCATGTCGTACAGCGACTATCTGCACCTGGAGAAAGTGCTGGAGGCGCAGACGCCGCTGTCGTCGGCGCATGACGAGATGCTGTTCATCATCCAGCACCAGACCTCGGAACTGTGGATGAAGCTCGCTTTGCACGAGATTGGCGCCGCGATCCGCTCGATCCGCGCCGACCGGCTCGAGCCGAGCTTCAAGATGCTGTCGCGAGTCGCGCGCATCTTCGAGCAGCTGAACAATGCCTGGGATGTGCTGCGGACGATGACGCCCAGCGAATATACCGAGTTTCGCGACGCGCTCGGCCAGTCCTCGGGTTTCCAGTCCTGGCAGTATCGCGCCATCGAGTTCATGGCCGGCAACCGCAACCTGGCCATGCTCGGCCCTCACAAGCATCGGCCTGACCTCAGCGGAAAGCTGGAAGCCATTCTGGCCGAGCCATCGCTCTACGACGAAGCGCTGCTGCTTTTGGCGCGCAACGGATGCGACATCGGTGCCGATGCCAGGCGCACGGACTGGCGTGAGACGCGAACCGAGAATGAAGAGGTCCTGGTCGCCTGGCAGACTATCTACCGCGATCCGCAGCGCTACTGGATGTTCTACGAACTGGCCGAGAAGCTGGTCGACTTCGAGGATTATTTCCGCCGCTGGCGCTTCAACCACGTCACCACGGTGGAGCGCATCATCGGTCTGAAGCGCGGCACCGGCGGCACGTCGGGTGCTTCGTATCTGAAGAAAATGCTCGAGGTCGTGCTGTTTCCGGAGCTGTGGACGGTCCGCACTCGGCTCTGACATCATCGAAATGAGAACAGGCTCACCGAAGGGACGCTCTGTGGCGGAAACCCTTCGCGAACAACCGGGGACTGACCATGAGTGGAATTCCTGATCTCGCCGCAGTCGAAGCGATGGATGCCACGGATCCGCTGCGGGCCATGCGCGACCGTTTCATTCTGCCGGAGGGGGTGATCTATCTCGACGGCAATTCACTGGGGGCAGCATCTCATGCCGTTTTCGGCGAGCTGCAGCAGGCGGCGACGCAGGAATGGGCCCGAGATCTTATCCGAGCCTGGAACACGGCCGGATGGTTCGAGATGCCGATCGAACTCGGCGACCAACTCGGACGCCTGATAGGAGCCGCGGCCGGCCAGACCGTTGTCTGCGACACGACATCGACCAACATCTACAAGGTGCTGCACGCAGCGATGGAGATGCGGCCCGGCCGGTCAGCCATCGTCGCCGAAGGTGACAGTTTTCCCACCGACCTGTACATCGCCGAAGGCGTGGCCTCGACCCGGGATGGCGTCCTGCTGCGCCTCGCGGGCGTCGACGCGCCGACCATCGAAGAGCTGATCGACGAAAACGTCGCGGTGGTGCTGGTCAACCACGTCAATTACAAATCGGGTGAACTGCGCGACATGACGGCGCTGACGCGCAGGGCTCATGCGGCCGGAGCGCTGATCGTCTGGGATCTCTGCCACACCGCCGGCGCCCTGCCCGTCGAGCTCGATCAGGCAAATGCCGATTTCGCTGTCGGCTGCACGTACAAGTACCTCAACGGCGGTCCGGGCGCGCCGGCCTTCATCTATGCCGCACAGCGCCACCACGGCGATATCAGCCAGCCGCTCAGCGGCTGGTGGGGCCATGCGCGGCCCTTTGCCTTCGAACGGGGTTATGTTGCCGGCACCGGCATCCGCCGTTTTCTGTGCGGTACGCAACCGGTCCTGTCGATGCGGGCGCTCAAAGGCGCGCTTGCCATCTGGAGCGACGTCGACATGGCGGCATTGCGAAAGAAGAGCGTCGCGCAGACAGAACTGTTCATCCAGCTCGTCGAAGCCAAGTGCGGCGCCTACGGTCTCGCGCTGGAGACTACCCGCGACGCGACCAGGCGCGGCAGCCAGGTGTCGTTCCTTCACGACCATGGCTATCAAATCATGCGGGCGCTGATCGAGCGCGGGGTGATCGGTGACTTCCGCGCACCGTCGACCATCCGTTTCGGCTTCACGCCGCTCTATGTCAGCTACAAGGATGTGTGGCTGGCGGTTGAGGTTCTGGAAGACATTCTGCGCACGGGTGCATGGAAGGACCAGCGTTTCGCCGTCAAGGAAGCCGTTACCTGACGCACCGATCCCGGCGATCCGCCGTCGCTGCCCTCACTGCCTGGCAAATAACGGAGAGCTGAATTTCCAGCCAAAATGCCCAACTGACGTTGGCGTTTTGGCTCCGTTTCGTTCACGGCCAACGAACGTCCCGAAGGTTGCAATCGCCCCTTGTCGAGGTCGATCGACAGATAATGCCAAGCTTTGGTAGGGGATAAGCCACAGGTCATTAACCATAACAATTTCAATGTGAGCAGGCGCATTGCCGAAGGTGGCGCCCGTCGATCGTAACCCGCTGGCAAGCGCCAAATAATTTCAGTAGCCTTAACAAATTCATTAAACTTTAAACGGTTGCAGAACACAACTGGAACAGATAGTGTTTGTTCTGGGTTTGTTTTTCGATTCTGGTTTCAGGGAACCTGGGGGCCGCCATGCTGACACGCAAGCAACATGAACTGCTGATGTTCATCCACGAACGCCTGAAGGAGAGCGGCATTCCGCCATCCTTCGACGAGATGAAGGAGGCGCTCGACCTTGCCTCCAAATCCGGGATTCATCGGCTGATCACGGCCCTTGAGGAGCGCGGCTTTATCCGCCGGCTGCCCAATCGGGCCCGCGCGCTGGAAGTGCTGCGGCTGCCGGACTCCATCGCGCCAGGCCTCAATGCGGCAAAGAAGTTTTCGCCAAGCGTCATCCAGGGCAGTCTTGGTCAGGGTGGTGCTCTTGGCCGGCAGATCAAGCCGGCGCCTTCGCGGATGCCTTCGCCCGGCAATGACGACGATGCGGTCTCTGCCGTTTCGATCCCGGTCATGGGTCGCATCGCCGCCGGCGTGCCGATCGATGCCATCCAACATCAGACGCATTCGATTTCGGTGCCGCCGGACATGATCATGGGCGGCGCGCACTATGCGCTGGAGGTCAAGGGCGATTCGATGATCGAGGCCGGCATCTTCGACGGCGACACCGTCATCATCCGCAACGCCGACACGGCCAGCCCCGGCGAGATCATCGTGGCGCTGGTCGATGAAGAGGAAGCGACGCTGAAGCGGTTCCGCCGCAAGGGCGCCTCGATTGCCCTCGAAGCCGCCAATCCAGCCTACGAGACACGGATTTTCGGGCCCGATAGGGTCAAGGTGCAAGGCAAGCTCGTCGGCCTGATCCGTCGCTACTGAGACGGCTGTGGGTTGACCACTGGCTTCTCGGGTTTCTTGAAGGGTGCCAGCCCCCTCGCCTCGCGAGAGTATTTGCGTTGCGTGTGCCAGGGCCGATATGGGCTGTCCACCGCGAAGCTGATCGTCGCCGGCGTGGTCGCCGATTGGCGATCGAAGAAGACCGCGGCACTGCCTTTGCGAGCCAGTTGCCGCTTGGTGATGACGAGAACCAGCGGGTTATGACAGGCGTCATAGGCGGTGGCGTCGTTGACGACGATCAGCTCGGCGAAGCCGCAGGCTTTCCAGGTGTCCTTGCGGTCCTCGACATAGGCAATGATCGCACCGGACATGTGCCTGGCCACGCAAACGCCTGAGGAGCAATAGAACGGCGATCCCGGCGGTAGCTCAACGGCATCCGCGACGTCGAATTGCCCATCGCTGTTGTCGAACACTTCCGGAACGACAATGGTTTCCGATGTCAGCGCGCGTTTCCAGTTGTCGACGGTGAATCCGTTCGGCCGTTGCCGGCTAACGGCAAGCTCACCGCCACCGATCGGCAACGCCACCAGCCGGGCGTCTTCCGAGATCAGCACATCGGGCGTGCGCGTATCCGAGACGGTCAGCAAGCCTGCCAACGCGAATGGCAGAGCCGCGAGCCGCAGCCATGTCGTCGCCATCGTCGCGATGACCAGGGCAATGGCCACCAGCAGGACCGACTGCTGCGAAATCAGCCCGACCCCATCGACAGGCGAACGCTCGGAGATCCAGCCTGATATGGCGATCATCATCGTCAGGCCCTTGCCCATCAGGTAGAGAGCTGGCCAATCCAATCCGAAAGGCATCAGCAGCGCGCTGGCGACGGCCAGGAACATGACGACGGTGACGATCGGCATAACCGCGAGATTGGCGAACAGGCTGAGCGGCGACACACGCTGAAAATGCCAGATGGCAAACAGCGTCGTGGCGCTGCCGGCGATGATCGAGGTCATGGCCAGACCGATTGCCGCCAGCAGGAATTTTCGTGTCAGGAACCCGGGCAAGGATCGCTTCGGCGGCGGCGTTCTTGCTTTTCCCGCGCGGTGATCCGCCCAGCCGGCATAGGCGCCGACCAGAGCCGCGGTCGCGGCGAACGACATCTGAAAACTCGGGCCGACCACCTCATGCGGCGACACCACGATGACGGCGATCGCCGAGATCGCCAGATTGCGCATGGTGAGTGCTGCTCGATCGAACAGAACTGCAATCAGCATCACTGCCAGCATGATGAAGCTGCGTTCGGCGGCGACGACGATACCTGAGATGACGAGGTAGGCTGCGATCGAGAACAGTGCGGCGGCAGCGGCATACTTCTTGACCGGGCGACGCGCGGAAAAATCGGGAAACAAGGCGAAGGCGCCGCGCAGCAACCCCATGATGGTGCCGGCGACCAGAGCCATATGCAGTCCCGAAATGGAGATGATGTGGTAGATGCCGGTACGTCGCATCGCCTCATTGATGTCGTCGGGAATGCCGGCGCGCACGCCGACGATCAGCGCCGCGGCGATCTCGCCTTCGGCGCCGCCGACGCTCGCCCTGATATGGTCGGCGATGCCTTCACGGGCATTTTCCACGCTGGAGGAAATTCGGGCCGACAGCGGCATGTCGCCATCATCGCTGACGACAAGCTTGGGATTGCCGAGAAAGAACCCGCTGCCGCCAATGCCGGCAAAATAGCTGTCGAAGGAGAAATCATAGCTGTCCGGTCGCACCGGCCCGGTCGGCGGCAAAAGCTTGGCATATCCAGTGATGAGAGAGCCTGCGGTCACGTCAGCCGGGATCTTGCGTGCCGAAAGCCGTACCCGTTCCGGCGCATAGCGCAGTTTCGGTCTTGCGGTCGATGTTACGTCGATGGTCAGCCGGATACGGCCAGTTTCCATACGGTCGAGCGAGACGACGCGGCCGGTCACCTGCGTCGAGATTTCCGAGCCCAACATTTGTGTGCCCGCACGCCACGTCTCGACCTTGGCAGCAAGCAGCCCTAGGGCGCACAAAAGTGCCGCCATGAAACACAGATGGGTCTTTGGCCATGAGCGCGAGACCAGCGCACAGATCCCCGTCAGGATGACAACCGCGACAGGTCTCGCAAAGTCGGGTTCAGCCGTCAGCGAAAAATAGCCGATCGCTCCGATCGCAAGGCAGACCGGTACCAGCAGGAAGGCCACGCCCCGGTCGAGTTCCAGGCTCGCCGCCATGTTCACGCTGTGGCGCAGGCGTGGCAGTGATATCAGGCCGATCTGCCGGCGCACGCGCACGATCCTGCCGGTTCCGGCAACAGGAACAGAGGCGGCGATACCCGTTTGCAAGGGCAGCTTGCCGGAATCCGGCACGAGGGGCGACGGCGGCGGCAATGAGGCTGGCAGAGGCGCAAACAGGGACCGTTCGCTGACGCCAATGGCAGCGTCCTCGCCCTGATCCGAGCCCCAGCCTCGTCCAGCCATCGGGTCTGCCCCTTGCGCCCTCGACACCCTATGCTACATGAACGCGCAAAGCGCGAAAGTCCGCGCGACCGCACCCCGCTTCAGATGGTTTCCGAGAGTTCCATGTCCGACAAGGTCGTCACCCGTTTTGCCCCCTCGCCCACCGGCTATTTGCACATAGGCGGCGCGCGCACGGCGCTGTTCAACTGGCTGTATGCAAAGCATACCGGCGGCACGATGCTGCTGCGCATCGAGGACACCGATCGCGAACGCTCCAATGAAGCCGCGACGGCTGCCATCCTCGACGGGCTTTCCTGGCTTGGCCTGAGCTGGGACGGCGAGCCGGTGTCGCAGTTCGAGCGTGCGCCCCGCCACCGCGAGGTGGCCGAGGAGCTCGTGCGCATGGGCAAGGCCTATTATTGCTACGCCACGCCAGCCGAACTGGAGGCCATGCGCGAGGCCGCCAGAGCCAAGGGGCTGCCACCCCGCTACGATGGCCGCTGGCGCGACCGCGACCCCTCAGAGGCACCCGCAGGCGCCAAGGGCGCCATCCGCATCAAGGCGCCGACCGAAGGCGAGACCGTCGTCCATGACCGGGTCCAGGGCGACGTGCGCTTTCCCAACAAGGATCTCGATGACTTCATCATCCTGCGTTCCGACGGCAATCCCACTTACATGCATGCCGTCGTCGTCGACGATCATGACATGGCCGTCACCCACATCATTCGCGGCGATGATCATCTGACCAATGCCGCCCGCCAGACCGTCATCTACAACGCCATGGGCTGGGACGTGCCGTCCATGTCGCATATCCCGCTGATCCACGGCGCCGATGGCGCCAAGCTATCGAAGCGGCACGGCGCGCTTGGCGTCGAGGCCTATCGCGCCATGGGCTACCTGCCGGAGGCGCTGCTCAACTACCTGGCGCGTCTCGGCTGGAGCCATGGCGACGACGAGATCATGTCGATCAAGGACATGATCTCCTGGTTCGACATAGGCGATGTCAACAAGGGCGCGGCGCGCTTCGACTTCGCCAAGCTGGAGGCAATCAACGGCGCGCATATGCGCCGCATGAGCGATGCCGAACTGTTCGACATCTTCATCGCCACCCTGCCCTACCTCGAAGGTGGCCCGGCGATCGCCGCACGCCTGAACGACAGCACCAAGGCGCAGTTGCTGGCAGCGCTTCCGGGCCTGAAGGAGCGCGCCAAGACGCTGGTGGAGCTCGTCGACGGCGCGGCTTTCCTGTTTGCCACCCGACCGCTGCCGATCGACGACAAGGCGGCCCTTCTGCTCACCGATGACGCCCGCAAGATCCTGCGCAGTGCTCACGAAGCTTTGAACGGGCTTGCGGATGACTGGACAGCCGCCTCGGCGGAGGCGGCGATCCGCGAGGTGGCGGCGGCCGGCAGCCACAAGCTCGGCGCAGTGGCCCAGCCTTTGCGCGCCGCTTTGACCGGCAAAAGCACCTCGCCGGGCGTGTTCGATGTGCTCGCCGTGCTCGGCCGCGAGGAAAGCCTGGCGCGCATCTCAGATCAAATCGATTAGGAGCAAACTGGCCCAAGAAGATTGGCATTGAAAGGCGGGTTTCGCAGTGCAACATTAGGCCTTGGCCCAATCTGGCACGCACCTCCTGAAATGCGGTGGCGAATACGCGCATTGCGGTGATTTTCGACGTGTCGCTCTGCGAAATTTGCCTTTGCCGGCATGAGGAAACAAGAAGGAGTTTGCAATGACCGAAGCTGCGAAAAAACTGGATTTGGGCAAGACCCAAGAGGCCACCGCAACGCTTGAATTCGCCGGCAAGACCCATGAATTCAAGGTGCGAAGCGGTTCGGTCGGGCCTGATGTGATCGACATCGCCTCGCTCTACTCAACCACCGGCGCTTTCACCTACGATCCCGGCTTCACCTCGACGGCAAGCTGCGAGTCCGAAATCACCTTCATCGACGGCGACGCCGGCATCCTGTTGCACCGCGGCTATCCGATCGACCAGTTGGCCGAACATGGCGACTTCCTCGAGGTCTGCTATCTCCTGCTCTACGGTGAATTGCCGACCAAGGCGCAGAAGGACGATTTCGATTACCGCGTGACGCGCCACACCATGGTGCATGAGCAGATGTCGCGCTTTTTCACCGGCTTCCGCCGCGACGCGCATCCGATGGCGGTGATGTGCGGCGTGGTCGGCGCGCTGTCGGCCTTCTATCACGACTCCACCGACATTTCCGACCCCTACCAGCGCATGGTTGCCTCCATGCGGCTGATCGCCAAGATGCCGACGATCGCGGCGATGGCCTACAAATACCACATCGGCCAGCCCTTCATTTACCCGAAGAACGAGCTGAACTTTGCCGCCAACTTCCTGCATATGTGCTTTGCCGTGCCTTGCGAGGAATACAAGATCAATCCGGTGCTGGCGCGCGCCATGGAACGCATCTTCATCCTGCACGCCGACCACGAGCAAAATGCCTCGACCTCGACCGTTCGCCTCGCCGGCTCGTCGGGCGCCAACCCGTTTGCGTGCATCGCCGCCGGCATAGCCTGCCTGTGGGGACCCGCGCATGGCGGCGCCAATGAAGCGGCGCTCAACATGCTTGGCGAGATCGGCCATGTCGATCACATCCCCGAATTCATCGCCCGCGCCAAGGACAAGGACGACCCGTTCCGCTTGATGGGCTTCGGCCACCGCGTCTACAAGAACTACGATCCGCGCGCCAAGATCATGCAGAAGACGGCACATGAGGTTCTGGGCGAGCTCGGCATCAAGGACGATCCGCTGCTCGACATCGCCATGGAGCTGGAAAAGATCGCGCTGACCGATTCCTATTTCATCGAGAAGAAGCTCTACCCGAATGTCGACTTCTATTCCGGCATCACGCTGAAGGCGCTGGGCTTCCCCACCACCATGTTCACCGTGCTGTTCGCGGTCGCTCGCACCGTCGGCTGGATCGCCCAGTGGAAAGAGATGATCGAGGATCCGCGCCAGAAGATCGGCCGCCCGCGCCAGCTCTATACCGGTGCACCGGAGCGGGATTACGTGCCGATCGCCAAGCGGTGAATTAGGAAATAGTGAGTAGTGAGTAGTGAGTAGTGAGTAGTGAAGTCGACCATTTCTACTGACTACTGACTACTCACTCTCTTGACGTACCGCATCACCACCTGCGCGGCGATCTCGCCGGACGGTCTACCGGTAGCCATGCGCCGCCTGATCTCTGCAAATCCATCCTTCTGCCAGGCACGCATGCCGCTGTCGGCGAACAGTGCTTCCAATTGCCGGGCAAGGTTGTTCGGCTTGATATAGCCGTCGTAGAATTCGGGAATAAGCGCTCGATCCGATATCAGATTGGGCAGCAGCGCCGACCAGACGGAAACGAGGTACGGCGCCAAGATGCGCGCGACCGGGTCGAGCCTGTAGCAGGAAATCATCGGCACGCCGGCCAGCGCCAGTTCCAGCGATACCGTCCCGGACGCGATCAGCGCCGCATCGGCCCTGCCGAAAGCCTGCCATTTGCGCTGGGGATCGACGATGATCTCAGGCTTTTCATCCCAGCGGTTGACGGAAGATTTGACGAGGTCGGCGACATGCGGGACGGTCGGCAGCAGCAGCCGCAAGCGGTGGCCGCGCGCGCGCAGGATCGACACCGTCTCGCCGAACGGGTCGAGCAGCCGCCGTACCTCGCTACGCCGCGAACCGGGCAGGACGAGCAGGGTTTTGACCCGATCAGGAGAAAGGTCGCGCGGCAGCTCCTGCGCCTTGGCTGCAGCGAGCAAGCCCGCATCGTGGGTCAGGCGATGCCCGACATAGGTGCCCGGTGGCCCGCCGAGCCGCTCGAGCTCCTTGACCTCGAAAGGCAGGATGCAGAGGATGTGGTCGACATAGGGCTTCATCGCCACTGCCCTGCCCGGCCGCCACGCCCACACGCTCGGGCAGACATAGTGGATGATCGGTATCGACGGGTTGGCCGCACGCACCTTTTTGGCGACGCGCAACGAAAAGTCCGGACTGTCAATGGTGACGAGGCAATCCGGCTTTTCGTCGGCAACGGTCTTGGCCAGTTGGCTGATCCGCCGCATCAGGCGCGGCAAGTCGCGCAGGACGGCACTGAATCCCATAAGGGCGATCTCGCCGGCATCGAATGGCGAGACCAGTCCCAGCGTCTGCAGATGACGGCCTCCGAGGCCGACGAGTTGCACCTCGCGTCCCGCAGCCTGCCTGAGCGAGCGCACTATATCGGCGCCAAGCAGGTCGCCGGACTCCTCGCCGGCAACAATCGCGATCTTCAATGCCCTGTCAGCCATTGTGCCGCTCCGTCGTGGCAGGCAGGCCAATGACGAACAGGCCGAGTGCGTTGGCGCGCGCGATGGTTTCAGGACCTTCGAGAACCAGCGAACGTCCCGCCTCGACGGCAATCCCGGCAAGCTCGGCTGCATGCGCTGCTTCGACCGTCTGCAGGCCGATGGACGGAAGATCCGCTCGCAGTTCCTGACCAGGCTTGGCGCACTTGACCAGGACGCCGCGAGTCTTGCCCGCAATACGGCCGTGGCCGCGTAAGAGCTTTGCCCGCTCAAGCAGTCCGGCTGTTCCTTCGATGCCTTCCAGCGCAATGGTCCGGCCACCGATGGCGATCGCGGCCTGGCCGATGTCCAGCGCCCCGATGGCTTTTGCCGCGGCAAGGCCTGCCTCGATGTCACGCCAGTCCGACTTTTGTGGCGCGGCGTTGGTCAGGACGCCTTCGGCGGCGACAAGGCTCGGCACGACTTCATGGGCGCCGACAACTTTTATTCCACGAGCTTCGAGGCCCCTCGCCAAGACCTTCAGCAGGCCATCGTCGCCACGCGCGAGCGCCATGACGACCAGCGGAATTACCGCGAGCAGGCTGAGACTGGGGCGCAGCGCAAGCAATCGCGGTCGGCGCTTGATCTCGCCTGCAAGCACCAGATGGGTGATCCGGTGCCGCCGTAGCAATGGGACCAGCGAGCCTATACCTTCCAGAGCGAGGCTTTCATGATCGTATCGGGAGAGCTCCGCGATGCGGTCGACCTCGCCTTCCATCAGGATGACGAAGGGCGGATAGCCTTGTTCAGCCGAACCGGCCGCGACTTCGACCGGCAGACTGCCGCCGCCGGCAATGATGCCGACCCTGGAGCCCGGCGGAAGATCAAGACGCGCTGCCGCTGTCTCAGTCTTCGTCATCGACATCGTCGCCATCGCCGCCCTTGAGCGACGGCACAGCATAGTGCCGCTTGCCGCGACTGGTGATGAAATCGATGATCTTCATGGCGGTCGGCGACGACGCGAACTCCGCCTTGGCGAACTCGATGTTCTCGCCAACGGTGCGGGAACGATCGAAGATCATCCTGTAAGCCTTGCGCAGCACAAGGATTTCGGACCTTGGCAGGCCGGAGCGCTTGAGGCCGATGATGTTGAGGCCGCGTAGGCTGGCGCGGTTGCCGACCGCTATGGCAAAGGGGATGATATCGCCGACGATCGCGGAGCAGCCGCCGAGAAAGGCGTTGTCGCCGATGCGGACAAACTGATGCACTGCGGTCAGTCCGCCGATATAGACATTGTTGCCGACCTCGCAGTGGCCGCCCAGCGTTGCGCCATTGGCGAACGTCGCATTGTTGCCGACGACGCAATCATGGGCGATATGGGCGTAGGCAAGGAAATTGCCGTTGTCGCCGACCGTCGTCTCGCCGCGGCTGGAATCGGTGCCGAGATGCATGGTCACGCCTTCGCGGATCGTGCAGTTCCTGCCGATGACCAAGGTGGTGCGACCGCCCTTGTGCTTGGTGTTCTGCGGCGGTGCGCCCAATGTCGCCATCGGGTAGACCTTGGTCGAGGCGCCGATCGACGTCGCGCCCATCACCGAGACATGACTGACCAGTTCGACGTCGTCGCCGATCACCACATCGGCGCCGACATGGCAGAAAGGCCCGATGCGCACACCTAGGCCGATTTTGGCGCCTTCCTCGACAATGGAGGAAGCATGGATGGATGTCTTGATTTTCATAAGCACTCGATCGTCAGTCGCTGGTGACCATCATGGCTGAAATCTCGGCCTCGGCCGCCTTGGCGCCGTCGACCATGGCTTCACAAGCGAATTTGAGCAGGTTGCCGCGTTTCTTGATTTTCTTGACATAGATCTTCAACTGGTCGCCGGGAACCACCGGTTTGCGGAATTTGGCGTTGTCGATGGTCAGGAAATAGACCAGCGACGGCTTTTCGGTACCCAGGCTGCGGATACAGATGGCGCCGGCCGTCTGCGCCATCGCCTCGACGATGAGCACACCCGGCATGACCGGCTGCTCAGGGAAATGGCCCTGAAAATGCGGCTCGTTTATGGTCACGTTCTTGATGCCAACAGCGGATTCGTCGCCATCGATGTCGACGATACGATCGATCATCAGGAACGGATAGCGGTGCGGCAGGAGCTTCATCAGCCCCATGATGTCGACCGCCTCCAGCGTCGTCGACGCGATCATGTCAGCCATTGCCTCCCTCGCCCTGTTTGCGGGTCCTGGCGAGCTTGCGCAGCATGGCTATCTCCCGCATGGCTTCCGCCATCGGCTGTGCCGGATAGCCGCCCCAGATCTCGCCTGCAGGGACATTGCTCATAAATCCACTTCTGGCGGCAAGCTTGGCCCCTGTCCCTATGGTCAGGTGATCCGCAAGCCCCACGCCGCCGCCCATGGTGACATTGTCACCCACGACCACAGAACCCGAAATACCCGAAAGCCCGGCTATTATGCAATTGCGGCCGATGCGGACGTTATGGGCGATCTGCACGAGATTGTCGATCTTGGTGCCTTGGCCGATGATCGTATCGGACATGGCGCCGCGATCGACGGTGGTGTTGGAGCCGATCTCGACGTCGTCCTGGATAACGACACGGCCGATCTGCGGCACGCGTTCGGGACCCTTGGCCCCGCCGACGAAGCCAAAACCATCCTGGCCTATCCTGGCGCCGCCATGAATGATGACGCGATTGCCGATCAAGGCATACTGGATGCTGGCGCCCGGACCGACATAGCCGTCGCGGCCGATCTGGCAGGATTGTCCGATGACCGCATTTGGGGCGATGACAGTACCGCTGCCGATCGAAGCGCCTGGCCCGATAACCGCGCCGGCCTCGATGACGGCACCGGCTTCGACATGCGCGGTCGCATCGACATGAGCGTGCGGCGAGACGCCGGTTTCACTGGTCATCGGCCCTGGTGTCGCCGCCCTCGGAAACAGCAGACGCCCGATCAGCGCAAAGGCCTGTTGCGGGCGCGGATGAATGAGAACGGCAACGCTTGCCGGCGCCTTGCCGGCAAATTCCGCCGGGCACAGGACCGCGGCAGCCCGCAGCGACGGCATCAGCGCGGAATTACGCTTGCCGTCGACAAAGACGAGCGCATTCTCGCCGCCCTCGCTGGCCGGCGCGAGTGCTTCGATCGAAATATTGGAGTGGCCGGAATCGACAAGCACCGAGCCGGTCAGATTCGCGACTTCGCCCGCCGTATACCGGCGTGATGGCGCGAAGAACACCGGATCGGTCATTCCAGAAGCTATATCCAGCTAGGTCGGAACATTTCTCCCGGACCCTGAAGACCCGGGAGCATCGTTGGCCGCCGATCAGAAGCGGGTCGATATGCCGAAGTTGAATTCCTGCACGTCGTCGCGCGCTTCCTTCTTGACCGGGATCGCATAGTCGATACGGATCGGACCGAACGGCGACGCCCACATCAGACCAACGCCGACAGAGGCACGCAGCTGCATGTCCGTTGACTCTTGAGCAACGCTCGTAACCTTGCTGCCATAGAGAGTCGCCGCGTCAGCAAACACAGCACCGCGAAGGCCGAAGCTTTCCGGAACGACTGGCAGCGGGAACTGGGCTTCAGCAGAGGCATTGAAGTAGGTCGTGCCGCCGAGATGGTCACCCGTGAGAGGATCCACAGGCCCGATACCGCCATAGGCGAAACCACGGATCATGCGGTCCGTGCTCTGGAACTGATCGAAGATACGCAGGCCGTCACTGCCATAACCCTCGACATGACCGGCGCCGCCCGAAACAAGGCCGACAAGATCAAGCGACTCGGACAACGTCTGATAGACGCTGCCGCGCCCCGTGACCTTCACGAACTTGGCATCACCACCGAGGCCCGCGACCTCTACCGTCGTGGTGGCGTAGATGCCCTCGTGCGGGTTCTTCATGTCATCGATGGTATTATAGACCAGTCCCAGGCTGACCGACGATTTGATCCAGGGGCTTTGTTCGATGCCATCAAGGATTGCGGTTGAGATATCGCAGGTTCCGCTGGGATCTGAATCGGTGGGATTGCAGCCGTCGTCAACTTTATATTTTTCCTGCGAGATGTTGTACGCCAACTGGGTCGAGATGCTGTCGGTGATCGGCAGGCCGAAACGGATCGTCGCGCCCGTGGTATCGCTGTCATAGTTGTTGTTGTATTCCCGCGTCGACTTGAAGATGTCGAAACCGGCGGCGATGCGCCGTCCGAGGAAATAAGGCTCGGTGAAGGACAGGCTGTAGTCGCGTGAATTCTTGCCGCCGCCCGCAGACAGCTTGATGAACTGACCGCGGCCGAGGAAGTTGCGCTCGGTCACCGAGCCTTCGACCGACGGACCGGCCGTGTCGCCACCGGTCGAATAACCAGCGCCCACCGAGAACTCACCGGTCGATTTCTCGACCACATCGACCACCAGAACGACCTGGTCGGGCTGAGAGCCCGGCACGGTCGAGATGTCGACTTTCTCAAAATAATTCAGGTTTTCCAGGCGCTTTTTCGCGCGCTGGATGAGCACCTGGTTGAAGGCGTCGCCTTCGCTGACGTCGAACTCACGGCGAATGACATAGTCACGCGTGCGATCGTTGCCGCGGATCTCGATGCGCTCGATATAGGCCTTGGTGCCCTGGTCGATCGTATAGACCACCGAAATGGTGTGGTTCTCGAAATTGCGGTCGCCGCGCGGCGTGACCTGCGCGAAGGCATAGCCGGAACCGGCCACCTTCTCGGTCAGCGCGATGATGGAATCCTCGACGTTCTTGGCGTTGTAGACGTCACCCTTATGGGTCTCGATCACCGATTCCAGCGACTTGCCGTCGACTTCCGGGATCGTGCTCTCGACGCTGACATCGCCGAACGTGTAGCGGTCGCCTTCCTGGACGGTGATGGTGACCGTGTACTTGTTCGTCGCGCTGTCGAGCTCACCGACAGCGGACACGACCTGGAAATCGGCATAGCCGTGATTGTAGTAGAAGCGGCGCAGCAGCTCCTGGTCCGCGCGCAGCTTGTCGTCGTCGTAGACGTCGTCGCGCAGGATGAAGGAAACCCAGGACGAACGCTTGGTGTTGATGATATCCGACAGGCGGCGGCTGGAATAGGCGCTGTTGCCGACGAAATTGATCGCCGCGATCTGCGTGCGATCGCCTTCGGCAATGTTGAAGACCACATTCACGCGATTGTCGCCAAGCTGCATGACCTGCGTGGTCACGGTCACGTCGTCGCGACCAATGCGCTTGTAGGCAGCCTTGACCGATTCCACGTCGGCATCGAGCGTCGCCTGCGAGAACGTTCCGCGCGGCTTCAGCTGCACCGCCGCCGCGAGCGCATTGTCCTTGAGCTTCTTGTTGTTCTGGAACAGCACCTGGTTGACAACCTGGTACTCGGCAACCTTGACAACCAGCGTCGAGCCGACCTGGTTGATCTGCACATCCGAAAACAGCCCGGTGCCAAACAGTGCCTTGACCGCACCGTCGATATCGGAACTGGAGAAAGCCTTGCCCGGCTTGATGGTGATGTAATTACGGATGGTCTCAGCGTCGATACGCTGGTTGCCGCTTACTTCGACTCTGCTGACGACAGCGGCTTCAGCCGCCGATGTGGCAACGAACTGCACTGCGAGCGCGCCTGGCACGACCATGGCCGCGGACAGGGTCACCGCGGACGCGGCGCTTAGAAACTTGGATGCTGCCTTCATCGGGCTTAATAACCTTTTCTCGTAGTCCCCACGGCGAGAAAACCGGACGTGCGGTAATTTCCCCTACCGTATTAACCGGATTTTCCCTACACGCAAGGCTTCTGGTTAATTTGTATTTACTTAACCCTGCGGCGTGGCTTTCGCGTCACTCATATCCCCTTGCATGGTAAACGGCGTCTCAACATCGTCCATGCAGAAGCCAAATTTCTTCATGATTTCAGCACCCAAACAGATCGTTCCAAAAAACGAACCCCATGAAGCACAGCACCAGAAGCAACCCGGCCCGATAGGCCATTTCCATCATCCGTTCCGACACCGGACGGCGAATGACAGCCTCCACCCCGTAGAACAAGAGGTGACCGCCGTCGAGGGGGGGAATCGGCAAAAGGTTCAGAATTCCGATGCCAACGGATAGCAGTGCAACCAGCTGCACGAGCCATTCGAATCCCAGTTTCGCAGCCCTGCCCGCCATGTCGGCGATCTTCACCGGACCGCCCAGCTGACATTTGTCTTCGCGCCCGACAACAAAGCGCTGCAGGAACTGGCCGGTGCGCTGGATGACGTGACCGGTTTCCTCGACCGCTGCCGCGACAGCTCCAACAGGCGTGTAGGTGATGAGCCGTGGCTGGCCGAGTTCCTTGTTGTTGACGACACCGATTACAGCGACCTTGACCTTGTTGCCGAGCGCGTCTTCCTGTTCCATCAGCCGCGGTGCCGCGGTCACAGTGACCTCCCGGCCGTCGCGCAGCATGACGAAAGTGATTGCGTCGTCCGCACGGCCCGAGACCAGGCGTTGGACGTCGCCAAAGGTTTCGACCTTGTTGCCGTCGACGCTGACGAATCGGTCGCCGGGAAGGATGCCGGCCTTCGCCGCCGGGCTGTCGGCGGTCACCTCGGCCACCATGGGCTCGGCGACATAGCGGCCATAGGCGGTGAACAGCACGGAAAAGACAACGATCGTCAGCAGGAAATTGAACAGCGGTCCGGCCACCACCGTTGCCGCGCGCTTCCAGATCGGCTGCGTGTGGAAGGCGACCTTGCGCTCTTCCGCGGTCAGCGTTTCAATTTCTTCCGACGTCGGCTGGCTCGATGTGGCGTTCATGTCGCCGACGAATTTGACATAGCCGCCAAGCGGTATCGCACACAGTTTCCAGCGCGTGCCGTGGCTGTCGTTGAAGCCGAAGAGTTCCGGGCCGAAGCCGATCGAGAAGGCCCTGACGCCGATGCCGCACCAGCGCCCGACAAGGTAATGGCCCATTTCGTGGACGAACACGACCACGGTCAGCACGAAGAGGAATGGCACCAGCGTGCCGAGGACAAAGCCTTGTGTGCTGAAAAGCGCGTGAAGAATCTCGTTCAAGACAAACCCTCAAATTCTTCCACGGCGCAGACTGCGCCGTGACTGTGACACCAATCCGGGCGAATCCAAGGCGCATCGCGCAAAGGACCTGAAATGACACCACTCAAACGGGAAACAGACCCTGCGCCGGATGATCGGCGTTCGCCGAAATCCAGCCGATGACGTATAGGGCGAATGCGGCTGCGACAAGCCCATCGACACGATCCATGACGCCGCCATGGCCCGGGATGAGCGCGCCTGAGTCCTTGCGGCCATGGCGGCGCTTGACCCAGGATTCAAACAGGTCGCCTGCCTGCGAGACAATCGACAGCACGAGCGCCACCAGGCCGAGCAATGCCAGATTGCCGACACCGGCAGCTACGGCGAGGACCAGCCCGGCGACGACGCCGCCGAGCGCACCGCCGAGCGCGCCGCTGCGCGTCTTGCCGGGCGAGATAGAGGGCGCCAGTTTCGGCCCCCCAACGGCACGGCCAACGAAATAGGCAAGGATATCGGTGGCCCAGACGACCGCAAACAGGAACAGGATGGCAATGAGGCCCGAACGATCGCCATCGCGCAGCAAGGCGAGCGACAGGCCTGAAACCGCGGCATAGGCGAGGCCGCTCGCATCCCATTGTCCGGTCTTGCGAAGCGAGGCGGCTATCGCCGTTGCGGCAACAATGGCCGCCACAAGCGGTAGCAGCCAGGAGGCGGCCAGGCCGCCGATCAAGGCGCCAACGAAGACGACCAGCAATGCTTCCGGCAGGAAGCCCAGGCCCGTGACCCCGGTCGGGCGCGACATGCGGGTCCATTCATAGAAGATCGCCGCCGATATCACGGCGCACAGCAGCCGGAACGGCAGACCGCCGATCCAGGTCAAACCGAGAGTGATGATGGCGAGCACGATCGCCGAAACGACACGCAGCTGGAGATTGCTCATCCCGCGGCCGGTCGCGAAGCGACGTCCTGGCCTCCAAGTCCGCCGAAACGGCGTTCGCGGCCAGCAAACTCACGCAAGGCCTCGGCAAGGTGCTCGCGGCTGAAGTCGGGCCAGTAGCAAGGCAGGAAGACGAGCTCGCTATAGGCGGCCTGCCACAGGAGGAAATTCGACAGCCGAAGCTCGCCGCTGGTGCGAATGACCAGTTCCGGGTCGGGAATGCCTTGCGTATCAAGCGCAACGGCAAAGCTTTCGGCAGATATCGCCTCGGCGTCGAGTTCGCCACGCGCCACGGCCAAAGCGAGCTTTTGCGCCGTGCGAACGATCTCGTCGCGTCCGCCATAGTTGAAGGCGATCACCAGCGTCAGCGATTCGTTTGCGGCCGTCAGCGTTTCGGCCTCGTCGAGCAGTCCCCTGATATCGGGCTGCAGCCCTGCCCGGTCGCCGATGATTCTAACCCGCACACCGCTCTGGTGCAGTTCGGCAAGGTCACGGCGGATGAACATTTTCAGAAGGCCCATCAGGTCGCTGACCTCGGATTTCGGCCGCGACCAGTTCTCCGACGAGAAAGCGTAGACGGTCAGGTAGGAGATGCCGAGCCCGGGTGCTGCGCGCACCGTCTTGCGCAGCGCCTCGACGCCGGCACGATGGCCCGCAAGACGAGGCAAGCCGCGCGCCTTGGCCCAGCGTCCGTTTCCGTCCATGATGATCGCGACATGCGCGGGCGTTGCCATGTTCTCGCTTTCGGGTCAGCCGGAGGCCAAGACCCTAAACCTGCATGATTTCAGCTTCCTTATCGGAAAGCAGGTGGTCGATGGTGCTGATCGTCTCGTCGGTAAGTTTCTGAACCTGGTCCGAGCGCTTGCGCTGATCGTCCTCGCTGATGTCGCCGTCCTTCTCCGCCTTCTTCAGGAAGTCCATGCCGTCGCGGCGCACATGGCGCGCGGCGACCCGGGCGTTCTCGGCGTAGGTGTGCGAGATCTTGACCAGTTCCTTGCGTCGCTGTTCGTTGAGTTCGGGAAGCGGAATCCTGAGGTTGGTGCCGTCCACGATCGGGTTGAAACCCAGATTGGATTCGCGGATCGCGCGGTCGACCGCGCCGACCATCGACTTGTCCCATACCGATACCGAGATCATGCGCGGCTCCGGCACCGAGACGTTGGCGACCTGGTTGATCGGCATGGTGGTGCCATAGGCCTGCACCTGGATCGCATCGAGCAGATTGCTGGAGGCGCGACCGGTCCGCAGCGAAGCCAGATCATGCTTGAACGCGGCGATGGCCCCATCCATGCGCCGCTTGAGATCGTCGTACTCACCACTCATCTTTATCTCCTCGACCCGTCTAATGCGGGCTCACTGCTTCGGGGCCGTCTTCGAATCGGACCTTCGAAAACCGGTTTCCCTTCGGGCCAGGCCGCCGATCAATCGTCCGCGACGACCGTGCAGCGGCCGCCGCCCCTCAGAATATCGCCGAAACCACCTTTTTCGTGGATCGAATAGACGATTATCGGAATGTTGTTTTCGCGCGCAAGTGCAATCGCTGCAGTATCCATGATGGAAAGGCCGCGATTTATGACTTCGCCATGGCTGATGCGCTCGAAACGCGTCGCATTCGGGTCCTTCTTCGGGTCCGCCGAGTAGACGCCGTCGACCTGAGTACCCTTGAACAGTGCGTCGGCGCCAATTTCAGCCGCGCGGAGGGCGGCGGCCGAATCAGTGGTGAAGAACGGATTGCCGGTGCCGCCGGCGAAGATCACCACCTTGCCCTGGTTCATGTAGGCAGTCGCCTGGCGCTGCGAAAAGCTCTCGCAAAGTTCGGGCATGGCGATCGCCGAAAGCACCACGGCGTCGACGCCGATCTTGTTCAACGACGTGCGCAGCGCCAGCGAGTTGATCACCGTGGCAAGCATGCCCATGTGGTCGCCGGTGACACGGTCGCCGCCCTTGGAGGCAACCGCCACGCCGCGAAAGATGTTGCCGCCGCCGATGACGACGCCGACCTCGATGCCCAATGCACGCGCCTCGGCGATGTCGCCGGCGATGCGATCCACCACTGAAACGTCGATGCCGAAATGCTGCTCGCCCATCAATGCTTCGCCCGACGCTTTCAACAAGACACGTCGGTAGAGGGGCTTCACCGTCATCTGGGCCTCTTCATTTGCATGTGGCGCGCTCCGGTGGCTACCCTCGCGCAGGCGCCGCCTCGAAACAATGGCGTTCCGATACACGAAGGGCGCCGCGATGTCACGCGGCGCCCAAACGGCAAATTCGCCGGTTTCCTGTCCCATCAATCAATTGGTGGACACGCTGGCCGACTCTCCTTCGATAAGCACCGGTGACACGTAGTTGGAGGGCTTGTCGCCGGTTGTCGCGCCGCCGGTGACGCGCGCCTGTATCTGCGCGCCGAAATAGGAATAGGGAAACGGCGCTGGAGTTCTGCTGACCCTCTCCAGCCGGTCGCGATGCGCTTTCGGAATCTCGAAATCCAGCGCGCCAAGATTGTCCTGCATTTGGCTGAGCGTCGTCGCACCGAGAATGACGGTCGCGATCCCCGGCTGCGTCGCTACCCAGTTGAGCGCGACCTGAGGCATGCTGCGGCCGATCTCGGATGCGACCTTCTCGAGTTCGGCCACGATAGCCCAGTTGCGTTGCGTGAACTTTTGGAACCCCGGATGCGTCGAGTTGCGAAATCCGTCGAGCCGGCCCGCGGTTCCGGCCTGAGCCGGCCGATACTTACCGCTCAGCAGTCCGCTGGCCAGCGGGCTCCACACCATGATGCCGGCGCCATGGCGCGTGCCGAATGGCACGAACTCATTCTCGATCGCGCGTTCGGCCAATGAATATTCGAGCTGTAGCGCCGAAACCGGCTCATATCCGCGCAATTCGGCGATCGCCTGTGCGCGGCCCGCATACCAGGCGGGCACATCCGAAAGACCGACATGGCGCACCTTGCCCATCCGAACCAGGTCGTCCAGCGTGCGCATGACCTCCTCGGCCGGGGTCAGCCTGTCCCAGACATGCATGAGATAGAGATCGATATAGTCGGTCCCCAACCGTTTCAGCGAAGCATCGACGGCCCGCATGATGTTCTTGCGGCCATTGCCGCCGGCATTCGGATTGCCGGGCTGCATGTTCATGGTGAACTTGCTGGCGATCACCGCCATGTCGCGCAAGCCGCGCTCGGCGATGAATTCGCCAAGCCAGGCTTCGGCCGTGCCGTCTGTGTAGAGATCCGCCGTGTCGAAGAAATTGCCGCCCGCCTCGACATAGGCGTCGAACATCGCCCGCGCCGTTTCCCTGTCGGCTCCCCAGCCCCATTCCGTGCCGAAAGTCATCGTGCCCAGCGCCAGCCGCTGACCCTGAGGCCGCTGTTGCCAAGAGTGTAGTAGGTCATGGTCATAATCGTCTTCCAATGCTTGGTGATAGATGCCCGAGCGTCACTGGCCCGGAGTGGTCTTGACCCAGGGATTGCCGCGCTCGTGTGTCATGCGGAACGCAAAGCCATCGACCTTCCAGCCATCCGCATAACGCGTCAGGTGATGCTCATAGGTGCCCCAGACCTCCCAAAGCGGGTCGCCATTGCCTTCCATCCGGTTCCAGGCATAGCCGTTCGACAGGACAGTCGCCGTGTCCCCTTCGAGAACGACCTGGTGATTGGTGCGCAGATGCAGGCTTGTCTTGCTGCCCTTGAGGTTGGCCGCCCAGGCGCCAATCAGGTCGTCGGAAGCGATGTTGGCCGCCGGCTGTCCGGAAAGGCTGCTGAAATCGGCAGTGGCCCGATCCGCGAAATAGCTGCGTGCAAGCTTCCAGTCCTGGGCGTCGACGGCCCGGTCGATTGCATCGGCAATGCGAATGACCGCGCGTTCGTCTGCGAGCGCCCGCCAGTCTGATGGCTCCGCCCCGCCGGCGTCCATCGGCGCCAACGCCATGCCTGCCGCGAAAGTTACGCGCTTCAACGCATTCATGTTCTTTCTCCTCGATGCCATCAGCCCATCGCCGACGTGCGGCCGGCAATGTGGACCGCTCGGCCGACATCGATAAGATTGCATTGTTCGCATGGACCATGCGATATCATGCATGAATGGACCGGGACCTGCTCACCCACTTGCCTGTGATCGTCGCCGTGGCCCGACGCGGCGGCTTTGCGCTTGCCGCCGCCGAACTCGGCATGAGCCCTTCGGCAGTCAGCCATGCGGTGCGCATTGTCGAAGAGCGGATCGGCCAGCCTTTGTTCGCACGGACGACGCGCAGCGTTTCGCTCACCGAGGCCGGCAAGGCGCTGGTGGAAACGGCGGCTCCGGCCCTCCAGGATATTGCCGAGCGGATGGACCGTATCCGCAGCGTCAAAGGCAGGCCGTCTGGCCTGCTCAGGATCAACGCCTCCAACATCGCCATACCATTGGCGGTGACGCCGGTGGTCGCCGCGATGGCCGAGCGCTATCCGGAGGTTACCGTCGAGGTCTTCGCTGACCAGGGTCTGGTTGATATCGTCGGCGAAGGCTTCGATGCCGGCATCCGGCTTGGCGAGATGATCGCCCAGGACATGGTCGCGGTCCGGCTGACGCCGCCGTTCTCCGTCGTCATCGTGGCCTCGCCCGCTTATGTCGGACGGCACGGCCGTCCCAGCAGCGTTGCCGATTTGGCGAACCACAATTGTATTGGCTACCGGCTCGTCCGCTCCGGTGCGCTCTATCGCTGGGATCTGATCGAGGATGGCAAGGACATCGCCATGGAGACGCGGGGCAGCGTTGTCGTGACGGATTCGCTCGCAGCAATCGATCTTGCGCTTGCAGGCGTCGGGCTTGCCTATGTCTTCGAGCCGCTGGCGCGCGCCGATCTTGCCGCGGGCCGCCTGGTCCAGGTGCTGCCGCAGACGGCGATCGAGGAACCGGGGCTATTCCTCTATTTCCCGCGCCGGGCGTCAATGGCGCCGAAGCTCAGGGCCTTTATCGACACCGCACAAGAAATCGGCCGGGCATCCTTGCGGACACCCGGCCGAGTTGCCTGAGCTGAGAAGCCCCTTCAGGGGCTATTTGTAAGGATTATTTCTTCACCGCAGCCGCGACTTCCGCCGCGAAATCGGTCTCTTCCTTTTCAATGCCTTCGCCGAGCGCAAAGCGCAGATAGGCGGAAATCTTGGCCGGAGCGCCGATTTCCTTCTCGGCATCCTTCAGTGCCTGCTCGACAGTGATGTCGGGATTGAGCACGAAGGCCTGCTTCAGGAGCACGACTTCCTCATAGAACTTGCGTAGGCGGCCTTCGACCATCTTTTCGATGATCGCTTCCGGCTTGCCGGACTGGCGCGCCTGATCGGCGAAGATCGCCTTCTCGCGCTCGACCGCAGCCGGATCGATCTGCTCGGCCGTCAGCGCCAGCGGGTTGGTGGCGGCGACATGCATGGCAACCTGGCGGCCAAAGGCATTGGCGGCATGCTCATTGCCCGTGGTCTCGATCGCGACCAGAACGCCGAGCTTGCCAAGACCATCGGCAACTGCGTTGTGGACGTAGGTGGCGACAGCACCGTGCGGGACGGTGAGCTTGGCCGAGCGGCGGAAGCCCATGTTTTCGCCGATGGTGCCGACAGCGTCCTTGATGGTGTCGGCAACCGACTTGTCGGAACCTGGATACTTTGCGGCGGCCACAGCTTCCGTCGTGCCGTAGGCCAGCGCAACCTTGGCAACATTGGCGACGATTTCCTGAAACGCGGCGTTGCGGGCAACGAAGTCGGTCTCGGAATTGACCTCGACGACGGCAGCCTCGCGCACGCCGTTGTCGACGCCGATCAGGCCCTCAGCCGCGGTGCGGCCAGCCTTCTTGTCAGCCTTGGAGATACCCTTCTTGCGCAGCCAGTCGACGGCCTCTTCCATGTTGCCGTTGGTCTCGGTCAACGCCGCCTTGCAATCCATCATGCCCGCGCCGGTCAAGTCGCGGAGTTCTTTGACCTGTGCAGCCGAAATGCTCATTGTCGCCTCTTTGTTTTAAATGCACCGACGCACCATCGGTATTCGATGGTGCGTCTGTTTAGCGTGCCAGAATATGAGAAAGATGAAGGCCGCAACCGGCCTTCGATTATCAAGCTTCCGGAGCGTCTGCAGCCGGGGCCGGAGCCGGGTCGAGCGCCGGTTCGACGGGAGCTTCGATCGAAGCGCCGATGTCGACGCCGAGCGCGCCCTGCTGACGGGCAATGCCGTCGATCGCAGCCTTGGCGATCAGATCGCAATAGAGCTGGATGGCGCGGGCCGCGTCGTCATTGCCGGGGATCGGGAAGTCGATCTTGTCCGGATCGCAGTTCGAATCGATGATGGCGACGACCGGAATGCCGAGGCGCTTGGCCTCGAGGATGGCGATCGCTTCCTTGTTGGTGTCGATCACGAACATCAGGTCGGGCGTCGAGCCCATGTCCTTGATGCCGCCCAGCGCCTTGTCGAGCTTCTCGCGCTCGCGGTCGAGGTTCAGGCGTTCCTTCTTGGTCAACCCTTGCGCCTCGCCGGCCAGCATCTCGTCGAGCTTGCGCAGGCGCTGGATCGAATTCGAGATCGTCTTCCAGTTGGTCAGCATGCCACCGAGCCAACGCGAGTTGACATAGTACTGGGCCGAACGCTGTGCCGCATCGGCGACGATGTCGGACGCCTGGCGCTTGGTGCCGACGAACAGCACGCGGCCGCCCTTGGCGACAGTGTCGGAAACCTGCTTCAGCGCCTGGTGCAGCAAAGGCACCGTCTGCGAGAGGTCGATGATGTGGATGTTGTTGCGGGCGCCATAGATGTAGGGCGCCATTTTCGGGTTCCAGCGATGGGTCTGGTGGCCGAAGTGAATGCCAGCTTCCAAAAGCTGGCGCATGCTGAAATCAGGCAGTGCCATTCAAAGTTCCTTTCCGGTTAGCCTCCACGGACACAGGCATTTTTGGACTTTGTCCTCGAACGCCACCGGAGGTTTCAGCCGGATTTCTCCCGGGCAGACACCAAAGTCCGTGTGTGGAATGAGCGCGCATATAGAGGGGATGCGCGATAAACGCAAGTGCCGCGGGACCTGTGTGCAGCGTGCGACGATCCGCGCGCTGCCGTCAGCGCTTTATCTTGCCGTTCGGCACCCGCACCCGCCGGAAGACCGCGACGATCTCCTCGCGGCTGCATTCGATGGCGCCGAGCCGCACCGCACGGTCACGCTCGAAGCCGGTTATGTCATAATGCGGCGCCGATGTCTTGGGCGGCCCCTGGTAGGATGAGCGCTTGACGCCAAGATGCGCGGCAAAGCGATGCAACTCGTCGGTGTCGTCGGCCAACAGATGGCACCAGCGATGGCCGGCCCAGTTCCAGATCGCTGCGTCGACATAGGCTGCCATAAAGCTTGCTGTCTGCCTTCCATCCGTCACGACAGTCGGCCACATGGCCCGGCTGATGTCAGTGACGATAGAATGGATTCGGATAGAAAATGAAGCCGCCATTGACTGCAAGCTCGGCGACGATGTTGGTGACTGTATCCTGCATGCGACGGTGCAGATCGGCAACCGCATCGTCGATCGAGCCCGTATGCTCATGCAAGCCCAGTGCCTCCGGCACCCGGATGTGGGCGCAACGCGGCCCGGCCGGCTGCGGAACGAACCGGTTCATCGTGTCGCGCAGCCCGCCCCGACAATAGTCGTTGCGGATCCGCTTCAGATGTTCGGCGATCTCCTCCTGGCTAATGCGCGGATTGGCGCAGGCCCAGGGTCCGACGCGTTGCAGCCTCTGAACCCTATCGACGAGCGCGCGGACCTGCCTTTGCCGTTCGGCATCGCCAGTGTTTTCGCGCTGCCAGCGACGCGCCCGCCGCAGAAGCTCGGTGATGTCGGCGACATCAATGTCGGCTGAGATGCTTTTGCCGAGCTGGCGGCTGAGCTCGGTGACCAAAACCCTCTGACGCTGGGCATAGGAAGCGCTTTGGTCGAACGGCATGCCGCTGGCAGCTTCATCGCGGGCCAGCAGTGTCGAATAGACATGGTGAATGCGCTGCGGCAGCGTGTCGGTCGCCTGGCGTTCTATTTTGAGGTTTTTCTCGACATAGGCGCATTCCCTCGCCAGTGCCGCTTCGACGTTGCCGGTGAAGGCAAGCTTCCAGACGACGGGCGCGATCCAGACCTTGAAATTGGGATCCGTGGCCCGACCGCGTTTGAGGGCTTCCAGTCCCATCTCGACGGCACCCGGCAGCAAAGGCGCAACGACATTGGCATGCCAGCCGACGCCGCCTTCGGGATGCAGCAGCACGCCATGGCCTTTCAGGGCCCAGGCGATCGAGTGTTCCTTCGCTGCCCCGCTGTTGCCGGGTATCTGGGCGATCAGATTGTTGGCAAGCCAGAACTTCTGCATCAGCCGGCCAAGGCCGTTGACGACACCATTGGTCGCCCATGAGGCCGTGAGCGGGCTGACCTGCGACACGATTTCCTTGTCGATCATCCAGTCGGTGAAGAACTCGGGATGATTGGGCGTGATGAAGGTCGCCTTCCCTGCCCCGCAACTGGCCTTCAGCCGCTCAAGATCGGCGTCGGGAAAGTCGATATGGCGGACATTTGAGACGCCGCGCAGACCGGCCAGGCGATTGAACGGCAACAGATCCCGAAACCCGGGAATGCCGCGCAGCATGACGATCCGGTTGACGGATGTCATGGCCCTGATCAGTGCCGGGTTGGGCCGCGGCGCGACGAACGTATCGATCCTGCTCAAGCTGATCCCCCTCGCGCCTGGACGCTGGGAAGCAGGTTGGGAGACGATTGCGGCACGTTCAAGTCGTTCGTTACGACCACGCCGTGCCGTGGCAAACGGGCACTATTTGGCGGGACAAGGTTTTGTCTGGTCGAACAGCGACAGGTTGACCAGCTTGCCGGTCATCGAGAAGTCGCCATAGTCCATGACGAGATCGCGGGTGATGCCGTTCTCATGCAGCTTGAAGCTGATACGGTATTCCGGAACCTCTTCGCCGGTCTTGTTGGTGTCGTCGAAATAGGCGATGTCGACCGGCCAGTATTTGTCGGTGGCGAGCTTTGCCAGTGCCGAAGCTTCCGGGTCGGCCTTGTCGGCATCGGTTTTCTTGCCGACAACGACGGTGGTGGTCATCACCTTGTTGGCGTCTTCGGAACCGTCGAACAGGTTGGTTTCGTAAAAATTCTCGCCTTTTTCGGCCTTGCCGATCAATTCGACCAAATGCTGGGTCGGGAATTGGGTTGTCGCGAGCTCGACGCTGTTCTTTTCAGGCTTGTCGATGTCGACCTTCAGGCCCTTGGTTTCTTTCGTGGCGATGCCCTTGACCTCCTTGTCGAGATTCTGGTCGACGAAGGACTTTGTCACGAACGAAAAGGTCTTGCCCTCGGCATCCTCGAAAGTGGTCGTCTGCTGGTCGGTCAACCTAGTGTTGTCGGCGGTGACGATCTGGGTGACGAAACGGAATTTCACCGTATAGCCTTCACAGGCCGAGCCATTGAACTCATAGACCATGCGGCCGGATATGCCCGTGATGCCGGACTGATCGGAAGCCTTTTTCAGGGTAAGATCGTAAACGGCGCGGTGGGCTTGCAGCGCCGGCGCCGCGAAGACAGGACCTATCGAGAATATCCCCGACAACAGGACGGCATGGAATGCGAGGCGCGTTGCGCGCATGAGGTACTCCGATCGTCGCGACTGATGGCAGGCCGCAGGGAAAGATGGTCCAGCTTAAAAAAAGTCGTGGCGGAAGCGAGGCAAAAATAGCAATTTCGGCCCGGCCGGCGCGGCGTCACCAAGCAATAGGGAAATACCATGAGTGAAACAATCGAAAAGCGGCTAAGCGATCTGGGCGTGACGCTTCCCGTCGCCGCCGCGCCCGCCGCCAACTACGTGCCCTATTGCAGGACCGGCAATTTGCTGTTCACTGCCGGGCAATTGCCGCTCAAGGACGGCAAGCTGCAGGCGAGCGGGCTGCTCGGCCGCGACGTCGACACGGCAGGCGGCAAGGACGCGGCAAAATACTGCGCGATCAACATCCTGGCGCAGGCCAAAGCAGCACTCGGCGACCTCGAGAAGATCAGCCGTCTGGTGAAGATCACCGTTTTCGTCGCCTCGTCACCCGAGTTCGTCGAGCAGCATCTGGTTGCCAACGGCGCCTCCGATTTCCTGGTCGCCGCCCTTGGCGAGCGCGGCAAGCATGCACGCTCCGCCGTCGGCACGGCCTGCCTGCCGCTTAATGCCGCAGTGGAAATCGAAGCCATCTTCGAAGTCGCATGAGCCAGGGTACAGATATGACCGACCTATCCTGGCTGACCGCCCGGCCCGTTGCCCACCGCGGCTTCCACGACATGAACAAGACGCGCTGGGAAAACACGCTGTCGGCCTTCGCCGCAGCCGCCGAACGCGGCTACGCCATCGAATGCGACGTGCACCTGTCGTCCGACCGCGTTCCCGTCATCATCCATGACGGCGATCTCAAGCGCCTGACCGGCCAGGATGGTTTCGTCTGGCAGCGTACCGCAGCTGAACTCGCGGCGCTCAGGGTCGGTGGCACGGCGGACCATGTGCCGACGCTGCAGGAAGCGCTCGACCTGGTCGATGGCCGCGTGCCACTGGTCGTCGAGCTGAAAGGCACGCCCGGCTATGACGAAGGCCTGGTGGCAAGCGTCGGCAAGATGCTCAAGCGCTACAAGGGCAAGGCGGCGATCATGTCGTTCGACCATTGGCTGGTCCGCGATTTTCCGAAGGACGCGCCGGGTATCCCAGGGGGTCTCACCGCCTACGGCAAGGACGTCGGGTTGATCGAGGCGCATTTCGCCATGCTGGCGCATGAGATCGCCTTCACCTCCTACGCCGCCGGCGACCTGCCAAACCCATTTGTCAGCTTCGTGCGTGAAAGGCTGAAAATGCCTGTTATCACCTGGACGGTGCATGACCAGCCGGCGGTCGACCTGACCTTCAGATATGCCGATCAGATGACGTTCGAAGGGTTCGAACCCGATCTGGTCAAAGTCGCCTGAGTGTCTGAAACGTGACTTGCACCAGGCCGGACGGAGCTTAAATAAGCCTCATGGATCAGGGCGACGAGGGTGACGGACAAACGGCCAATGCGGACTATTCGATCCGCGTCGCCGCCGGCATCGGCGCCTTCACCTGTGATGAATGGAATGGCTTTGCGGGAACTGCGCGCGGCGATTTAGAAACCAGCTACAATCCTTTGGTTTCATTCGCTTTCCTGAGCGCCCTTGAGGATTCCGGATGCGCCGTGCGCCGCACTGGTTGGCAGGGCCACCATCTCAGGCTGGAGGATGGGCGGGGCAGATTGCTGGGCGCGGTGCCCTGTTATCTCAAATCGCACAGCCAGGGCGAATATGTGTTCGACCATGGCTGGTCGGATGCGTTCGAACGCGCCGGTGGCCGCTACTATCCCAAACTGCAAAGTGCCGTGCCGTTCTCCCCGGTCACCGGCCCTCGCCTGCTGGTCACCAGGGGCGAGGACAGTGCCAAGGTGAAGGCCGGTCTCGCGGCGGGCCTGAAGGCGGTGACCCAAAAGCTCGGTGTCTCTTCCGCACATGTCACCTTCGCGCAAGAGAGCGATGTGGAGGTGCTGGAAGCAGCCGGTTTCCTGCACCGCACCGACCAGCAATTCCATTTCTTCAACGAAGGCTTTTCAACCTATGACGACTTCCTCGCCACCCTTGCCTCGCGCAAGCGAAAGGCGATGAAAAAGGAAAGGCGCGAAGCGCTTGCCCCAGGCATCTCAATCGACCGGCTGACCGGCAAGGACCTCACGGAGAAAGCCTGGGACGATTTCTTCGCCTTCTACATGGACACCGGCAGTCGCAAATGGGGCCGGCCCTATCTCAATCGTCAATTCTTCTCGATGATCGGCGAGCGCATGGCCGACGACATCCTCCTGGTGATGGCTAGGCGCAACGGGCGCTATATCGCCGGCGCGATCAATTTCATCGGTTCGGATGCACTTTATGGCCGCAACTGGGGCTGCATCGAGGACCATCCCTTCCTGCATTTCGAGGTCTGCTATCACCAGGCGATCGACTTCGCCATCGAGCGCAAGCTCAAGGTGGTCGAGGCGGGAGCGCAGGGCGAGCACAAGCTGGCGCGCGGCTACCGGCCGGTGACCATGCATTCCGCGCACTACATTGCGCACCCAGGCCTGCGCAACGCCGTCGCCGACTATCTTCGGCGCGAACGGCAGGAGGTGGAGCGGATGAGCGAATATCTGGAAGAGCATACCCCGTTCCGCAAGGATCTCGAGGAGTAGCCCCGGTTGGCCGGCTGGGGGGCGACGATATCTTGCCGAATTTCGACGCCTTCGCTACACGAAGGCACAATCCGGAGCGTTCGCCATGACCGAGGCCGCCTACGATACCGACAACATTTTCGCCAAGATCCTGCGCGGCGAAATTCCCTCGCACCGTGTCTACGAGGATGACGCGGTCATCGCCTTCATGGATGTGATGCCGCAGGGGCTCGGCCATACGCTGGTGGTGCCGAAAGCGCCGTCGCGCAACCTTCTCGATGCCGATCCGTCAATTTTCGGCCATCTCTTGAGCGCCGTTCAGAAAGTGGCGCTGGCGGTGAAAAAGGCCTTCGGCGCCGATGGCGTCACCGTCATGCAGTTCAATGAGCCGGCCTCGGGGCAGACCGTCTATCATCTGCATGTGCATGTCATTCCGCGCTTCGACGGCATCCCGCTGAAGCCGCACACGGGCGAGATGGAGAAGCCGGAGATTCTGGTCGGGAACGCCGAAAAGATACGGACTGCACTCAAAAATTGAGAGCGGGAGGTCCGCCAATGATGTGGTGGACCTGGTCGAGAATATCGGACTAACAAGCGCCGTTCAGTCCAGAAGCCGATTCTAATGCCCGGCCGTGCCCAGTGCCGACTCAACCGTTTGCAACTCTAATCGTCTGATTAGGAAATATCGAACCATCTCACGGTAAAATGCTAACGCGTGGCGAGCTGTGGGGCTTCAAAACCATGGAACATTCGGTTGCGGCATCGGCCCCACTGGCGGGGGCAATTGTCGAGCGTGCTTTTCTTGGCATCTTGGCGGATGCCTTTTGGCGACACCGGCTGCTGCACGCTATGGCTGCCGCTGCGCTGCTTCTGGCAAGCGCAGTCGGGTGGCACACTGGAAACATGCCGGATTTCGGCGTTCTGGAGGAATACGCTGAGTATCTTTTCATCGCCTTCTGGATTTGCGGCTCAGCCTTTGCACTTGGGACGCTTCTCCATCTTGCGCTGGTCCAGCGGGATACCGAACCGCTGCACACCTTCCTGAAGTCACTGGGTAGATTCTTTGGCGACGCCGAACGCATTGCCAACAGTCTGAATGGCCTGGGTGCGGGTCTTGCCTTCATATCCGTGATCGGTGTGTTGAAGGGAGCCATTGCAATCCTCTCTCCGTTTGCATGGGACAAGGCATTGGCTCAGGCCGACCGCATCCTGCATTTCGGTCGAGCCCCGCACGAATGGTTGTGGTTTATCGTCCAGTCGCCGCTTGCATTGAAGATCATCAACATCGCTTACAATTTCTGGTTCGTCGTGCTCATTACCGCGGTTTTCACCGTGTGCATCGCACGCAAGGATACGAAGCTGCGTCACCAGTTCCTGATGAGCTTCATGACGGTGTGGACGCTGGGTGGCTTCTTCCTCGCGATGGGCCTGTCGTCGGCTGGCCCTTGCTTTTACGAGCGATTGGGGTTCGGCAACGACTTTCACGCCCTCATGCAAGCACTCGCCACCGCCGATCGCATCTATCCAATCTGGGCGCTCAACACGCAGGATATGCTGTGGGGTGGCTACACCGGCGCAACTACCGGCAGCGTCGGTATATCCGCCTTCCCATCCCTGCACGTTGCGATGGCGGTGCTGTTCGCTCTCTATGCAACGCGGCGGTCTCGGCTGGCCGGTGTTGTGATGTGGTTATTCGCGGGCGTCATTATGGTCGGATCCGTCGTGCTTGGCTGGCACTATGCCGTGGATGGCTATGCGGGCGCATCCCTGATGGTCGCGATCTGGAAGGCGTGCGGATATTTGCTGACCCGTTTCGAGTCGGACAGCGCGGCCGCTGAGAGCTCCACCATGCAATCGCCGGCCCTTTGCGGGATGTAAATTCGCCGATCTGGACGAACTCGCCTGCGGCGGCATGCCGGTCAAAACGCCTCAAGGGCGGCGCTGGATGGGTTGGACAATTTCCGAAACGATGTTCGATACGGTCCTTGCCGAAGCTGCTCTGCGAGCGTGTCCGCGCATTGCCCAGGGCTCAGGAGCGACGTGTCGACTTCCAGATCGTACACGCCGGGCCGGTGCACCTCTTCCTGCCACAGGCGCGCCATCGGGCCGCAATCCCATCCCTGGGCGATAGCGCGGCGGCATGGCCTGCTCGCAAACGTCGACACCGAGATTGATCCAGACGCTATCGAAGCACTCCTGAACAGCCTTGGCGATGCTTGTTTTCCGATCGCGGCGCACCGTTCAGGATGATGATCTGGCCGATTATGCCTACCCTCGCTCCAATAAAAAAGCCCCGTCTCCGGGGCTTTTTTGACTTTCGTAAGCTCAGTTCTTTCGGGGCAGTTGTGGCACCAGGCTGCGCTTGCCGCCGTCCTTGCCCTTGGCTTCGGGCTTCTGCGCCACCAGCTTCTTGGCCGCCGGCTTTTTCACCACGGCCTTTCTGGACTTCGGCGTTTCTTCCGGCTCTTCCTTCTTCGGCTTCACCGGCGCCTCGTCGGCCAGCGATTCGAGCTTCAGGCCGGTCTCGCCGGTTTCCTTCTTCTCGACGGTGACGCGCACCGTGCCGCCCTTCTTGAGCTTGCCGAACAGCACCTCGTCGGCCAATGGCTTCTTGATGTGCTCCTGGATCACACGACCGAGCGGCCGCGCGCCCATGCGCTCATCATAGCCCTTGTCGGCGAGCCAGGCGATCGCGTCCGCCGACAGGTCGAAGGTGACGCCACGCTCGGAAAGCTGGGCCTCGAGCTGCATGACGAACTTCTGCACCACCTGATGGATGACCGGCACCGGCAGCGAGCCGAACGGGATGATCGCATCGAGACGGTTACGGAACTCCGGCGTGAACAGCCGGTTGATCGCCTCGACATCGTCGCCTTCGCGCTTGGTCGAGCCGAAGCCGATCGCTGCGCGCTGCGCATCCGACGCACCCGCATTGGTGGTCATGATCAGGATCACATTGCGGAAGTCGATCTGCTTGCCGTTGTGGTCGGTCAGCTTGCCATGATCCATAACCTGCAACAGGATGTTGAACAGGTCCGGATGCGCCTTCTCGACCTCGTCCAGCAACAGCACGCAATGCGGATGCTGGTCGACGCCGTCCGTCAGAAGACCGCCCTGGTCGAAGCCGACATAGCCGGGAGGAGCACCGATCAGCCGCGACACGGTGTGGCGCTCCATATATTCCGACATGTCGAAGCGGATCAGCTCCACGCCGAGCGACGCGGCCAACTGCTTGGCCACTTCGGTCTTGCCGACGCCGGTCGGGCCGGAGAACAGGTAGGAGCCGATCGGCTTCTCCGGTTCGCGCAGGCCGGCACGCGCCAGCTTGATCGCCGAGGTCAGTGCGGTGATCGCAGTGTCCTGGCCATAGACGACTCGCTTCAGCTCGATATCGAGGCCCTGCAGCACCTTCTCGTCGTCGGCCGAAACCGTCTTCGGCGGGATGCGGGCCATGGTGGCGATCGTCGCCTCGATCTCCTTGATGCCGATAGTCTTCTTGCGCTTGGCTTCCGGCACCAGCATCTGCGAGGCGCCGGTCTCGTCGATCACGTCGATCGCCTTGTCCGGCAGCTTGCGGTCATTGATGTAGCGTGCCGACAGTTCCACCGAGGCCTTGATCGCCTCGTTGGTGAACTTCACCTTGTGGAACTCCTCATAATAGGGCTTGAGGCCCTTCATGATCTCGATGGCGTCCTCGATGGTCGGCTCGTTGACGTCGATCTTCTGGAAGCGCCGCACCAAGGCACGGTCCTTCTCGAAGAACTGGCGGAATTCCTTGTAGGTGGTCGAGCCGATGCAGCGGATCGCACCCGACGACAGCGCCGGCTTCAACAGGTTGGACGCATCCATGGCGCCGCCTGAAGTCGCCCCTGCTCCGATCACCGTGTGGATCTCGTCGATGAACAGCACGGCGCCAGGATAATCCTCGAGCTCCTTGACGACCTGCTTCAGCCGTTCCTCGAAATCACCGCGATAGCGCGTGCCGGCGAGCAGCGTGCCCATGTCGAGCGCGAAGATGGTGGCATTGTGCAGCACTTCGGGAACGTCGCCCTCGACGATGCGCTTGGCCAGGCCCTCGGCGATCGCCGTCTTGCCGACGCCGGGGTCACCGACATAGAGCGGGTTGTTCTTGGAGCGGCGGCACAGCACCTGGATCGTGCGGTTGATCTCGGACTCGCGGCCGATCAGCGGATCGATCTTGCCGGCCTTGGCCTTGTTGTTGAGGTTGACGCAATAAGCCGTCAGCGCGTCCTGCTGCTGCTTCTTCTTGCCGCCTTCCTCTTGCGGCTCGGCGCCGTTCTGGCCGCCCTGCTCGTCGTCGGCGCCGCGCGGCGAGCGTGTCTCCGACGCGCCCGGACGCTTGGCAATGCCGTGCGAGATGTAGTTGACCGCATCGTAGCGGGTCATCTGCTGTTCCTGCAGGAAATAGGCGGCATGGCTCTCGCGCTCGGCGAAGATGGCGACGAGCACGTTGGCGCCCGAAACCTCCTCGCGGCCAGAAGACTGCACATGGATCACCGCGCGCTGGATGACGCGCTGGAAACCGGCCGTCGGCTTGGAGTCCTCGTCGTAACCGGTGACGAGGTTGTCCAGCTCGGTGTCGATATAGGTGAGAACCGTATGCTTGAGCTCATCGAGATCGACATTGCAGGCGCGCATGACGGCGGCCGCCTCGGTGTCGTCGATGAGCGCGAGCAGCAGATGTTCTAGGGTTGCATATTCATGGTGCCGCTCATTGGCGAGCGTCAGCGCCTGGTGAAGCGCCTTTTCCAGGCCTTGGGAGAAAGCCGGCATGTTACCTCACTTCTTCTCCATCACGCATTGCAGCGGATGCTGATTCTGTCGGGCGAAATCCATGACCTGGGACACTTTGGTCTCGGCCACCTCGAATGTATAGACCCCGCACTCGCCCACTCCATGATTGTGAACATGAAGCATGATGCGTGTGGCGGCTTCGCGATCCTTCTGGAAAAAACGCTCCAGCACGTGAACCACGAACTCCATCGGAGTGTAGTCGTCGTTGAGGATGAGGACCCGATAAAGGCTGGGCTTCTTGGTCTTGGTTTTGGTGCGCGTGATAACGGCCGTCCCACGGCCGGCCCCATTGCCGTTACCGTCGCCGTCTTGCATTCGCACCACGCGTCTCGTGGCAGTCAAACCGATCGTCACGTATTCCTGCCTCTTTCGATTCCCCATGCGAGTTCGACATGTAGGTGTTCGATGTACGATTTTAAGCCCTTCTGGTTAGCTGACAATATGGCTAGGTCACCAAACTTGGACGATTTTCGCAATCGTGAAGGGGCGCGAGGCTCTGGAACGGAAATTGACACGAAAAAGCCCGGCCACGTTTCCACGGCCGGGCTTTTTCTCGGGTCAAAAGGCTGAATCCGGGTCACGTCAGGCGAAATCAGTTCGCCCGGGCGAAATTACTTCGCCTTGGCAACGATCGATTCGAATGGCTTGTAGGCTTCCTTGGCGAGTTCGGCATAGAGATCGCCAATCTTGGTGGCCTCGGCGACGAAAGCCTCATAGGACTGCTTGGCATAGTCCGACTGGATCTCGATGGCCTTTTCCAGCGACTTGGCTGAAAACAGCTTCTCCACAGTGGCGCTGCCGGTTTCAAAACTCTTCTTGGTGTATTCACCAGCCTCGGTGGCAATCGCCTGTGCGCCCTTGGAGAGCGACGCGAAGCTCTTCAATCCGGTGTCGGCGAACTCTTTGCCGTATTTGCTGAAGTCCTCATAGGTCTGGGTCATTTCACGATTCCCTTGACGGTTGAGGCGTCCTTCTTCGGGGCGCCCTTGTGCAATGCAAGATAATATATTGTGCGCCGCACAAAAGTCAAGATTTCGCGGGCTTGCGGACCCGCCTGCGCAGCCAATGGCTAAAAATCGAATAAAGAGAGCTTCAAGCACGAAGAAAATGGTGAACGCGGCGGTTACCATAAACGGATTGGTAACGCTGCGCCGGTAGCTTGGCCGGAAGCGAGGCAGGACCCTTTGCCGCCTCCAACGCAACGAAGAAATCCAAGGGAAGTACCAGTGCGTAAGGCGTTGTTGGGCATCGTTTCCAAATCCACCTCCCCTCTCAAAACGATGATGATCATCGCCTTGGCGATGACATTCGTTTTTGGAGACGTTGCCTCGTCGCTGGCGGCCAAGCAGGCGGCCATCGTCGTGGATGCCAAGACTGGCAAGGTGCTTTACTCCGCAGATGCCAACGGCAGGCGCTATCCAGCTTCGCTGACCAAGATGATGACGCTGTACCTGACCTTCGAAGCGATGGCGAAGGGCAAGATCAGCAGGAATACGCCAGTGGTGTTTTCCGCCAAGGCCTCCGCCGAGGCGCCGACGAAACTTGGCGTGAAGCCGGGCGGTTCGGTCACGGTCGAGACCGCGATCCTGTCGATCGTCACCAAGTCGGCGAACGACTCGGCCACCGCGCTCGGCGAAATGCTCGGCGGCAATGAAACCACTTTTGCCCGCATGATGACCGCCAAGGCGCGTGCGCTGGGCATGAACGGCACCGTGTTCCGCAACGCCAACGGCCTGCCAGACCCTGGCCAGTTCACCACCGCGCGCGACATGGCGACGCTCGGCATCGCGCTGCGCGAGCATTTTCCGCAGTATTACGGCTATTTCTCGCAGCGCTCCTTTCTCTACGGGCGTCAGCGCATCAACGGTCACAATCGCCTGCTCGGACGCATCAAGGGTGTCGACGGCATCAAGACGGGCTACACCCGCGCCTCCGGCTTCAACCTCGTCTCGTCGGTTTCCGACGGCAATCGCCGCATCGTCGGCGTGGTCATGGGCGGCAGTTCCGGCCGCAGCCGCGACAATCAGATGGCCAGCTTGATCAACACCTATCTGCCGAGGGCATCGACTCGCGGCGGTGGCGATCTGGTGGCCAAGGCCGGCGGCAACAACCCGGTCACCGCCCTCGCCCAGGTTCTCCTGCCCAAGCATGACGCTCCGACGCCCGATGACAAGCCTGTTGTGGCGCAGGACGACGCCACCGTCGCCGAGGACGCCACGGTCGCGGAAGACGATACCCCGCAGGCCGAAGAAGCAGCCCCCGTCGTCAAGACCAGAAAGGTCAAGACCGTCATCGTTTCAGCTCCCCAGGTCGCGACGGCCCAGGTCGTCGCTGCCTATGCCGAGCCAACGCCAGCGGCCGTCGACCCGGTCAACACGGCGTCGGTGCCGTCGGGCTGGGCCATTCAGGTCGCCTCGTCGCCAAAGCAGTCCGAGGCACAGGCCTTCCTCGACAAGACCACCAAGCAGGCGCCCAAGGTGCTGGCCGACGCCTCCGGCTTCACCGTCGCCTTCGACAAGGACGGCGTCACCTACTATCGCGCCCGCTTCGGCGGCTTCGGTTCGAAGACCGCCGCCTGGAAGGCCTGCACCGCTTTGAAGAAGAAGAACATCGAGTGCTACGCCGTCCAGCAGTAGGACGGCGTGGAAATCATCTCCCGGAAAAATTCTGCGTCGAAGGAGACTAGTTGTGATTGGAGAGCAAGACGTCCTTGGCTTCGTTAATCCGCGCCGCCAGGAAAGACGTGCCGCCGACATCGGGGTGCAGGCGCTGCATCAGGCGGCGGTGCGCCTTGCGGACATCCGCCGCGGCGGCCCCCGCTTCAAGACCAAGGACCTTGTAGGCCTCCTCCTTAGTCATGGCGCCCGGACCTGGCGCAACACCCAGCCCTTCGCCACCGTTCGTCTCAGTGTTTTTGCGCCAGACGGGAAATCTGCCGTCAAGATACGTCTCTAGCAACTGCCGGCTCTCCGGATCACCGGAGAGTTCGCGGTAGAGGTGCTGCAATTCCACCAGCCCCATCGCGCCAAGCATCTTGCCTTCGTGGCGGCCAGCCAGGACCAGTCCTTCGAGGCCGCCGGTATCGTGATCGAGCTCCATTTCCAATGCCGCTGTGCGCACCGTCGATCGTTTGCCCGGTGCAAGCCCCGCCGGCTGGCGTTTCATTCGCATGGAACCATACCAGGCAATTGCCGCGGTGAGGATCATGCCGCCGATGCCTTCACGGCCGACCACCAGCACGGCGACGCCGACAACTGCCAGAAGAGCCGGCCCGAGCGTTCGCAGCGTGCCCGCCAGTTTCGCTGGCTCGGCACGCAGAAAGATCGTCACCGCGCCGAGCAGCAGCAAAAGCAACGCTACAAAAGCGATGATTGCGCCCATTATTTTCCGCCGCCCCGCAGATGCTCGATCATCAGCCGGTCTTCCGGCCTGCCTCTGGCTTCGAGCGCCTTCAACCCGCCGGTCGCGAACACGGCGACAGCCGAAAGCAGTCCGGCCAGGGTCGCGGCAGCCCGCCGATCAAACCGGAACCAGGCCCCCTTGGACAGCCGCGCAACCTCTTTGAACGCCTTTTCCGCGCTGGAATCATGGCCTTCCTGAAAGACGAAGACAGGAACGCCATGAAGGCCGAGGCTGCCGGCCTTTTCGGCCAGATCGTCGATATCCTCTTCCATCGCATCGCCGATATAGACCAGCGCATTGACCTTAGCGGTTGCCGTCTGTTTCAACGCATGCGCCAGCACCTTGCCGATCTGGGTATGACCGCTGCGGCACTCGATCCGCGTCATCAGCTGCTTCAAGGCATTGGTGTCGCTCACGAAAGCGGACGAACGGCACTCGCCAAGACCGCGAAAATAAACCAGTTGCACGCTGAGGGTTCCTGCCTTGCCGACGGCGTCGAACATCTGGCCCTGCAGCGTGCAGGCCAGATCCCATGTCGGCTGGCGGCTCATCGTCGCGTCGAGAGCAAGGATCAGCCTGCCCGAACCGGTCGCCGATGCGGCAAGTGTCCTCGCCTGGCGAATGAAGGCGTCGATCTCGCCGGCGTTGGATTGGGGCTTGATCGGCGCAGGATTGGTCCTCGCTGGCACAGGTTGCTTCTTATCGCTCATAAAAAACAAGATGTGGCGTTGCCACATCGCTTGCAAGCCCCACATCGGGCGGCACAAAGGGCCAGACGGTGATGCCACCTGGGGTCAGAGCAGGCCGAGGTCGGCAAGCTCGCGCCTGAGTTTCGGCGGCATCTCGATCAGTCCGGCCTTGCCCTTGCCCAGATCGAGCGGCGCGTCGGCCGGCTTCAGATAGCGCCAGCCCTGAAAGGCCCGGCGCGGCTGCCAGTCGGTTCGAACAACCTTCGGGTCGAGAACCAGGTGGCAGCGGCCGATGCCTTCACTATCGGTGAACGGCCGGATCTCGGTGATCAGTTGGCGGCACTGCACATTTCCTTTGATCACCCAATAGAGCGAACCGCCATCGGTGACCTCGGCGCCGCGCGTCGGCATCATGCGCGTGGTGTGATATTGCTCGACCGGCTCACCGGCGCGCCGCCGCTCGTCGAGGCGGAAGGCGATCCACTCCTCGAGATCTTCGACGCTGTCGCAGCCGACACAGAGTTTTATGAGATTGAGAGACATCGCTTAAGGTTAGTCCCGCATGCGGACGCGTCAACGACCGGATCGACTTCTCCACAGTGGCAGTTTAGGCCAGCCTTCAGCATTCCACGACGTTGACGGCGAGCCCACCCAGGCTGGTTTCCTTGTACTTCTCGTTCATGTCGAGGCCGGTCTGGCGCATAGTCTCGATCGCTGCATCGAGAGGTACGAAATGGGTGCCGTCGCCCTTGATGGCCAGTGACGCTGCCGTCACCGCCTTGACCGCGCCCAGCGCATTGCGCTCGATGCACGGCACCTGCACCAGCCCGCCAACCGGATCGCAGGTCATGCCGAGATGGTGTTCGAGCGCGATCTCGGCGGCATTCTCGACCTGCTCGGGCGTACCGCCCATGACGGCGCACAGGCCGGCCGCCGCCATTGCCGATGCCGACCCGACCTCGCCCTGACAGCCGACTTCGGCGCCGGAGATCGAAGCATTGGTCTTGATGATGCCGCCGACGGCAGCAGCCGTCAGCAGGAAATCACGAATGCTCGGCTGGTCCGCCTCGGGATGGAAATGCAGCCAGTAGCGCAGCACCGCCGGCAGCGTGCCGGCCGCACCGTTGGTCGGCGCTGTGACGACCCGGCCACCGGCAGCATTTTCCTCGTTCACCGCCATGGCGTAGATCGACAGCCAGTCATTGGCGAGCAAGGGATTGGGCTTGTTCTGCTGCCATTGCTCCTGCAGCTTGTCATGCAGCATGCGGGCCCGGCGGCGCACCTTCAACCCGCCCGGCATGATGCCGTCCTGCGACAGGCCGCGGTCGATGCAGCCTTTCATGGCGCTCCAGATGCCGTCGAGGCCGGCGTCGAGCGCCTCGCGCGTCATCTGCGTCTCCTCGTTGACGCGTTTCATGTCGGCGATGGAAAGGCCGCTTTTGCCGGCCATGGCCAGCATCTCGACCGCATTCTTGAACGGATAAGGCACTTTCTTGCCTTCCGTCGTCACCGATCCCTTGGCCTTCATCCGCTGCAGTTCCTCTTCGGAAACCACGAAGCCGCCGCCGATCGAATAATAGATGCGCTTGAGCAGCAGGCGGCCGCCGGAATCATAGGCGTAGAACGCCATGCCGTTGGCGTGGCCGGTGAGCGGCGTCTTGCGGTCCAGCACCAGATCGCTGGCCGGATCGAAGCGATAGGTGGGATGGCCGGGCGGCGAAATACGCTTTTCGGCGGCGATGCGACTGGCAATGCCATCGGCCTGGTCGGGATCGACCGTCTGCGGCGTCAGACCGGCAAGGCCGAGCATGACGGCGCGGTCACTGCCGTGGCCGATGCCGGTATAGGCGAGTGACCCGTGCAGGCTGGCGCCAAGGCGGTCGACCTTCACACCCGCCGGGCGCGGCCAGTCATTTCCCGCGACCTCGTCGAGAAACCGCGCCGCGGCGGTCATCGGTCCCATCGTGTGCGAACTCGAGGGTCCTATGCCGATCTTGAACAGGTCGAAAACCGAAAGGAACACGCGGCGTTGTCTCCTGGAGTCAGGTCGAGGACTACATATAGGAATTCCCACGATGTTTCCGCTCTTTTGGAAATCGCGGCGCTGCACCCGCCGACCTTGTTTGCTCCGGCAGCGACATTGGCACGATCGCTGAATGCGGACATCGAAGCGATCGCCCTGAATGTGATAAATTCAGGCCATGGGCGATTCCCTCGATCTTTCGACAGCCGATCTCGCGGCGCTGGCCTTCTTCCTCGTCGCGTGGCTGCTGCACACGTTTGCCTCCGACGGCAAGCTTGTCAGCCGGATGTCGCTGACGACGGCGATGAATGCACAGCGGCAAGCCTGGATGCGGACCATGGCCGAGCGCGAGATCCGCATCGTCGACACCGCCATCATGAGCGGGCTGCAGCAAGGCACCGCCTTCTTCGCCTCCAGCTCGCTGATCGCGATCGGCGGCTGCTTTGCCCTGCTCGGCGCGTCCGACCGGGTTCTTGAAGTGCTCAGCGACCTGCCTCTGGGTGGCGCGCCGTCGCGCGCGGCCTTCCAGATAAAGGTGTTTGGGCTGGTGCTGATCCTGGCGTTTTCGTTCTTCAAATTCGGCTGGGCGTACCGGCTGTTCAATTATTGCACGATCCTGATCGGCGCCGTACCGATCCCGCATGGCGAAGCCTCGCGCAATCCGGTCACCGAAACGGCGGTGTGGCGTGCGGCGCAAATGAACATGCTGGCCGGAAAGCACTTCAACTCCGGCCTGCGCGGCGTGTTCTTCTCGATCGGTTATCTCGGCTGGTTCGTCGACCCCATGGTGTTCGTGTTGTCGACGCTGTTGCTGCTGGCGGTGCTGGTGCGGCGCCAGTTCTTCTCGGCGGCCAGGCAGGCGGTGATCGGTCAGCCGCCCGGAAAAGGCTGATCGATCCGGCCTGACAGCCAGTAGGCAAAAAGCCCGATCCATTCCCGGATGGCCATGGTGGTGGCCTGCAGCGAATCGGCTGGATTGTCGCGGAACAGGCCGACGCCTTCCCGTCCCGAGGTGCGATAGTCGACCGGCCATGGAACGGTTGCAAAGCCGGCCTTGTCGAACAGCGCCTTGGCGCGCGGCATATGGAAGGCCGAGGTCACCAGCAGCCAGGTCTCGCCGGGCTTCGGCGTTACCAACTCCTTGGTGAAGACCGCGTTCTCATAGGTGTTGCGGGACTTGTTCTCCAGGATCATCCGGTCGGCGGCCACGCCAAGCGCGGTGAGCAGGCGCGGCGCGGTTGCGGCATCGCCCTCGCCATCGAGAAACAACGCGCCGGTGCCGCCGGAGACGACCACCTTGGCGGTGGGAAAGCGCCGGGCGAGAATCGCGGTCTCGACCATCCGATCGCCGCTGCTGTTCAGCTCATAGCCGCCGCGCGCCAGATTGATGGCGCCCTCGAAGCCGCCGCCGAGCACGACGATGCCGTCGACCTTTTCCGGCAGCGGCGGGCGTTGAAAGCGCTCTTCCAACGGATTGAGCATCATGGCGCCGAGCGACGTCCATGCTGACAGTGCAAGGATCAAAAATGCCAGCACGCTGCCGGCGGCCGCTAACCGTCGGCGCCCGATCGTGACCGCGAGCAGTCCCGCTAGCAGCAGGAAGATCGCCAGGTTGAGCGGCTGGATGAAGAACCAGAAGATCTTGGAAAGGTAGAAGAACATTGGCTGCCTATCGTCGGCTCGAATTCTCACGACCGGTGAAATGCTCGACGGCACTTGTCACAGCCTCGGCCTCGGGCCGGCTCAACTCCCTGCCGAAAACAAGGACGCCGTTGGTGTTGGTCAACCTGATGACTTCCGACAGCCCCGCTTCATCCGTTGGATAGGTATGGTCGAGGATTTCGGCCTCAAGGTGCCCTTTCAAAGGCAATGAGGAACGATTTCGCACAAAACCCCTGACGTCGCGCACGGCTGCCACGTCGGTTAGCCGCAGGGTTTCTTTGCCGAACACCAGCCACATGAAATCCTTGCCGAGGAAGTAGATGAAGAGGGCAATGATCGCAGTGAACGACAGCAGTCCGAGAGTGCCGCTGGCGACGGTTGCGGGCGACGTGTCGGTCAATCCCATGTAGCCGGTGTAGGCAACGATCGCGGCCCCAACCAGGACGAAGCCCATCCTGAAATCCGAGACGCGTGGTGGGTTGGTTATCAGCAGTTCGTCTTCCGTCTCGACGATGGAAATGCGAGACGGGGGCGGCATGCTACCACCATTTCTCCGGCTGGAATGTGCCGGCGGCCTGCTCGATGACGGCAGCGGTCTGGAACAGGGTTTCCTCGTCAAACGGCCGGCCGATCAACTGAAGCCCGAGCGGCAAACCCTTGGCGTCGAGCCCGGCGGGTACAGCAATGCCCGGCAGGCCGGCCATGTTCACCGTGACGGTGAAGATGTCGTTCAGGTACATCTTGACCGGATCGGCAGCCATGTCCTCGTCGGCGATGCCGAAGGCGGCGGATGGCGTTGCCGGGGTCAGGATGACATCGACGCCGGCGGCGAAGACAGTCTCGAAATCCCGCTTGATCAGATTGCGCACCTTCTGCGCCTGCAGATAGTAGGCGTCGTAATAGCCGGCCGACAGCACATAGGTGCCGATCATGATACGGCGCTTGACCTCACGGCCGAAACCGGCGGCACGGGTCTTCTCATACATGTCGACGATATCCTTGCCCGGCACGCGCAAGCCGTAGCGGACGCCATCGTAGCGGGCGAGGTTGGACGAAGCCTCGGCGGGCGCCACGATGTAATAGGCTGGCAGAGCATATTTGGTGTGCGGCAGGGAAATATCGACGATCTCGGCGCCGGCGTCCTTCAGCCAGGCAATGCCCTTCTGCCACAGCGCTTCGATCTCTTCGGGCATGCCGTCGACGCGGTACTCCCTGGGAATGCCGACCTTCATGCCCTTGATCGGCTTGCCGATCGCGGCCTCATAGTCCGGTACCGGCATGTCGACCGACGTCGTGTCCTTCGGATCGACGGAGGCCATCGACTTCAGCAGGATCGCGGCATCGCGCACGTCACGAGCGATCGGGCCGGCCTGGTCGAGCGACGAGGCGAAGGCGACGATGCCCCAGCGCGAGCAGCGGCCATAGGTCGGCTTGATGCCGACCGTGCCGGTGAAGGCGGCCGGCTGGCGGATCGAGCCGCCAGTATCCGTCGCGGTCGCGCCGGCACACAGGAAGGCCGACACTGCGGTTGCCGAACCGCCGGAAGAACCGCCCGGCACCAGCTGCGCATTGTCCAGGCTGCGCGCGGTCCTGGTGCCGCCGGCCGAGACGAAGCCGCCATCACCCTGATGCGTCGTCGGCATCACCACCGTGTCTAGGCGCGAGCGCCGCCACGGATTGATGACCGGGCCATAGTAGGACGTCTCGTTGGACGAGCCCATGGCGAACTCGTCCATGTTGAGTTTACCGAGCATGACGGCGCCGTCGGCCCACAGATTTGACGTAACGGTCGATTCGTAGCGCGGCTTGAACCCGTCCAGCACATGACTGCAGGCCTGCGTATGGACGCCTTCGGTGCCGAACAGGTCCTTGATTCCGAGCGGGATGCCTTCCAGCGCACCGCCCTCGCCCTTGACCAGCCTTGCGTCGGACGCCTTGGCCATGTCGCGCGCCTTGTCGCCTGTCACCGCGACATAGGCATTGAGCGCAGGATTGGCGCGATCGATGGCCGAGAGATAGGCCTCGGTGATCTCGGTCGCGGTGATTTCCTTGCCGTGCAGCTTGGCGCGGGCCTGTGAAATCGTCAGCTGGGTCAGGTCGCTCATCAAAGGCTCTTTTCGTAAAACACCGACCACTCGGAATCGGGATAATCCAGCACCGGGCCGCAACGCGAAAACCCGGCGCGTTCGTAGACCGTCCACGCCGCGGGGTGACGGTCGCCCGTCTCCAGCACCAGGCGCTTCAGCCCCTCGTTGCGCGCCAGCGCCTCGACCTGCTCGACGATTTTCGCGCCGATCTTCTGCCCGCGATGCGAGGGCCGCGTGTACATGCGCTTGACCTCGCCGACAGCGCCGTCATGGCGTTTCAGCGCACCGCAGCCAATGGCCATGCCGTCGTCGCGGGCGATGAAGACAGTCGTGTCCTCACCAGCCATCTGCTCGACCGTCAGATGGTAGCAATGCTCCGGCGGCGTCAGTTCGAGCAAGGTCTGGTTGAGTTCCTCGACCAGGCCGCGCACGTCGTCCTGCAGTGGCGTTTCAATGGCGATGTCGATTGCCATCGGCCGGTTTACTCCACGACCTTCGGCACGAGGAAGAAATTCTCTTCGGTCGCCGGCGCGTTGGCGACGATGTCAGCTGCCTTGCCGCCGTCAGTAACAACGTCCTGACGCTTCTTCATGTCCATCGGCGTCACCGAGGTCATCGGTTCGATGCCGGAAACGTCGACCTCATTCAGCTGTTCGACGAAGCCCAGAATGGCGTTCAGCTCGCCGGTCATCCGTTCGGCATCTTCCTCGCTCACCGCAATGCGGGCGAGATGCGCGACGCGCTTCACTGTCTGAAGATCTACGGACATGTTTTTGCCTCGGGGAAAACCAGTTCGGGCTATAGCGGCGCCGCGCGCGCTGCGCAACATGCATCGTGCGAGAGACCAAGCTGCGGCGGCGGCCTAGTCTTCGGCCATCGATCCACGCACAGGATGATGTCTACGGCAGGGCAACGCCCTCGCACAGATAGTAGCTGCCGCTGTTGCCGCTTGCTTCGCTTTCGTCGTTGACGGGCCGGACCGACACGAGATCGATCTGCTTGTCGTTCATTTGCGTCACCGAGAGGACATCCGGGAAGACGTAGCCCGGTTCCTGGCAGATGGCCGTCACCGCCCAGCTCGGCGAAGCGGTCGCCTTGCTGACCTGCAGAAACTCGCAATTGTATTCCACGCTCTGCAGGCCGTGCGCCGAAAGCACGATGTTGCCGGCGTCGATCAGCGTTTGCAGCGTGTCCTTTTTGGCCTGCGTGCAAAGCTCTTCGGACTGAAGGTAGACGCCTTCGATGAAATCATCCGCGGCCAGCGCGGGCGACGCCGCGACAAACATGGAAACGCAAAGAGATCGCCCCAATACCATGGATTTATTCCACTTTAGCTGTTTCTAGATCGTAATCGTCTCACCGATTTTCGGCAACGCCACCCTTACACCGGATCCTTCCAGGCCGGCCTCGAACTTATCGGCGGTCGGGTCGATCATCGGAAACGTGCCGAAGTGGCAGGGAACCACGGTGTCGAATTTGAAGAAGCGCCGGCAGGCAAGTGCCGCCACCGCGCCGCCCATGGTGAAGCGGTCGCCGATCGGCACCAGGCCTATCTTCGGCTCATGCAACTCGTTGATCAGCGCCATGTCGGAGAAGATGTCGGTGTCGCCCATGTGATAGAGCGTTTTGTCTTCCGGGAAATGCAGGACGAGGCCGCCCGGATTGCCGAGATAGGTGTTCTGGCCGCCCTCGCCCGGGAACGAGGATGAGTGCAGCGCCTGGACAAAAGTGGTGGTGAAGCTGCCGCAATCGACGGTGCCGCCGATGTTGCCGGGATTGATCTTCTTGTCGCTGACGCCCTTGCCGACCAGATACATGCAGATCTCGAAATTGGCGACGAGCTGGGCGCCGCTTTTGCCGAGCACCTCCACCGCGCCGCTGATGTGGTCGCTGTGGCCATGCGTCAGCAGCACATGCGTGACACCCTCAGCCGGGCCCTCCCAGCCACCCGTCCATGACGGATTGCCTATCAGATAGGGGTCGATGAGGATCTTGGCATCAGCGGTATCGATCCGAAAGGCCGAGTGGCCGTACCAGGTCAGTTTCATGAATGCATTCCTCGATTTTTGACTTGCCAAAGGATAGAACGCCAGTGGCCCCGAGATCAAAGGGTTACTTGTCCGCCACGCGTTTGACAAAACACCTGGTGGTGAAAGGCGAAGGACGGCCGGTGGGCATTATCACGATCGAAGAATTGCCGGCGCGACTGACCGGCGGCAAGACGCTGGCGGGGCTTGACCTCGGCGACAAGACGATCGGCGTCGCGGTCTCGGACCAGAGGTTTTCCTTCGCCCATCCGCGTCCGGTCATCATGCGAAGGAAATTTTCGCTCGATGCGGCGGCGCTGCTCGCCTTGCTGCAAAAGGAGAATGCCGGCGCCGTGGTGATTGGGCTGCCGATCAACATGGACGGCTCGGAAGGTCCGCGTGCGCAGAAATCGCGCGCCTTCGTCCGTAACATGGCACAAATGAGCGACCTGCCCTTCGTGCTCTGGGACGAAAGGCTATCGACGGTCGCGGCCGAAAGGACGCTGATCGAGATGGATTTCTCGCGCCGCAAGCGCGCCGGTAAGATCGATTCGGCGGCAGCCGCGTTTATTCTGCAGGGAGTTTTGGACCGGCTTCAGTCGCTCCACGCATCCGCTCGAACGGAACCGGACCCGCCCAGCGCTGTCTGACCCAGCCGGCGATTTCGCGGCGACGGCGGAATGCCCAAAGCGCCATCAGCAGCAACCCGTCGAAGACGCACGTCTTCGCCACCATGCCGGGGATGATCGCCGGATCGATGCCGAGCATCTGACCATAGAGCTGGAAGAAGAAGTCGTGCATCTGTCGGCTGAGCATCGCGTAGCCGAAATTGATGTCATTGGCCGACAGATAGAACCAGCCCCAGAAAATCGCCATCGGCGCCGCCCAGAATCCGAAGATGTAGCGCATCAGCGGCCTCCCCTGGGATTGGAGCCGGTTTTGGACACCGTTCGGCCTGATATGAGTGAAAGCAGCGAATTGTGGGCTGCGGCTTTCGCCATGCCGTGCGCGACGGCATGGATCTCGCCTTCGCCCGAAGCCGCTGCCGCAACCACGGACCGCCGTTCGGCAAGCATGGCGACATAGGATGCCAGAAGTGCTGCCAGCTGCACGGCAACGGCCATGAACAGCCCGTTTATGCCTTGCGCAGCACCCCCGATGACGATCAGCGACAACACGCCGGACGCGCAGATGAAGGCGATGCGGGCAACGCTGTCGGCGTCCGGGCTGGTCGCGTCGTTGACCAGGGCTTCGACAAAGGCCCAGAAAAACAGAACCGCGACGACCAGCAATGCGGTGGCAAGCGGCGCCACGACAACGAAATTGTCGAGGTTGACGAAGCGGGTACCCTCGATTGTGGCACCGATCACGCCGAGCGCCGCCGCCACACCACGGTTTCCGTCGATGCAGATGAGCGCAAGCAGGGCGAAAACAATCGTCCAGTGCAAGGTCAGAAAAGAGGTCAGTACCTGTCGCATCGGTGTTCCTGCTTCGCAAAGCAGGAGACGGCCAATCTGAACCATTGCCTGCTTGCGCCGGGACAGTGGGCCTTGCCGCTCGCCATCGCAACGGAAACCATTTGTTAAGGTTAACGGAAATTAGCCATATGCGAGAGGATACGGACCAACCCCTCAAACCAACGCCTCAAAACTGTGGATGGCGCCGGTTTTTGCGATGCTCGCGGCTCAGTTCACTGGCGGATAGAGCGTGTCGATGATCATGCGTGCATCGTGGCGCGAATCGATCATGCCATAGGTGTTGCGCCATTGGCCGGCCAATCGCGTCTCGACGAAAGCGTCGGCGATCCGCCCTGCCCCCAGACGGCGCAATTCCGCCGCCGCAGCCGACAGAGCCAGCTGCTCGGTGAGCAGCCGAGCCGAACCTTCGTCGGTTGAAGCGACCTGCATCGCCGCCTTCAGCACGCCGATCGTGCCGCGTCCGCCGGCGCCGAGATCGCGGTCGATGCCGGCCAGCACATCCTCGAACAGGCCGGGCGCACGGCCAAGCACGCGCAGCACGTCGAGCGCCATGACATTGCCCGAGCCCTCCCAGATCGCGTTGACCGGGGCCTCGCGATAATAGCGGGCGAGCGGCGCCTCCTCGACATAGCCATTGCCGCCGAGGCACTCCATCGCCTCATAGAGCAAAGGCGGCGCGATCTTGCAGACCCAGTATTTGACGACCGGCGTCATGGCGCGGGCAAACGCCGCTTCACCGCGGTCGCTGGCCGCCTCGTCGAAGGACCGCGCCAGCCGGAACGACAGTGCGGTGGCGGCGGCGACATCGAGTGCCATGTCGGCCAGCACGCGCTGCATCAACGGCTGCTCGATCAGGGTCGAACCGAACACCTGACGATGGCGGGCATGATGAACGGCCTCGGCGAGGCCCGCGCGCATGATCGCCGACGAGGCGATGGCACAATCGAGCCGGGTGAGCGTCACCATGTCCATGATCGTCTTCACACCGGCACCGGGTTCGCCGACCATCTCGCCGATGGCATTGACGAATTCGACTTCGGAGGATGCGTTGGAACGGTTGCCGAGCTTGTCCTTCAGCCGCTGGAAGCGGAAGCCGTTGCCCGAGCCGTCACCGAGAACGCGCGGTACGAGGAAGCACGACAGCCCCTCCGGCGCCTGCGCCAGCACCAGGAAGGCATCCGACATCGGCGCCGACATGAACCATTTGTGCCCGGTCAGACGATAAAAACCGCTGCCGGCGCGTTCCGCCCTCGTCACATTGGCGCGCACATCGGTGCCGCCCTGTTTCTCGGTCATGCCCATGCCGAGCGTCAGCCCGGTTTTCTCGACCGGCGGCTTTTGGCTCTGGTCATATTTGCGCGTCGTCACGCGCGGCGCCCATTCACGAAACAGTTTCGGGCTGGCCATCAAGGCCGCCAGCGAAGCGTTGGTCATGGTGATGGGGCACAGATGCCCGGTCTCGAGCTCCGCCGTCAGATAAAACCGGGCGGCACGGACCTGATGGCGGCGGCCGATCTCGGTGTCGCCGTTTTCCCACACCGAGGAATGCAGCCCATTGGCCACGGAGCGGCGCATCAAGGCGTGATAGGCGGGATGGAACTCGACCACGTCGATGCGCCGTCCTTGGCGATCATGCGTCCTCAGCTTCGGCGTCTCGACATTGGCGAGGCGCGCCAGTTCCTGCGCCTCCTGCGTCAGCACGAAACGGCCGAGACCGTCGAGTTCCCGGCGCACCGGATCGGAAAAACGCTCCGCGAGCTGGATCAGCAACGGATCGCCCCGCCAGGCGTTGCCGCCCGTCAGCGGCGGCGGCTGGTTCGTCACGTCGTCGGTCACGCCCAATCCTTCTATCGTCAGAAAGCCACGAATCCGAGGCTGTCGGCTAGATATAGCCAAGCCATGCAGCGCGCGCGATGAAAATACCGGCCGATACAATCGGCCATCTACACGAAAAAAATGAGGAGAACGGCTCCAATGCAAAGCTGGCGCTTGCAGCCGCAAAGTCTCCACCCTATAGCAGCCCCTTGAGATGACCGACGCTTCGTCCCCCTATCCTCATCGCCATCTTCTGGGCATCCGCGACCTTTCCCCTGCCGACATCGAGCTGTTGCTCGACAGGGCGGACCGGGCGGTCGCGATCTCGCGGCAGTCCGAGAAGAAAACCTCGACGCTGCGCGGCCGCACACAGATCAACCTGTTCTATGAAGCCTCGACGCGCACGCAGTCGTCGTTCGAACTGGCCGGAAAGCGGCTTGGCGCCGATGTCATGAACATGTCGGTGGCAAGCTCTTCGGTGAAGAAGGGCGAAACGCTCATCGACACGGCGATGACGCTGAATGCCATGCGGCCCGACATATTGATCATCCGCCACCAGTCGGCCGGTGCGGCCGCGCTTCTCGCACAGAAGGTCGGCTGCTCTGTCGTCAATGCCGGCGACGGCGCGCATGAGCACCCGACACAGGCGCTGCTCGACGCGCTGACCATCCGCCGCGCCAAGGGCCCGCTGTCGAAGCTGATCGTGGCGATCTGCGGCGACATCCTGCATTCGCGCGTGGCGCGCTCCAACATCATGCTGCTCAACGCGCTCGGCGCGCAGGTGCGCGTCGTTGCGCCGTCGACGCTGCTGCCCACCGGCATCGAGAAGATGGGCGTCATCGTCACCCGTTCGATGGCCGAAGGCCTCAAGGACGCCGATGTGGTGATGATGCTACGCCTGCAGCGCGAGCGCATGGAAGGCGCCTTCGTGCCTTCGGTGCGCGAGTATTTCCGCTATTTCGGCCTCGATGCGGAAAAACTGAAGGCGGCCAAAGACGACGCGTTGGTGATGCACCCCGGACCGATGAACCGTGGCGTCGAGATCGCTTCGGAAATCGCCGACGGCCCGCAAAGCGTCATCCAGGAACAGGTCGAAATGGGCGTTGCTGTGCGCATGGCGGTCATGGAAGCGCTGCTCGATCCCCGTCGCAATCAAGAGGGCCGCGGCGCATGAGCATAACGGTCTTTGAGCGCGCCCGCATCGTCGACCCCTCGCGCGGCATGGACGAAGTCGGCGCCGTCATCGTCGATGGCCGCAAGATCGTTGCCGCCGGCAAGGCAGCGCTCAACCAGGGCGCGCCCGAGGGCGCCACCATAATCGACTGCGCCGGCAAGGCGATCATTCCAGGCCTGGTCGATGGCCGCGTCTTCATCGGCGAACCGGGCGGCGAGCATCGCGAAACCATTGCGTCGGCGAGTGTCGCGGCGGCGGCTGGCGGCGTCACCTCCATCGTCATGATGCCCGATACCGACCCGGTGATCGACAATGTGGCGCTGGTCGAGTTCGTGCTGCGCACCGCGAAAGACACGGCTATCGTCAACGTCTTTCCGGCTGCGGCGATCACCAAGGGCCTCGACGGGCGCGAGATGACCGAGTTCGGCCTGCTGCGCGAAGCCGGCGCGGTCGCCTTCACCGATGGCCGCCACACCATATCGAGTGCGCTGGTGATGCGCCGCGCGCTGACCTATGCGCGCGACTTCGGCGCCACCATCGTGCATGAGACGCAGGATGCGGACCTCGGTTCATCCGGCGTGATGAATGAAGGCCTCTACGCCAGCTGGCTCGGCCTTTCCGGCATTCCGCGCGAGGCCGAATCCATCCCGCTGGAACGCGACCTTGCGCTGGCGCGGCTGACGCGCGGTTCGTACCATGCGGCGAAGATCTCGACGGCGATGGCGGCAAACGCTGTAACGCGTGCCAAGGCCGACGGGGCGACGGTGACGTCGGGCGTGGCGATCCACAATCTGTCGCTCAATGAAAACGATGTCGGCGAATACCGCACCTTCTTTCGCCTGACGCCGCCATTGCGTGCCGAGGAAGACCGGCTGGCGATGATCGAGGCGGTCAGGGACGGTACGATCGACATCATCGTCTCCTCGCACGATCCGCAGGATGTCGACACCAAGCGCCTGCCCTTCGCCGATGCGGCGGCCGGCGCCATCGGGTTGGAGACGCTGCTGGGCGCGGCCTTGCGGCTCTACCACAATGGCGACGTGCCGTTGCTGAGGCTGATCGAGACCCTGTCCACGGCCCCGGCAAAACTGTTCGGACTGCCCGGTGGCACGCTGAAGCCCGGCGCTGTCGCCGATCTTGCGCTTGTCGACCTCGACGAACCCTGGATCGTCAGCGAAAGCGGCATTCGTTCGCGCTCGAAAAACACCTGTTTCGAAGGTGCGCGCCTGCAAGGCAAGGTCTTGCAAACGCTGGTTGCGGGCCGCACAGTGTTCTCCGTCTGAGCCGGACAACCCGCGCACCGCGCCTGATCCGGCCAAACTGGGGGAAATGCGGGGGAAACAATGACTTACAGCCTCATCCCAGCGCTTGTGTTCGGCTATCTCCTGGGCTCGATTCCGTTCGGGCTTCTGCTCACCCGCGCGGCCGGCCTCGGCGATGTGCGCCAGATCGGCTCGGGCAACATCGGCGCCACCAATGTTCTGCGCACCGGCAACAAGGGCCTAGCCGCGGCGACGCTGTTGCTCGACGTGCTGAAGGGCACGGCCGCCGTGCTGATTGCTGGCTATTTCGCGCCTGACCTGGCGATCTGGGCCGGTCTCGGCGCCTTTCTCGGTCATCTCTTCCCGGTATGGCTGGGCTTCAAGGGCGGCAAGGGCGTCGCCACCTATCTCGGCGTGCTGATCGGCCTTGCCTGGCAGGTAGCGCTGATCTTCGCCGTCGTCTGGCTGGTGATGGCATTCCTCTTCCGTTATTCCTCGCTTGCGGCGCTGACGGCGGCGGTCATCGTGCCGATCGCCCTCTATGTCCTGAGCACGCCGCAAATTGCCGGATTGTTCGTGGTGATGAGCGTCATCGTTTTCATCAAGCACCGGGAAAACATTTCGCGCCTGCTTGCCGGCACCGAGGGCAAGATCGGAGCCAAGGGATGAGCGAGCCGACCGCCGGGCCGCGCCTCAGCGACCGGCAGCGGCTGAGCTGGCTACGACTGATCCGCACCCAGAATGTCGGCCCTGCCGGTATTATGGCGCAAACGCCACGGGCGCGGCGAACCGGCTAAACCCACATGCCAGCGGGGTGCTGGCATGATCGGCGCAATTGTCCTTTCGGTCTTCCTGTTAGGTGTAGGTCCAGTAGGCGCCGCCGCCGTCGGGGGAACAATGTTCACTGTCGCCCCCGTCGCCAAAGCCAATGGCGTAGCAGAAGCCGGCGGAATGCTGATCTGGGGAAATAGAATCCTTATAGCGAATGACCCCGTAGGCCCAAAGTTTCAGCGCGCCGGACCGATATTTCTCGACCACATCGGCGGCCATTGTGGCCTGGTTCCCGTCATCATCGTTGATCGGTATGGCGTCGGATGTTCCTGTCCCATTGTTTGGCGCAATGAACATAGAAACGTCTTCTGGCGGACTCGCAAATTTGTCGGCAGAGAAGGGCGTCAAGGTTACGAAACAGAAGCGCATTCTTACATCAAAGATGAATGCCGGACTGTGCCCAACATTCCGCATGACGTAGCTGAAACTGAGAGGACGCGGCCCCGTACCCTCTTTGGTGACGCCGTGGAGCGTCACCTTTTGCATCCACAGGTGAGCGCGTTCGGCACTGACAAGGGTGGCAGCCGAAACCTTGGCGGCATCGGCGGATTCCCTGGCTATCCCGATCTGAGCCTCGCCAGCCAGCCAAAGCTTGTAAGTGGACGCCCACAGTCCAATGGTCGAATAGGCCAAAACGACTGTGAAAGCGGCGATAATGGACTCGCCGTTTGCGTGCACGAACTCGCCAGTGCACAGCCTGTATCGGCCGATGCCCGCAATAAAGAGCGCGGCGACACCTTCTATAAGATTCTGCTCGCCGCTTTCATTCTGTGGTGTGCTTATGCAGGTCTGAAACGCCTCTGAGCTTAAGACTATCCAAGCGCACAAAACGGTGAAAAGCGCTGCTATGATCCAAGGCATAGCCGCCCGAATATATAGCCTCTTCTGTTTTTTCATTCCCCCACGATCCCCCGATCTGAAGAACTAGATATCCTCTAGTTTGACACCTTCAGAGCCGGTGGCCGCAAGGGCAGCCAAAAAGAAATGTGCGGAGACTGTCGCGCGCGCCAACTTGTTGGCAATGCTGGCCTTCGTTTCGTTGAAACCGTGTTCTTTGAGCCGTTCGGCCAAGTCGTCATATGTCAGGTCGGCCCGCTTTAGCTCGACCTTCAGGTGACGCGCGGCGCGTTCGGCCCATTCTTTCTCAGTCGTGGCAAATATCATGTGTTCTCCAATCTCATATCCGAAGACTGGTTATCATATACGATAATTTCATGTTGACAATGATATCGCATACGGTAAGGTGTTCTCAGAAACGAGAACACCGTGGCCCAACATTTCCTCCTCTCTTCGGCAGCAAAGACCCTGAGCCTCGCTCAGGTCTTCCGCATGACCGACGTGGAAGCGGAAACGGTGTTCCGCAAGGTCCGTTGGGCCGAGACGGACGGCCAGCCGGTTTGCCCGTCATGCGGTGGCGTTGACGCCTACGATTGCCGCCGTCCGAATGGTGCCAGCCGCTTCCGCTGCCGCGCTTGCCAGAAGGATTTCAGCATCACGTCAGGGACGCTGTTTGCCTCGCACAAGCTGCCCCTGCGCGGCTATCTCGCCGCCATCGCGATCTTCTGCAATGAGGTCAAGGGCAAGAGCATGTTGGCCATGTCTCGCGACCTGGGCTTGTCCTACAAGGCCGCTTTCGTTCTTGGCCACAAGATGCGCGAAGCGATGGCTGAAGAGATGAAGGGCCGCACAGTCGGCGGCGAAGGGAAGGTTGCCGAGGTTGATGGCGGCTATTTTGGTGGCTATGTGAAGCCTGCCAACCGCAAGGAAAACCGTCTCGACCGTCGCCTTTGGGAAAACCAGAACGGCAAGCGCAAGGCAGTTGTCATCATCCGCGAGCGCAACGGCAATTCGCTGCCGGCAGTTTTCGGCACGGAAGGCGCGGCGCTGGCGTGGATTAAGTCGCGTGTTGATGACGGCACGGTTGTTCATGCCGACGAAGCAGCGGCATGGAATGGCCTGCATTCCCGCTTCGAAATGAAGCGCATCAACCACCAAGAGGCATACAGCGCAGACGGCGCTTGCACGAACATGGCGGAAGAATATTTCAGCAGACTTCGCCGCGCCGAGATCGGCCACCACCACCATATCGCTGGTGTGTACTTGCTACGCTACGCTCAGGAAGCGGCATGGCGCGAAGACAACCGCCGCAACACCAACGGCGAACAGGTCCAGCGTCTTGCCGGCAACGCCTTGAAGCGGAAGCCATCGGTCGACTTCACCGGCTATTGGCAGCGCCGCAAGGCTGCATGAGGTAGGAATTGACAAAATGTCAATTTCTCTCCATTATGCCCGTCTGTGAAATCCAAGGCGGAGATCCCCATTGGCGGCGGTGCGGCACGACATCGAGACGACCTACATCAACGAATGGGTTGAGACGGGCGCTTATGAGCTTGTAGTCAACACGACGATTGCCGCGACGATGCGCCGGCTGAAAATCGACCTTGTTGACGTGAACCACGTCTTGAGAACCGGCAAGGTCGTTCGAAGCGACATGCTGGACGCTCGCGGTCTTTGGGACGTGCGCGGCATAACGGTCGACGACATCACGTTGGAGATCATGATTGCCGTCGTTTCGTCGGAATACGAAGTTGAACTGTTGCGTATCATTAAGGTGAGAAGGAGCGAGAAATGAAACTGGTCCAGCATGGGGGGAAGACGGTGGCCCGTGTTGTCGATAAGTTCGAGGCAAAGGACTTGGGAGCGCCGTTTAAGGTCGTACTGAATGATTCGGTCAAAGTGACCTATGACGAAGCAACTGGAGAAGTGGTCAGCTACATGATCCCCGATCTCGACGGCCTGCTTTGGTCCGTTGTGATGACTCGGCTTTTGCACCCGAGGAAACTCTTCGGGGCAGATATCAAGTTCGTCCGTAAGGTGCTTGGTTTGAAGCAGAAAGAACTTGCTTCGAAGATCGACCTGTCTGTCGAGCATCTTTCGCGGTGCGAAACAAATGTGCTGCCGATGTCGCCGGGAAGTGAAAAACTATTCCGGATTTTCGCCCTAAAGAGCGCCTTCAAACTCCATAACATGAAGGCGTGCGATGCAAAGACAAAATTGGAGGACGGTCTTGACCGGCTGTTTGACGGGGTCAAGCCGATGTCGGTCTTCGACGTGAAGGACGAACTAGAATTGAATTTCTATCGTTCCAAGATGCACAGAAAATCGCCGGGAAGCGACGGTGCGGACGATGGCCATTGGGATGCAGGGTTGGAAGCAGCTTAGATTTATTTAAGTTGACCAATCGATAGGCCCGCGCTTCGCGGAGAAGCGCGGGCCTGCTTTTAGTTGCCGTCCCGTGCCAAGGACCAGCGGCGCGGACGCCCCTCATGAACGATCACGTCCCTGTTGTTTTTGAGCGATGCGCTCACGGACCCATACATCAATTCGATCTCCGCCCGTGTAGGCTCAGGGACGCCCTTGGAGCGCAACAAGGCTATGCCGATCTCTTCCGCACTCATTGGAGCGGTGGCGGCCCTGAGAACGCCCAAGGCGGCCCGTATGACGTGGCCGCGCTTGAATAGCGGATTGGGATTGTTGCGGCGCTTCGGCGCGATGGTGCGGGCATTGAAGCCCGGTTCAAGCATGTGAAGCACCGCCTCGACATGCTTCATGTCTTCGATGAGCTTCAAGGCTTGCACCTTGTTCTCTTTGATCTTGCCGCCGATTTCAGCGTGAAGGCGGAGCAAGGCGTACAGTGCGGGTTTGTGATCCATGCCAAAAGATAGGCTCAGGCTGGATTCAAATCCCGTGGCGTTTGCGCCATAATACCGGGCCCTGCCTCCTTTCGCGACCTGATCAACCGCTTCGGCTCAGCCGAAGCGGCGCTTGAAATACTGCCGGAACTGATGATTTCGGGCGGCGCCATCCGGATCGCCCGCATCCCGTCCGTTGCCGAGGCCGAGGCCGAACTGGAAACAGCTGGAAAGGCCGGCGCCCGCTTTGTCGGCATCGGTGAAGCAGACTATCCACCCCTCTTGCGCAACATGGATCATCCGCCGCCCCTGCTGGCGGTAAAGGGCAACGCAGCTGTTTTCCGGCTGCCGGGTGTCGCCATAGTCGGGGCACGCAACGCGTCGCTGGCCGGCATCAAGATGGCGCGCATGCTGGCAGCCGACCTCGGCCGCGACGGCTACGCAATCGTCTCCGGCCTGGCGCGCGGCATCGACACAGCGGCGCATCAGGGCAGTCTTGCGACCGGCACGATCGGCGTGCTGGCCGGCGGCCTCGACCAGCCTTATCCGCCTGAAAATGCAGGCCTGTGCGAAGAGATTGCCGAGCGTGGCGCCATCATTTCGGAGATGCCGTTCGGCTGGCAGCCGCGCGCTCAGGATTTTCCGCGCCGCAACCGCCTTGTCGCGGGTGCGGTCCTTGGGCTGGTGGTGGTCGAGGCAGCGCAACGCTCTGGGTCCCTGATCAGCGCCAGGCTTGCCGGCGAAATGGGCCGACTGGTCTTCGCTGTACCGGGCTCACCGCTCGATCCACGCGCCGCCGGCGCCAATGGCCTGCTCAAGGATGGCGCCACCCTGGTCACCGAGGCATCGGATATTTCCAGGGCAATCGCGCCGCTGACCGGCATGCGAGCGCCCGACGTGCCGCCGTTCGAAGAGCCGCCCGACTTCTTGGCCGCACCACCGCCCCGCGAAAGCGACCGCGCCCGCGTCATCGAGGCGCTCGGCCCGACCCCAGTGCCGGTCGACGAGATCATCCGCCATACCCGCCTGCACCCGGCCCAAGTGTTCATGGTGCTGCTGGAACTCGACCTCGCCGGCCGGCTAGAACGCCATGCCGGCGGCAATGTTTCGCTGGTGTTGGGGGATTCTTCTGTCTGACCGACATCTCCGGTGTGACGCTGTTCGCTTCCCAGCAAGAAGATTCGCCCACGTCATCCGGGACAGAAAATTCGCGCCAGACCGATTTACAACTGACATGTTAGTGAGATATCACTGCCTTCGAACTTCTTTTCGGAGACCCCCGGTGACATCACGTTTTGGCCTTTCGGCCGCCCTCGCCACGCCTTTCGATGCCTCCGGGCAGATCGCCACCGCCCTCATGGTCGCCCAGGCCAGGCGTTGCCTGGCGGAGGGGTGCACCAGTGTTACGCTTTTCGGCACCACCGGCGAAGGCGCGTCGGTGGGCACCTCGGAACGGCGGTCAGTGACTGAAGCCATGCTGGCTGCCGGTATCTTGCCGCATCAGCTTGTTGCCGGCGTGCTGGTCGATGCGGCCGAGGATGCCGCTGAGCAGGCCCGGCATGCCTTGCAGCGCGGCGCCCGCAACATTCTGCTGGCGCCGCCGAGCTACTTCAAGAATGTCGGCGACGATGGTCTTTTCGGCTGGTTTTCCACTGTCTTTGCCGTGCTCGGTCCCCTCGCCCGTGGCGTTCTGCTCTACAACATTCCGTCGGTCACCATGGTGCAGCTCTCGCTTGACCTGATCGGCCGATTGCGTACGGCTTTTCCGGATGTCATTGCGGGGGTCAAGGATTCCGGCGGGGATTGGGACTACAGCGAGGCGCTGCTCGGCGCCCATGGCGATCTGGTGATCTTGATCGGTGACGAGCGGCATCTGGCACGAGCCGTGCGAATTGGTGCTCAAGGCGCAATCTCCGGCATGGCCAATTTCGTTACCAGCGAAATCCGGGCCATGGCCGAGGACGGGCGCGACGACACACGTGTCGAGCGTTTCGTGCTCGAATTGCTCAAATATCCGGTCACGCCGGCGGTGAAGGTCATGGTGGCGCGCAAGACCAGCGACGACCGCTGGCTGGCGGTCCGTCCGCCGCTGGAGCCGATCGGTTCGCAGGGGAGACAACAGCTGGCTGACGCCTATGACAGACTGTTTGCCAGGGAATCAGCCTGACCGGCAAAGGGATACGCGCTGAAATGGAAGACGGCGGCGAACCGACCACGCTTAGGGAAAAAGCCTATGCCAGCTTCACGCGGCATTTGCTGGCCCGCGATCTGCTGCCGGGCCAGTTCGTATCGCAGCGCGAACTGGTCGCCTTCACCGGTCTGCCGCTCGGCGCCATTCGCGAAATCGTGCCGCGTCTCGAGGCCGAAGGGCTTCTGACGACGATCCCGCAGCGCGGCATGCAGATCGCCCATATCGACATCAGCCTGATCCGCGAGGCTTTTCAGTTCCGCCTGTTCATGGAGCGCGAAGCGGTGGCGCTGTTCACCGCCAGCGCTTCCGATGACGAACTTGCCCGCCTGCGGCGCGAACACGAGGAGATGCTGGCTCAAGCCCTTTCGCAGGCGCCGACGCCGGAAATGGAAGCCAGGGCGCAGAGCATCGACTGGGCGATGCACGACACTTTCATCGATGCGCTGGGCAACGAGATCATCGCCAAGGCCTATCTGGTCAACTCGGTGAAGATCCGGCTGATCCATCAGGAGCGCTTCCGCATCGACGGGCGCGTCGTGCCGGTCATGCGTGAGCACCTTGCGGTCATCGAAGCCATGGAAAGCCGCGACCCGCAGAAGGCGGTCGAGGCGATCAGCCTGCACATCGACAAGGCGCGCCGGCTGGCGCTGCAAATCTGAGGAAGCATGAGCCGCGTCGCGGTCGCGACGCATTCGACAACGACAGCAACCGGGAGGAAGAAATGTCGTCCAATCTGTTCAACCCAACCAGGAGGCAACTCCTCCAGGGAACCGCGGCACTTGCCGCCGCCGGCCTTGTGGGTGTTCGCCCAGGCTTTGCCGCGGCCGTCGACTGGAAGCGCTTTGCCGGCACGACGCTCGACGTCAATCTGGTGAAAAGCCCGCGCAGCGACACCCTGATAAAATATCTCGCCGAGTTCGAGGAGTTGACCGGGATCAAGGTCAATGCCGAGGCAACGCCTGAGCAGCAGCAGCGCCAGAAGACGGTGATCGAATTGAGCTCCGGCAAGCCGAGCTTCGACGTCGTGCATCTGAGCTACCATGTGCAGAAGCGGCAGTTCGAAAAAGGCGGCTGGCTTGCCGACATATCAGGCTATCTCGCCGACCCCACCCTTACCGATCCGGGTCTGGTCGAAAACGATTTCGCCGACGCCGGCATGCTGTTCGCCAAGGACGGTCAGGGCGTGCTGCGCTCGCTGCCCTTCTCGGTCGACTACTGGATCGTTTACTGGAACAAGGAGTTGTTCGAGGCCAAGGGCCTCAAATATCCCGAAACCTTCGAGCAGCTGGTGGCCGCGGCCGAGGCGCTGACCGACCCGTCGACCAATACTTACGGTTTCGTCGCCCGCGGCATCAAGAACGCCAACACGCCGGTGTGGACATCGCTCATGCTCGGCTACGACATGACGCCACTCGACGCTCAGGGCAAGCTGCGCACGACGTCGCCCGAGGCGATCGAGGCCGCCAGCCTCTACCAGCGGCTGATGACCAAATCCGCGCCTCCAGGCGTCACTGGCTTCAACTGGGCCGAAGCGCAGTCCGCCTTCCTGCAAGGCAAGATCGGCATGTGGTTCGATGGCGTCGGCTTTGCCCCGCCGATGGAAAATCCGGAAAAATCGCGGGTGGTCGGCAAGGTCGGCTATGGCGTCATGCCCAAGGGTCCCAAGGCGCACGCGGCTGGCACCTTCGGCGACGGTATCGGCGTGACGGCCACCAGCGAGAAGAAGGAGGCCGCCTATCTGTTCTGCCAGTGGGCAGTGTCGCCGGTCATGGGCGCGCGCCGGCTGCAGGCAGGCGCCGGCGTACCGTTCCGCAAATCGGTGCTCGAAGATCCAAAGGTGCGCGAAGGTGTCACCATGCCGGCAAGCTGGCTCGATGCGGTGGTCGGCTCCGGCAATGTCAGCCGGCTGTCGCTGCCGGTCATCATCCCGGTCACAGAGTTCCGCGACATCTACGGCGTGGCGCTGACCAATTTGATCGCCGGCGCCGATCCCGCCGAGGAGTTGAAGAAGGCTACCGACCAATTCCAGCCGGTCCTCGACAGGAGCGAGCAAGGCTGATGTCCGCCACCACCCCAGAACGCACCGGGGTGACGACGCAAGCCATCGAAGGGAGCCAGACGATCCGGCTGGCTCCCAACTACTGGCCTTTCGTCGTTCCGGCGCTCGTCGTCGTCGGCGCCGTGATCGTCTTTCCCTGGGCTTTCACGCTGTGGATGAGCGTCAACCGCTGGACGCTCGGCCAGTCGCGAAGCTTTGCCGGGATGGAGAATTATCTGCGGCTGGCGTACGACCAACGCTTCTGGGAATCGCTTCTCCATACGTTGAGCTACACCTTCCTTTCGGTTGCCGCGCCGATGTTGCTCGGCACCATCGCCGCCCTGATCTTCGACGCCAGGTTTCCGCTGCGTGGCCTGCTGCGCGGCGTCTTCGTGATGCCTATGATGGCAACGCCCGTCGCCGTGGCGCTGGTCTGGACGATGATGTTCCACCCCCAGCTCGGCGTCCTCAACTATCTTCTGTCGCTGGTCGGCATTCCGGCGCAGGAATGGATCTTCAACGCCAACACGGTCATCCCGTCGCTGGTTGCGGTCGAGACCTGGCAGTGGACGCCGCTGGTGATGCTGATCGTGCTCGGCGGCCTGGCGTCCGTGCCGCGCGAGCCGTTCGAAAGCGCCGAGATCGACGGCGCCAATGCCTGGCAGCAATTCCGCTATCTCACCTTGCCGATGATCGCGCCGTTCCTGATGATCGCGGTGATCATCCGCACCATCGACGCACTGAAGAGTTTCGACATCATCTATGCGATGACCCAGGGCGGGCCGGGCACGGCCTCGGAGACCATCAACATCTATCTCTACAACACCGCCTTCTCCTACTACGACATCGGCTATGGCTCGGCCATGGCCGTGGTGTTCTTCATCGTCATCGTCGCCCTGTCCTTCATCCTCCTGATGTTGCGCCAGCGCTCGCAGTGGATCGGCGTGGAGGGCAAATAGATGAGTTCACGACTGCTCAACCGGATCGGGCTGTTCGTCGCGGCCCTGGTCTTCGTCTCGCCGGCGATCCTGTTCTTCCTCTGGATGATCTCGCTGTCGCTGAAATTCGAGATCGACAACGGCGCCTATCCGCCGATCCTGATCCCCGAACATCTCGCCTGGTCGAACTATGCAAAAGTGTTCGAGGAGAACAATTTCCTGCTCTATCTCTGGAATTCGGTTCTGGTGACCGGCACGGCGACGCTTTTGGCGCTGCTGATCGGCGTGCCGGCCGGCTATGGCATCGCGCGGCTCAAGGCCGAGCGGTCGGCGGTGGTCATCATGATCGCCCGCATGACGCCGGGGCTTTCCTATCTCATCCCGCTGTTCCTGCTGTTCCAATGGGTCGGCATTCTCGGCACGCTGTGGCCGCAGATCATCATCCATCTGGTGGTGACCGTGCCGATCGTCGTCTGGGTGATGATCGGCTATTTCGAGACCACCCCGATGGAACTGGAAGAGGCCGCCAACATCGACGGCGCCAGTTCCTGGCAGGTGTTCCGGCTGGTCGCCTTGCCCATCGCCAAGCCGGGCATAGTGGTCGCCTTTATCCTGTCCGTCATCTTCTCATGGAACAATTTCGTCTTCGGCGTGGTGCTCGCCAGCCGTGAGACGCGCACGCTGCCGGTCGCCGTCTACAACATGCTCTCCTACGAGCAAGTGAGCTGGGGGCCGCTCGCCGCCGCGGCCCTGGTGGTGACACTGCCGGTACTGGTCCTGACCATGTTCGCACAAAGGCAGATCGTCGCCGGACTGACCGCGGGCGCCGTCAAGGGCGGCTGAAGGCACGCTACGACATCGCACTCTTTTTCGAGGAAAACCCAATGGCATCGGTCACAATCAACAACGTGCAAAAGGCTTTCGGAACGGCCAAGATTATCCACGATGTCAGCGTCGATATCGCTGACGGCGAGTTCGTCATCCTGGTCGGCCCGTCGGGCTGCGGGAAGTCGACGCTGCTGCGCATGATTGCCGGACTTGAAACGATCTCGGGCGGCAGGATCGCCATTGGCGATCGCACCGTCAACAATCTGCGGGCGCGCGACCGCAACATCGCCATGGTGTTCCAGAACTACGCGCTCTATCCGCACATGACGGTGGCGGACAATATGGGCTTTGCCCTCAAGATCAAGAAAGCCGATCCGGCCGACACCGCAAGCCGCGTCGGCAGGGCCGCCAGCATCCTGGGCCTCGACAAGCTGCTCGACCGCTATCCGCGCCAGCTCTCCGGCGGCCAGCGCCAGCGCGTCGCCATGGGCCGCGCCATCGTGCGCGACCCGCAAGTCTTCCTGTTCGACGAGCCGCTCAGCAATCTCGACGCCAAATTGCGCGTCCAGATGCGCGGCGAGATCAAGGCGTTGCACCAGCGGCTGGGCACCACCACCATTTACGTCACGCATGATCAGATCGAGGCCATGACCATGGCCGACAAGATCGTCGTGCTGCATGACGGCCTTGTCGAGCAGATCGGTGCGCCGCTCGACCTCTATGACCGTCCGGCCAATCTGTTCGTTGCCGGCTTCATTGGCTCGCCGGCCATGAACTTCATTGCCGGCCGCGTCGAGGAAGGCGTTTTCCGCAGCGCCAGCGGGCTAACCCTACCGTTGCCGGAAGGCATCAACCTGGCAAAAATTCCCGCGGGTGAACTCATCTACGGCATCCGTCCCGAACATATCCGAGCAACGATTTCCCAGGGTATTGCCGGCACGATCGTGCTTCTGGAAGCCACGGGTTCGGAAATCTTCGCCAGGGTCGACTGCGCCGGCGAGGAAATCTCCTGCCTGTTCCGGGAGCGGCTTGCGCTAAAGCAAGGCGCGCAGATGCGCATCGAGATCGACCGCGCCTGTGCTCATCTGTTCGACGCCAAGACCGGTCGGCGATTCTAGCGCAAAGGTCTGATATCCCGGCGCAAAGGTCTCAAGCCACGGTTCGCTCTTGCCACTCGCGTCGCTTGGCAGCAATCTCGGATCAAAGAGCCGCTCATCGGGTGGATGTAGGCGTTGTTGGATGCTGCCATGACACGCGATCAGATGCTCGCCCACCTTCGATCCGCCGGCGCGGTCGCGCGCGAGGCGGCGGCGCATGGGCATCATCCCTTTGGTTGCGTGCTGGTCGGGCCGGATGACCGCGTGCTGATGCGGCAGGGCAATCTCGACACGGTGCGCCATGCCGAGACGGAGCTCGCCCGGCGCGCCGCGGCTGCCTACGAGCCGGAGTTCCTGTGGCAATGCACGCTGATCTCAACCTTCGAGCCGTGCGCGATGTGCGCCGGCGCGATGTATTGGGCCAATATCGGGCGGCTGGTTTACGGGGTAGAGGAGACCGAGCTCCTGGCGCTCACCGGGGATCACGCGGAGAATCCTACGATGAGCCTCTCTTCGCGCACCGTCCTCGGCTCCGGCCAGAAAAAGATCGAGGTCTTTGGCCCCTTCCCCGAAATCGCCGACGAGATGCTCGCACCGCACCGCGATTTCTGGAAGCGCTGACGGCTTTGTACCGGTTGGTAAGGTCGATCAATGGCAGCAGTGACTGTCGGATCGCGGTGGGAGTCGCCGCCGCCGTTCAACAAAATCAAAGACTTGTAGAATCAACGATCCGAAGTGGGACGATCTTGTCATGCGTTGCCCGTGGCGAGATCCTTGAGAAGGGCGTGCAGGCCGTGAAAACTCGGACAGTCGCTGCTTTCTCAAAGACTCAAAGGCCCTAAGTGGCTGATATTTAACGCTAAAACAATGGTGAGCGCGATGGGATTCGAACCCATGACCTACTGATTAAAAGTCAGTTGCTCTACCGGCTGAGCTACGCGCTCCCGCGGGCGAAAGGCGGCCCTCGAAATTGCGCGGAACATAGGGAGAGTGCCTCGACCGGTCAACCGGAAAAAGAGGTCTCGCAAACACGGGCGGCTTCGCCCTGTCGCGGCACTTGTCCCACGCGCTGTCGGGGGGAGAACGGCCAAGGAACGCTGCCATTTATGCCTGACGGTGGCATCCAGTCTGGGGAACAATTGTATGCGCCGCTCGTTTTTCGGGCACAGGGACGTCCGCCAAACCATCGAGGAGAAGACCAATGAACAGAATCACAACGAGCCTGCTGGCGACCGCTCTCTCCGCCACATTCGTTGCGGCGGAGGCGGTGTCGGTTAATGCCCAACCGAACTATGTGCCGCAGTCCCAGGTCGCGGTGCCGGATGTACAGACAGTCCAGTACCGGGAGTGGCGCAAGGACCGCTACAATCGCAATTTTTCGCGTGACCGCAGTTTTTCGCGTGACCGCAATTTTTCCCGCAATCGCGGCGCGTATTGGAACGGCCATCGGGGCTATCGTGAATATCGCCCCGGCTACCGTCGTCACGGCGATTATTGGTTCCCGCTTGCGGCCTTCGCTACCGGCGCGCTGATTACCGGGGCAATCATCAACAACGAAAACAACCGCGTCTACGGGGGCAACGCCCACGTCCAGTGGTGCTACGACCACTATCGCAGCTACCGTGCTTCGGACAACACGTTCCAGCCGAATTACGGCCCTCGCAAGGAGTGCCGCTCGCCTTACTGATCCGAAGTGTGAGTACCGAGTAAAAATGGCCTGCGCCGGCAACAGCGCGGGCCATTTTTCGACGTGCCCAGGCGCGAGAGTGCTGTTCAGTTCGCCCAGCTGATACTTTTGAAAATCAAATAGAGCGCTCCACCCTCACCACGCGGTGAGCGATACGCACCGAGAGCATGGCAAATTCGAACCATTGTTCCCGTCAATTCCCAACCCAGCGCTTCCAGGTCATTGCCGGCGTTGGGCACATAGGCCTGGGCCAACTCATCTATGCTGTTCTTCTCGCCGAAGGAGCGAACCAGCTTGGCGTCGCTGAGAAGCTCGCTGGGCAAATTCGAATTTGCCCAAGCCCACAGCCAATTGCTGGCCTTGGCGCTCGTGGAGCCTGCAATCTGGATCTCAGTGACGATCTTGACGCCTCCTTCATCCGAGAACAGAAGCTTTCCGGCCGTGAGGTCATAGTCATAGCGTGACCAACTGCCGAGGCGAAAATCTCTATGCAAGCGGTCATTCTTGGCATGCAGTTGCTCAACGGCCGTCGCGCCAAGCAGGATACCAGTCTGGCTTCATTCTCCCCTCACCCTGATGGCTGCTCACTACACGCTCAGCGTCCGGCGCACAGCATCGCGCCAACCAGCAAGTTTGGCTGCGCGCGCAGAGCCATCCATGGCCGGCTGGAACCTCCGCTCCAGCGCCCAGCTCTTCGCGAATTTCTTGGCATCCGGCCACACGCCTGCCTTCGACCCGGCGAGCCACGCGGCACCCAGCGCCGTCGTCTCCAGGATGGTCGGACGGTCGACCGGCGCGTCGAGGATGTCGGCCAGCCTCTGCATGGTCCAGTCCGACGCAACCATGCCGCCGTCGACCCGCAGCACGGTCTTGGCCGAAGCTCCCTTCCAGTCCTTTCGCATGGCGTCGAGCAGGTCGCGCGTCTGGTAGGCGACGGATTCGAGTGCGGCGCGGGCGAATTCCGCCGGCCCGGAATTGCGCGTCAGCCCGAAAATGGCGCCGCGTGCCTCGGCGTCCCAATGCGGCGCGCCGAGCCCGACGAAGGCCGGCACCAGGTAGACGTTTTGCGTTGGATCAGCCTCGGCAGCCAGCTTGCCGCTTTGCTCGGCCTTGCCGATCACCTTGATGCCGTCGCGCAGCCATTGGACCGCGGCGCCGGCAATGAAGATCGAGCCCTCCAGCGCATAAGTGGTCTTGCCGTTCAGCCTGTAGGCAATAGTGGTCAAGAGCCGGTTCTTCGAACGCACAAGGTCGCTGCCGGTGTTGAGCAGCGCAAAGCAGCCCGTGCCGTAGGTGGATTTCATCATGCCCGGCTCGAAACAGGCCTGGCCGATGGTCGCCGCATGCTGGTCGCCGGCAACACCGAGGATTCTTATCTCGGCGCCGAAGAGATTTTTCTCCGTGATTCCATAGTCATCGGCGCAGTCCTTTACCTCGGGTAGCATTTTCGCCGGGATGTTCAGTATCGACAGCAGTTCGTTGTCCCAGGCATTTTTCTCGATATTGTAGACCAGCGTGCGCGACGCGTTGGTGGCATCCGTGGCGTGGACCTTGCCGCCGGTCAGCCGCCAGATCAGAAAGCTGTCGATGGTGCCGGCGAGCAACTCGCCCTTCTCGGCACGACGCCGCGCCCCTTTTACCTTGTCCAGCATCCAGGCGATCTTGGTACCGGAAAAATACGGATCAAGCAGCAGGCCGGTTTTTTTGGTGAACTTTTTCTCCAGTCCCTGCTTCTTCAGTTTCTGGCACAGCGGCGTGGTGCGCCGGTCCTGCCAGACAATGGCATTGTGGATCGGCTTGCCGGTCGCCTTGTCCCAGATGACGATGGTCTCGCGCTGATTGGTGATGCCGAGCGCGGCCACTTCGGATGCAGCCCGGCCGGCCTTCTTCAGCGCCGCCTTCACGGTCGTCACCACGCTCGCCCAGATGTCTTCGGGATCGTGCTCGACCCAGCCGGAGGCCGGATAGTGCTGGATGAATTCCCTCTGCCCGCTGCCGGCGACCTTCATATCGCCGTCGAACAGGATCGCCCGGGTCGAAGTCGTGCCCTGGTCGATGGCAAGGATGTATCCGGTCATTCTGCTTCCCCGCTTAATGCATGTCGCCCAAAGGTGACCTCGGTTTTGGGAGAACGACATGCACAAAAACAAAGACCTAAAGCGCGTTGCATGAATCCGTCTCAACGCGACGCGCTTTAGTCTTTTGCACAAACAGGGGAGACGGCAAGATGCCGCCTCCCCCTATTCTCATGATGCTGGCGCGAGCGCCGACACCAAGGCTACTTCTGCCAGCTCTTCACCAGTTCGTCGTAGTTGATGGTGATCGGCTTTTCCTTCTCGTTCTCGATCTTCAACTGAGGAGCGAGATTGCCCTTCTTGACCGCGTCGGCGTTCCAGTAGGCGAGGTCATGCTCTTCGGCCATCTTCGGGCCGATATCGCCCTGAACGCCCGACTTCTCGATGCGGCTCATGACCTTTTCCTGTTCGCCGCAGAGCGAGTCCATCGCTTCCTGCGCGGTCTTGGCGCCCGACGACGCATCGCCGATCGCCTGCCACCAGAGCTGTGCCAGCTTCGGATAGTCAGGCACGTTGGTGCCGGTCGGCGACCACTGAACGCGGGCCGGCGAACGGTAGAACTCGATCAGGCCACCGAGCTTCGGAGCCCGCTCGGTGAAGCTCTTGTCGTGGATCGTGCTCTCGCGGATGAAGGTCAAGCCGACATGGCTCTTCTTCACGTCGACTGTCTTCGAGGTGACGAACTGCGCGTAGAGCCAGGCGGCCTTGGCGCGGTCGGTCGGGGTCGACTTCATCAGCGTCCAGGAGCCGACGTCCTGATAGCCGAGCTTCATGCCGTCCTTCCAGTAGACGCCATGCGGCGACGGCGCCATGCGCCACTTCGGCGTACCGTCGTCGTTCAGCACCGCCTTGGCGCCGGCATCGACCATCGAAGCGGTGAAGGCGGTGTACCAGAAGATCTGCTGGGCAACCGCGCCCTGCGCCGGAACCGGGCCGGATTCGGAGAAGGTCATGCCCTGGGCTTCCGCCGGAGCGTAGGCCTTCAGCCAGTCGAGGTATTTCTGGATCGAGTAGACGGCGGCCGGGCCATTGGTGTCGCCCCCGCGCGCCGTGCAGGAGCCGACCGGACGCGAATTCTCGTCGACCTTGATGCCCCACTCATCGACCGGCAGACCGTTCGGCAGGCCCTTGTCGCCATTGCCGGCCATCGACAGCCAGGCGTCGGTGAACCGCCAGCCGAGCGACGGGTCCTTCTTGCCGTAGTCCATGTGGCCATAGACCTTCTTGCCGTCGATCTCGCGGCCGGTGAAGAACTCGGCGATGTCCTCATAGGCAGACCAGTTGACGGGAACGCCAAGGTCGTAGCCGTACTTGGCCTTGAAGTCCGCCTTGTTCTTCTCGTCGTTGAACCAGTCGTAACGGAACCAGTAGAGGTTCGCGAACTGCTGGTCGGGAAGCTGGTAGAGCTTCTTGTCCGGAGCGGTCGTGAACGAGGTGCCGATAAAATCCTTCAGGTCGAGGTTCGGGTTGGTGACATCCTTGCCCTCGCCCGCCATCCAGTCGGTCAAATTGCGCACCTGCTGGTAGCGCCAGTGGGTGCCGATCAGGTCGGAATCGTTGACCCAGCCGTCATAAAGGTTCTGGCCCGTCTGCATCTGGGTCTGGATCTTCTCGACGACGTCGCCTTCCTGGATGACGTCATGCGTGATCTTGATGCCGGTGATGGCGGTAAAGGCCGGCGCCAGCACCTGCGATTCATACTGGTGCGTGGCGATGGTTTCCGAAACGACCTTGATGTCCATGCCGGCGAAAGGCTTCGCGGCATCGATGAACCACTGCATTTCGGCTTCCTGGCCAGCGCGGTCGAGCGTCGAGAGCGGGCCGATTTCCTTGTCCAGGAAAGCCTTTGCCTCGTCCATCCCGGCATAGGCATTGCCCACGCCCAGCAACAGGACAAGGGCCGTCGTTGATGTTAAAAATTGCCTTCGCATGTGTTTCCTCCACAGTTTTAAGGTTCAAGTGCGATCTGGAGCGGCCGCCGGCACGCGGTCGCTCCAACAGTTTCCCCCTCTATACGTAGCGGAACACGCCAATGGCGTAGACCACGGAGAGAGCGAGAGCCCACCACAGGTTGGATCCGACAAGACCCAACCAAGCGAGATGGATAAAGGCGCTGCCAAGCAGCGACAGGAAAAGACGGTCGCCGCGCGTTGTCTCGAAGCGCAGCACGCCGACGCGCGGATTGCCGCCCGGCGAAGCGTATTCCCAAGCCGCCATGCCGCACAGCAGCAGAAGGATGGTCCCGAAAAAGGCCGCCGTCGGCCACGTCCACGCCATCCAGGTGAGGTCGAAATTCATCGTCAAACCCTCCCCAGGGCGAAGCCCTTGGCGATATAATTGCGCACAAACCAGATGACGAGCGCGCCGGGGATCAACGTCAGCACGCCGGCGGCGGCGAGCAGGCCCCAGTCCATGCCAGCGGCCGAAACCGTGCGGGTCATGGTGGCGGCGATCGGCTTGGCGTCGGTGGTGGTCAGCGTGCGGGCAATCAACAGTTCCACCCAGGAGAACATGAAGCAGAAGAAGCAGGCCACGCCAATGCCGCTGGCGATCAGGGGCATGAAGATCCTGACGAAGAAGCGCGGGAACGAATAGCCGTCGATATAGGCGGTTTCGTCGATTTCCTTCGGCACACCCGACATGAAGCCTTCGAGGATCCACACCGCCAGCGGCACGTTGAACAGGCAGTGCGCCAGCGCCACCGCAATGTGCGTGTCGATCAGGCCGAAGGCCGAATAGAGCTGGAAGAACGGCAGCGCGAACACCGCCGGCGGCGCCATGCGGTTGGTCAGCAGCCAGAAGAACAGGTGCTTGTCGCCGAGGAAGCGGTAGCGCGAGAAGGCGTAGGCTGCCGGCAGCGCGGCAGCCACCGAAATCACCATATTCATCACCACATAGGTGATCGAGTTGATGTAGCCCGAGTACCAGGAGGCGTCGGTGAAGATGGTGACGTAGTTGGCGAGCGTCGGCTGGTGCGGATAGAGCGTCAGCGAGGAGACGATCTCGGCATTGGTCTTGAAGCTCATATTAATGAGCCAGTAGATCGGCAGCAAAAGCACGACGATGTAGACCGTCGGCACGATCCACCACCAGCGCGATTCCTCGCCGCGTTTGCGCATCAGCCGGGCGACCTGATCCTGCGAGAGTGTGCTCGCCAGTTTGCCCGCTGCTGTGGTCTCGCTCACTCTATCGGCTCTTTCGTTGGCGCCGGTCATCTCAGCGCTCCGCGTCGTAGTTGGTCATCACGGTGTAGAAGACCCATGACAGCAGAAGGACGATGAGGAAGTAGACCAGCGACATGGCTGCGGCCGGACCGAGGTCGAACTGGCCGAGCGCGGTCTTGACGAGGTCGATCGACAGGAATGTCGTCGAGTTGCCGGGACCGCCGCCCGTCACCACGAAGGGTTCGGTATAGATCATGAATGAGTCCATGAAGCGAAGCAGTACGGCGATCAGCAGCACCCTGTTCATCTTCGGCAGCTGGATGTAGCGGAACACCGCCCAGCGCGAGGCGCCATCGATCTTGGCCGCCTGATAGAAGGCATCCGGAATGGAGACCAGCCCGGCATAGCAGAGCAGCACGACGAGGCTGGTCCAGTGCCAGACATCCATGATGATGACGGTGACCCAGGCATCGAACGGGTCCTGCACATAGTTGTAGTCGATGCCGAGCGCGTTGACGTAGTAGCCGAGCAGACCGATGTCGTTGCGGCCGAAGACCTGCCAGATGGTGCCGACGACGTTCCACGGAATCAGCAGCGGCAGCGCCATGAGCACCAGGCAGACCGGCACGCCCCACCCCTTTTTCGGCATGTTGAGCGCGATGAAGATGCCGAGCGGCACTTCGATGGCCAGGATGATGAAGGAGAAGATCAGGTTGCGTACCATCGCTTCCCAGAAACGGCTGGAAGACAGCAGTTCCTCGAACCACTCAGTGCCGGCCCAGAAGAAGACGTTGTTGCCGAACGTGTCCTGCACCGAATAGTTGACCACGGTCATCAGCGGGATGACCGCCGAGAACGCCACCAGCACCAGCACCGGCAGCACCAGGAACCAGGCCTTGTTGTTCCAGGTCTTTTCCATCTATGCCCCCATCTCGACGCGCCAGGAATCGGCATAGATGTTGATGCCGACCGGCTCGAACCGCACCTTCGGATCGGCCGGCACGGTCTCGTCCTCGCCGATGACGGCCGCAATCTCGCGGCCTTCGAGCTTGGCGCGGACCACCTTGTGGCGGCCGAGATCCTCGACCTTGCTCACCTGCACGGCCATGCCGTCGCGGCCAAGCCGGACATATTCGGGACGGATGCCGAGTTCGATGGCGCCGCTGCCCGCTTTTGGCGCGCCCGGCAGTTCGATGCGCTGCGAGCCGAGCGTCGCCGTCTTGCCGTCGATGGCCACCGGCATGACGTTCATGCCGGGCGAGCCGATGAAATAACCGACAAAGGTATGGCGTGGCCGTTCGAACAGTTCGGCTGGCGTGCCGATCTGGACGATGCCGCCGTCATACATGACCACAACCTGGTCGGCGAAGGTCAGCGCCTCGGTCTGGTCGTGGGTCACATAGACCATGGTATAGCCGAAGCGGCGGTGCAGCTGCTTCAGCTGCGAGCGCAGCACCCATTTCATATGCGGGTCGATGACGGTCAGCGGCTCGTCGAACAGGATGGCGTTGACGTCGGAGCGCACCAGCCCGCGGCCGAGCGAGATCTTCTGCTTCTGGTCGGCGGTCAGCCCCCTCGCCTTCTTCTTCGCCCAGGACGCCAGGTCGATCATCTCCAGCGTCTCGCGCACCTTGCGGTCGACATCGGCTTCCGGCACGCCGCGATTGCGCAGCGGGAAGGCCAGATTGTCGTAGACGGTCATGGTGTCGTAGATGACCGGGAACTGGAACACCTGCGCGATATTGCGCTCCTGCGTCGACAAATTGGTCACGTCCTTGCCGTTGAACAGCAACTGACCGTGCGACGGGTGCAGCAATCCCGAAATGATGTTGAGCAGCGTGGTCTTGCCGCAGCCCGATGGCCCGAGCAGCGCATAGGCGCCGCCGTCCTCGAAGGTGTGGTGCACTTCCCTGAGCGCGAAATCGGCATCCTTCCGAGGGTTCGGCAGATAGGAATGCCTGACATGGTTGACGTCTATGCGTGCCATATCTTTCCCCTCAAGCCGCCAGCTTCGGCGCGGCCACGGCACGGCCGTGCTCGTCGAAGACCATGATGTGGCGCGGATCAATGAACACCTCGATCTCGGCGTCGGGTTCGAAGTCGCGGATGCCGTGGCTCAGCATCACCCAGCGTGCATCCGCGAAATCGAGATGGATGAAGCTTTCCGAGCCGGTGATTTCGGTGATCGTCACCTTGGCGCGCACCGGCACAGCGGCGGCATTGGGCCGATCGAGCGACAGGTGATGCGGCTGAAAACCGACCGTGTACATGGCATCGGCAATGCCGGCGAGATCGGCGGGCACCGGCAGTTTGACCCCACCTTCCAGCAGGAAATCCCCACCTTTCTTGGCCAGCACGATGGTGTTGAGCGGCGGGTCGGCGAAAGTCTTGGCCGTCACCAGATCGACCGGTTTGCGGAACACGTCGATGGTCGGTCCGAACTGGGTAATCCGCCCTTCGGAAAGCGTCGCCGTGTTGCCGCCGAGCAGCAGCGCTTCGTGCGGCTCGGTCGTGGCGTAGACGAAGATGGTGCCGGCGGCGGCGAAGATCCTGGGCAATTCGGCGCGCAGTTCCTCGCGCAATTTGTAGTCGAGATTGGCGAGCGGTTCGTCGAGCAGCACCAGGCTGGCGTTCTTGACGATGGCGCGCGCCAGTGCGGTGCGCTGCTGCTGGCCACCGGACAGGCTCAGCGGCGTGCGGTCGAGATAGGGCGTCAGCTTGAGAAGTGCTGCGGCATGGCGCACTTCCTTGTCGATCTTCGCCTGATCGGTTCCCGCCACCCTGAGCGGCGAGGCGATGTTCTCGTAGACGGTCATCGCCGGATAGTTGATGAACTGCTGGTAGACCATGGCGATCTTGCGCTTCTGCACCGGCACGCCGGTGACATTCTGGCCGTCGAACCAGATCGAACCGGAGGTTGGCACGTCGAGGCCGGCCATCAGCCGCATCAGGCTGGTCTTGCCCGAAAGCGTCGGTCCGAGCAGGACATTGAGCGAGCCGTGCTGGAGCGTCAGCGACACATCGCTTATATGCGCGGCAGCACCGACCGTCTTGGTGACGTTTCTCAGTTCCAGCATGACGCCTCCTCCCAGGCCTTCCGCATCAGCTCAAACCCCTCTTCATTCGGCAGCCGCGACATGGCGCCGGCTTATGCCGTGCATGAATTCATCGAGAGCCGCCACCTGCTCGCGGCTGAGATGCAGACCGCGCTTGGTACGGCGCCACAATACATCTTCCGATGTGACGGCCCATTCGTTTTGAACGAGATAGCGCACCTCGGCCTCGTAGAGATCGGCGCCGAAGTTGCGGCCGAGATCGACGTTCGATTTGGCCAGCCCCAGCAGCATCCTTGCGCGGGTGCCATAGAGCCGGGTCAGCCGGCGAGCCAGGCGCGCGTCGAGGAACGGATAGGCAGTCTTCAGTTTCGCCACTTCGGCATCGAAACCGGTGGCCGGGAAATCGCCGCCCGGCAACGGCGCGTTTGCCGTCCACGGCTTGCCGCGTTTACCCAGAAAACCCTCGATCTTTTCCAGCATCGATTCCGACAGCCGGCGATAGGTGGTGATCTTGCCGCCGAAGGCGTTGACGATCGGGGCGGCACCCTCGCCGCCATCGGCCTTGAGCACATAGTCGCGCGTCGCTTCCTGCGCCTTGGAGGCTCCGTCATCATAGAGCGGACGGACGGCGGAATAGGTCCAGACGATGTCCGAGCGCTTGACGGCTTCAGCGAAATATTCGCTTGCTGCGGCGCAGAGATAGTCGATCTCGGTGTCGCTGATCCTCACGTCATGCGGATCACCGGGATAATCCTGGTCCGTGGTGCCGATCAGGGTGAACTCTTCCTCGTAGGGAATGGCGAAGATGATGCGACCATCCCTGTTCTGGAAGAAATAGGCGCGCGGATCGTCGAACTTCCTGGCGATGACGATGTGGCTGCCCTGCACGAGGCGGACATTGTGCACATCGTTGAGGCCGACGACGCCGGAAAGCACATGATCGACCCAGGGGCCGGCGGCATTGACCAGCAGGCGCGCCTTGATCTCCTCGGTCTCGCCGGTCTGCAGATCCTCGACCTGGACCGTCCACAAGCCGTTTTCGCGGCGCGCGCCGGTCACTTTCGTGCGGGTGCGGACCGTTGCGCCGCGGTCGGCCGCATCACGTGCGTTCAGCGCCACCAGCCGCGCATCATTGACCCAGCCATCCGAATATTCGAAGGCCTTCTTGAATAGCGGCTTCAAAGGCTTGCCGGCCGGATCCCTGGCCATGTCCAGCGTCCGGGTCGCCGGCAGCAATTTGCGCCCGCCAATGTGGTCGTAGAGGAAGAGACCGAGCCTGATCAGCCAGGCCGGGCGCAGGCCCTTGGCATAGGGCAGCACGAAGCGCATCGGCCAGATGATGTGCGGCGCGTTCTTCCACAGAACCTCGCGCTCCATCAGCGCTTCGCGCACCAGGCGGAATTCGTAGAATTCGAGGTAGCGCAGGCCGCCATGGATCAATTTGGTCGAGCCCGAGGAGGTCCCGCTGGCGAGGTCGTTCATCTCGGCGAGAAAGACGGAAAAGCCACGCCCGACGGCGTCGCGGGCGATACCGCAGCCATTGATGCCGCCGCCTATGACGAAAATGTCACGGATCGGAGATGCGTCCACAAATTCCTCCAGCGATTTCGCATTGCACCATTTTTGGGCTTTTACGAAACCGTGTCGGAATTATTTCGAAATGATAACGAATGTCAAACGAAATATCACGGGCGCGTGATATCAGCTGAAAAACCGCCTAGGCGAGCGATGTCTCGATCAGCTGAACCTCGGCCTCCTGGCAGATCTTGCGCACCGAGGGGATGTCGCAACGGTCGGTGATGAAGGTGTTGACCTGCGACAGATGGCCGATGCGCACCGGTGCGGTTCGCTCGAATTTGGTCTGGTCGGAAACCAGGATGACATGCCTTGCATTGGCGATGATCGCCTGCGCCACCTTGACCTCGCGAAAATCGAAGTCGAGCAAGGCGCCGTCATGGTCGATGGCGGATGCGCCGATCACCGCGTAATCGACCTTGAACTGCCTGATGAAATCGACCGCCGCCTCGCCGACCACACCGCCATCGGAACCGCGCACGACACCACCGGCGATCACCACTTCGATCGACGGATATATCCGCATCCTATTGGCAACATTGATGTTATTGGTGATGACCATGAGACCGTTGTGATCGAGCAACGCCTTGCTGACCGACTCGGTCGTGGTGCCGATGTTGATGAACAGCGAGGCGTTGTCGGGGATCAGCCTGGCTGCCGCACGGCCGATCGCCTCCTTCTCGTCGGCGGCAATCTTGCGTCTCGCCTCATACTCCATGTTCTCGATGCCGGAGGGGTACAGCGCGCCGCCATGGATGCGCGAGAGCAGCCGCTGATCGCACAAATCGTTGAGGTCCTTGCGTATGGTCTGCGGCGTCACATTGAAGTGGTTGGCCAGATCATCGACCAGCACGCGGCCGTGATCCTTGGCCATCTGGATAATCTCGGCATGGCGCGGCGACAGATACATGGAGAACCTCCCGTTTTCGTTTTTCTTGTCTATAGTCGAAAACGAAACCGATGAAAAGGCATAAGCCGGCTAACGAAATCAGCGACCCAGGCCACGTGCGATTTCAGTAATCACCACAAAAGCCGTTTCGACATCGGCGGCGGTTGCCTCGAACTGTCCGACCTGGAACCGGATTGCGATCAGTCCATCAACCTTCGTCTGCGTCAGGTAGATGCGGCCATCGTCGTTGATCGCATTGACAAGGCGCAGATTGTGCTCGTCCCCGTCGGTTGCGGTCTTGTGCCGGAACGAGAACAACGACAGCATCGGTTCGCTGACGATCTCGAAATCCGGCTCCCTTGCCAGCCGCGCCGCCAGCCCTTCGCTCCACGCGACATGATTGCGGATCATCGTGCGCAGGCGCTCCAGGCCATGGGCGCGCAGCAGGAACCATAATTTCAACGCACGAAATCGCCTGCCGAGCGGTACCGACCATTCGGAATAGTTGATGATGCCGTCATGACCGTGCGTCTTCAGATAATCCGGCTTGATGGCCAGCGTCCTGACATGGCTTTCAGGGTCGCGCAGGAACTGGATCGAGCAGTCGAACTGAGCGCCCAGCCATTTGTGCGGATTGAAAACAATCGAATCGGCGCCTTCGACGCCTGTCCAGAAATGCCGATATTCCGGACAGATCATCGCCGATCCCGCCCAGGCGGCATCGACATGGAGATAAAGCCCATGCCGCCGTGCCAGCTCGGCAACCGCAGCAATGTCGTCGGTGCCGCCAGTGCTGGTGCCGCCGACGCAAGCGATGATGCCCGCCGGCAGCATGCCGGCTTCCCGGTCGGCGACGATTGCCGCCTCGAGCGCGGCCGTGTCCATGGCGCGAAAGCGGCCGCTGACGGGAATGCGCACGAGATTGTCCTCGCCGATGCCGGACACCCAGATCGCCCGGTCGATCGACGTGTGCACCTGGTCGGAGGAGTAGATGCGCAGCCGCGCCTGCCCTGCCAAGCCCTGTTTGTTGCCTTGCCAGTCGAGTGCCCGTTCGCGCATGGTCAGCACCGCGGCCAACGTCGCCGATGAGGCTGAATCCTGGATTACGCCCGAGAAGCCTTCCGGCAGACCGAGCGCCTGGCGCATCCAGTCGACGGTGCGCGTTTCGAGTTCGGTCGCCGCCGGCGACGTCTGCCACAGCATGCATTGCGCGGCCATCGCCGAAACCAGATATTCCGCCACCACCGAAACCGGCGCCGCATTGGCCGGGAAATAGGCGAAGAAGCGCGGATGCTGCCAATGCGTCATTCCCGGCAGGATCTTCTCTTCGAAATCGGCGAAGATCCGGTCCATCGGTTCGGCGTCTTCGGGCGGCGAAACCTCGATGCTTCTAGAAATGGCGCCGGGTTCTACCAGTGGCCGCACGGGGCGGTCGCGCAGATTGTTGCGATAGTCAGCGCCCCAGTCGGCGGCGCGCCGCGACCATTGCCGGAAATCATCATTGTTCATCCTGTCCTCCCGACATGATCCATCGCTACCATCCGTCGCGGTTGATCTCTTATTAATTAACGCGTGAAATATATGCAACCAGCAACGGATGCCGCACGCCTCAGCCAGGGAAATCCGGCAGGCTGGCAAAAGCCGTCTTCAGCGCATTCGACCAGCCGTCGGAGATCGTGCGGTAATACTGGTCGTCCTGGCCGATCCGCTTCTTCAATCCGACCTTGAAAGCGTCCTTCTCCAGGAAGAGCAGGTCGAGCGGCAAGCCGACAGACAGGTTCGACTTCAACGTCGAATCGAAAGACACCAAAAGCAGCTTCACCGTCTCGGCGAGGCTCATCGTCTTTTCGTAGGCGCGGATGATGATCGGCTTGCCGTATTTGGTCTCGCCTATCTGGAAGAACGGCGTGTCATCGGTCGATTCGATGAAATTGCCTTCGGGATAGATCATGAACAGGCGCGGCTCGCTGCCCTTGATCTGACCGCCGAGGATGAAGGACGCATTGAAATAGGAATCCGCCTTCTCGCCAGCGGGTGACGAATTGGCGATAACCTCCTTGACCGTGTCGCCAACAATGCGGACCGTTTGGTACATCGACGGCGTTTCGAGCAGTGTGGAATGTCTTTCGGAGACTGCCTTGGTGCGCTCGTCAAGCAGGCTGACCACGGCCTGCGTCGTCGCCAGATTGCCCGCCGACATCAAAACGATGACGCGTTCGCCCGGCTCCTCCCAGACATGCATCTTGCGAAAGGTGGAGATGGAATCCATGCCTGCATTGGTGCGCGTGTCGGACATGAACACGAGCCCGCGATCGATCTTCAGGCCAACGCAATAGGTCATGGAATCTCTTCTAGAGCAATTCCAGGAAAAGTGTGAAGCGGTTTTCCGTCCGGAATTGCGTTAAAACAAAGGGATAGAGCGGTTCGGGGTTCCTTGAAACGATGAACCGCTCGGCAGCAATCTTGCGGAGGATTACTGCTCCACCGTGACGGTGACCGCAAGCTGTTCTTCCGCCTGTCCCAGCCGAATTCCCGACACCGGCGTGGCGTCGCGGTAATCGCGGCCCGTCGCCACCTTTACATAACGCTCGTCGGGTGAAATGCCATTGGCGGCATCGAAGGCAACCCAGCCGAGACCCGAAACATGCGCTTCGGCCCAGGCATGGCTGGCCGCCTGCTCGACCGTCGCATCCAGCATCAGATAGCCGCTGACATAGCGGGCCGGAAAGCCCATGGCGCGGGCGGCGGCGGCAAAGATATGGGTATGATCCTGGCAGACCCCGGTCTTGAGCGCCAAGGCTTCCTCCGCCGGCGTCGTCGCATTGGTCGTGCCGGGCGTGTAGGCGACGCGCTCTCCGATGACAGCCATCAGCCGGTGCAGCCGTTCGATGTCGCTGCCCTTGCCAACCGATGCGGCGAGTTCGCGGATACCGCTGCCGATCACCGTCAATGGTGTCTCATGGCTGTACAGCCAGAGCGGCGTGAAGCCCTGGTGTGGCCCCGAGACGCCCGCGGTGTCGCGCGTCACCACTTCGCCCGACGCCTCGACCGTGATGAAGTCGCGCTCGCCCTCGACGCTCAACAGCCTTGTGTCGTTGCCGAAATGGTCGACAAAGCGGACCTCTTCGCGCGCGCCTTCGATCGCCAGAGCCCAGGACAGAACGGTCTGCGTCGACCCGCTGACCGGAAGCAGCCGCAGCCGCTGCAACAGATAGTGCACCGGCGTATCGTAACGGTACTCAGTTCGGTGGGTAATCTTCAGCCGCATGCTTCTATTCCGTTTGTGAGCGCGATCTCCGGACAAACGGTTTCCGTTTGTCTAAGAAAACCGGCTCCTTTCGGGACCATGCTCAATTGAACCGATAATCTTGTGCGATTTCGTCGCCCAGCTTGGTGTTGTCGCGAATGAAATTGGCCAGGAATTCATGCAGCCCGGTATCGAAGATATCCTTGATCGACCCGGCTCTCAGCATTGTCTGCGTCTTCTCGGCCGTTGCGTGGCAGGCATGGCGCTCGCCGTAATCGTCGCCGAGGAATTTCAGATGCTCCGACAGGAAGCGATAGCAGAACATCAGCGAACGCGGCATGCGGACATTGAGGATCAGATAGTCGGCAATGTTGGTCGGCTTGTAATCAGCATCGTAGACCCAGCGATAGGAGCGATGCGCCGAGACCGAACGCAGGATCGATTCCCACTGATAATTGTCGAGCGTCGAGCCAACCCAGGAGATCGACGGCAGCAGCACATAATATTTCACGTCGAGGATGCGCGCCGTGTTGTCGGCGCGCTCGACGTAAGTGCCGAGTTGCGAGAAGTCGAAGATCTCGTTGCGCAGCATGGTGCCGTAGAACGAGCCGCGGATCAGCGCCGTCTCGCGCTTGATGGCGTCGAGCACGCTTGGCAGGTCGCGCTCGTCGATCGGCTTGGCCAGCATCCGCTTCAGCGCCATCCAGGCTTCGTTGATGCTTTCCCAGGTCTCGCGCGTCAGCGCGGTGCGCACCATGCGGGCATTGTTGCGGGCTGTCTCGATGGACGACATCGTGCTCGATGGGTTCGACGTGTCGCGCAACAGGAAGTCGGCGACATTGGCGGCGGTATAGTCGGAATATTTCTGGCTGAAGGTGACGTCGGAACCAGCGCTGAGCAGCACCGAATTCCACTCTTCCGAGGCGCTTTGGGTGCGGGTCAGCGCCATGCGCAGGCCGGCATCGACCAAGCGCGCCATGTTTTCCGCCCGCTCGATATAGCGGTTCATCCAATAAAGCCCGTTTGCGGTGCGGCCTAAAAGCATGAAGTGGCCCTTCGGGCTAGTGAGTATCGAATAGTGAGTAGTGAATATTAAGCAATTGAACCTCAATGAAATATGGCATTCCTGTCCCTCTATTTCCGCTACTGACTACTGACTATTCCCTACTCACTCGTCTCAATCATCCAACACCCAAGTATCTTTCGTCCCGCCGCCCTGCGACGAGTTCACAACCAGCGAACCTTCCTTCAACGCGACGCGTGTGAGGCCCCCAGGCACGATCTGGATGCGGTCGGAGACCAGCACATAGGGCCTGAGATCGACGTGGCGCGGCGCCAGCCCTTTTTCCGTCAGGATCGGGCATGTCGACAGCGCCAGCGTTGGCTGGGCAATATAATTCGATGGCTTGGCCGCCAACTTCTTGGCGAAGGTCTCGCATTCCTTCTTGGTTGCCGCAGGCCCGACCAGCATGCCGTAGCCGCCGGAACCGTGCACTTCCTTGATCACCAGCTCGTCGATGTGTTCGAGCACGTATTTCAGGCTGTCGGGCTCCGAGCAGCGCCAGGTCGGAATGTTGCCCAGGATTGCCTTGCGACCGGTGTAGAACTCGATGATCTCGGGCATGTAGGAATAGATCGCCTTGTCGTCGGCTATGCCGGTGCCCGGCGCATTGGCGATGGTGATGTTGCCGGCGCGATAGACATCCATGATGCCGGGTATGCCAAGTGCGGAATCCGGACGGAACGTCAACGGGTCCAGGAAAGAATCATCGACGCGGCGGTAGAGCACATCGATCTGCTTGTAGCCTTCCGTCGTGCGCATCGCGACATGGCCGTCGACCACGCGCAGGTCCTGGCCTTCGACCAACTGCACGCCCATCTGGTCGGCAAGGAAGGCGTGTTCGAAATAGGCGGAGTTAAAGCTGCCGGGCGTCAGCACCGCAATGGTCGGCGCACCTTTGGTGCTTTGCGGCCGCACCGCCGCCAGCGACTGGCGCAGAAGCTGCGGGTAGTTTTCCACCGGCCGCACCTTGATCTTCTGGAACAGCTCGGGGAACAGCTGCATCATCGTCTCGCGGTTCTCCAGCATGTAGGAGACGCCGGACGGCGTGCGCGCATTGTCCTCCAGGACGTAGAACTCGTCCTCCGAGATGCGGACGATGTCGACGCCGATGATGTGGGTATAGACGCCGGCCGGCGGCCTGACCCCGATCATCTCCGGCAGGAATGCCTCATTCCTGGCGATCAATTCCCTGGGGACGCGCCCTGCCCGCAGGATTTCCTGGCGATGATAGATGTCGTCGAGGAAGGCGTTCAGCGCCTGCACGCGCTGCTCGATGCCCTGCGTGAGGCGCCGCCATTCATTGCCTGAAATGATGCGGGGAACGATGTCGAACGGGATCAGCCGCTCGGAGGCTTCTTGCTCACCATAGACGGCGAAGGTGATGCCGGTCTTGCGGAAGACGCGCTCAGCGTCCTGCATCTTCTCGGTCAGCCTGGCTGGATCCTGCTCCTTCAGCCAGCGATCATACGCCGAATACGGTCTTCTCAATCCGGAGACTTCCGGAAGCATTTCATCGAACGCTGCCAATCGCATACTCCCCTGTGACGCCATTTCACTGGCGTCGCCGGAGAAAATCAAGCGCAATCGGTGATTTGGGAGATACGGGCGATCAGTATGTTGCGCCTGCCTAAAATTGAGGCAGCTGAAATATGACCTTGATCAGCCTTTGCCTCGTGCCCGGGCAAATGCGTTTACCAGCTAGAAAGCACGGAACGTGACGACGGTGAACGTGTCCTTGATGCCGGGGAGAATCTGCACCTTTTCGTTGACGAAATGGCCGACGTCTTCCTCGTCGTCGACATAGAATTTGGCGAGCAGATCGTAGTTGCCGGCGGTGGAGTAGATTTCCGAGGCGATCTCGGCATCGGCAAGCGCGCTGGCAACCTCATAGGATTTGCCGAGCTCGCATTTGATCTGCACGAAAAACGCCTTCATGGCTTCGTCCCGCTAAACGTCCAAGTCCAGCGGCCCTTCTGGCAGACTGGAGGCGGGCTTTCAAGCGCTGGAATCCGTACTCTGCCGGCCCAGGCCTGGGCTGCGATCTGCCGCAGCTCTCCGCCAGCATGCAACCTGCCGCCGAGCGCCAGCGATTATTCGCGATCGCTGAAACCGCGATGCGCTGCCAAGCGTATGTTATGATGCGTCTTCGGACAGCACCATTTCAAGGGAAGATGTTTCGCGGGACAACGGAGACAGGCCATGCGCCGCGCCTTTTTCGCATTCGCAGTCGTTCCATTCCTCTGGGTGTCGTCGGCATTGGCCGGCGATGCCGAGATCAAGGCAGGCCAGTCCGTTATCGACGGTCAGCTAAAGGCCCTCATCGCCAATGACGGCGCCACCGCCTACAGCTTCGCCGCCCCGAATGTGAAGCGGATCTTCCCGACCGTCGATGCCTTCATGAACATGGTGACCAACGGCTATCCGCCGGTGCGCAAGCCGCAGACTTATTCCTTCGGCAAGGTCGAGGAGACCGGTCCGGGTTCGATCGTCCAGCAGGTGCTGATCGTCGGCCCCGATGGCAAGGATTACGAGGCGGTCTATACGCTGCAGCAGCAGCCCGACGGCACGTTCCAGATCACCGGCTGCAGCCTGCGCGCCTCGAATTCGCTCAGCACTTGAGGCCTTACAGCAACGGGATATCGCCCCTCGCCCAGCCCTCGGTGATTTCGGCGCCGCGCGCCTCGAAGGTGCCAGCTTCGATCGCAGCGCGGATGTCCTGCATCAGTTTCTGGTAGTAGGACAGGTTGTTCCACGTCAAAAGCATGGCGCCGAGCGCTTCCTGCGAGCGCACCAGATGATGCAGATAGGCGCGTGAGTAGTCCCGGGCGGCCGGGCAGTCGCTTTCCTCGTCCAGTGGGCGCGGATCGTCAGCATGGCGGGCGTTGCGCAGATTTACCTTGCCGCGCCTTGTATAGGCGAGGCCGTGGCGGCCGGCCCGTGTCGGCATCACGCAGTCGAACATGTCGATGCCGCGCGCCACCGATTTCAGGATATCGTCAGGCGTGCCGACGCCCATCAGATAGCGCGGTTTGTCCGCCGGCAGCTCCGGACAGGTGATGTCGAGCATCTCGAGCATCACCGCTTGCGGTTCGCCGACGGCCAGGCCGCCGACCGCATAGCCCTTCAACTCCATCGCGCTCAGCGCCTGCGCCGATCGCACCCGCAGCGCTGCGTTGTCGCCGCCTTGCACGATGCCGAACATCGCCTTGCCCGGCTGGTCGCCGAACGCCGTCTTGCAGCGCTCGGCCCAGCGCAGCGACAGCTCCATGGCGCGCTCGATCTCCTTCATTTCGGCCGGCAGCGCCGTGCATTCGTCGAGCTGCATCTGGATATCGGAATCGAGCAGTCCCTGGATCTCGATGGACCGCTCCGGCGACATCTCGTAGGCGGCGCCATCGATATGCGAGCGGAAGGTGACGCCCTTTTCGGTCAGCTTTCTCAGCTTCGACAGCGACATGACTTGGAAGCCGCCACTGTCGGTCAGGATCGGATGCGGCCAGCGGGCGAATTCATGCAAGCCGCCGAGCCGCGCCACACGCTCGGCGCCTGGCCGCAGCATCAGATGGTAGGTGTTGCCAAGGATGATGTCGGCGCCGACGCCGCGCACCTGGTCCATATACATCGTCTTGACGGTACCGCCGGTGCCGACCGGCATGAAGGCCGGCGTGCGGATTTCGCCGCGCGGCATGTCGATCACGCCGCGCCGCGCCTTGCCGTCGATTGCCAGAACCTTGAAGCTGAACTGCTTAGCCATTGAATTCCTTGTCGTGGACCGGGGCGTCCGGCGCCTGCTTGTCGAGCGACTGGCGGTAGTGGATGCAGCCGCGCATGAATTTTGGCCAGGGCGGCACGGCGATCGATGGTTCGTTTTTTTCCGGCAGCAGGTTCCACAGATCGGGGTGATGCCAGCACAATTCATGGCCGGTGGAATCGCGGTGCTGGCGAATGCCGGCGCGCAGTTTTTTCACTTCCGCGATCAGCGCATCGCGGTCAAAGGCTTGCAGATCATCGTCCATCGCTCGTCTCCGCTCGGAAAAGCAGGCTTGCGTCGCCATAGGAATAGAATCTGTAACGGTTCTCGATCGCATGGGCATAGGCCGCGCGCATCGTGTCGAGGCCGCTGAAGGCCGAAACCAGCATGAACAGAGTCGAGCGCGGCAGATGGAAATTGGTCATCAGCATGTCGGCGGTGCGAAAACAGTAGCCGGGCGTGATGAAGATATCGGTCGGGCCGGACCACGCAGCCAGAGTACCGTCCTCACGCGCCGCACTCTCCAGCAGACGCAGCGAGGTCGTGCCGACAGCAACGATGCGCCCGCCCCTTGCTCTTGCGGCATTCAGGGCGTCCGCAGTGGCTTCGCTGACCGACCCGGTCTCGGCATGCATCTTGTGGTCGGCGGTGTCGTCCGCCTTCACCGGCAGGAACGTACCGGCGCCGACATGCAAGGTGACGAAGCGGCGTTCGACGCCTTTGGCGTCAAGCGCTGCAAAAAGCTCCGGCGTGAAATGCAGGCCCGCTGTCGGAGCCGCGACGGCGCCTTCCTCGCTTGCATAGATGGTCTGGTAATCGGCCCGGTCGCGTTCGTCGTCGTCGCGTTTCGAGGCGATATAGGGCGGCAGCGGAATATGGCCTACCGCGTGCAGCGCCTCGTCGAGGAACGGCCCCGACAGATCGAAGCCAAGCAGCGCCTCGCCGCCCTCGCCTTTCTCGATCACCGTGGCGTCGAGCTGACCGAGGAAACAGGAATTGCCGTCATGGCCGAAATGGATGCGGTCGCCGGCGGCAATGCGCTTGCCCGGCCGCATGAAGGCCAGCCAGCGGTCCGGCGCCATGCGCATATGCAGCGTGGCTTCGACCTGCGCCGTCGCCTCGCCCCGCCGCCTTATGCCTTTGAGTTGCGCCGGAATGACCTTGGTGTCGTTGAACACCAGCACGTCGCCGGCACTGAGCAAGGACGGCAGGTCGCCAACCGTCCGGTCCTCGAGCCCTTCGCCGGGCTTGACCAGAAGCATCTTGGCGCTGTCACGCGGCTGCGCCGGGCGGAGCGCGATGCGCTCCTCCGGCAAGTCGAAGTCAAAGACATCGACGCGCATCAGTAGAGCCGGACGAGCAGCGCTCCGGCCAAGAGCAGCACCGCGCCGGCAACGCGTCCCAGCGAGATTTCACGCACCGCGACGCCGAGGAAGCCGACGCGGTCGATGAGCATGCCGGCCAGCAACTGGCCGGCGACCAGAAACGCCATCAGCGCGGCAGCACCTATGCGTGGCGTCAGGATCGTCGACAGCGTGACATAGAAACCGCCGAGCATGCCGCCGGCCACGAACAGCCAGGGCGCCGGCGCTTTCCAGTCGAGCGAGATGCCTTGCAGCTTCACCACCGTAACGGAGATGATGCCGAGCACGATCGCGCCCGACAGGAACGAAAACGCAGCCGCCGCGACCGGGAGACCCAGGCCGCGCGCCAGCTGCGAATTGATCGGCGCCTGAATGGCAATGAAGGCGCCGGACAGGATGCCGAGAAGCGACCAGACGACGCCCATCATTGTCGTTTGCCCTTACTTGACGTCGGCCGCGACCTTCAGCGACACGATCTTGTCGGGATCCTGCACCGGCTCGCCGCGCTTGATCTTGTCGACATTGTCCATGCCTTCGATGACCTGGCCCCAGACCGTGTACTGGCGGTTGAGGAAGGCGGCATCGTCGAAGCAGATGAAGAACTGCGAATTGGCCGAGTTCGGGTTCTGCGAACGGGCCATCGAGCAGGTGCCGCGGCCATGGTTGGCGTTGGAAAATTCGGCCTTCAGGTCCGGCTTCTCAGAGCCGCCCATGCCCGCGCGGGACGGCGCGAAGGAAGGCTTGCTCGAATTGCCGAACTTGACGTCGCCGGTCTGGGCCATGAAGCCTTCGATGACGCGGTGGAAGACCACGCCGTCATAGGCGCCTTCCCTAGCCAGTTCCTTGATGCGGGAGACGTGGCCCGGCGCCAGGTCGGGGAAAAGTTCGATGACGACCGTGCCCTTGGTCGTTTCCATGATGAGCGCGTTCTCGCGGTCCTTGATTTCGGCCATGTCAGATATCCTTTTGAGAAAACAGAGTTATTTGGCAATTTTACTTGTCTGCGGCGATGCGCACCTTGATCATCCGGTCGGGGTCGGAGACCGTGCCGTTATCCGCCTGGTCGCCCTTCTTGATGTGATCCACCAGTTCCATGCCGCTGACGACATTGCCGACGATGGTGTACTGGCCGTCGAGCGGCGGTGCCGGAGCGAACATGATGAAGAACTGCGAATTGGCCGAATTGGGGTCCTGCGAGCGGGCCATGCCGACCACGCCGCGCTTGTAATGTTCGGTCTGCGAGAATTCGGCCGGCAGGTCGGGCAGGTCGGAACCGCCAGTGCCGACGGCCTCGGCGCTGAAACCTTTTTTCATATTGCCGAACTTGACGTCGCCGGTCTGCGCCATGAAGTCGTCTATGACGCGGTGGAAGGCGACGTTGTCATAGGCGCCTTGGCGCACCAGCTTCTTGATCTGCTCGACATGCTTTGGCGCCAGATCGGGCCGAAGCGCAATGGTGACGTCGCCGTCCTTCAGCGTGATGACCATGGTGTTTTCCGGGTCGGCGGCGAAGGCCGAGACCGATGCGGTCACAAGACCGGCAAGCACAACGAGGAACGAGGCGAGCTTTTTCAGCTGCATATCTATCTCCGGAATCTTATTTCGCGAATTTGGCGGTGAGCGCACCGGCAACCGCCGCCGGGACGAAGGGGCGGATGTTGCCTCCCATAGAGGCAATCTGGCGGACAAGTGTGGCGGTAATGGTGCGCACGGACGGGCTGGCGGGCAGAAAAACCGTCTGCAACTCAGGTGCCATAGTCTCGTTCATGCCGGCCATCTGCATCTCATAGTCGAGGTCGGTGCCGTCGCGCAGGCCGCGGATCATGATCGAGGCGCCGTGCTTCCTGGCGGCGTCGATGACCAGCCCGTCGAAGGCGACGACCTTGATACGGGCACCATCGCTGCCGAATTCCGCCTTCGCCGCCGTCTCGATCAGCTTCACCCGCTCCTCGAAGGAAAACAGCGGCTGCTTGCCCGGATGGATGCCGATCGCCGCGTAGACGATGTCGGCCACGGCCAGCGATGCCTTCAGCACATCGAGATGGCCGTTGGTCAGCGGGTCGAAGGAGCCGGCATAGAGGGCGATGCGTTCGGTCATGGCAGGTGCTTCTAATGCATGATCCCAAAAAGTGGAAACCGGTTTTTGCGGACAAACGGTTTTTCGTTTGTCCTAGAGATCATGCTCAAATGAAGCTAGAGCCTGATCCATCTTCCGTCCACCAAGATGGAACAGGCTCTAGCGAGCCTCTCTCGCAAAGGCAAATCCGATCGGCGCGCCGGCCGTGAACCTTTTCCGGCACATGAACGACAGATGAACACGCTGATCACGAAGCCTTCACGCAGCGTTCACTAGGTTGCACCTTAATTAGATGAAACCAAAATCCCATCTATCCGTTGTTAGGCGCAGGAGAACACGCACATGCTGATCTACATGCTCGCCACCGCAATGACCGTCGCCATGCTGATCGCCACCGTATTTGGGCTGCATCAGGAGGCACAACGCATCCGCGTCAAGGCAAACACCAAGCGCTTCGAAGGCTTCGGCCCGCGTAAGCCATATCGCCACTACTGATAAAGCCTGAACTTGCTGCCGCGCCGGCCAGTTGGCCGGCGTTGCCATGTCAAAACCTGGGTGCCGGACTTAGTCCGCACCCTCCGGACCGGCGTCAGACGCCGCAGCGGCATCGGCACCGCCCTCGACGGTCTCTTCGGTTTCTTCGTCCGCTTGCGGTTCAGAGATCCGCTCGACCGAAACCACCTTTTCGCCTTCAGCCGTGTTGAAGATGGTCACGCCCTTGGTGGCGCGGCTGGCGAAACGAATGCCGTTGACCGGCACCCGGATGACGGTGCCGCCGTCCGACACCAGCATGATCTGGTCGTCATTGCCGACCGGGAAGGTCGCCACCAGCCTGCCAATCTCGGCCGCCTTCGACACGTCGGTGGCGCGGATGCCCTTGCCGCCGCGTCCGGTCAGCCGGAAATCATAGGACGACGAACGCTTGCCGTAGCCGAATTCGGTCACCGTCAGCACGTACTGTTCGTGCGCCTTGAGTTCTTCGTATCGGCTGTCGGAAAGCTCTGTCTCCTCGCCGATCTCCTCATTGGTCAGCGCGATCTCTTCCTCTTCTCCGGCCGTTTCCGTGGCAAGCCGCCGCTCCGCCGCCGCGCGCTTCAGGTAAGCGGCGCGTTCCGCCGGCGAAGCATCGACATGCTCGATCACCGACATCGAGATGATGCGGTCGGTCTCGGCCATGGTTATGCCGCGCACACCGACCGAATTGCGGCTCTGGAAGACGCGCACGTCGCCGACGGAGAAGCGTATGCACTGGCCGGAACTGGCGGTCAGCAGCACGTCGTCCTTGTCGGTGCAGGTTTCGACGCCGAGGATCTCGTCGCCTTCTTCCTCCAGCTTCATGGCGATCTTGCCGTTGCGGTTGACCTGGACGAAGTCGGATAGATCGTTGCGGCGCACGGTGCCACGCGTGGTGGCGAACATGACGTAGAGTTCGCCCCAACTGGCCTCGTCCTCCGGCAGCGGCATGATGGTGGTGATGCGCTCGCCCTGCTCCAGCGGCAGCATGTTGATCAGCGCCTTGCCGCGTGACTGCGGATTGCCGATCGGCAGCCGCCAGACCTTTTCTTTGTAGACGATGCCGCGCGAGGAGAAGAACAGCACCGGCGTATGGGTGTTGGCGACGAACAGCCGGGTGACGAAATCCTCTTCCTTGGTCGACATGCCGGAGCGGCCCTTGCCGCCGCGGCGCTGCGCCCGGTAGAGCGACAGCGGCACGCGCTTGATGTAGCCGGAATGGCTCACCGTCACGACCATGTCTTCGCGCTGGATCAGATCCTCGTCTTCCATGTCCGAACCGCCGTCGGTGAGCTCGGTGCGGCGCGGCGTGCCGAACTCGTCGCGCACGGCGGCAAGCTCGTCCTTGACGATCTGCTGGACGCGCGCGCGGGAAGACAAAATGTCCAGATAATCGATGATTTCGGCGCCGATCGTGTTCAACTCGTCGGCGATCTCGTCGCGACCGAGCGCGGTCAGGCGCTGCAGGCGCAGCTCGAGGATGGCGCGCGCCTGCTCCTCGGACAGATTGTAGGTACCGTCCTCGTTGATCCGGTGGCGTGGGTCATCGATCAGGAGGATCAGAGATTCCACGTCGCCAGAGGGCCAGCGCCGCTCCATCAACTGCTCACGCGCCGTCTGCGGATCCGGCGCGGTGCGGATCAGCTTGATGACTTCGTCGATGTTGGCGACTGCGATAGCGAGACCGACCAGCACATGGGCGCGATCGCGCGCCTTGCGCAGCAGGAACTTCGTCCGCCTTGTGATCACCTCCTCGCGGAAGGCGACGAAAGCCTTCAGCATATCGGTCAGGTTCATCACTTCCGGCTTGCCGCCATTCAGCGCCACCATATTGGCGCCGAAAGAGGTCTGCAGCGGCGTGAAGCGGTAGAGCTGATTGAGGATGACGTCGGCAACGGCGTCGCGCTTCAGCTCGATGACGACCCGGTAGCCCTGGCGGTCGCTCTCGTCGCGGATATCGGAAATGCCCTCGATGCGCTTGTCGCGCACCAGTTCAGCCATCTTCTCGATCATCGACGACTTGTTCACCTGGTAGGGAACTTCGGTGATGATGATGGACTCGCGGTCGTTGCCGCGCTGTTCGATGTTGACGCGCCCGCGCATGACGATGGAGCCGCGGCCGGTCGAATAGGCGCTGTAGATGCCCGAACGGCCAAGCACGATGCCACCGGTCGGGAAATCCGGCCCCGGAATGATCTCCATAAGCGCCGGCAGGTCGATCGCCGGATTGTCGATGATGGCGATGGCGCCATTGCAGACTTCACCGAGATTGTGCGGCGGGATGTTGGTCGCCATGCCGACGGCGATGCCGCCCGAGCCATTGACCAGAAGGTTGGGAAAACGTGCCGGCAGAACCTTAGGTTCGCTGCCGGAAGCATCATACGTGTCCTGGAAATCGACGGTATCCTTGTCGATATCCTCCAGGAGCTCGTGCGCGACCTTGGTCAGCCGCGCTTCCGTGTAGCGCATCGCCGCAGGCGGATCGCCGTCGATGGAGCCGAAATTGCCCTGCCCGTCGATCAACGGAACGCGCAACGACCAGTCCTGCGCCATGCGCACCAAGGCGTCATAGATGGAAGCATCGCCATGCGGATGGTATTTACCCATCACGTCGGCGACAGGACGCGCCGACTTCACATATTTGCGGTTCCAATGGTAGCCGCTCTCATGGGCGGCGAAGAGAATGCGGCGATGCACCGGCTTCAGGCCGTCGCGCACGTCCGGCAGCGCACGGCTGACGATCACGCTCATGGCGTAATCGAGATAGGAGCGCTGCATCTCCTCGACGATGGATATCGGCTCGATGCCGGTGGGGCCGCCGTCGGCGCCGCGCGGTGTCTTCTGGTCGGTCAAATCGGATCACAATCTAATCAGGAATCACTTGGTGCTTATATAGGAAGCAAGCCCGAAACTCCAACCTTCACGGCACTTTTCCAGTGTCATTTTTGATGGTAATTTCAAATGGATACCGATGATTGCGACGATATGGCCAAGGCGGTTTTCGCCGCCTTGACGCAAAAGCCTGCGCGTCTGCCTTTGCGGTGCACCGGGCCGATTCACCAAGCAGAAACGACCTATGCGCCACGGCGGCTGCGATACTGGCTTGGCGTCTGCCCCATGATCCGCCGAAAACGACGATTGAAGGTCGACAGATCGCTGAAGCCAGCGCCGAAAGCGATCGCGGAAACCGTATCGTCCGACATGCGTAGCCGCACCGCGGCCCTGTGCAATCGCGTCTTGAGCAGGAATTGGTAGGGGGTCATGCCCGCCACCTGCCGGAAGATGCGCAGGAAATGATACGGACTGGTCGCCGTCCCATCGGCAAGCGCTGAAAGGGAAACCGGCCCGTCGGCATCGAGTTCGATGCGCCGCACAGCTTCGGCAACCCGTTTTTGATCGCGGCGGCTCGGCGCGCGCCTGACATGCGTAGCGCCGGAGGCTGTAGCTACGGCAGCACCGGCCATGCGGAGGGAAAGTTCCTCGAAGGCGTCGATGTCGGCCGTCTCGCGAGCGGTTTCCGCCTCGGCCAGGAGTGGCGCCAGGACCGGCAAAGGCGGCAGGCGCGCCGCCTCGAAAGCCAGCTTCCTGGCGCCCGGCACGCCAGCCGCGATCCGCTCCATGTAGGACGGCCTGAAATGGAACGAGAGGCAATGGTCGCCGCCGCCATGCTCGTGCCCGCATTCGTAACATGTGCCGGGATTGCCGAGCAGGAGCGCGCCGGGCGCCAGCATCGCCGTTCCTTGTTGGGCGCGGTAGCGGAACGTGCCGCTGGTGACTGCAGCCACACAGAAATCCTGATGCGCCTCCTCGAACGGCCGGCCGGCGCCGGCCGTGCAGATCACATCCGTCACATGCCAACCGGCTCCGGATGCGAGACTATGCGTGGTCGTCGTCATAGTCGAAATATAGCAATTTTTCCCAAGCCCAGAACCCCGTAACCGCCTATTCCCTCCCAATCTCCTGACAAGAAGAGGCCACAACCATGTTCGATCAATCTTCGTTTGCCGATGCTCTGCATAGCCCCGGACCGATCGAAGGCCTTGCCGAAAAACTGAGCCTTTACGGCCGCTTCGTCGGCGCCTGGACTTTCGACGCCTCGCGCCACCTCGAGGACGGCACGGTGCTGACAGGGCGCGGCGAGGTGCATTTCGGCTGGGTGCTGGAAGGCCGGGCGATCCAGGACGTCTGGATCCTGCCCGCGCGGGACACTGGTTCCCAGCCTTCGCTCGGCAAATGGACTTTTTATGGCACGACGCTGCGCGTCTATGATCCCGGCGCGGATGCCTGGCACATCTTCTGGAGCGACCCGCGCAACCAGTATTTCAGCCGCCAGCTCGGCCGCGCCGAGGGCGACACGATCGTGCAAGTGGGCACCGACGGCACCGGCAGCTCAGTACGCTGGGGCTTTTCACGCATCACCGAAAACGCCTTCCGATGGCTGGGCGAGCGCTCGCACGACAATGGCGCGACATGGCGGCTGGAGGTCGAGTTCCTGGCGCGCCGAGCGGTTTGATCGCCGAAGAATGCAGCAGCCCGGAATAAAAGCGTCGCGACCCTTTGCGCCCTCCGCTGTCTCGCCGGCATCAACCACTTTCTCACGAACAGTTCCCACCGAACGGGCTTTGCTCTACCAATTATCCTGGTACGGGCACGGCCCGGCGGGAGGGTCAGAGATGCCGAGTTTCGACAGCCTGTTCAACGCGTTCGTCACCATTCTCGTGACCATCGATCCGCCCGGCCTGGCGCCGCTGTTCCTCGCCGTGACGCGCGGCATGAACCGCGAGGAGCGCCAGCAGGTTTCCGTCCGCGCCTCGATCATCGGTTTCCTGGTGATGGCGCTGTTTGCGGTTGCAGGCGCCTCGATCCTGTCGGTGTTCGGCATCACGCTGCCGGCTTTCCGCGTCGCCGGCGGTTTCCTGCTGTTCTTCATCGCCTTCGAAATGGTGTTCGAGCGCCGGCAGGACCGCAAGGAGAAGATCGGCGACGTCGCCATCACCAAGGACATGATCCACAACATCGCCGCCTTCCCGCTGGCAATCCCGCTGATCGCCGGCCCAGGCGCCATTTCGGCAACTGTGCTGCTCTCAGGTTCCTTTCAAGGCTTTGCGGCGCAGGCGGCGCTGGTCGGCATCATCTTCGTCTGCCTTGCCATCACCTATCTGGTGTTCGTGCTGTCGGAACGCATAGACCGCATCCTCGGCCAGACCGGCCGCTCGATCCTGACCCGCCTGCTCGGCGTCATCCTGGCAGCACTGGCCGTGCAATTCGTCGCCGACGGCATCAAGGCGCTGATAGCGGGCTGACAGGCTGACGCGGCGAGAATCTCAAAGCCGGCTCTATCTCGCCGTTGTGTCGACGACCTCGAAATCGTGGGTAATCGTGGCGGTCTTGGCAAGCATCGCGGAGGCCGAGCAATATTTTTCGATCGAAAGGTCGATCGCGCGTTTCACCTTGTCGCTGGAGAGTTGCCTGCCCTTGACGACGAAATGCATATGAATGCGGGTGAACACTCTGGGTTCGGTTTCCGCCCGGTCGGCCTCGAGCTCGACCACGCAGTCCTCGACCGCCTCGCGCCCCTTTTCGAGGATGTGCACGACATCATAGGCCGAACAGCCGCCGGTGCCGATCAGCACCAGCTCCATCGGGCTCGGTCCCGGCGTCCTGCCTTCCGATCCGGGCGCGGTTCCCAGCACCAGTTTGTGGCCGCTACCGGACTCGCCGACGAAAGTGCGTTCCTCGACCCATTTTACGCGTGCTTTCATCGAACTCGTCCTTCGCCATATTTCGTTGATCGCCATGTCGGCGTTCAGTTCGACAATGCAAAACCCCGAAAGTCCATGAGGGACTCTCGGGGCGCAATGTTTGACTTAAGCCAAAAATAACATCTGCAGTTGCGATCAGAACGGGATTTCGTCGTCCAGTTCGCGCGACGAACCGCCACCGCCGCCGCTCTTGGCACCGCCACCACCGCGATTGAAGCCTTCGCTCGGGCTGGACTGGCCGAAATCGGAACCACGGCTGCTGCCGCCACCGGCATAGCCGCCGACTTGGCCGCCTTCACCCTGCCCGCGCGCGTCGAGCATCTGCAGCTCACCGCGGAATTTCTGCAGCACGACTTCCGTCGTGTACTTGTCGGCGCCGGTCTGGTCCTGCCATTTGCGCGTCTGCAGCTGGCCCTCTACGTAGACCTTCATGCCCTTCTTCAAATACTGCTCCGCCACCTTGGCGATGCCCTCATTGAAGATGACGACGTTGTGCCATTCGGTCTTTTCCTTGCGCTCGCCGGAATTCTTGTCACGCCAGCTTTCCGACGTCGCAATGCGAATGTTGACGACCGGCTCGCCCGAGTTGAGGCGACGGATTTCGGGATCCGCGCCGAGGTTGCCGACCAAAATGACCTTGTTGACGCTACCCGCCATGATATTTCTCCGCGCTCATCCGAAACAAATTTTTTTGTCGCAGCACCTTACAGGCTGCAGGCGTCAGCCGCTTGCCGTGGCTGCCTTTACCCACAAGGTTTTTGTTCCCTGTTCGTTCTATGGTGCAGATGACGTTCTGTCAATGTTTGTCAGCAAGATGTAGTGTCCCGGCCGGAAATTTCCATGAAATCGGATCTGACCGGGGGCGATCAAATGAAGTCTGTCGCACATGAGGACCAGCAGCGCGAGCAATGGCGAGCAGGTGTGGAAACACGCATGCATGTGTCGGCCAGCAATGGTGCATCGCAACTTTGCATATTCGAGCAATGGGTCGAGCCCACGGTCGGCGCCCCAACGCATTGGCATCCCGTGGAGGAAGTGCTGACCGTTATCGCCGGTAGGGCTGAGATGTGGATCGACGATGAGCATACAGTCGTGACATCGGGCCAGTCTCTCGTTGTCCCCGCGAACAGGAAACACGGGTTCAAGAACGCCGGCACTGGAACGCTTCACATCCACGCCGTCCTTGCGTCGCCGATTTTCGAGGCGACGTTCGATGGGCCTGCCGGAATGGTGAGACGCTGGCTTCCGACAATCTCGTAAAACAGTGCTTGCCAAATCAATAAGTATTCACTTATGCTTTTGACATGATCGAAGCAGAGATTTTTCGCGCACTGGCCGACCCGACGCGCCGCGCCGTCTTTGAGCGGCTGGCCGCAGGCGAGATGAGCGTGTCGGAATTGCGCACCGGTATGACGGTGTCGCAGCCCGCGGTGTCGCAGCATCTGGCGGTGCTGCGTGGCGCCGGCCTGGTGGTCGAGCGGCGAGCCGGCCGCAACGCCTATTACCGCGCCGATCCGCAGGGGCTCGCTCCCTTGCTCTCCTGGATCGAACGCTACCGGACTTTCTGGCCGGAACGCATCGAAAGGCTGAAGGCGGTTTTGAAGGACATGGATCAATGAAGAAGGCGGGATCAACGACCAACGAGGGCCAAATCGACGCCGCGGATGCGCTCGAGTTCGAGTACGACCTTGCCGAGCCGCCGGAAAAGGTCTGGCGGGCCCTGACCGTACCGGAATTGCTGGCCGCCTGGATGATGCCGAACGACATCAGCCTCGAGATCGGCAACCGTTTCGCCTTCGCCGGGACGGGCGCGCCGATCGAATGCGAAATCCTCGACGCCGAACCCGAGAAGTTGCTGCGCTATTCCTGGCGGGAGCAGCCGGGCGACGCAGCCAGGCAGGATCCGCTCGACAGTACCGTCACCTTCACACTTGCCCGAACCGTTTCCGGCGGCACGCATCTGCGTGTCGTCCATGACGGCTTTGCCCGCAAGGCCATGCCTGCCATCGCCATGGCAGGCGCCGGCTGCCGTCTTTCGCTCGGTTTGCGCGCAATTGGAAAGCCCATCGCCGCGAACGCACCGCGCCTTCTGCGCGCGGCATAATAGAAAATCGGAGAAGAAAAATGAGCGGTGTTGCCAGTCTGGTGCCGATGGTCATCGAGCAATCGAGCCGCGGCGAACGCGCCTTCGACATCTTTTCGCGGCTGCTGCGCGAGCGCATCATCTTCATCAACGGCGAGATCAACGACGACATCTCGGCGCTGGTCTGCGCGCAGCTTTTGTCGCTGGAATCGGACAATCCCGACAAGGAGATCTCGCTCTACATCAACTCGCCGGGCGGCGTAGTGACCAGTGGTTTCGCCATCTACGACACGATGCAATATATCAGCTGCCCGGTGTCGACCGTATGCATGGGCTTTGCCGCTTCGATGGGCTCGTTCCTGCTGATGGCAGGCACACCGGGGCGCCGGATTTCCCTGCCGAACGCCACCATCCTGCTGCATCAGCCGCTGGGCGGGTTCCAGGGCCAGGCCTCCGACATCCAGCGACATGCCGAGCGCATCGGCAGGACGAAACGGCACATGACCGAGCTCTACGCGCAGCATTGCGGCCGTACCTATGAAGAGGTCGAGCGCACGCTGGACCGCGACCACTTCATGACCGCCCGCGAGGCGCAGGCATGGGGCATCGTCGACCATGTTTTCGACACGCGCAAAAAGGCGGCGTAAGCCAGGGCCGGAGCGGAGTCCGGCCGGCTGCCGAAGATTTGACGATGCCGGTCTGGTTCCATCGGCGGCGCGCCACTATAGTCCTGGGATGACCGACACTCATCCTTCCAGACCACTGCGCCCCGTCATCGCCGTCGTGGTGCTCGCATTTGCCAGCCTCCTGAGCGGCGCGGCTCTTGCAGAGGACAGTTCGCCGTCGACGCAAAAAAGCGCCCTGCCCGGCGTGACCGGCGACTACCGCATCGCCAAGCCGGCTCCCGAGCCGGACGATGCGCTGCCGGCCGGCGAGAACGGCACATTCAAGATCGGCGATACGGATGTCAGGATTTCCGGCAGCATCACCGTCGATGTCGGCGCCGGCTCGATCGGGCCGCCGCGTCACTGAGTGCGCGCGGACGCGTCACGTGCGCGCGGAAATGAGCGTTCCCCACATAAAACGGCCCCGCCGTGCCTTGGGCAAACGGACGGGGCCTTCTGGATCTCAAATCCAACTTTACCGGGAGTGTACTGCCGGCGTTTGATTTCGGATGCACCGCGGCGTTCGGCCGACGATCCGACTAGCAGTCTCTGATTTTTAGGGGATATGGCAGGTCACGGTTTGCCGGGTGGCGCAGACGCTAAACCCTGGCACTTATGCCTGCCGCGGCTCCAGTGACAACTGGAACCCTAGGGGACGATCCGGTGGCGTCATAGCTCCGCTCCTCTGTCCGTTGCGATTGTTGTCAATTCGAAGCACAAATCGCAAATGCCTGCGGCGTCTCGCAGGCCGCCTTTGGGCGGCGAGGCCATCGAAAGACGGCCGGCTTCGTTGACTTCCGGAGACTGCGCTCCTGGGTTGCCCGCGTCAACCATCAATAGCCGGTTACCGAAAAACGTGATCGCCGGGAGGTTACGTACAAGTCAGTTTTTGCACAGCTTTGTCAGGAGCGTGTTCGGCCTTTGTTCTTTCCGCTTGCCCGTTCACGCGAAAGACGCTTAAACGCTTTTGTCGGGAATTGTGGCGTCTCTCGACGTGGCGGCAAAACTACCTACATAGGGGATGGCCGGGAAAACCCGCCATTCCAGGAAATTCCAGATTCTGAGGCGGCGACCGGCTATGGCCGACCATAAATATCTTTCCATTCGCGGGGCGCGCGAACACAATCTGAAGAATGTCGATCTCGACCTGCCGCGTGACAGCCTGATTGTCATGACCGGCCTGTCGGGGTCCGGCAAGTCATCGCTCGCCTTCGACACGATCTATGCCGAGGGCCAGCGCCGCTACGTCGAAAGCCTGTCGGCCTACGCGCGGCAATTCCTCGAAATGATGCAGAAGCCTGACGTCGACCAGATCGACGGCCTGTCGCCTGCCATTTCCATCGAGCAGAAGACCACATCGAAGAACCCGCGTTCGACGGTCGGCACCGTCACCGAGATCTACGATTACATGCGCCTGCTTTTTGCGCGCGTCGGCATCCCCTATTCGCCGGCCACCGGCCTGCCGATCGAGAGCCAGACGGTTTCGCAGATGGTCGACCGCGTGCTGGCGATCGAGGAAGGCACGCGCCTGTTCATCCTGGCGCCGATGGTGCGCGGCCGCAAAGGCGAGTACCGCAAGGAGTTGCTGGAACTGCAGAAGAAGGGCTTTCAGCGCGTCAAGGTCGACGGCGTCTTCTATGAGATCGCCGACGTGCCGGCGCTGGACAAGAAGTACAAGCATGACCTCGATGTCGTCGTCGACCGCATCGTCGTGCGCGGCGATCTCGCGACGCGGCTTGCCGATTCCATCGAAACGGCGCTGAAGCTGGCCGATGGGCTGGCGGTCGCCGAATTCGCCGACAAGCCGCTCGATTCCAGTCAGACCGGCGAGGATTCGGTCAACAAGTCGAAGAACGAGACGCATGAGCGCATCCTGTTCTCGGAAAAGTTCGCTTGCCCGGTCTCCGGCTTCACCATTCCGGAAATCGAACCGCGGCTGTTCTCGTTCAACAACCCGTTCGGCGCCTGCCCGACCTGCGACGGTCTCGGCAGCCAGCGCGCCATCGACGGCAATCTGATCGTGCCGGATGAAAACATCTCGCTGCGCGACGGCGCCGTCAGCCCGTGGGCGAAGTCGACCTCGCCCTATTACGCGCAGACGCTGGAGGCATTGGGCAAGGCCTATGGCTTCAAGCTCGGCGACAAGTTCAAGGATTTGTCCGAAGAGGCCAAGGAAGCCGTCCTGCGCGGCACCGGCGAGCGCGAGATCACCTTCCAGTATGATGACGGCCTGCGCTCCTACAAGACGACGAAGACTTTCGAAGGCGTCATCCCCAATCTCGAGCGGCGCTGGAAAGAGACCGAATCCGCCTGGATGCGCGAGGAGATCGAGCGCTTCATGTCGGCCACACCCTGCCCGGTCTGCAAGGGCTATCGGCTGAAGCCCGAGTCGCTGGCGGTGAAGATCGCCGGCAGGCACATCGGCGAAGTCACCGAGCTTTCCATCCGCAAGGCCGACCAGTGGTTCACCGACCTGCCCGCGTCGCTCAACGACAAGCAGAACGAAATCGCGGTGCGTGTGCTCAAGGAAATCCGTGAACGGCTGCGCTTCCTCAACGATGTCGGGCTCGACTATCTGACGTTGTCGCGCAATTCCGGCACGCTGTCGGGCGGCGAGAGCCAGCGCATCCGGCTGGCATCGCAGATCGGCTCCGGCCTGACCGGCGTGCTCTATGTGCTGGACGAGCCGTCGATCGGCCTGCACCAGCGCGACAATGCGCGCCTGCTCGATACGCTGAAGCACCTGCGCGACATCGGCAACACGGTGATCGTCGTCGAGCATGACGAGGACGCCATCCTGCATGCCGACTATGTCGTCGACATGGGCCCGGCCGCCGGCATCCATGGCGGCGAGATCATCGCCCAGGGCACGCCGCAGCAGGTCATGGCCAATCCCAATTCGATCACCGGCAAATATCTGTCGGGCGCGCTCGAAGTGGCGACGCCCGGCGTGCGGCGTGAAGCGAAGAAGAACCGCCGCATAAAGATCGTCGGCGCGCGCGGCAACAATCTGAAGAACGTCACCGCCGAAATCCCGCTCGGCACCTTCACCGCCGTCACTGGCGTGTCCGGCGGCGGCAAGTCGACCTTCCTGATCGAGACGCTGTTCAAGGCCGCCTCGAGACGCATCATGGGCTCGCGCGAACATCCGGCCGACCACGACCGCATCGAGGGCCTCGAATTCCTCGACAAGGTCATCGACATCGACCAGTCGCCGATCGGCCGCACACCGCGTTCAAACCCGGCCACCTATACCGGCGCCTTCACGCCGATCCGCGACTGGTTCGCTGGCCTGCCGGAGGCCAAGGCGCGCGGCTATCAGCCGGGACGCTTCTCGTTCAACGTCAAGGGCGGCCGCTGCGAGGCCTGCCAGGGCGACGGCGTCATCAAGATCGAGATGCACTTCCTGCCCGACGTCTACGTCACCTGCGACGTCTGTCACGGCAAGCGTTATAACCGCGAGACGCTCGATGTCCTGTTCAAGGGCAAGTCGATCGCCGACGTGCTCGACATGACGGTCGAGGAAGGCGTCGATTTCTTCGCCGCCGTGCCCGGCGTGCGCGACAAGCTCGACACGCTGAAGCAGGTCGGCCTCGGCTACATCCATATCGGCCAGCAGGCGACAACGCTGTCCGGCGGCGAGGCGCAGCGCATCAAGCTGGCCAAGGAACTGTCGCGCAAGGCGACGGGCAAGACGCTCTACATCCTGGATGAGCCGACCACTGGCCTGCATTTCCACGACGTTGCCAAACTGCTGGAAGTGCTGCACGAACTGGTAGACCAGGGCAACACGGTGGTGGTCATCGAGCACAATCTCGAAGTGATAAAAACCGCGGACTGGGTGCTCGACCTCGGCCCCGAAGGCGGCGACGGCGGCGGCGAACTGGTCGCCTCCGGCACGCCGGAAGCCATCGTGCGCGAAAAACGCAGCTACACCGGCCAGTTCCTCAAGGAGCTTCTGGAGCGACGTCCCGGAGGCAAACGCGAAGCGGCGGAGTGATCGACCGGTTGGCGCCTGGAGAGCTCTGGAGAGCTTTTGAATGACAATCAGAAGAGCGCTTGCCGGTGATCTCCAAACCGTCGTCTCGCTGACGGAAGCGGCCTATGCGCCTTACATCGCGCTGTTCGGCGCGCCGCCGATCCCGGTCACCGAGGACTATGCGCCGCGCATCGCGCGCGGCGAGGTCTGGTTGCTGGAAAGTGGCGGCGAGCTTGCCGGGCTGATCGCGCTGGAGCGACATGACGACCACGCGATGATCTTCTCCGTCGCGGTCTCCCCCGACTTTCAAGGCAAGGGCTTCGGCATTGCGCTGCTGAAACACGCGGATGAGCAGACCCATCTCTGGGGTCTGCCAGAAGTGCGGCTCTACACCAACGCCAGGATGGAGCGGAACATTGCGCTCTATCTTGCCTATGGTTTCCACGAAACGGGTCGCCGGCCCAATCCCTACCGGCCAGGATGGGTGCTCGTCGACATGATCAAAACCGTCGATGAGATTACCGCGGCCTGATCTTTTTCTGCATTGGGAGGATGACAATGAGCACATCGGGAACAATCCGCGCCGGCATGGGCGGCTGGACCTTCGAACCCTGGGATACGTCCTTCTATCCCGACAAGCTTCCCAAGGCCAAGCAGTTGAACTACGCCACTCGCCAGGTGCCGAGCATCGAGGTCAACGGCACCTACTATTCCAGCTTCAAGGAGCCGACCTTCGTCAAATGGGCCAGCGAGGCGCCGGACGGCTTTGTCTATTCGCTGAAGGGCAACCGCTTCGTCACCAACCGGCGCGTGCTGGGCGAGGCCGGCGAATCGATGATGCGCTTCCTTGGCTCCGGCGTGGCGGCGCTCGGCGAAAAGCTCGGGCCGATCCTGTGGCAGTTCGCACCGACCAAGAAATTCGATCCGGACGATTTCGAAGCCTTCCTGAAGCTGCTCCCGGAAAAGCAGGACGGCGTTGCGCTGCGCCATGCGCTCGAAGTCCGCAACGACAGTTTTGTCGTGCCGGAATTCGCAGCACTTGCCCGAAAATACAAGGCCGCGATCGTCTACGCCGACCATGCCAAATATCCTGATATCGCCGACATCACCGCCGATTTCGTCTACGCCCGACTGCAGACCGGCAGCGATGACAATCCCGACTGCTATACGCCGAAAGGCCTCGATGAATGGGCCGCGCGGGTAAAGACCTGGGCGCAAGGCAAGCAGCCGGCCGACCTGCGGCGCGCCGACCCCGCCACCGATGCGCCGGTCAAGCCGCGCGACGTGTTCGTTTACTTCATCACCGAGGGCAAGGTGCGCGCGCCGTTCGGCGCCATGGCACTGATGAAGCGAGTGGACCAGGGTCAACCGGTGCCCTGACGCAGCGGAATCATGGCATCTTCGCCACCGTCGTAACCTTATCGATACCTCCTTGCTGCATGAATCCAGCCAGACCAGTCGCAGATCTGGGCCGCCACGGGCAAGGACGAGGGGCATGTCGCTCGACTACACTTCACTTCTCCTGGCTGTCGGTTTTTCCGCGGCCTGCCTGAGCCTGACATTGTTCGGCATGTGGCTGACCGCTCGCTCGGAGAAATTCCTGCTGACATGGGCGATCAGCCTGGTGTTCGTGGTCGGCGATATTTTTGTCTATGACGCTTATATCGACATGCCCGGGCGCCTGCTGGGCATCGCCACGCTGGCTTTCCTCCTGCTCGGTTTCTCGACAATGCTGGGCGCGGCCTACCAGTTCAGAACCGGCGGCTCGCCAGTGCCCCGAACTGTACTTGGCAGCGCCATTTCGCTGGCCGTGACGTTGCCTCCCATGGCCCTAGGCTATGACGGGCTGGGCTTCATGTTCGAAAATGCCTTCGCCGCCTTGCTTCTGTTCGCAACGGCGGTCGAATACTGGGAGGGCCGCGACGAAGCCCCTGCCCTGACGATCGGTATCACCGCGCTCTATTCTGCCACGGCCGCATCCTTCGCTCTCTGCGCCATGGTTTTAGCCTTGGATGGAAAGCTGGTCCTTGGACATGCGCCAAGCAACTGGGCCGAGGAACTGAGCCTCATCATCGTCATCGCCAGCATGACCGGGATTGGAGCGCTTTCCCTGGCCCTGAATCAGGGACGCTTGGCCCGGCATCACCGCCACAATGCCCTGACCGACCCGCTGACCGGCCTGCTCAACCGCCGCGCCCTGTTCGACCTGCACGGCGATGCGCCGGTCGGCGCCTTCACGGCGGTGGTCGTCTTCGATCTCGACAACTTCAAGGCCATCAACGACGAATTCGGCCACGCCGCCGGTGATGAAGTGCTGAGGGTGTTTGCACGGGAACTCGCCAGCAATCGCCGCCCGGCCGACGTCGCCGCGCGCATGGGCGGCGAGGAGTTCGCGCTGGTGCTGAAGCGGACCTTGCCCGAAACGGTGGAGGCCACCGCCGAGGCCATACGGGCAGCTTTCGCCGCGCACCGCATCGAAACCGAGACAGGCTCGCTGATATGCACCGTCAGTGCCGGATTTGCTTTCGGCACCAAGGAAGGCCTCGGCTTCGACAAGGTGCTCAACGCCGCCGACAAGGCGCTCTACGACGCCAAGCGCGGAGGCCGTAACCGCGTCACCGCGTCTCCGTTCAGGCGCGCAAGCTAATCGCGCAACACCGGCCTCTGATCGTGGGGAGACGAATGCGGCTCCTAGGCCGCCATGACAATCTCATTGAAGGTATCGAGATCGACATAGAAGACCTTGGTGATCTCCTCGATCAGATCGTCGTAGTCGCAGCCCTGTGATCTCAAGATATTGATGGCAGCGATGATGTCGACGCGTTCGGTAAGCCGCCGCTTCTGGTAATCCTCGACGTAACGTTCCATGGCTGTCCTTTAGCCTGTGTGCCCAAACGCGTTTGAACGACAGAGATCGCAGGAGGGAAGCTAGGCAGCCTTGCTTGCGTGAAACTTGCCCGGCATTGGCCGTGGTCCTCGATCTGCGATAACCAGACTGATACGGAAGCGGCCGACTCACAAAGCCATGGAAAAGACTAGCACGCGATATTGAGCGTGCCAGAGACGCAGGTGATCGGATGGAGAAATATTGGACTTGGCAAGAACTTCGGATCGCCAACTGAAGTTCACCGCCAATGCTAGACGGTAAGGAACTTCCGCACATCAGCCCGGTCTAAATCTTCAGCCGGGCCGGTATGGACGATCACGCCCCGGTCCATGATGTTGACCTCGTCGGCGAGCTCGCGGCAGAAATCGAGATATTGTTCGACCAAAAGCACGGCGATGCCCGCCTGGTCGCGCAGATAGCGGATGGCGCGGCCGATGTCCTTAATGATCGACGGCTGTATGCCCTCGGTCGGTTCATCGAGCACGAGCAGTTTCGGCCGCATCACCAGCGCCCGCCCGATGGCGAGCTGTTGCTGCTGGCCGCCGGAAAGATCGCCGCCGCGACGGCCGAGCATCTGCTTCAGCACCGGGAACAATTCGAAGACATGCGCCGGAATGTTGCGGTCGGCTCGCCTCAGCGGCGCAAAGCCTGATTCCAGGTTCTCTCGCACGGTGAGCAGCGGAAAGACCTCCCTGCCCTGCGGTACGAATGCGATGCCCGACCGGGCGCGGTCATACGCCGCGCTCCGGTCGAGCGCCTTCCCCTCGAAGGCAACGCTTCCGCTCGTCAGCCGGTGGTGGCCGACGATCGATCTCATCAAACTGGTCTTGCCGACGCCGTTGCGGCCGAGCACGCAGGTGATCTTGCCGGCGCCCGCCTTCAGTGATACGCCGCGCAGCGCCTGGGCGGCGCCGTAGTGCAGCGTGGCATTGGAAACTTCGAGCATGTCAGCGCCGTCTCCAGAACCTGAGAAACGACAGATCGAAGTGATGGAACTGAACCCGCCAGACCATGCTCATCTCCCCAGATAGACTTCTACGACACGCTCGTCGGCCGACACGAAATCGAGTGTGCCTTCCGAGAGCACCGAGCCCTCGTGCAGGCAGGTGACCTTGACGCCGAGCTCGCGCACGAAATGCATGTCGTGCTCGACGACGATGACCGAATGGTCGCGGGCGATATCCTTGAGCAGCCGCGCGGTTTCCTCGGTCTCGGCATCGGTCATGCCGGCGACCGGCTCGTCAACCAGAAGCAGTTTCGGGTCCTGCGCCAAGAGCATGCCGATCTCCAGCCACTGCTTTTGCCCATGGCTGAGATTGGCCGCCAGTTCGTCACGCTTGTCGCCAAGCCGGATGATGCCGAGGATGTCATCGATCTGCCGCGTCTCGGCGGCCGAGCGGCGGTGAAACAGCGCCGGGAAGATCGAGCGAGGACCCTTCAGCGCCAGCATCAGGTTTTCCTCGATCGTGTGGCTTTCGAAGACGGTCGGCTTCTGGAATTTACGGCCAATGCCCATCATGGCGATCTCGGCCTCGTCGTGCTTGGTGAGATCGACTTGGCCGTCGAAGAACACCTCGCCCTCGTCGGGCCGCGTCTTGCCGGTGACGATGTCCATCATCGTCGTCTTGCCGGCGCCGTTGGGGCCGATGATGGCGCGCATCTCGCCCTTGTCGAGCACCAGCGACAGATTGTTGATGGCGCGAAAGCCGTCGAAGGAGACCGAGACGCCGTCGAGATAAAGGATCGTGTTCGACTTTGACATGGTCGCTCACTCCGCCGGCTGTGGTTCGGGGTTGCTGGCGGACCAGTCACCTGGCTTTCTTGCTTCACTGCGCACGATTTTCGCCGGCGGCGAGACATCGGCATCGGTGCCGGCTTCCTCGGCAATCGAAGCAGCTCGCAACGCCTTGGCGTTGCCGCGCCAGCTGTCCCACATGCCGATGATGCCCTTGGGCAGCAAAAGCGTGACGGCGACGAACAGTCCACCCAATGCAAACAGCCAGAACTCCGGCAGCACACCGGTGAACCAGGATTTGCCGGCATTGACCAGCAACGCGCCGATGATCGGCCCGACGATGGTGCCGCGCCCGCCGACGGCCGCCCAGATCACCACCTCGATCGAATTCGAGGGCTCGAATTCGCCAGGGTTGATGATGCCCACCTGCGGCACGTAGAGCGCGCCGGCTATGCCGGCCATGACGGCCGAGACAGTGAAGGCGAACAGTTTCACGTTCTCCGCCCGCCAGCCGAGAAAGCGCGTGCGGCTCTCGGCATCGCGTACCGCCATCAAGAGCTTGCCGTATTTTGAGCCGACGATCGCCCAGGTGACGAAGACGGCAAGTGCCAGCATCACCGCGCTGGCGGCAAACAGCGCCGAGCGCGTCGCGTCGGCCTGCACGTTGAAGCCCAGAATATCCTTGAAATCGGTCAGGCCGTTGTTGCCGCCGAAACCCATGTCGTTGCGGAAAAAGGCAAGCAGCAGCGCATACGTCATCGCCTGGGTAATGATGGAGAGATAAACGCCGGTGACGCGGCTGCGGAAGGCGAACCAGCCGAAGACGAAAGCCAGCAGGCCAGGCACCGCGAGCACCATAAGGCCGGCGAACCAGAAATGGTCGAAGCCATTACCAGAACCATGGCAGTTCCTTGTAGTTCAGGAACACCATGAAGTCGGGCAGGACGGGATTGCCATAGACGCCGCGCGAGCCGATCTGGCGCATCAGATACATGCCCATTGCATAGCCGCCGAGCGCGAAGAAGGCGCCGTGACCGAGCGAAAGAATGCCGCAATAGCCCCAGACCAGGTCGAGCGCCAAGGCAAGCAGCGCGTAGCAGAGATATTTGCCGGTCAGCGCGACGATGTAGGATGGGATGTAGAAGGCGCTGGTAGGAGACACCGCAAGGTTGAGCAACGGCACGATGACGGCCACCGCCAGCAGGATGAAGATCGTGATCGCGATGCGGCGGTCCGCGCCGGCGGCAAAGAAGCGTCCCGTGATCATGCTTCCACCGCCCTGCCCTTGAGCGCGAACAGGCCGCGCGGGCGCTTCTGGATGAACAGGATGATCAGCACCAGCACGACGATCTTGCCGAGCACCGCGCCCGCATAAGGCTCGAGGAACTTGTTGACGATGCCGAGCGAGAAGGCGCCGACCAGCGTGCCCCACAGATTGCCGACGCCGCCGAAGACAACGACCATGAAGCTGTCGATGATGTACCCGCGGCCGAGATTGGGCGAGACGTTGTCGATCTGGCTCAGCGCGACGCCGGCAATGCCGGCAATGCCGGAGCCGAGCGCGAAGGTCAGCGCGTCGACCCACGGCGTCCTGATGCCCATCGAGGCAGCCATGCGCCGGTTGGCGGTGACGGCGCGCATCTGCAGGCCCCAGGGCCTGCGCTTCATCACGTAGAGCAGGATGCCGAAGACAGCGAGCGCGAAAACCAGGATCCACAGGCGGTTCCAGGTGATCGCCAACTGTCCGACATTGAACGAGCCCGACATCCAGGATGGGTTGCCGACCTCCTGGTTGGTCGGCCCGAAGATTGAGCGCACGGCCTGTTGCAGGATCAGCGAGACGCCCCATGTCGCCAGCAGTGTTTCAAGCGGCCGGCCATAGAGGAAGCGGATGACACCGCGCTCGATGATCAGGCCAACCAGGGCCGCGACGAGAAAAGCGAGCGGCAGTGCGATGACCAGCGACCAGTCGAACAGGTCCGGGAAGGATGTACGGATCACCTGCTGGACGACGAAGGTCGTGTAGGCGCCGAGCATGACCATCTCGCCATGCGCCATGTTGATGACGCCCATGACGCCGAACGTGATGGCGAGGCCGATTGCCGCCAGCAGCAGCACCGAGCCCAGCGAGATGCCGTACCAGACGTTCTGCCCGGCGTCCCAGAAGGCCAGCGTCGAATTGATGTTGGCGATCGCGGCTGTCGCCGCTTGCCTAACCGCGTCAGTGGAATTCGCCACGATCGAAGTGAGCAGCGAAACAGCATCGCGATCGCCCCGTGTCCCGATAAGCGCGATGGCGGCGAGCTTGTCGGCCTCGGGCCGATCCGAGACAAGAACTGACGCGGCACGGGCCTGTTCGAGCAGAGCCTTGACGCTGGCCACGGTCTCACTGGCGATCGCCGTGTCGAGCGGTCCGATGTTTGCGGCGTCGGGTGTCTTGAACATGGTGTCGGCGGCGGCGATACGGACAGCCGGATCCTTGGCGCCGAGCGTCAGCGTGCCCAACGCATCGCGGATGACGCGACGCAGCGTGTTGTTGACCTTGATCTTGGTGATGCCGTCCTTGGCCGCCTCACCCGATGCCTCCCCGCTCAACGGGTCGGAAAGCTGGACGCTCTCGCCCGCTTCCTTGCCGACAAACACCAGGGAATCGGCCTTGCGGACATAGAGGTTGCCGTCGGCAAGTGCCGCAAGCGGCCGCTCCACCGCCGGGTCGCCGGCGGCTGCCAGTTCGTGGACGACGGCTCCGATCTCGGAAAAGCCCTTGGCCGTGGCGAATTTGGCGATGATGCCGCGCAGATCGGTTTCGCCAGCGCCCGATGACGACAGTGTCGCCAGCAGGAACAACAGCATCAAACCCGTGCGGATTAAGGTCATCGGTTTCTGGTAACCCCTGAAGGTTGAAGTGGGCGTCCGGACGGCGGAGGAAGCCGTCCGGACGCGCGCGGTCTGACTGGGTCAGCCCTGGGAGGGATCAGTTCGTGCCCTTGCCGCCGCACTTGCCGGTGGCAACATTAAAGTTGCCGCAGGACAGAGGCGCGCGCCAATCCGAGATCAGGTCCTTGGAATCAGGCAGATAGTCGGACCATTCGTCGCCCATCACCAGGCCCGGCGTGCGCGACACGGTCTCGAACTGGCCGTCGGCCTGGATTTCGCCGATCAGCACCGGCTTGGTGATGTGGTGGTTCGGCATCATCGTCGAATAGCCGCCGGTCAGGTTCGGCACCGACACGCCGATCATGGCGTCGATGACCTTGTCCGGATCGGTGGTGCCGGCCTTCTCGACCGCCTTCACCCACATGTTGAAGCCGATATAATGGGCCTCCATCGGGTCGTTGGTGGTGCGCTTGTCGTTCTTGATGAACTTGTGCCAGTCGGCGATGAACTTCTTGTTCTCGGGCGTATCGATGCTCTCGAAATAGTTCCAGGCGGCGAGATGGCCGACCAGCGGCGCGGTGTCGAGACCTGCAAGCTCTTCCTCGCCGACCGAGAAGGCCATGACCGGAATGTCCTCGGCCTTGATGCCCTGGTTGCCGAGTTCCTTGTAGAACGGCACGTTGGCGTCGCCGTTGACGGTCGAGACAACGGCGGTCTTCTTGCCGGCCGAACCGAACTTCTTGATCGCCGAAACCTCGGTCTGCCAGTCGGAGAAGCCGAACGGCGTGTAATTGACCATGATGTCTTCAGCCGCCACGCCCTTGGCCTTCAGATAGGCCTCGAGGATCTTGTTGGTGGTGCGCGGATAGACGTAGTCGGTGCCTTCCAGCACCCAGCGCTTAACCGAACCGCCGTCCTCGCTCATCAGATAGTCGACCGCCGGGATCGCCTGCTGGTTCGGCGCCGCCCCCGTGTAGAACACGTTGCGCTCGCTCTCCTCGCCCTCATACTGGACCGGATAGAACAGGATGTTGTTGAGTTCGGAGAACACCGGCAGCACCGATTTGCGCGACACCGAGGTCCAGCAGCCGAACACCGCCGCGACCTTGTCCTTGGAGATCAGTTCGCGCGCCTTTTCGGCAAACAGCGGCCAGTTGGAAGCCGGATCGACGACCACCGCCTCGAGCTTCTTGCCGAGCAGGCCGCCCTTGGCGTTCTGCTCGTCGATGAGCATCAGCATGGCGTCCTTCAGTGTCGTCTCCGAAATCGCCATGGTCCCCGAGAGCGAATGGAGAATGCCGACCTTGATCGTGTCGTCGGCGGCCTTGGCCGGAGCCGACATCAACAGGCCGGCGGCGACCGCACCAGCCGAAAACATTTTTGTTATTGTCGAGAAATTACCCCTCATATTACGGACTCCCAAGCTAGTTGATTGCACCGCAACACTACAATGCAACCCCCATGCCAACCGCTCCAGCGATCCTGAAAGGGTGCAAATAGTTCATAGATATCAGCGCCTTGGAATACAGGGGCTTCCAAAACAAAGAGAGCCGGCCAGAAATCGATTGAGGGAAATTTGCGCAGCTTACACAGTTTTTGCCTAATTTTCGCTCATTCTCCCAGACTGCCTAGATTTTGATCTGAATAGCGGCGCCTTGGGCGACCGATGTTGCGGCGCGGTGCAAAAATAGGGCAAGCTCGCTCTTCAAACGAGCGACGTCATGATTTCAGGGATTTCACGCTTTTTCATCGGCATACTGCTTCTGGCCGCAGCAACCGGAGCCGCGCGAGCCGATTTCAGCGATGGCAAGATGCCTGACGGCACCTATCATTGCGAAGTGTACCTGCTTGGCATGTTCCTCAGCCTCGGCGACATCACCATCAAGGGGAACGTCTACAGCGGCCCTGTCTACACCAGCCTCGGCGTCTTCGGCCCCGCTCAGCAAGGGTACAACTACCAAATGGATGCGAACGGCGTGATTTCCTGGCTGGGACCACTGGGCGGCTACACCGCCGGCGGCAACTCGCTGTCGCTGACCCAGGCGACGCTGGACGGCGAAACCGTGCCCTCCTTCGACATCATCATGAAGCAACCCGACGGCGCCTTCACCGCATCGACCTGCACCAAGCAATAAGGCGGCAAGAAAAAGGCGCGGAACCCGCGGGTTCCGCGCCAGCAGTCCGTCGGGAGGATGGGACTAGATCGTCTTTGCCGACATCTGCGCGGCGATGTAGTCGGCCTGGCGGATCGCCAGCGACACGATCGTCAGGGTCGGGTTTTCAGCGGCCCCGGTGGTGAACTGGCTGCCGTCCGACACGAACAGGTTCTTGATGTCGTGCGCCTGGCCGTGCTTGTTGACGACGCCGTCTTCCGCTTTCTCGCTCATCCGGTTGGTGCCGAGATTGTGAGTCGACGGATACGGTGGCGTCGGGAAGGTGCGGGTGGCGCCGACCGCATCGTAAAGTGCCGTAGCCTGTTTGTAGGCGTGGTTACGCATCGCCGTGTCGTTCGGATGGTCGTCGAAATGCACGTCGGCGATCGGCATGCCGTGCGCGTCCTTCTCGTCTGCATGCAGCGTGATGCGGTTCTCCGCGCGCGGCATGTCCTCACCGACGATCCACAGGCCGGCCATGTGGTCGTAGTGATCGAGTGCGGTGGTGAACGAGCGCCCCCAGGCGCCCGGATCGAGGAATGCGGCCATGAACGGCAGGCCGAGCGACAGCGTCTCGAACTCGTAGCCGCCCACGAACCCACGCGACGGATCATGCCGCGCCTCGTCGCGGATGATGCCGGCCATGGTGGTGCCGCGATACATATGCACCGGCCTGTCGAAGATGGCATAGACCGAGCCGGTGGTGTGGCGCATGTAGTTCTTGCCGACCTGGCCCGACGAGTTGGCAAGCCCATCGGGGAATTTTCCCGACGCCGAATTGAGCAGCAGCCTTGGGCTCTCGATCGAGTTGCCGGCAACCGCGACGATGCGCGCCTTCTGCTCCTGCAGCTTGCCGTCCTTGTCGGCGTAGACGACGCCGGTCACCTTTCCGCTGGCGTCGTGGTTGATCTTGATCGCCATGGCATTCGGCCTGACTTCGAGATGGCCTGTCGCCTCGCCCTTGGGGATCTCGGTGTAGAGCGTCGACCATTTGGCGCCCCATTTGCAGCCCTGGAAGCAGAAGCCGGTTTGCTGGCAGGAATTACGATCGTCGCGATCGACCGAGTTGATGGCCATGTTGCCGGTGTGGCATTCCTTGTAGCCGAGCTTGTCGGCGCCGGCCTTCAACACCTTGAAATTGTTGTTGCCCGGCAGCCGCGGCCAGTCATTGGTGCCGGTGACGCCCATCTTGGCCTCGGCCTTGGCGTAGTAGGGCTCCATCTCGGCCAGCGTGATCGGCCAATCGAGCAGGTTGGCGCCTTCCAGTTTGCCATAGGTCGAGAGCGTCTTGAACTCGTGCTCCTGGAAGCGCAGCGAGGCTCCCGCCCAATGCGTGGTCGAACCGCCGACCGACTTGACGATCCAGGCCGGCAGGTTCGGAAAATCCTTTGCCACGCGCCAGTCGCCGGACGTGGTGCGCTTGTCGGTCCAGGCGAGCTGGGCGAACGAACCCCACTCGTCATTGACGAAATCCTCGTATTCGTGGCGCGCGCCGGCTTCCAGGATGACGACGTCGACACCCTTCTGGGCAAGTTCGTTGCCGAGCGTGCCGCCGCCGGCGCCCGAACCGATGATGACGACCACGCCGTCGTTGTTCAGATCAAATGAAGCTGCCATGGTTTCCTCCCATGATTTCTGTTTGCGGGTTCAGGAACGACGGGGCTCAGAGCCACTCGATGTCGTCGAAACCGCGCGCGATGTAGCCGCCCTTGGAATAGGACTCGCCCTCGTAGCCGAAGATCGGCCACACCTCTTTCTGGTTGTAGAGGCCGACCACAAGGCCGCCTCTGATGGCCTGGAAAAACGGCGTCGCCTCGATCTGCTTCAGCACGCCGACGCGCTGGTCCTCCCAGCCGAGGCCGCGATAGCCGCCGCCACCGGATTTCTTGTCGAGGTCGGCGACGCCATCCTCGAGCATCGCCTTGTAGGCGGCGTCCTTGCCGGCCTGCTCGTCATGACCTTTCACGGCAATGGCGTAGTATTTGTCCGGCACCTGATCGTGCGGATAGATGTCGCGCGCCATCTGGATCAGCGTCGCCATGGTTTCGGGCTTGAGTGCCGATGTCTCGAGCCCCCAGGCATGTTCAGGACTGATGACGGCGCTACCGGAGATGACGAGCAGCGCGCCGATGCCGCCGCGTTTGAGAAGCTCGCGACGTGAAAGCCCGGGCTTCGCGTCATAGATCGTGACCATTTTATTCCTCCCTGCTTGCTATGTGCACTGTTGAGAGTGCGTTTGCTGGCGCCGCACCTGCCGGCGCGACTGCTATGTCTCCTATTGGAAGCGACCTCCGCGCTGCAGAACCTCGATCTTGTAGCCGTCGGGGTCCTCGATGAAGAAAAAGCGGGCGATCAGCGATCCGTCGCGGTTGAACTCGACGATCTTCTTCGGATTCAGGCCAAGCGCACCGAGACGGTCATGTTCGCTGTCGAGGTCGGCGACGGAGACAGCGAAGTGACCGTAGCCGTCGCCGAGCCCGTAAGCTTCCTGCCGATCCTTGTTCACGGTCAGTTCGAGCTCGAACCCTGCCTCGGCATTGCTGAGGTAAAGGAGCGTGAACGTCTCGAAATCCAGCCTGTCGGCGACATTGAGCCCGAAGGCGTTTCTGTAGAAATCGACCGATCGGGTCTCGTCGAGAACCCGGATCATACTGTGGATCGCCTTGGCCAAATTAGTCTCCGCGCTGGTGTGGAGGCGATTATGCGCGGCGCGGATAAAAGGTGGTGGCAGCCGGTTACCACGCCCGCAGCCGCGAACGGGACGAAAGTCCGATTGCCGGACCGGCAATTTTGCCCGAGAATACGTGTGGGGACAGGTCAAGCAGTATCAAACTGGACGCCCGTCCACCCAAGACCAACAATCATGGGAGGTTTGTCGGATGTGCAGGGTGTTTGCGGGCCAGGACCCCGAAGGCTATCGCCAGATCAACCGCTCGATTCGCATCGACGGTCACTCGACCAGCATCCAGCTCGAAGCGACGTTCTGGGCGTTGCTTGACGAGATCGCCGAAAACCAGAACCTGACGACGCCGAAATTCATCTCCAAGCTCTATGACGAAGCCATAGAGATCAACGGCGCCATCCCGAACTTTGCGTCGATGCTGCGCACCACCTGCGCGCTCTATCTGCGCGGCCATCGGCCGGGGATGGATGAGCAGATGGTGCCGAAACGGGAGGCTGCTTAGCGCATTGCGCTCAGCTGAGTTCTTGCGCGAGCCCTATGAGAAGCCCTCCGGGCCCTCGAATGTAGCAGAGCCGATACACGTCTCTATACTGGACAACTTCGCCTTCGAGCCGCGCACCGCGATTGCGGAGCATTTCAAGCGTCCCGTCAATGTCGTCCACGGCGAACATGACGCGGAGGTAGCCGAGGGCGTTAACCGGGGCGTTGCGGTGATCCGAGACGACAGGCGGCGTGAGGAAGCGGGACAGTTCGAGCCGGCTGTGGCCGTCCGGCGTCCGCATCATGGCAATCTCGACGCGTTGATCGCCCAGTCCAGTGACACGTCCGGCCCATTCTCCTTCGATCGTGGCCCGCCCTTCGAGCTCAAGGCCGAGCTCGCCAAAGAAACCAATCGTCTCTTCGAGGTCATCGACGACGATTCCTATGTTGTCCATCCGTTTGAGCGCCATGTGTTCAGTCTACAAGGCGTCGTCCAGGTCGTAAACTCATTAGGCTGCTTGCCAGCTGAGCAGGTATGATCAAGGGGTCCGGAACGCCTCGTGATACGTCGCGGTGGCGCCCTGGTGTCGACCACTACCTCGAACGCCAGCCGGTCTGTGGCTGTCCCTGATTCATGCCTGATGGCACGATGCTGTTTCTATCGGTCCAGTATCCGACCGCGTATGCCAGGACGCTCTGCAAAAGGCGACGCTGCAGCCCAAGTTCCGGGCGAAAACCGGCTTCCAACAGCACAAGCAGACCTGGTCGACAGTAGACCAAACCCTCGCTAACGATTTTGTGATGTGGTTGACGAGGTCATTTTCATCTCGCAGTCTATCGGCATTCGATCTGCGGCTTAACCTAACTATCTTTGTCATGAATACTTGGGAATCACTTCCCAAGCGTGCTCTCTTATTTTTGAGATTCCTAATATGAACCGTCGCAACCCTGTCCGAATGAATCGGCGTCTTTTCCTGTCCTCGGTCGCAATGTTTACGGCAACCGCGACATCGGCCGGTTTTGCGCGATCGTTCTCGGGCACTTTGCCCTGGACGCCAATGGCATCCGATCCACCGACGCAGGTCGTGGCAGGCGGCTGGCACTTTTTCTCGGCCCAGGAAGCAGCCCTAGTCGAGGCGATCGTCGACCGCATCATTCCGGCCGACGAGCTCAGCATGGGCGGCAAGGAAGCCGGTTGCGCCGTCTATATCGACAGGCAGTTGATGGGGGCGTTCGGTGCGTCGAGCCGGCTTTACACGCAAGGCCCGTTTCTGCCTGGACTGCCCACCCAGGGCTATCAGGGCGAGGCCAATCCGGCGCAGCGTTACCGCACCGGGCTTGCCGCCATCGACGCTTTCCTGAAACAGCGGGACGGCAAGACATTCGTCGAGCTCGCACCGGCCGAACAGGATGCCTTCCTGACGGCTATGGAGGCCGGGAAGGTCGACCTGCCCAATGGCGTCAAGGGGCCGGGTTTCTTCGGGCTTCTGCTGCAGAACACCATGGAGGGGTTCTTTGCCGACCCCGTCTATGGCGGCAACAAGGACATGGTCTCGTGGCGCATGCTTGGTTTTCCAGGCGCCCGCTACGACTACCGCGACCATGTCAGCAAACACAATCAGCCATATCCGCAGCCGCCTGTCTCGATCATCGGGCGCCCCGAATGGCTCGGCAAAGGCGCCTGATCATGACCAAGATACTGCCTCGCAAAGACGTCGTGATCGTCGGCCTCGGCTGGACGGGATCCATTCTGGCCCACGAATTGACCGATCAGGGCCTGGACGTGGTGGCTATAGAACGCGGCCCCTGGCGCGATACGGCAACCGATTTCAACATCGGCTACGCGCAGGATGAGTTGCGCTACAGCATCCGGCGCGACCTCTTCCTGCAGCCCGCCGTGGAAACCATGACGGTGCGCAACGACCCGTCGCAGAAGGCGCTGCCGATGCGCGATTTCGGCTCCTTCCTCCCCGGCAACGGCGTCGGCGGCGCCGGCGTCCACTGGAACGGCCACACCTGGCGGTTCTGGGATTCAGACTTTCAGATAAAGACCAATCTGACGAAGAAATATGGTGCATCGAGAATCGCCGATCTCCAGGTCGAGGACTGGGGCGTGACCGGCGCGGAGATGGAGCCCTATTACGACCAGTTCGAGTATCTGGCAGGCATCTCGGGCAAGGCCGGCAATATCAAGGGGCAGTTGCAGGAAGGCGGCAATCCGTTCGAGGATCCAAGGTCGCGGGATTATCCGAACCCGCCGATGCAGATGACCTACGCGCCAACCCTGTTCGCCGAGGTCGGCCGGTCGATCGGCCTGCATCCCTTCCCGACCCCATCCGCCAACATGTCGCGGGCCTATGTCAACCCGCTCGGCATCGCCATGGGTCAATGCACCTATTGCGGATTCTGCGAACGCTTCGGCTGTGCCAACTATTCGAAGTCGAGCGCCCAGACCACCGTCCTTCCGGTGCTGATGAAGAAGTCCAATTTCGAAGTCCGCACCGACAGCGAGGTACTGCATGTCGATCTGGCTCCCGGAGGCAAGTCGGCGCGCGGCGTGACCTACGTCGATACCTCAGGCGAGGAGTACTTCCAGCCGGCCGATCTGGTGCTGCTGTGCGCCTACGGCCTGCACAATGCCCGGCTGATGATGCTGTCCGGCATCGGCAAGATCTACGACCCCGGCAGCGGCGAAGGAACGGTTGGGCGCAATTACTGCTACCAGACAAACGCCGGCGTGCAGGTGTTCTTCGACGACAAGAACTTCAACCCGTTCATCGCCGCAGGCGCGCTCGGCCAGACGATCGACGATTACAATGGTGACGCGTTCGACCACGGCGCGCTGGACTTCGTCGGCGGCGCGGGCATCAACTGCATTCCCACCAACGGGCGCCCGATCGGAACCAGGCCGACCCTGCCCGGCACGCCGAAATGGGGCAGCGCCTGGAAGAAGGCAACGGTCGAGGGCTACAAGAGCACGCTTGGCTACTCGTCCCAGGGAAGCAGCTACGCGACGCGCAACAACTACCTCGACCTCGACCCGACCTACAAGGACCGTTTCGGGCGGCCGCTGATGCGCATGACGTTCGATTTTCCCGACAACGACATCCGCATGTCGAACTATGTCTGCGACCGGATGGAGGAAATTGCCAAGGCGCTCGGCGGAAAGCAGTACGCCGTCAGCCGCCGCAAGAAAGGCTGGGACAGCGTCCCCTACCAGAGCACCCACAATACGGGCGGCGCCATCATGGGAACGGACCCGAAGAAGAGCGCGGTCAACACCTTCCTCCAGAGTTGGGACGTCCCCAACGTCTTTGTCATCGGTGCGTCGGCCTTCCCGCAGAATGCCGGCAAAAATCCGACAGGAACGGTCGGCGCGCTCGCTTTCCGCGCCGCCGATGCCATCCGCAATCAATATCTGCGCAATCCCGGTGCACCCCTGGTGCAGGCATGAACAAGCTCGTTCTCACGCTCGCCATCGGTGCTGCGGCCCTCACTGGCGGCCCGGCATGGAGTGCCGACCAGGCGGACCAGATCATACGTGGACAGTATCAGGCGGTGCTCGGCGACTGTGCAGGCTGTCATACGCGAGCCGAGGGCAAACCGCTGGCCGGCGGTCTGCCGCTCGAAACGCCGTTCGGCGCGCTTGTGCCGCCCAACATAACGCCTGACCGCGAGACGGGCATCGGCAGTTGGTCGGAAGCCGACTTCCGCAGCATGATGAAGTCAGGCATCGGCCACAATGGTGTGCGGCTCTACCCCGCAATGCCCTACCCCGCCTATACCAGGATGAACGATCGGGACATTTCCGACTTGTGGGCCTATCTGACGACGGTTCAACCGGTATCGAACAAGGTCGAAGCCAATCAGCTGCCGTTCCCGTTGAACATCCGGCTGGCGATGCTGGGCTGGAATGCCCTCAACTTCACCGAAGCAAGCTTTCAGCCGGATCCCTCCAAGTCGGCGGAGTGGAATCGCGGCGCTTATATCGTCCAGGGTGCGGGCCATTGCGGCACCTGCCACTCGCCCAAATCTTTCCTTGGCGCCGATAAGGACAGCGAGTTCCTGCAAGGTGCCTCCCTGCAGGGCTGGTTTGCCCCCGACATCACCAACAATGCGCAATCGGGCCTGGGCAAATGGTCGGAAGAGGATCTGGTGAAATACCTCAAGACCGGCGTCAATGCGCATTCGATTGCCTCCGGTCCGATGGCGGAGGCCATCGAGAACTCCACGTCGAAAATGACCGATCCCGATCTCAAGGCGGTTGCAGTCTACCTCAAGAGCCTGGGCTCGGATGTCGACAGCGCCCAACCGGCAAAGCCTGACGCAACACGGATGACCGCGGGCGAGGCAATCTATCGCGACAATTGCTCGGCCTGCCATGGTGGAGATGGTGCCGGGTCAGGCGCGCTTTTCCCTTCCCTTGCCGGCAATTCGATCGTCGCGCAGGGCAGTTCCGAAACACTGGCACGGCTCGTCCTTGCCGGCAGCCAGGCCGTGCACACGGCCGATGCACCGACGACGCCCGCCATGCCTTCCCTGGCCTGGCGCCTGAAAGACCAGGAGGTCGCCGACGTCTTGACCTATGTGCGCGCCAGTTGGGGCAACGCGGCTCCTGCAGTCTCGTCCGGCGATGTCGCTGCCGTACGCAAGGGATTGACCCAGTAGACCCGTACTCTAGCTCTCGGCTGCGACAGCGAGCGCCAGACGGCTCATGTCGGTGAAAAGCGCCTGGCGCTCGGAATAGTCGGTCTGTTCGCCGGTCTCGATGTTGTCCACCACGACACACATCGACAACGCACGTGCTCCGAAATGCTCCGATATGCCATAGAGCGCGCTGGTTTCCATATCCACGGCCAGGGCTCCTTGCGCCCGTGCATCGGCAAAACGGGCACGCCCATCCGGGTGATAGAAGATGTCGCTGCAGACCGTCAGGCCGACATGATGGTCGATGCCAAATTCTACCGCCTTGGCCCGTGACGATGCGAGGAGCGCCGGGTCCGGGCCAGCCGGTCCATAAAGGCCGAAAACCTGGCCGCTCTGGGCGCTTTCCGCCTGTGCCGATTGCGAGATGACAAGGCTGCGCAGCTTTGCCTTTGCGGTCAGGCTGCCGCAGGTGCCGGTACGGATCAGCGTCCGGGCGCCATAATGGTCCAGCAGTTCATGCGCATAGATCAGAAACGATGAAACGCCGATGCCCGTCGCTTGAATGCTGATGGACTTGCCACGAAACAAGCCGGTGAAGCCAAGCGTGCCGCGTCGGCGATTGATGCAGCGCGGCGCTTCCAGGAACGTTTGCGCCATCCATTCGGCGCGTTGCGGGTCGCCCGGCAACAACACCGTGTCGGCATAGTCGTCCTTGTCCGCTTCGTTGTGCGGCGTCACCGGTTGCTCCCCTAAGCCTTCCTGCCGTTCACCCCTCAATCATGGCGTTGTCACGGCGTTGCGCAAGGAGGAACATGGGGAAGGCTTTAGGACTCCAGCACGTCCTTGACGATCGTGGCCAGTTGCTTGAGCGAAAACGGCTTCGGCAGGAAGCCGAAATGCGCATCTGCCGGCAGGTTTCTGGCGAATGCGTCCTCGGCATAGCCGGACACGAAGACGAACTTGATGTCGGGCTGGCGCTTGCGCAATTCGCCGAGCAGCGTCGGCCCGTCCATTTCCGGCATCACCACGTCGGAAACGACGATATCGACCTTGCCGCCCAGCGCCTCGAACACTTCCAGCGCCTCGACGCCCGACGACGCCTCGTGCACGGTGTAGCCGCGCGAGGTCAGCGCCCGCATGCCGCCCATGCGCACGGCATCCTCGTCCTCGACGAGCAGCACCGTGGCCGAGCCCGACAGATCCTTGGCCGGATCGGCGACCTTTGCCGGCGCCGCCGGCGCATCGCCGGGCTCGCCTGCCTTTTTCGCTTCGGCGATGTGACGCGGCAGGAAAATGCGGAAAGTCGAGCCTTTGCCGACTTCGGAATCGCAGAAGATGAAGCCGCCGGTCTGCTTGATGATGCCGTAGACCATCGACAGGCCAAGGCCGGTGCCTTTGCCGACTTCCTTGGTGGTGAAAAAGGGCTCGAATATCTTCTTCAGCACGTCGGGCGCGATGCCGCTGCCGGTGTCCTCGACTTCAACCACGACATAGTCCGCCGGGGCGAGTTCGCGGTAGGAAAAGGCCTTGCACTCCTCGGCGGTCACATTGCGGGTGCGCACGGTCAGATCGCCGCCCGCCGGCATAGCATCGCGCGCGTTGACCGCAAGGTTGACCACCACCTGTTCGAACTGCCCGATATCGACCTTGACCGGCCACAGGTCGCGGCCATGGTCGACCTTCAGCTTGATGTCGTTGCCGACAAGGCGGGCCAGCAGCATCCTGAGATCGGCGAGCACGTCGGTCAGGTTGAGCACTTCCGGCCGCAATGTCTGCTTGCGCGAGAAGGCCAGCAACTGCCGCACCAGCGAAGCCGCCCGGTTGGCATTCTGCTTGATGTTCATGATGTCGGGGAAGGACGGGTCCGACGGGCGGTGATTAGTCAACAAAAGGTCGGACGCCATGATGATGGCGGTCAGCACATTGTTGAAATCATGCGCGATGCCGCCGGCAAGCTGGCCGACTGCCTGCATCTTCTGGCTTTGCGCCATCTGCCCTTCGAGCGCTTTCTGCTCCGTTGTCTCGACGGCGTAGACGATGGCCGACTCCTCGGCGCCCTCGCCGCCGGTGCCGTCGGCGACGGCGTTGACGTAGAAGCGGATGTGCCGTTCGTCGTTGCCGGGCAGAAGCGTGTCGATCGGCTCGATGTCGGCCTGCCGCTGCTGCGCTTTCTCGAAGGCAGCCGCGAAGGCCGGCCGGTCGCGTTCGTGGATTACCGTGTCGAGCCGCACGCGACGGTCGACGGCGTCGCGATCGACGACAGACGAAAACAACGACAAAAACGGCGCATTGGTGCGCAGGATGCGTCCGTTGTGGTCGACGCCGGCGATTGCCATCGGTGTCGAGTTGAAGAAGCGGGTGAAGCGCACTTCCGAAGCCCGCAAATCGGCAGAGGCATCCTCGCCTTGCGTGCGGTTGAGCACGATCGTGCGTGTCGGCCCATTCAATCCTTCGCGGCTGGCCGAAACGCGGTGCATGAAGCGCACCGGCAGCGCTTCGCCCGTCATGGTCGTCAAATCGAGATCGATCACCGCGTTGCGTGTGGTGCCAGGGTCGGCCTTGACCGAGCGGACCAGCGCCATGCCGTCGCCGGCCACGATCTCCGACAGAGACACGGCGCCGGGCGTGAAGCTGGTGAGGTCGATGCCCAGCCATTCGGCGAGCGTGGCGTTTATGTAGGTGACGCGGCCCTCCTGGTCGGCCGAAAAGAAGCCGGCCGGCGCGTGGTCGAGGTGATCGATCGCCTTCTGCAGATCGAGGAAGAAGCGCTCCTGCTCGGCCCGCTCCTGCGAGATATCGGCAAGCTGCCAGGCCAGCATCGGCAGCCGCTGGCCCGGAACGCTGAAGGCGCGGGCGCGCGCGCGGTACCAGCGGGCGCCCGGCTCGGCACCGGGCCGAATGGACTGTGCGAGCCTAAACTCGCCGTCGCCCGGCTGGCCGTCGCGAAGGCCGGACGCCAGGCGATAGATCGTCACCGAGGCTTCGGGGACATCCGAGAGCAATCCCTCGACGGTCTTCAGATCGGCAGCGGACGATGCTCCGGTCATATCCGCATAGGCGCGGTTGGCGTAGACGACGCGGCCCTTGGTGTCGGTGACGAGAAGCCCCTGCGACATCGAATCGACGAAGGATTTCGACAGTTCGTCGCCTGTCGAGCGTGGCGTGACCTGCACGAAGCCGATCGCCGTCGCGAACAGGAAGCCGACGCCGATCATCGCCAGCACGCCGAGCATGCCGAGCAGGAAAGGATCGCCGAGGCGCTCGCGGAAAAGACCGAAGACGATCGCGGCCCCCGTCAGAACGACGATGAAAATGATAAGCCGGGTAACCGCGCCCGGTCGCGTATTCTGGTCGACGATCGGTACCGGATAGAAATCGCCGCGCGCTTCCTTGGCCATGTGCCCCCTGCTCGTGAATTCCGGTGTTCCGACACCCGCCCCGTACCGGGTTGAATCACATTCTCCTAGTCCGGAAAAGGCCTGGGCGGCAAATGTCGGATAAAAATGATGTCTTCCGGCCTTCGGAGTTTTTCAAGCTGTTCAACAGCGTGAAACGCAACTTGCGGTGGCCCGCTTCAACGGTCTAGTGTCTTATCACTTCCAAGGGGCGATCAGGGGAAACCAATGCAATGGCTCGATAGCGTGGCAGGTCCCGGTTATGCCGCAGCATTGTTGTGGACGTTTGCAGCGCTCGTCCTGCTGGTCATCGTTCTCGTCATCGTCAAGCTGGTGCGCAACCTGACATTCGGAACCTTCGTCGCCGGCGGCCGGAACCGCAAGACGCGACTGGCCGTCATGGATGCCACCGCCGTCGACAGCCATCGCAGATTGGTGCTGATACGCCGCGACGACATCGAACATCTGCTTCTGATCGGCGGTCCGACCGACGTCGTCGTCGAGCGCGATATCCGGCTTTCGGCGCCGCGCCGGCCGGCATTGACTGGAGATGGCGGCTTGCAGCCGGTTCCGGCCGCCGCTCCGACAAGGCCGCGTCCGCCGCAACCCGCTCCGCCGCCGCTGAGACAGGCACCCGCTCCACAGCCGGTGAATACGACGCCGCCCGCCCGCCCCCGTCCGACAGCGCCGCCGGCACCTGCACCGAAGCCGGCAACGCAAAGCTACCAGCCGACCAATGTCACGCCGTTGCCCGCCTACGGCTCCGCCAACGCCAACACCGCCCGGCACGCCCCGCCACCACCGCAGCCGGTGCAGGACAGCATCGACGACACGCTGATGAGAGAACTTGAAGTATCACTGGACCAGCCCCGTTCGGGCGGCCAGGTGGGCAAGCCGGCGGCGCCGCAGTCGCTCGACGACGAGATGACCAAGCTTCTCGGTGAACTCTCCAGCCAGAAGAAATGAGCGACCGCCGGGTCGCTATCCCCGCGAAACACCGTCGCCGGTCCGGCTGCCGAACCACCTCGTCCGAAGCCCCGAGGGTTTTCGATCTTCGCGCGCCCTGAGCGGTGGATGCCGCACCAATGAAAATGGCCGGAAAACCGGCCATTTTCAGAATCGAGTTCGTTCGAGACAGCCGGCCGTGAGCTTCAGTCGTCGCGATAGACTTTTTCGCGGCGCTCATGCCGCTCCTGCGCTTCGATCGACAATGTCGCGATCGGACGTGCATCGAGCCGCTTCAGCGCGATCGGCTCGCCGGTTTCTTCGCAATAGCCGTAGGTGCCTTCGTCGATGCGTTGCAGGGCGGAATCGATCTTTGCAATGAGCTTGCGCTGACGGTCGCGGGCCCTGAGTTCGATGGCACGGTCGGTTTCCGAAGAGGCGCGATCGGCCAGATCGGGGTGGTTGGCGTTTTCTTGCTGCAGGATTTCCAGTGTTTCGCGCGCTTCGCGCAATATGTCATTCTTCCAGGTGACGAGCTTTGAGCGGAAGTAGGATTTCTGCCGCTCGTTCATGAACGGCTCGTCTTCGGAGGGTACGTAATCGGCGGTAACGATGTCGTTCATTCGACTCACCCAAACTGCCCCAAATTTGGCGCCTATATATTCGTCGTCCGACGCCTGCACAAGCGCAATCGGCCGCTGTTTCACGCAATTGTTAAAGTACCCGGGCACGCGTCTTTGCAGCCGCGTACGGTCGCTTTGGTACAAACTCCGCCGCGGCACTTTGGATCCGGTGACGCATATTTTCCCTGATCGCGGTGACCCCGGGGCCGATATGCAAGCGCCTTTTGCAGCAGCCAGCGTTGGCTGATTCGCCGTGTTTGAAGAGCACGGGCCATTGTGCGCGACGCCGTTCTCGTGGCTAATCCCGGGAGGCTTCGGCATTCGGAGGTTGGGTGAGCAGGCTTTATCTGTTGCGACATGCCAAGGCAGGCTGGGCATTGCCCGGCATGCGCGATTTCGACCGTCCGCTCGATGCGTCCGGCCGCGCCGATGCCGAAATGATGGGCGCCGCCATGCGCTCCCGCCTCTATGTTCCGGACCGGACGCTGTGCTCCAACGCCAAACGCGCCAAAGAGACGCTGGAAGGCCTGGCCGGCCAGACCGACACCGGCCGGGTCCTGTTCTTCGACGGGCTCTACAGCGCGGACGCGGCCGGTTATCTCAACCTTATCAGGGACAATGGCGGATCGGGCTCGTTGCTGGTCATCGGCCACAACCCGATGATGGAAGACCTTGCCTTGGCAGTTTCGGGCGGCGGCGACGAGGCTGCGCGGGCCACACTGAACCATGGGTTCCCGACCGCGGGCCTGGCGGTCGTCCGCTTCGACGGCGATCTTGCCAGCGCCGCCCAAGGCACCGGCTATCTCGAAGTGTTCCTGACGCCGGCCGATCTCTGAAGCCATTTCAAAGCCTTGTTGCAGCGCCTATATCGGACGGACCGAAGTTCGAGAGAGCATATTTTGGCATCATCGCTGACCACCTTCACCGACGAGGCGAGGATTGCCCTCGACACGCTATCGGGCCGCGCCACCGGGCTTTTTTCCCCATCGCTGCGCCTCGGCGTGACCGGATTGTCCCGCGCCGGCAAAACGGTGTTCATATCGGCCCTTGTCCACAATTTGATCCATGGCGGGCGCCTGCCGCTGTTCGAGGCGCAGAAATCGGGGCGCATCGCGCGCGCCTTCCTCGAGCAGCAGCCCGACGACGCGGTGCCGCGTTTCCAGTACGAGGACCACATCGCAGCCTTGGTCAACGACCGCGTCTGGCCCGATTCTACGCGCGCCATTTCGGAGCTGCGGCTGACCATCGAATATGAATCGGCTTCCGGCTGGAGCCGCATGTTTTCCTCGGGCAGATTGTCCGTCGATATCGTCGACTATCCCGGCGAATGGCTGCTCGATCTGCCGCTGCTCGGCAAATCCTTCGCCGATTTTTCCCACGAAGCCTTTGAAATGGCTGTTCTGCCGGTGCGCGAGGACCTGTCGCAAGCCTGGCGGGCACTATCGGCCGGGATCGACCCGAACGCCGATGCCGACGAGATGACGGCGCGCCGCCTGGCCGAGAGTTTCGCCGCCTATCTGAAGGCCTGCAAGCTCGACGAGCGGGCGCTTTCGACCTTGCCGCCCGGCCGCTTCCTGATGCCGGGCGATCTCGAAGGCTCGCCGGCCCTGACCTTCGCGCCACTGGCCGGGATCGACGACAAGCGCCCGCGCGCAGGCTCGCTGCACGCCATGATGGACAGGCGCTATGAGGCCTACAAGACGCATGTCGTCAAACCCTTCTTCCTCGAACACATCACCCGCCTCGACCGCCAGATCGTGCTGATCGACGCTATGCAGGCGCTGAACGCCGGCCCAGGCGCCATGGCCGACCTGGAACGCGCGGTGACCGAGATCCTCAGCTGTTTTCGCCCCGGCCGGGGCAGCTTCCTCACCGATCTGTTCTCGCGGCGCATCGACCGCATTCTGGTTGCCGCGACCAAGGCCGACCATCTGCATCACGAAAGCCATGACCGGCTGCAGGCGATCGTGCGGCGGCTTGCCGACCGCGCCGTGGCACGGGCGAATTTCACCGGCGCCGATGTCGATGTGGTCGCCATGGCGGCGGTGCGCGCGACGCGCGAAGGCACCGTCAGGCAAGGCCGGGAGACGCTTCCCGTCATCATCGGCACGCCGATAGCCGGTGAGAAGATCAACGGCGAAACCTTCGATGGAAAAACTGAAACAGCCATATTTCCCGGTGACTTACCGGAGAATATTGACGCGGTGTTCGATGTTTCGGGAGCCGATCACAGGCAGGACTCCGCGGACCCCGCAATCCGCTTCGTCCGTTTCCGTCCCCCAAAGCTCGAACGCACGGCCGAAGGCGTCACGCTGTCGCTGCCGCATATCAGGCTCGACCGTGCCTTGCAGTTCCTGATCGGAGATCATCTGGCATGACCGCGCCCCGCAAGCCGGCGGCATTCCGCATCGAACCGGAAGCCCCACCGAGACAAGCGGCCCCTGAGCCGCGCAACATCCAGGCCGACACCCAACGCAAACCCCGCGCGATGAAAACCGATGTCGCGATGGTCATGCCGGCGGAAGTCGATGTCTTCGACGAGCCCGACATCATTGCCGCGGAGCCGCCACCAGCCGTCGCCCCCAGGAAACGCTCGCTGCTCGGCAGCATCTTCTTCGGCGCCTTCGGCGTGCTGGTTTCGCTGGCGGTCGGCCTGTGGACCGACCAGCTCATACGCGACCTCTTTGCGCGCGCTGAGTGGCTGGGCTGGCTGGCGGCCGGCATGGCCGCCATCGCCGTGCTGGCGCTTATGGTGATCCTGATTCGCGAATTCCTGGCGATCGCCCGCCTCGCCGAGGTCGAAAAGCTGCAGAAGCGGGCGCTCGATGCGATCGCCCGCGACGATCCCAAGGCGGCACGATCGGTCGTCGACGAACTGTCGGCCTTTGTCTCGGCCAAACCCGAGACCGCGGCCGGCCGGCGCGCGCTGGCCGAATTGCGCGGCGAAATCATCGACGGCGGCAATCTCGTGCGTCTGGCGGAGGCTGAAATTCTCGGACCACTCGATGCCAGGGCGAAAGTGATGATTCTCGAAGCTGCCAAACGCGTCTCGCTGGTGACGGCGGTCAGTCCACGCGCACTGGTCGATGTTGCCTATGTCGTGTTCGAGGCCGGGCGGCTCATTCGACGCCTGTCGGAACTCTATGGCGGACGGCCGGGAACGCTGGGTTTCTTCCGCCTGGCGCGCAGCGTTCTGGCGCATCTGGCGGTCACCGGTTCGATCGCGGTCGGCGACAGTTTCGTCCAGCAGATCGTTGGCCACGGCCTGGCCGCGCGCCTTTCGGCCAAGCTTGGCGAGGGCGTCGTCAACGGCATGATGACGGCGCGCATCGGCATCGCCGCGATGGAGACGGCTCGACCCCTGCCCTTCAGCGCCTTCAAACGTCCCGGATTGGGCGACTTCCTCTCGGCGCTGACATCGTTCGCAACCAGGAAAGACGGTGCAACGACCCCCTCCGGCAAGTGAGCCGGGCTGGAGTGTCCGGGCATTCGGAATCGTTACCGGACTGCTCTGCGGCGGCCCCGCGGTGACGAAGCATTAACCAATCTTGTTCATGGTCAGACGGGTTCCAAACAGCATCTTTGTTGCCGGGTGTCGTCGATGAAAAGCGTAATTCTATCCAGCGTCCTGTCCCTGGCAACGGTGATTACGACAGTCGTCGGCATTGCCGGAGTGGCCTCTGCGGCGGAGCCGGACAAGCAGTTCTTCCAGTCTGCCGAAGGCAAGTGGATCGGTCCCGGCGAAATCGTCGCCGGCAAGTACAAGGGCACCAAGTTCAACTGCAGCTTCACCGGCTCGACGCCCGACGGCAAGGTCGGCATGTCGCTCGACGGCGGCTGCCGGGTCGGTATGTTCACCCAGCCAATGTCGGCCAAGATCGAGCGCAAGGGCCGCGAGGGCTACAAGGGCAGCTTCATGGGTGGCGCGACCGGTTCCGGCCTCGACATCATCGGCGGCAACGTCGTCGATCCCCGCAAGGTGGTCTTCACCATCAACCGCAACCAGCTGCGCGGCGTCATGCAGGCTCGCATCCCTGACGACAATTCGATGACGGTGACTATCGCCGTGCGCGTCAACGACCAATTGGTGCCGGTGATCGGCATGAGCCTGAAGCGGGTCGACGCGGTCGAAGTCGGTTCCATCGCGCCGAACTGAAATCGCGCCGAACTGAAAAATCCGAAGAAAAAGGCGGCGACCCAACGGTCACCGCCCTCTCACTTGAGCCCATCGAATCAGGCGCTTAGGCCTTGATCTCAAATCAGGGTGTCAGCCCTTGATCGCGGCCGTCACTTCGTCATAGGCCTTGCAGGCGTCGGCCAACGTCGTGGTGCCCTGATACTTGGTTGTCACCGCCTGGACCTTGGCGGTCAGATCAGCCGCCTTGGCCGGGTCCTTGGTGATCGCCTCCTGAAGTGCTGCAGCCATGTCCTGCGCCTTCTTGGTTGCGATCTCCGCCGTGCACTCAGGCGCCTTCGAGCAAGCCGAACCGGCAAGCACCGCCAGGCCGACGGCAACAAACAAAAACTTCTTCATGTCAGTCATCTCCTCAAAAAGGGCGCGACTTGATCGTCGATCACCCTCCAATGGCCGAAGCCGAGCGTCCTTAGCCTTCGATTGCGGCAAGATGCAACGTGTTCCCGGCCTCAACTTGTGTATCGCGCCTGCAACATCGCTGGCGGCAGGATTTGAGGCTACTGTGTCGGCGGCTGCAAAGTTCAGCTGCGAGGCTGCAGCAGCGCCAAGACGGCGGTCGATGCGGCAAGGATAGCAGTCAGAGTCAAGGGCCCAGTCGCGCCATAGGTGTCCACGACATAGCCGCCGACAACCGCGCCGATGGTGATGGCAATTTGGAAAGAGGTGACCATCAGGCTGCCCGCTGCCTCCAGCGCATCAGGCGCCGCGCGCGACATATTGGTCGGCAGCACCACCGGCGCCATGCCAAAGGCGAAACCCCACAGCGTAACGAAACCGAAGGCAACGCCGATATGCGAGCCCCAAAGCACCAAAGTAAGTGCCGCAACCGCCATCAACGCCGCGGTGACTGCGAGGGCCATGTGGATGTTGGTGTCGGCCATGCGGCCGCCGGCAACATTACCGATCACGGCAGCGATGCCAAACCCGAGCAGAGCCAGGGCAATCGGTCCGGTTGTAAGGAGTGTCACCTGTTCGAGGAAGGGACGCACATAGACCGAGCCGGCAAAATGCCCCGTCATCAGCAAAACAATGGCCAGCATGCCGAGTTGGATGCCGCGCCGCCGGGTCAGCCGAAATACATCTGCAAGGCTGTTGCTTGCCGTTGCAGGCAAGGTCGGCAGGCTGAGAAACTGCAGCAGCATGGCAAGCGCGGCCAGCCCCGCCGTCATGGCCATGGCACTGCGCCACCCTATCCAGTCACTGATCAGCGCGCCCATCGACGGTGCGGCAATGGTAGCAAGCGAGACGCCGAGGGTGACGATCGCCATGCCCCGACCTGTCGCATTGGCGCCAACCAGCCTCGCCACGACGGCGACCGAAAGTGCCCAGAAAGCGCTGAGAGCGATGCCCAGCCCGGCCCGGCCCAACAGCAACAGCCAGAAATCGGTCGCCAGCGCCGCCAGGATATTGGAACCGACCGCAAGAGCGCTGAGACCAACCAGCACCGCCTTGCGGTTCAAGCGGCCGATGAGAACATTGCTCAACATGGCCGTCACGGCGCCGACGGAAGCGGTGGCGGTGACGACCTGGCCGGCCGTCCCCTCGCTGATGCCGAGATCGCGTGCCATTGGCGTCAGCAGACCTGCGGGCAGGAATTCGGCCGACACCAGGGCAAAGCTGGTGGCCGCCAATGAAATGACCGCGAACCAGGTGGCTGAACTCCACGCGGCTGGTGCATCGGCATCAAGGCCAATGGCGGCGTCTTCAATCTGTAATGTTGTGTCAGTCACGGAAAGATCTCCAAAGTTTGGAGGTCTTAAATAGGCGAGTCCGCTCGGATGATATGTATCTTAGAATCCGAAATTCATATCCATTCGTCCGGGAATTGTGCGACGCACAACGCCCGGCGAGACATTGGTGATGCGCTTGAACGCGCGCGCGAAGGATGCCTCGGAATCATAGCCCAAACGGGTAGCGACTTCGGCAACCGACAAGCCGTTTTGGCCCAGCAATTCGCGGGCAAGCTGCATACGCAGGCGGGCGAGATAGTGTGCGGCACCCTCTCCCAATACCGCACTGAAACGCTCGGCGAAAATCGAACGCGATTGGCCTGCCACGCCGGCCAGGCTTCCCAGCGTCCAGTTGTGGCCGGGGTCGCGGTGCATGGCCGCCAAAGCGCGGCCTATATGGGGGTCGCGGATGGCTGCGAGCCAACCGGTGGTCGATGCTCCGTTGCAATTGACCCAGCAGCGTATGAGCCGGGCCGTCAGCAAGTCGGCCATACGCGATAGAATCGTGGCGCTGCCCATCTGCGGCTGCGAGGCCTCCACCGTCATGGCCGCCAGCAAAGGACCGACGACCGGGTCATTGCCGGCCACGTCGCAACCCTTGATGACAGGCGGCATCAACGTGATCAATGGGTTGAGCGCATAGGAGTCCAAGGCCATGGAGCCGCAGAAAAGGGTGCTCGTCGCGCCCGTTCCTTGCCGTACCACTTCGCAGACGTTGCCCCCCAACTTGATCACCTGGCAACCTTCGAGCGAGTCCCCTGCAACGTCCGGCGCGCTCGCCAGCCGATGGGCGATGCCTTGCGGCAGCAGCACCAGATCGCCATCGCGCAACTCCTGCCAGCCTTGCGATTCAGTATGAATCCAGCACGGGCCCTGGCCGACAAAGTGAAACCGAAGCAGCTGTTGTTGCGGAAAGTCTATGCTCCATGGGTGCCGGAGCTCGCAGCGGCCATAGTTGACACCACTCAAGCGAAAGTCTTGTAAAACTTCGCTGAGCGCATCCATCGGGATATGTGGCGTCGCAGACGTGCGGGACGAATAGTCAGGCATATACGTGATATAGATGCCGAACGTCCGGCAGGCAAGCGGGGACCGTTGCTCCACCAGGTCAATCACTGCAACGGCACCCTACCCTTTCCGGCAGATTTCTCGCCTTGCCTCCCGCTCCAACTGCATGCAAGGAGTGCTGCAAGACACAGGGACAAGAGGCATGGCGGCGGAAGCATCGGGCAGTGATCTGGTTCAGGTGGTGGCGCTGCTTGCTGCCGGTGTCGTCGCCGTTCCGATCTTCAAGCGCATGGGCCTCGGCTCGATCCTCGGCTATCTGGCTGCCGGCGTGGTGATCGGCCCGTTCGGCCTCGGCGTCTTTTCCGAATCGGAAGCCATTCTTCATGTCGCCGAACTCGGCGTGGTGATGTTCCTGTTCATCATCGGGCTGGAAATGCAGCCATCGCGGCTCTGGGGCCTGCGCCGCGAGATCTTTGGCCTCGGTGCGTTGCAGGTCGGCGTCTGCGCGCTTCTTCTGACCGGGGTCGGCATGGCTGGAGGGTTTCCAATCGCGCAATCCTTCGTCGCCGGCGCCGGCTTCGTGCTGACCTCGACAGCGATCGTCATGCAGCTTCTCGAGGAACGCGGCGAAATCGCCGCGCCGAAAGGCCAGCGCATCGTATCGGTCCTGCTGCTCGAGGATCTTGCCATCGTGCCGCTGCTGGCCCTGATCGCGTTTCTGGCGCCCGGCGGTGCCGACACCAGCCTATCGGAGCGGCTGACCGAGGTCGGCATCGGCCTCGCCGCGATCGTCGGCCTGGTTGTGGCCGGCCGTTATCTGCTCAATCCGTTCTTCCGCATCCTGGCGGATGCCCGTGCCCGCGAGGTGATGACGGCGGCGGCACTTCTGGTCGTTCTCGGATCCGCGCTCGCCATGCAGCTCAGCGGCCTGTCGATGGCGATGGGCGCCTTCCTGGCCGGTGTGCTTTTGTCCGAATCGACCTTCCGCCATCAGCTCGAAGCCGATATCGAACCGTTTCGCGGCATCCTGCTCGGTCTGTTCTTTCTCGCGGTGGGCATGTCGCTCGACCTGCATGTGGTCGCGGCGAACTGGCGGCTGATTGCCATCTATGTCGTCGCCTACATGGTGATGAAGGCATTCGGCATCTACATCGTCGCCCGCATCCTGAAAACCAGCCACCGCGAGGCGCTTGAGCGCGCGGTCTTCATGGCGCAAGGCGGTGAGTTCGCCTTTGTCCTTTATTCGGCGGCCGCGGCGGTCGGCATCATCGACGGCAACGCCAATGCGACGCTGACGGCGATCGTCATCATCTCCATGGTGCTGACGCCGCTGGCCATCATCGCCTTGCGCTATCTGACGCCGCGCGACGAGCAGTCGCTCGACGGCGTCGACGTCGCCGATGGCCTGACCGGCAGCGTGCTGATCATCGGCTTCGGCCGCTTCGGCCAGATCGCCAGCCAGCCGCTGCTGCTGCGCGGCATCGACGTCTCGATCATCGACAATGACGTCGAAATGATCCAGGCGGCGGCCGATTTCGGCTTCAAGGTCTACTATGGCGACGGCACGCGGCTGGACATCCTGCATGCCGCCGGTGCCGGCCGGGCGCGCGCCGTGCTGATCTGCGTCGACAAGGCCGATGTGGCTGTTCGCATCGCCCAGCTGATCAAAGCCGAATTCCCACTGCTCACCGTGCTGGCCCGCGCATTCGACCGTGGAACGGCGCTGCAGCTCATACGTGCCGGCGTCGACTACCAACTTCGCGAAACCTTCGAATCCGCACTTGTTTTCGGCGGCTCGGCCCTGGAATCTCTGGGCGTCGATCCCGAAGACGTGGCTGAAACGATCGAAGATGTCAGGCGCCGCGACACCGACCGCTTCGAAACCCAGCTCGCCGAAGGCATTCGCGCCGGACAGCGCTTCCTGAGAGGCAATATCGGCACGCCGATTCCGACACCGCTCTCGACGCCGCGCCGGCCTGGTCAGGCACTCAACGAAGAGACCGCGGGTGTGCTGCACAAGTCCGAACCCGCCGATTGAGCAAGGAATTAGGTATGGAATTGGACAGCAGAGCCCTGTCGGTCACCAAATTCTGGCGCGATGCCGGCGAGGATGCCTGGTTCGAGAAGAACGAAGCATTCGATGCCGAATTCCGCGACCGCTTTCTCGACCTGCACTACGCCGCCGCGCGGCGTGAATGCGACGACTGGCTGGAACATGCCGAAGGCGCGCTGGCGCTGATGATCCTGCTCGACCAGTTTCCGCGGAACTGCTTTCGCGGCACCGGCCATATGTACGCGACCGATCCGCTCGCCAGATATTTCGCAGAGAAGGCGATCGCGGCTGGTCATGACCTGGCACTCGAGGAAGAACTCCGCGTTTTCCTCTACCTGCCTTATGAGCATTCGGAGCTACTGGCCGACCAGGATATTTCGGTCGAGCTGACGGAGGCCAGAGCCGAGCCCTATCTGAAGTATGCTGTCGAACATCGTGATATCATTGAGCAATTCGGCCGTTTTCCGCATCGAAACAAGATGCTTGGCCGCGAAACCACCTCGCAGGAGCAGACGTTCCTGGATGGTGGCGGCTTCTCGGGTTAGAGGCCTCGCTGCGCCGTTTGCAGGCCGGTATCACCTGAATATCAACGCACCTAGGCCAGCCACCAATCCCGGCCGGACGACAATCGCTCGATGCCTGAGGTATCGACGGCGACCAGGCGATCGGTGATGCTGCGACCGCTGACAACCAGGCCGGGCGCGATCTCGGCCAGCGGCGCCAGCACGAAGGCGCGCTCCAGCATGCGCGGATGCGGCACCTCCAGCCCGGTCTCGTGGATGACGCGGTCGCCGAACACCAGAATGTCGATGTCGATCAGCCGCGGCCCCCACCGCTCCTCGCGCACCCGCTTCAGCTTGCGCTCCGCATCGAGGCAGAGGTCGAGCAAGGCACGCGGTGCAAGCACGGTGGAAATTTCGGCGGCCGCATTGAGAAAATCCGGCTGATCGAGCTTGCCCCAGGGCGGTGTGCGATAAAGCGAGGAGACGCCGGTGACACGCGTATCCGCGTCGGCATCCAGCATGCGCAGCGCCGCGCTCATGGATTTCGCCGGATCGCCAAGATTGCCGCCAAGGCTGAGATAAACGGTACTATTCGGGCCAGACAACGGTCACCTCGACATAATCGAGCACGCCGGGCACTGGTGCGTTCGGCTTGCGCACCGTGATCTCGGCTTTCTTTATCTGCGGAAAACGCGCCGTCAGCGCACGGGCCACTTCGAGCGCCAGCGACTCGATCAGAAAACGGCGCTGCCCGGTGATGATCTTTTCAATGACGCTGAATGCAACGCCGTAGTGGACTGTATCCTCGATCGAATCTTCGGCAAGCGCCCGGCCTGGATCAACGGTCAGAACGGCATCGACATAGAAGCGCTGGCCGAGCCGTTCCTCCTCGTCCAGCACGCCGTGCCGGGCAAAGAAAGCGCAGTTCTTCATGCGGATGACATACATCGGTCAGTTTCTCGCCCGGTCGGTTTGACGCGCCAGCATAGCATCGGCGAGCGCCAATGCGTCCACGTTGAATGCGACATCGTGGACGCGAAACAGATCGGCGCCCTGGAGCCTCAAAATGACGCTGGTCGCCGCTGTTCCGACCCCTCTGTCGGCGGCATCACGGCCGGTGACCGTGCCGATGAAGCGTTTTCGCGACGTGCCGGCCATCAGCGGCAGGCCGAGTGCATGCAATTCCGAAAAGCGTGCCATCAGGTCGAGATTTTCCTCCGCCGTCTCCTTGGCGAATCCGAAACCGGGATCGAGCACGATGTGATCATCGGCGATGCCGGTCTGGCGGGCGATTTCCAGCGACCTTCGCAGGAATGCCAACTGATCGGCAATCGCGTCCGGCAGCTTCTGGCGATCCCGCCCGGTATGCATGATGACAAGCCCGGCACCGGTATCGGCGGCGACACGAGCAATATCGGGCTCGCGCTGCAAACCCCAGACATCGTTGACGATATGCGCGCCGGCGGCGACCGCCAGCCGCGCCGTGTCGGCGCGATAGGTATCGACCGAAATCAGCACCTCGTTCACGCCCGCCAGCGCTTCGATCACCGGCAGGATGCGGGCCTGTTCCTGGCTGGCCGATACCGCGGCAGCACCTGGGCGCGTCGATTCTCCCCCGACATCGACAACCAGTGCCCCTTCCCCGATCATGCGGCGTGCCTGGGCCAGCGCCTTTTCAGGGGCGTCGAACTGGCCGCCGTCGGAAAAGCTGTCGGGCGTGACATTGAGGATGCCGACGACCACGGCCTTGCCGCCAAGGTCGAGATGGCGTCCATGCGCCAACTGCCATCGCCTGGCCGTCATTGCTCATCGACCATGGAGTTCATCAATCATGTGTGATCCCTGGCGGATCAATTTCATTGCGCCGGCAACGGCCGTAAAGCAAGGTGGTCGAAGAGGCAACATGATGAAACGATCCATACTTGGCATGAAAAAACAGTCCTTGGGCGTGAAACAATCCTTGGCTTGCGCGCTGCTGCTCGCCATAACGCCGCACCCGGCGGCGGCGGCCAATCTCGTCAAGACGTACAGCTATTTCGCCATTGGCGGCAGCACGCTCGATGACATCGAGGCACAACTCTCCAAACGCGGGCCGGAGGTGAAAAGCACCGGCACGCGGCACCCGGGCGCCACGCAAATGGCGTTCACCACCCGCATCAGCTATGCGCAGACACCGAGTTCCTGCCGGATTGCCGACGCGGTGGTGACCGTCAAGGTGAAGGTGATCCTTCCCGAGTGGCGCCGGCCGCGCAAGGCCGATGCCGATGTCAGGCTGTTCTGGGATACGCTGTCGGCCGACATCAAGCGCCATGAGGAGCGCCATGTCGAAATCGCCAAGAACCATGGCGGCGAACTCGAAGAGGCCTTGAAAGCCACCTACCCGCAAAAGAACTGCGACGCCGCCAAGGCCAAGGCGGCCGCGATCACCGCGGCTGTTCTGGCCAGGCACGACCGCGCCCAGCTTCAGTTCGACCGCGTCGAAAGCGTCAATTTCGAAAGCCGCATCTTGCGGCTGCTGCGCTACCGCATGGAGCGCATCGGCAACGGACGACTGCCGCCGGCCTGAACGCACCCGAACTGAAAGCCAAATTCACCGAAGCGTAGTGCCAGATTCGAAAAACTTTCGAGCCGCCGTCGAAACCGGCCTATATGGGACGACATATCAGGCTCGCCAGACGAGCTTAAAACACCAATGCGATCCAAACGGTCATGAAGCCGGAGCGGCTGAACAGCGCCGGTCAAATCGCAAGCTTATGGATGAACGATCATGGACCAGGCTGTCGATGAGAAAACGATGGCGGAAACCGGCACGCCGATAACAGAGCGCGAAAAGAACGCCATCATCGGCGGCGTGCTGTTGTCGATGCTGTTGGCGGCACTCGATCAGACCATTGTCGCGCCGGCCATGCCGACCATCGGGCATGCGCTCGGAAACGCACACTATCTGCCATGGATCGTCACCGGTTATCTCCTGACCGCTACCGCGGTGGCTCCGCTCTACGGCAAGATTTCCGACGTCTACGGCCGCCGGCCGACCGTCTATGCCGCGATCCTGATCTTTTTGGCGGGATCGGTGGTCAGTGCGATGGCTCCCAACATGTTTGTGCTGGTTGTCGGGCGGGCGATCCAGGGCGCCGGTGGCGGCGGCTTGTTCGCTTTGACGCAGACCGTCGTCGGGGATCTCGTGCCGCCGCGCGAGCGGGCACGCTATGCCGCCTGGTTCTCCGGCACATGGGCTGTCGCCAGCGTTGCCGGTCCGTTGCTCGGCGGCACTTTCGCAGAGCACCTGCACTGGTCACTGATCTTCTGGATCAACATTCCGCTTGGTTTTCTTGCGATGGCGATCATCAACAAGCCGCTCAAGAAACTGCCCATTGCCGCAAAGCGCCATCGCATCGACGGCCTGGGCGCGCTGCTTCTGATAATTGCCACGGCGCTGCTGCTGCTCGCCTTGAACTGGGGCGGCAGCGCCTATCCCTGGACTTCGCTTGAAGTCATCGGCGTTCTCTGCGGTTCGGCGATTTTCTGGAGCGCTTTTGCCTTGCGGCTCATGCGCGCCGCCGAGCCGCTCATCTCACTCGAAGTGCTTGGCAATCCAATCGTTCTGGCGGGCACGCTTTCGATGTTCCTGCTTCAGGCCGCAAGCGTCGGCATGGCTGTGTACCTGCCCGTCTATCTTCAGGCGGTGCTCGGCTTGTCGGCAGCGGAGTCGGGCATCGCGATGCTTGGGCTTCTGCTGGGGACCGTCGGCGGCGCGGCATTCAGCGGGCGTATGATCCCGCATTTCACCCACTACAAGCGCATTGCGATGGTGGGCGTCGTCTTCAGCATGCTGTGCCTCTGCCTGCTGGCCGTCGTCGCAGGATATGCAACGCTGCTGGAGGTCGAGGTCTTGACGATTTGCATCGGGTTTGGAACCGGAACGACGTTTCCGGTCACCACCGTGTCGGTCCAGAACGCCGTCGATCGCGTGCATCTCGGCGTCGCGACGGGCGTGCTGACATTCCTGCGTTCGCTTGGCAGTGCGCTTGGGGTCGCCATGCTCGGCGCGGTCGCTCTGGGCTACGGCTTGCCGCTTGCCGGTGAAGGCGTGCGGATCGCTGGCCATAGCGCGACGGTCGAGCCGTTCGTGATGATCTTTGCCGTCGCCGCCGCCACATTGCTGCTGGGGCTGATCACGCTGACGCTGATGCCCGAAAAGGAGCTTCGCGGCTACGCCGACAATGCGGCGCCGATGCTGGCCGAGTAAAGTTCAGCCGGAGACGCCGAGCTTCTTCTGCAGGCTGGTCGATGAGGTCGTGTACTGGAAAACGATGCGCTCGCCGGGGCTGATGATGCGCTTGGCGGCCTGCGCCATTAGCGCCACTTCGTGGAAACCCGACAGGATCAGCTTCAGCTTGCCCGGATACCAGTTGATGTCGCCGACCGCGAAGATGCCGGGCACCGATGTCTGGAATTTTTCGGTATCGACCGGAATGAGGTTCTCGTGAAGGTTGAGACCCCACTCCGCGATCGGTCCGAGCTTCATGGTCAGGCCGAAGAACGGCAGCATGCGCGTGCAAGGCACCTCGACGTCGCCATCCGGTCCCTTGATGGTGGCCGATGACAACTGGCCGTCGGCACCGGTCAATCCGGTCACCTGGCCGACCTGGAATTCGAGCTGCTTCATCTCCTGCATGGCATACATCTTGTTGACGCTGTCGGGAGCGGCGCGGAACTCAGGCCGCCGGTGCACCAGCGTCACGCTCTTTGCCACCGGCTGCAGGTTCAGCGTCCAGTCGAGCGCCGAGTCGCCGCCGCCGACAATGACGAGGTCGTGGCCGCGAAAATCCTCCATCCGGCGCACCGAATAGAAGACGCTCTTGTCTTCATAGGGCTCGATGCCGGGGATCGGCGGACGCTTGGGCTGGAAGGAGCCGCCGCCGGCGGCAATCACCACCACCTTGGCCTCGAACACCTCGTTTTCGTCGGTGGTGACGCGAAAACTGCCGTCCTCCAGTTTTTCCAGGCTGGAAACCATTCGGTTGTAGCTGAAATCGGGCTTGAACGGCGCGATCTGCTCGAGCAATTTGTCGACCAGCCCCTGCGCCGAGATCGAAGGCCAGCCTGGAATGTCGTAGATCGGCTTTTCCGGATAGAGTTCGGCGCATTGGCCGCCCGGCCGATCGAGAATGTCGATCAGGTGGCACTTCATGTCGAACAGGCCGAGCTCGAACACGGCAAACAGGCCAACCGGCCCTGCCCCGACAATAAGCACGTCTGTCCTGGTGATGTCGGTCATGCCTGTGCCTCGCTGCGCATGACCCCGAAAATCGGATCGATTTTCGGAAAGGATCACGCGCAAATAAAAGTGCTACAGCGTCCTTTGCGCGTCCAAGAGGACGCGCGGCGCTGTGGTGAAACAGCAGGACACTGCATGACCATCGCCCCGCTGCCAAGCCACAGCGGGAAAAATCAGTTGGCAAAAAGGTTGCGCTTATCCCTGGCGGGCAGGCACCCGCACGACCAAGCCGTCAAGCGCATCGCGGACCTTGATCTGGCATGACAGGCGCGAGTTGGGCTGGACGTCGTAGGCGAAGTCCAGCATGTCCTCTTCCATCGCTTCCGGCTCGCCGACTTCAGCCGTCCAGGCTTCGTCGACATAGACGTGACAGGTGGCACAGGCGCAGGCACCGCCGCATTCGGCTTCGATCCCGGGCACGGCGTTGCGGATCGCGTTCTCCATGACCGTAGAGCCGTTCTCGGCGTCCATGTCGAAATGCGTGCCGTCATGGGCAATGAAAGTCAGCTTGGTCATTTGTCACCTGAAGGGAGTTGCAGCCGAGATAATCACTCCGGCTGACAAGTCAACTGCCGCATGAAAGCGCCGCCCGATGACGTTTTTCCGCAAATCGGATTCGGCGCGGATTCAGCGGTTGATGGCGGCGATGAAATCGCGCACTTCGTCGATCAGCGTACCAAGCCGCTTGAGCGTCTGGCCGTCTTCCGGCCGGTGCTCGATCTCGGTGGCGCAATCGGCGATGGCAAAGGCGCCCACGCCCCGTGCCGAACCCTTTAATCCATGGGCGAGCAGAAGCCGGTCCTTGATATCGGCGTCGACTATTCTGTCGCGCACGGACAGCGCCTGCTGTACAAATAGCGCCAGAACCTCTTGCTCAAGGCTGCGGTCACCCATTGTCTGGCGGGCAAGGTGTGCCAAATCGACCGGCCGTGACCGTCTTGGTCCGGATACATCTCCCCCGGGCATTGAGAAGGCGATGCCGCTTTCGCCACGCATGAACTCGAACTCCGTTTCTTCGACTCGCCCAAAAACCTAGGCGAATCCAATGGACAACGGGTTAATGAATGGCCCGGAAAAATGTTGCCAAAGCGGCGTCCAAATCACAGTTCCGTTAACCTTATATTTAAAGTTTTACGTATCCCGCGGAATGCATGTTTTCTTTACCCCCCTGTGTCATTACGATACGAGGGGTCCATTTTCAGCCTCCTGCGCGGGGCAAGACAAACAGAATTATAAGCCCGCGGCAGCTAGTACAGGGTAGCGAAGGCATGGCAAAGAAACCGACGACGAGAACTCTCGACAGCGAAGTGGCCAGGGAACTGGAAAAGGCGCTCGATCTCGACCTCAGCAATGAGATCGGCAGCGGCGACCTCGATATCGCGGCTTCGATGGAGGATCTTGAAGCGCAGATATCCCAGGCGGCCGACGAGCTGGCGCGCGAGGGACGCAATCATAAGCCGGAACAGAACCCGGAGCCGGTGGTCAACCAAAACCACGCCGCGAAACCCGCGCCCAAGGCCAAACCTGCCGAATTGCGCCCCGTGGAACCGCGCAATGGCGCCCAGCCCGCAGGTTTCGCGCCGGCCAATGACGATCGCCAGAAGGATTACAAGACGCTCCTGCACAGCCTCAACAGGCGTGCCTCGAACACCATTTACTGGGTCGTCGCCTTCGTTTCGCTCGCCTGGTTCGCCGGTGCCGGTGGTTTGGCCAATCTGCTTTTCGGACCGAGCATCTGGAGAATCCGTACGCTCGACCAGTTCCTTGCCCGTCCGGAACTGATCGGCCTCGCCGTCGCGGCCATCGTGCCCGTCATCCTGTTCTGGGCCTTCGCCGCCATGATTCGCCGCGCCCAGGAAATGCGCATCGCCGCACAGTCGATGACCGAAGTGGCCTTCCGCCTGACCGAGCCGGAAAACCTTGCCCAGGATCGCGTCATGATGATCGGCCAGGCCGTTCGTCGCGAGGTCGCGGCGATGGGCGAAGGCATCGAACGCACGCTTGCCCGCGCCGTCGAACTGGAAACGCTTGTCCACAGCGAAGTCAACCAGATCGAACGCTCCTATTCCGAGAATGAATCCCGCATCCGCTCGCTGGTCGACGGGCTCGGCAGCGAGCGCGAAGCCGTCGTCACCCATGCCGAGCGCGTCCGCGCCTCGATTACCGGTGCGCATGAGACGCTGAAGGACGAGATCGGCGCGGCTTCCGACATCATTCGCGACTCGATCCTCAATGCATCGACCAAATTGTCGATGACGATCACCAATTCCGGCGACACGCTGATCGACCGCATCAACGAAAGCTCGATGTCGATCTTCGATTCCGTCGAAGGCCGGCTCGATTCGATCACCGACCGTCTGTCGACCTCGGGCGAGGCCTTCGCCAGCCTTCTCGACACCCGCATTGCCAAGCTGACGGACACCACGGACGGACTGACGCGGTCGTTGACCGATCTGCTCGACGATCGCACCACCGGCATGGTGTCGCTGCTTGGCGGCGCCGCGCGCACCCTCAATTCCGAATTCGAGGCCAGCCTCAACGGCATCGAGCGGACGCTCGCCGAACGCGGCCAGGCGCTGATCAGCGAGTTCCAGACCCGCGCCGAGGCGCTCGACACCGGAACGCAGAAGCTCAATGCGGCACTCGAGGCCCGCGCCCGCCAGATCAATGAAACGCTGGTCGAGCGCGCCCGCGAAATCGCGCACACCTTCGCCGAGAGCAAGGACACGCTGTCGGCGATGATCGATCAGGGCAAGACCCAGATCGGCGCCGACATGGCCGACATCGTCACTTCGACCTCCTCTATGCTCGAAGCCCGCGCCAGCGACTTCGCCGGACGCATGGAAGCCGCCCGTCACGTCGTGTCGCGTTCGTTCGACAGTGACATCCAGCGGCTCGCCGACGCCCGCGTCGGCATCGAGGAAGCTGTCGAGAACCACAGCAGGAAACTGTCCGAAAGCCGCGAGCGCATGGCCGCGGCCATGGAGGCCGACCTGGCGAAGTTCGCCGAGGGCCGCGCCGGCATCGATGCGGCAGTAACCAACCAGGTGCAGAAGCTGGCCGAAGGCCGCAGCCTGATCTCGCGCGCTCTCGAAGAGGATCTGCGCAAGGTCAATGAATCGCGGGCGGCCATCGATGCATCGCTCGGCAGCCATCTCGAAAGGCTGGAAGAAGGTCGCAACAGGCTCTCTATTGCCTTGAATGAAGACTCCGGGAAGCTGGTGCAAGCTCGTACGATCATTGATGAAATGGTCGCCGGACATGTCGGAAAACTCGCCGAGGGCCGCAACATTCTGTCGCGCGCTTTGGAAGCCGATCTCGGAAAACTGTCCGACAGCCGGGCCGACATCGACGGTCTGGTCGCCGGTCAGGTGGAAAAAATCGCCGAAGGCCGCGCCGTGCTCGCCAAGGCGTTGGAAAACGACATCGTCGGCATCAAGAGCCTCATCGAAACCCATTCCGCCAAACTGGCGGAAGACCGCACGCAGCTTTCCCATTCGCTCGACAATGATCTGTCCGGCATACGCGGCCTGATCGAAAGCCATTCGGGACGGTTGGCCGAGGACCGCAGCCTGCTGTCGCAGACCCTTGAAGCCGACCTTGCCAAGCTGGCCGAAAGCCGTTCGAGCATCGACGGTCTGGTCGCCGGTCAGGTCGAGAAGCTGGCGGAAGGCCGCGACATTCTCAAGCGCGCGCTGGAATCCGACCTGAACACGATCAAGGGCGTTATCTCAAGCCAGTCGGAAAAGCTGGCCGAGGATCGCGGTCAGCTTTCCCGGGTCCTGGAAGCCGACCTGCAGAATGTGAACAGCGTCATCGCCGATCACATGAACAAGCTTGTCCAAGACCGCTCCGCCCTGTCCAGGGCCCTTGAGGACGACCTCGCCAAGCTGGCCGACAGCCGTTCCAGCATCGACGGGTTGGTTGCGGGTCAGGTCGAGAAGTTGTCCGAGGGCCGAGATATCCTGCGGCGCGCTCTGGAATCCGACCTCAACGCGATCAAGGGGACCATTGCCGACCAGTCGCAGAAACTGGTCGATGACCGGGCACAGTTCGCCCGGGCACTCGAGGCTGACCTCGAAAGCGTCAATGGCTTGGTCAACAGCCATTCCGAAAGGCTCGTCCAGGATCGTTCGACGCTGTCGAAAGCGCTTGAAGCCGACCTCGAAAACGTCGGTGGCCTCGTCAACAGCCACGCGGAAAGGCTTGTCCAGGAGCGCTCGACCCTGTCCAAGGCGCTCGAGGACGATCTTGCCAAACTGGCCGAGAGCCGCTCAAGCATCGACGGTCTGGTCGCCGGCCAGGTCGAGAAACTCGCCGAAGGTCGCGATGTTCTCAAGCGCGCGCTGGAAGCCGATCTCGCCAAGCTGGCCGAAAGCCGCTCCAGCATCGACGGTCTGGTTGCCGGCCAGGTCGAGAAGCTGGCCGAGGGCCGCGACATTCTCAAACGCGCCCTCGAAGCCGACCTGCAGAAGCTGACCGAAAGCCGCAGCGACATCGACGACGTCATCGCCGGACATGTCGGCAAGCTGTCCGAAGGCCGCAATATGCTGACCCGCGCGCTGGAAGACGATCTCGGCAAGCTCGCCGAGACCCGCAAGGACGTTGACCGCTCGCTGTCGGGCCATATCGACCAGATCGCTGCCAGAAGCACCGGCATTTCCGACGCGATCGCTGCCGATGTCGAGAAGATCGAGCAGGCGTTCAGTCGCCAGACCGGCATCATCGAGGAGCGCGCCGGCACCATGGAACGTGCGCTCTCGACAGGCGTCGACAACGTCCGCGCCGTGCTCGAGAAGAGCGCCGTGTTTGTCGCCGGCGCCCTGCGCGAAAAGGTGCTGGAAGTCACCAGCACCCTGCACGAGCAGGCCGGTGCCGCGTTCAGCGACGCCGACCGCAAGATCGCCGAGCGCGCCGAGCAGACCTCCGCCGCCCTGCTGGCGCGGGCCGAAGACATCGCCCGCACCTTCGAGGAGGCCGACCGTCGCCTGCACGCCCGTGCAGAAGATACGTCGAACGCCTTGCTTGCCCGCGCGGACGACACGTCCAGCTCGCTGCTGGCCCGTGCCCATGAAACCGCCGATCAGCTGGCCGCTCGCGCAAATCAGATCGCCGGCACCTTCGAAGCGGCAGACCAGAAGCTCGCCGCCCGCGCCCAGGAAACCGCAGATCAGCTGACCGCCCGGGCTCAGGACACCGCCGACCATCTGGCAGCTCGTGCAAGCGAAATTGCTGGCACGTTCGATGCCGCCGACCAGAAGCTGGTCGCCCGCGCCATCGAAACGGCCCAGTCGCTGGCCGCGCGCGCCGGCGACATCCTGCGCAACTTCGAAGGCGCCGACCAGCGGCTCGGCATGCGGATTGGCGAATCGGCCGAAGCGCTTGCCGCACGCGCATCGGACCTTGGCCGCATCTTCGATGCCGCCGACCAGCAGCTCGTCTCGCGCATCGCCGAGGGTTCGGAAGCGCTGTCGAGCCGCGCCTCGGAAATCGGCCGTATCTTCGACGACGCGGATCAGCGGCTGGTGTCGCGCATCGCCAGCAGCACCACCACGATCGGCGAGCATGCCGAGACGATCGTCGGTGCCTTTGCCGATACCGAGCAACGGGTTGCCGAACGCGCAAGGCGGACCGGCCAGGAAATGGCCGTGCATGCCCGCGAAATCGAGCAGGCGCTTGCCGGCGCCGACGAGCGTCTCGCCTCGAGCGCGGCGGCCGCGGCAGCCCGTGTCGAAGAGCAGATCTCGGGCGTCGAGAACCGCCTCGCCTTTACGGCCGAGACGATGGGCCAGAAGCTCAACGAGCAGGTGTCGAACGCCGAGGCGCAACTCGTCTCGCGCGCCAATGTGATCGCCGAGACCTTCACCGCGGTTGGCCAGCATATCGGCCAGAGCACCAACGATGCCGCCAAGACGATCGGCGCCAACACCCGCGAACTCAACACCATGCTCGCGGCGCGTTCGGCCGAAATGTCGAAGATCCTCGACGAAACCGCACGGCCTTTGGTCGAGCGCTTCGCCCAGGGCGGCTCGGACCTGCAAAAGAGCATGGAAGAGGTCACAGAACGCGCCACCGAGAAGCTGCGCAGCGAGAATGCCGCACTTGTCGACGCGCTCGCCAACCGCACCGCCGAAACCTTGTCGGCGGTCGAGGGCGCCCGCTCGTCGCTGTCCGACAGCGTCGCCGACCTCATCGGCCGGATGACCAAGTCCAGTTCGCAGCTCGGTCAGTTGATCGAGCAGGCCGCGGTCAATCTCGGCCAGGTCGATGAACGCCTGAGCGGCAGCACGCAAAGCTTCGCCGCCACCACCGAGAAGGCCGCGCAGACCTTTGCCAGCTCGGCACGTCTGGTCGATTCGAACACGACAAGGCTGACGGAACTGTCGTCGTCCACCTTGCGCGAGGTCGCGTCGATTGCCACCAAGTTCGACGAGCACAGCCGCCTGCTGTCCAGTGCTTCGGACCTGTTGAGCTCGGCCCAGAGCAACCTCGAGCACACGCTCGAACGGCAGTCGTCGCTCGAAGACCTCGCCGTCGGCCTGGTCAAGAAGTCGGAAGATCTCGAAAGGGTCATGCGCTCGTTCGAAAATCTCGTCGGCCAGACGCTGCAGAACGCCGAAGGCAAGACGATGGAGTCGGCCGACAAGATCCGCAACGCCATCACCGACGTCGTCGACTCGGCAACCAAGCGCTTTGCCGATGCGACCGAGGAGATGCGGCGCACCGCGGGTTCGATCAAGAGCGAGCTCGACCTGACCCGCGCCGAGCTCAAGAAGGGCGTCATCGAAATGCCGGAAGAGGCCAAGGAATCGACTTCGGCCATCCGCCGCGCCGTTTCCGAGCAGATCAACGCCCTGAAGGAGCTTTCGGACATCGTGGCCAAGTCCGGCCGCGGCGGTGAAGGGTCCGAGCCACGCAACCTGCGTCCGGCGCCGCAAGCGCCGGCCGCACGCGCTGCCGAGCCGCCGCGCCGAGCACCGGCACCGCAGCCGGACCTGCGCACGCCTCAGGCGCCCTTGGGCGGCCCTGCATTGCGCGGCACGCTCGACCTTGACCGTCCGACCGAGGCGGCACCGCGTCCGCGCGGCGATGCCAGCGCCCGCACGCCGCAGGGTGGCTGGGTACGCGATCTGCTGACCGCGGCATCGAACGAGGAGGACCTCAGGTCGGCAGCTCCCCCAGCGGCTGCGGAAGCGCCCCGCGCTACGCCTGCCCAGCGCTCGCCCCTGCATGTCGTCGAATCGCTGAACTCGCTCTCCGTCGATATCGCGCGGGCCATCGACCACGATGCCTCGATCGAGCTGTGGAACCGCTACCGGCGCGGCGAGCGTGACGTGTTCACAAGGCGGCTCTACACGCTGAAGGGTCAGCAGACGTTCGACGAGATCCGTCGCAAGTATCAGGCCGAGGCCGAGTTCCGCGCCGCCGTCGACCGCTACTGCGACGATTTCGAGAAGCTGCTCAAGGATGTCTCGCGCAACGACCGCGACAACATCATGGCGCAGACCTACCTGACGTCGGACACCGGCAAGGTCTACACCATGCTGGCGCATGCGAGCGGCCGCCTGCACTAAGACGGGAATTGAACAGGCGGGCCATGGTCCGCCTGTGCCAGCTCTAACGTCCGGCACGCGTTGAACCTGCCCGCAACAGGTCTTGTGAGACTATCGATGCCTTCGGAATCCGCCCTAAGTCGATCTCCCGACAGCGCTATAATTCATCCACAGTACCGCTGCCCTGACGCTCGCAGGGTGTGATCGTGAAGACGGCAATCATATTCGACTGCGAGTTTCTTTGCCTGGAGGGCTCGCAACGCAGATTCTGGTGCGCGGCCTACGATCCCGACCCGGTGATCGCACAGATCGGCGCCGTCAGGCTTGGACTTGAAGGCGACTTCCCCCTGCTCGGAACACACAAGGCCTATATCAGACCGGTCGACCGGTTTGGTCAGAGATACGCCCTGGACCCATTCTTCACCAAACTGACCGGCATCACCGAGGAAGATTTGGAGACAAAAGGGGTGGCACTAGGGGATGCCCTCGCCGACATCGATCGTTTTTCCGAAGGGGCGCGATTCTGGTCCTGGGGCAAGGACGAATTGAACATGATCGCCATCAGCTGCTATATCGCGGGCATTCAGCCTTCGATCCCGGCCACCCGGTTTGACAACGCCGTCAAGCTGCTGATCGCAGCCGGAATGCCGATCGAGGATCTGGCGAGAACGCCGAGCAACAAGCTTGCGGATTACTACGGCGTCAAGCACCCGCCATTGCAGGGGCACGATGCGCTCGATGACGCGCTGTCCGTGACCTACACCCTGCAGCACCTGATGAAGACCGGAAAGCTCCGGCCGGAGATCTTCGACCACTTGTAGGTAGAGAAGCCTGGTGGGATGAAGCCTGGTGGGATTCCGGCGCGCGTCGCGCTCAGATCACCGAATCCGTCCAGCGCACGATCTGCCCGGCGGCGTCGCCGAACGCCTTGTCGAGTGCGCTGACATAAGCAGGATTGCCGCTGCCCGAGACGGGTGCGGCTGCGGTGAAGCTCTTGGAAGCACGGACCTCGCCGTTGCGATCGTTCAGGATCCGCACGAACAGATCGACCTCGGCATGTTCGCCGCCGTCGACCCGAACCTCGAATGAGCGGATCTCGACGATCACCTGATAGTCGATCGCCAGGCCCTCGCCCGGCTTGCCGACGCCGGCAAAGCTGCCCGAGCGCTGGAAGGTCTCGGCCAGCCGCGCCTGCACGATCAGCGGCAGCCGGTCGGCCCATTGCGCGCCCTTGAGATACTGGATCGAACGATCCGACGGTTTGATGACGATGTTCTGGCTGTCCAGCGCCTTGAGCGCCGACGGCTGCGCGATCAGGATCTGGCGGCGGCTGTGGCCATGCGCGTCGACCGACGGCGCCGACAGCTCGAACGTATCGAGCGGCGCGGGCTTGCCGCCCAACGCCGCACAGCCGGCCAGCGTCAAAGCAAGCAGTGCCGCAGCCGATGTCAACCCGCCCGTTTTCACCCACACAGACTTCACGCGCGATCCCCGTTGTCCCCGGATCGTAAGATCGACCCGCTTTCGCGGCTCATGTTTCTGGGGCGCGCCGACGCCGAAGTCAACGCCGCGCCCTGCCATCGAATTGCCGAACCTCGCCGTCGCCACCCGACAGGATGCGCTGCGGATTGCGGCTGAGATCGGTTACCGCCTCCTCGATGCGGCTGATCGAACGGCGGCTGTCCTGCACCAGCGCTTCGACGTTCGAAAGCCCCTGGCCCGAGAATCGCGCCAGATTGTCGGTGATGACGCCAAGGCGCGAATTCAGCGTGTCGGCAACCTGCTTGAACGACTTCAGCGTCGCCCTCGCATCCGCCATCACGCCGTCGGCCTGCCCCGACCCGAGCAAGGTATCGACCTTGGCTAGAATGCCATCGACCCGCACCGAGGCATCGTTGAGCCGTTGCGCGAGCTGCTTTGCGTCCTTGATCGTCTGGTCGATGTCGTCGGCCCGGTTGGCGAACTTGTGGGTCACCTCCGCGATGTCGGCGGCGGCCTTGTCGGCGCTCTCGCTGGCCTTTTGGATGTTGGCGAGCGCCGAGCGCACTTGTGCGGGATCGATACCGTCGAGCACGTTGTCGACCTTGGCCAGCGTGCCTTGCGTCCGTTTGGCGAAGTCGTTGACCGACCCCACGGCTGTATCGACGTTCTTGATCACGCCGTCGAGCTGCTTCGACGTCTGCTTGAGGTTACCGGTTACTGCGTCGACATTGGCGACGATGCTCTTGATCTTGTCCTTGTCGACCGCGTTGAGAAGGCCTTCGGCCGCCTTCAGCGTGCCGTCGAGTTTGCCGGAAACGCCTTTCAGCTCATCGGCCAGCGTGCTGGCGGCGGACAGGAACTTGTCGATGCCGTCCGAATTCTTGGCCAGCGCATCGGAGAAGGTCTGGACGTTCTGGACGGTCTGCGTCAGCGGCCCGCGAACGTCCTTAGTGAAGCCTTCGAGCTCGGTCAGCACCTTGTCGGCGCGGGTGAAGATATTCTGCGCCGTCTGCAAGAGGTTGGTCACCGCCGACGGGTTGGCGACGATCTCGGCGACCTTGCCTTCCTTTTCCGCTTGGTCGAGGAGCTTTACCTCCTTGGGATCGGCGCCCTTGAGCTCGATGTTGGCCTGCCCGGTCAGACCGGCAAGCCCGATATCGGCTTGCGTCGATTTGGTGATCGGCGTCATGCGGTCGATCTCGGTATCGGCGATGGCAACAGTCGGATTGTCGACATCGATATAGACGCGCTTGACGTCGCCGACCTTGACGCCGTTGAACAGCACGAAACTTCCGCGGCCAAGCCCGGAGGCCGAGCCCGGAATGCGCACGCGCAGCAACGTCGTCTCGCCCTTGTCGCCGATCGCCGCCGTCCAGTAGACGAAGGCAAACGCCGCCAGGATCGCGGCCAGCGTGAAGATGCCGACAATGACGTAGTTGGCTCTGGTTTCCATTGTCCCACTTATGGCTATGCGCGCGCCGCAAGATCAAGTTGCCGGGCGCGTTTTCCGCGGAAATAGGATTTTACCCACGGTTCCTCGCTCTTCAGCATGTCGTCGATGGTGCCTTCGACCAGCACTTTCTTCTTGCCGAGCACGGCCACCCGGTCGCAAGCGGTGAACAGCGTGTCGAGATCATGCGTCACCATGTAGACGGTCAGATCCATCGTATCGCGCAGCTTGACCACCAGCTCGTCGAACTCCGCCGCGCTGATCGGATCGAGACCCGATGTCGGCTCGTCGAGGAAGACGATGTCGGGATCGAGCGCCAGCGCCCGCGCCAGTGCGGCGCGCTTGATCATGCCGCCGGACAGTTCGGATGGGAATTTCTGCGCCGCGTCGGGCGGCAGCCCGACCAGCTCGATCTTGAGCATCGCCAGTTCGTCCATCAGCTTTCGCGGCAGGTCGAGATATTCGCGCATCGGCACCTGGACGTTTTCCAGCACCGTCAGCGCCGAGAACAGGGCGCCGTGCTGGAACAGCACGCCAAGCCGCATGTCGATGCGCAGACGCTCGGCATCATCAGCTTTCTCGATATCGACGCCGAACAGCTTGATGGTGCCCGACTGCTTGCGTGTCAGGCCGAGAATGGTGCGCAGCAGAACGGATTTGCCAGCACCCGAGGCGCCGACAAATCCAAGGATTTCGCCGCGCCTTATGTCGAGCGACAGTCTGTCGAGGATAAGCTTGTCGGCAAAGGAAACGCTGATGTCGTGCGCGGAAAGCACGATATCGCCCTCGCCCGCGTCATCCGCCAATGCACCCGCCCTTTTCCTGTTTCGCAGCTTCATCTCAGAACTCGATCGCTGCGTAGAACATGGCAAAAAGCCCGTCGAGGATGATGACGACGAAGATCGACTTCACCACAGAGGCGGTGACGTGCTGGCCGAGCGATTCGGCGCTGCCGCCGACCTTCATGCCTTCGACCGAGGCAATCGTGCCGATGATCATGGCCATGAACGGCGCCTTGATCAGGCCCGCAAAGATGGTGCTGAGATCGATGGCGACACGCAGCCGGTCGATGAAGGCGGCGGGTGGAATGTCGGAATAGAGCCAGGCAGCCAGGATGCCGCCGCCGAGTGCGGCGAAATTGGCGATGATGGTCAGGCACGGCAAGGCGATGACCAGCGCCACAAGGCGCGGAAAGACCAGGACGCCGATCGGGTTAAGTCCGATGACCTTCAGCGCGTCGACCTCCTCGCGCATCTTCATCGAGCCGATCTCGGCGGTGATCGCGCTGCCGGAGCGGCCGGCGATCATGATCGCCGTCATCAGCACGCCGAGTTCGCGCAGGATCAGCACGCCGACGAGGTCGACGACGAAGATATCGGCGCCGAAATAGCTGAGCTGATAGGCGCCCTGCTGGGCGACGATGGCGCCGACGATCGCCGACATCAGCACCACCACCGGAATGGCGCCGACGCCCATACGGTCGATCTGGTTGAAAATCGCCGCCGGGTTGACGGCATGGCCACGGCCGAGCTTCATCTGCGCGCCACGGATGGTGGCGCCGAGGATGTTCATCGAGGCCAGAAAATCGTCGCGCATCTCGTAGACCCGGCGGCCAACCGCCTCCAGCGCGCGAATGACGATGTTGGGCGGTCGCACCGGGCCGGATTCGGGTTCGCGCCGCACGGCCTCGCCGACAGCTTCGAGCAGGATCGAAGCGATCTCGCTCTGGCCTTGCATCTGGATTTCGACACCCTTCTTCTCGAAGGCGCTGACCAGCCGGTCGATCAGCCAGGCGCCGGCAGTGTCCATCTTCTCGATCTTGGAAACATCGAGCGCCAAGATTTTGAAGCCGCTTCGCTTTTCGATCTTGCGCATGTCGGCGTCGACGAGTGCAACGGTCCGTGTCGTCCAGATTCCGGAGAAAGCGCAGCCAAGAACGCCGTCCTCCTCGCCGATCGCCACGCGCGGTTCGTGGTCAGCCTCCCCTGCGGTCGTGCCGCTTGCGTCGCGCTTGCCGATGGTCAACATGGCGTCCTGTTTAGCCTGACGGGTCTGACCTGTCGATTTGCCGACAACGCTTGTCGCACAGCAGGAGCAGAAAAATATGGCGCGTGTCATTTCGGTCGAGGCCGAGCGTTTTCCCATCGCCGGAACCTTCACCATTTCGCGCGGTTCCAAGACCGAAGCCGAAGTGATCTCCTGCACGATCAGCGACGGCGGCCATTTCGGCCGCGGCGAATGCGTCCCCTACAAGCGCTATGGCGAGACGATTGAGGGCGTGCGCGAGGCGATCGACGCCATGCGCGGCCGGATCGCCGATGGCATCAGCCGCAGCGCCTTGCTCGATGCCATGCCGGCCGGAGCCGCCCGCAACGCCATAGACTGCGCCCTATGGGATCTGGAGGCGAAGCTCAGCGGAACATCGGTGGCGGTTGCGATAGGTGCTGTTCCCTTGCAGGCGCTCGAAACCGCCTACACGCTGTCGCTGGGCGAGCCGGAGGCGATGGCGGCGCAGGCCCGCGCCAATGCGGCGCGGCCGCTGCTCAAGGTCAAGATCGGCGGCGACAACGACATTGCCCGCATCCGGGCGGTCAGGCAGGCAGCGCCAGACAGCCGCATCATCCTCGACGCCAATGAGGGCTGGAGCGACGACAACATCGTTGCGAACCTCGCCTTTGCCGCCGAACAAAGCATCGCGCTGATCGAACAGCCGCTGCCGGCCGGTCATGACGAGATCCTGCGCCATATCGCCCATCCGGTGCCGATCTGCGCCGATGAAAGCGTGCACGAGGCTAAGAATCTCGAAGCGCTTGTCGGTCTTTACGATGCCGTCAACATCAAGCTCGACAAGTCGGGCGGCCTGACGGCGGCACTGGTGCTGCGCGATCGCGCCCGCGAACTCGGTTTCGGCGTGATGGTCGGCTGCATGGTCGGCACCTCATTGGCGATGGCGCCAGCGGTGCTGCTTGCCCAGCATGCCGATTTCGTCGACCTCGACGGTCCGCTGCTGCTTGCCCGCGACCGGGTACCGGGCCTTGTCTACCAGGGATCGCTGGTGTCACCGCCCGATACGGCGCTCTGGGGCTGAGCGCGCAGCAAGGCCGATCAGCGCCAGTCCGATCAACGCAATCGGGATCATGGCAAAGAAGCCGTCGACACCGAGACGGTCGTAGAGCGGGCCGGACGCTAGCGTCACCACCGCCATGAAGAAGCCGTTGGAGAAATAGGCGATGCCTTGCGCGGCACCTGTCCGCTCCTCGGAGATCGTTTCGCCGATCATCTTCTGCAGCCCGATCAGCCCCAGCGCCACCGAGACCGAGTGCAGCGATTGGACAGCGAAGAAGCCGGGAATGCCGAGGCCGAGCGGCCAGACCAGCGGAAAGGCGATCCAGCGCACGATGGAGCCGATTCCGGCCATCACCATGACCGACACGACGGAGAACCGGTCGAAAAAGCGGGTGAACATCATGAACATGCAGACTTCCGACACCACGCCCCAAGCCCATAAGAGACCGACTACCGAATCACCGAGGCCGATCGACTTCCAGTAGATGGAGACGAAACCGTAGAGGAATGCGTGGCTGGCGGTGATGACGCCGACGCCCGTGGAAAAATACAGGAAATACGGGTTGAGAAGCTTCGGCGCTGAATGCTGGATGTCGGTGGCCGACAGCGGCGAGGCGCGCCGCGGACGGCCAAGGCGCGGCGCCAGCAGGCCAGCGGCAAGGGCGGCGGCAAACGCCACCAGAATGATAACCGGAACGGCTTGTGAACCGGTTACCGACAGAATGAAGCCGCCGGCGATATTGGCGAACAAATAGGAAATCGAGCCCCATTTGCGCATGCTTGTGTAGTTCGAACCGAAGCGGCGGACACCCGAAAGAGCCAGCGAATCGGCGATCGGCGAATGCGGCGTCCAGACGATGGTCAGCGCCAGCGAGACCGCCAGCACCATCGCATAGGTGGGTGTCAGGAAATAACCTGCCGACAAAAGCAGCGACGCAGCCATCAGCGCGACATAGACATCGGCGCGGTCCCTGGCACGGTCGGCCAGCGCGGTCAGCAGCGGCGTCGTCACCACGCGCAGGAACATCGGCGCCGCCAGAATGACCGCGATCTGCTCGGGATGAAAACCCTTGGCCTGCAGCCACAGCGGAAAATACGGCAAGTGCGTTCCGAGCGGCACGAAAAGCGTCGCGAAGATCAGGCTCATGCGCAGTTCGAAATGGCGCGGCTTGACGAGTTGTTCGGGCGAGAGCTGCGGCAGGGACATGAATCGATCCAATCGCGCTGTATTCGACCGGAGGGCAACGCGTATCGATCCCTTAACATGGACGAAAACCGGACGAAACCGGTTGGACTAATTGATTGATTCCGAAGCCCGAAAGGACTTCGGACTAGGCCGCCTGCCCTACCCGGTCCTCGATGAGCAGCGGGATAAAGGGCTCGTCCGGCGCCTCGGGCAGCACCTGCGCCCAGGTCAGGATTTCCATGCGGCCGTCAAAATGCTCGACCACAGCCGTACAACTTTCCACCCAGTCGCCGGTGTTGATGTACTGGACATCGCCAAAATTTTCGATGACGGCATGATGGATGTGGCCGCAGATGACGCCATCGACATGTGAGCGGCGCGCCTCGTCCGCAAGCATGGTCTGGAACGAGCCGATGAAGTTCACCGCCTTCTTGACGTTGTGCTTGGCCCAGGACGAAAACGACCAATAAGGCAGGCCGAGCAGTTGGCGCAGCCGCGTCACCACGCGGTTGACCAGCATGGCCGCGTCATAGGCGTGGTCACCGAGATAGGCGAGCCAGCGCGCATTGTGGACCACGGTGTCGAACTGGTCGCCATGGATGACGAGCAGCCGCTTGCCGTCGGCGGTTTCGTGGATGGCGCGATCGGCAACGACGATGCCGCCGAAATGCACGCCCTGGAACTGGCGGGCGAACTCGTCATGGTTGCCGGCGATGTAGGTGATGGTGGCGCCCTTGCGCGCCTTGCGCAGCAGTTTCTGCACGACGTCATTATGGCTTTGCGGCCAATGCCAGCTCCGTCGCAGCCGCCAGCCATCAACGATGTCACCCACCAAATAGATGATATCGGCATCGTGATATCGAAGGAAATCGATCAGGAACTCGGCCTTGGCCGCCTTCGAGCCCAGATGGACGTCGGAAATGAACATGCTGCGGAAAGTGCGGGGCTCTTGGCCGGACATCGCGATTTCACCGTTGCTTTCGCGAGCCTATGCCCCGATTCATGCAACAATCGTATGACGGTTGCGATTGGTCCAGCCGAAGGACTAGCTTGCCGGCCAAATCACAGGAGAAATCGTCATGGATCTCGGTATCCGCGGAAAGAAGGCCATCGTCTGCGCTTCGAGCAAGGGACTTGGGCGCGGTTGCGCCATGGCGCTGGCGGAAGCCGGCTGCGACATTGTCGTCAACGGACGCAATGCGGAGCTGGTGGCGAAAACCGCCGCTGAGTTGCGCGAGCGCTATGGCGTCACGGTGACGGAAGTCGTCGGCGACGTCTCGAAGCCGGAGGTGCAGAAGGCGCTGCTCGTGGCTTGCCCCGAGCCGGACATCCTGGTCAACAACAATGGCGGACCGCCGCTTCGCGACTTCCGCACGCTCGATCGCGAAAAGATCCTCGAAGGCGTTACCCAGAACATGGTGACTCCGATCGAGCTCGTGCAGGCCGTGCTGGACGGCATGGCGGCGCGCGGCTTCGGTCGCATCGTCAACATCACCTCGCTGTCGGTCTATGTGCCCATTCCCGGCCTCGACCTGTCGTCCGGCGCGCGTGCCGGCCTGACCTCATTCCTTGCCGGCGTGGCCAGAACGGTTGTCGACCGCAACGTCACCATCAACAGCCTTCTGCCGGGCAAGCTCGACACCGACCGGCTGCGCGGCCCGCATGAGGCCGGCACAGTCGAAAGCCCTCAGGCCGCAGCCGCGCGCAAGACCCGCATCAGCGCCGATGTTCCGGCCAAGCGGCTCGGCACGCCGGAGGAATTCGGCCAGATCTGCGCCTTCCTGTGCTCGGTCCATGCCGGCTATCTGACCGGGCAGAACATACCGGTCGATGGTGGTCTTTACGTCAGCGCCTTTTGATCAACTTATCCGTGAAACGGTCGGAGCCGTCCGTCAGACAATCGTTATAAGTATTTGATTGTTCAAGACTTTCTACGCGCCGCCGGGTATTGCCGCCGGCGCGTCAATTAGCGTCGCGAAAAACCACGGCTGCATGCTAAAAGGGAATCTCCAGGCAGATTTCGAGGGAGCGGCCGCATGGAAGGCGAGAGCAAAAAGACGGCACGTTCGGACCTCGACGAAGCCGCCCTCTACTTCCACAAGCACCCAAGGCCGGGAAAGCTCGAGATACAGGCGACCAAGCCGCTCGGCAATCAGCGCGACCTCGCGCTCGCCTATTCCCCCGGCGTCGCCGCCCCCTGCCTGGAAATCCGCGACGATCCGGCGACCGCCGCCGACTACACCGCACGCGCCAATCTGGTCGGTGTCGTCACAAACGGATCGGCCGTGCTCGGCCTCGGCAATATCGGCCCGCTGGCCTCCAAACCGGTCATGGAAGGCAAGGCCGTCCTGTTCAAGAAGTTCGCCGGCATCGATGTCTTCGACATAGAGATCGACGCGCCCGCTATCGAGCGCATGGTCGAGACGATCTCGGCGCTCGAGCCGACCTTCGGCGGCATCAATCTCGAGGACATCAAGGCGCCGGAATGCTTCGAGGTCGAGGAACAGCTGAAGGCCCGCATGGGCATACCGGTGTTCCACGACGACCAGCACGGCACCGCCATCATCGTCGCTGCCGCCGTGCTCAACGGGCTGGAGTTCGCCGGCAAGACCATATCGGACATCAAGATCGTCACCTCCGGCGCCGGGGCTGCCGCCCTTGCCTGCCTCAACTTGCTGGTCTCGCTCGGCGCCAAGGTCGAAAACATCTGGGTCACCGACCGTTTCGGCGTCGCCTACAAGGGCCGCACCGATGAGATGGATCGCTGGAAAGACCCCTATGTGAAGGACACCGAGGCGCGCGCGCTGGCCGACGTCATTTCGGGCGCCGACGTCTTCCTCGGCCTGTCGGCGGCAGGCGTACTGAAGCCGGAACTGCTCCAGCACATGGCGCCGAAGCCGCTGATCCTGGCGCTGGCCAACCCCAATCCGGAGATCATGCCGGAAATAGCGCGTGCAGCGCGTCCGGATGCGATGATCTGCACCGGCCGATCCGATTTTCCCAATCAGGTCAACAACGTACTGTGTTTTCCTTACATTTTTCGCGGTGCGCTCGACTGCGGCGCCAGCGCCATCAATGAGGAGATGAAGATGGCAGCGGTGCGGGCAATCGCAGCGCTCGCACGCGAGGAACCTTCGGACGTCGCGGCCCGCGCCTATTCCGGCGAGACGCCGATCTTCGGCCCTGAATTCCTGATCCCTTCGCCCTTCGATCCGCGGCTGATTCTGCGCATAGCGCCCGCGGTCGCCAAGGCAGCCTGCGACACCGGTGTCGCGACGCGGCCGATCACCGACTTTGCCGCCTATATCGACAAGCTGAACCGCTTCGTCTTCCGCTCCGGCCTGGTGATGAAGCCGGTGTTCTCATCCGCCAAGGCATCAAGCGCCAAGCGCGTCATCTATGCCGACGGCGAGGATGAGCGCGTGCTGCGTGCTGCCCAGGTGGTGCTCGAGGAAGGCATCGCCGAGCCGATCCTGATCGGCCGCCCGCACGTCATCGAAGTGCGCCTGAAGCGCTACGGCCTGCGCATCAAGCCCGGCGTCGATTTCGGCCTCATCAACCCGGAAGACGATCCGCGCTACCGCCACTATGTCGACCTTTTGATCGAACTCGCCGGCCGGCGTGGCGTGACGACGGAGGCCGCGCGCACCATGGTGCGCACCGACAACACGGTGATCGCAGCACTTGCGCTGAAACGCGGCGATGCCGACGCCATGGTCTGCGGCCTCGAAGGTCGATTCGAGCGGCATCTGCGCAACGTCACCTTGATCATCGGCCCCCGCGCCGGCATCAAGGACCACGACCTGTCGACGCTTTCCATGCTGATCTCGCAGCGCGGCATCATCTTTCTGACCGACACCCACGTCTCCGTCGACCCGACGGCGGAAGAAATCGCCGAGATGACGGTGCTGGCGGCGGAAGAAATCCAGCGCTTCGGCATCGAGCCGAAGGCAGCACTCTTGTCGCATTCCGATTTCGGCTCGCGCGATTCGCCCAGCGCCCTGAAGATGCGGCAAGCAGCGGCGATCCTGGCGCGCATCGCGCCTGACCTTGAATGCGATGGCGAGATGCATGCGGACACTGCTCTGTCGGAGCACCTGCGCCAGCGCGTCTATCCCCATTCGAGACTGAAGGGCGAAGCCAATTTGCTGGTGTTCCCCAACCTCGATTCGGCCAATATCACGCTGACGGCGCTCAGAACCATGACGGATGCGCTGCATGTCGGGCCGATCCTGCTCGGCACCGACATGCCGGCGCATATATTGACGCCGTCTGTCACCTCGCGCGGCGTCGTCAACATGACGGCGCTTGCCGTGGTCGAAGCCGCCCACAAGGCACAAGCGGTCGTCAATCTGGGCTGAACACGGATTTCGCGGTAAACTGCAGTTAACCGCGAACACGGTAGCCTTGCGGGGCTAACAGCCGATTTGGAAGGCGGAGTTTGGGCGGATGGCAAGCGGAGGGTGGAAGCAGGCGCATGCTGTCGTGCTGCTTGGCCTGCTGTTGTCCGCAACCTGGGGAGTAGCCGAGCCACAGGCTGCTTCGCGGGTCTGCCGCCAGTTGGAAGCCGATCTTGCCGCGTCCTCGCGCGGCGGCGGTGGCGGTCCGGCGCTAGTCCGGAAATACGATTCCGCGATTGCCAGGCAGCATGAGCAGATTTCGAAGGCTCGCAGCCAGGCGAGCCAGGCCGGGTGCGGTTTTTCGCTGTTTGGCCGCAACCTCAATCAATGCGCCGGGCTCAACGCCACCATCGACCGCATGAATGCCAATCTCGACGCCTTGCAAAACAAGCGCGAGCGGCTGGCTGGCGGTGGCTCTCGCCGCGATCGCGGACGCATCCTGGCGGCGCTCGACGCCAATGGCTGCCGCGACGACACCGTTGCGCCTCGGCGTGCGCCTTTGCAGGAAGCGAACCGCGACGGCGGCAGCGCAAACCTGTTCGATCAGCTCTTCGGCGGCAACAGCAAGCAGCTCGATATGCTTGATGAACCCAACCAGCCCGACGATCCCAGCGAGGAGCGCAATGTCCGCCGTGTGCTCAACCAGCCCGGCGTACCGGATTTTCCGAGCGTCGGTGGCGAATTCCACACGTCCTGTGTGCGCACCTGCGACGGCTACTTTTTCCCTATGTCGAACTCGGCCTCGGCAGGCGATTTCGAACGCGACCAGAAGAATTGCGAATCGAGCTGCCCCGGAACCGAGATGCAGGTTTTCTATTCGCGCGGCATGGACGACGATTCGGCGTCGATGACGTCATCTGTCACCGGCCGGCCTTACAGCGAATTGCCGACCGCCTATCTCTACAAGCGGCCCGGCGTGTCGCGGCCGCCGGCTTGCGGCTGCAACGCCGCTGCGCAGGGTTTCCAGATCATCGCCGGCAATCCGCCGAATCCGGTGCAATCGCAGCCAGAGACAGACGCGTCATCATTCATTCCAGTCCCGGTTGCAAAACCTGATCCGGGCGCCGATCCCGAAACGCTGGCCAATCTGGAAGGTGGGCTCGACCGCGAGGCGATCAAGCGGCTTTCCGCCAGGCCGGTGACGTCGCCCGTGTCCGCGCTGCCGCCGGAACAGCGCAAGGTCAGGGTCGTCGGGCCAACGTTCCTTCCCGACCCATCAGCGGCAATAGATCTGCAAGCTCCGGCCCCGAAGGCAGTCCGGTAAGGGCTGTCCTGAGCGGCATGAACAACGCCTTGCCCTTGCGGCCGGTCGCTTCCCTGATCTTGCCCGTCCAGTCCTTCCAGATCGTCGCAGTCCAGGGTTCCTCCGGCAGCAGGTCGAACGCCTGTCGAAGAAAGTCGCGGTCGTCATCGGAAAATTGCGGCTTCTCCTGCGGTCCTTCGCGCAGGATGCGCCACCAGTTGACCGCATCGGCCAGCCTGTCGAGATTGCCGCGCACCGCCAGCCAGAACGGTTCGGCCTGCTCGCCGGAGACGCCGAGCACGATGAGACGGTCTTGTGCCTCGGCGAACGGCATGTGGTGCAGCAGCGACCGGTTGAGCACGAACAGCTCGTCCGGATCGAACTTGGCCGCGGATTTCGATGTCGCCGCCGGATCGAAGCGTTCGGCGAGTTCGCCCATCGTCGGCATCGCTGCGACATTCTCCGAAGTGCCTACCAGGACGGCCAATGATGCGACGGCCATCGGCTCGATGCCGTCCTCGCGCAGGCTTTCGATGGAGAGCGCGCCGGTGCGCTTCGACAAGCCCTCGCCCGATGCGGTGGTCAGGAGATTGTGGTGGCCGAAGACTGGCGGCTCGGCAGCCAGCGCCTGGAACAGGGCGATCTGCACGCCGGTGTTGGTGACATGGTCGTCGCCGCGGATGACATGGCTGACGCCCATCTCGATGTCGTCGACCACGGAAGGCAGCGTATAGAGATAGGTGCCGTCCTCGCGCACCAGGACCGGATCGGAAAGCGAGGCCAGATCGACGGTTTCCTCACCGCGCACCAAGTCGTTCCAGTGGATTTCAGTGCGTTCCGGCTGTTGTGGATCGCCTGAGAAATTGGGCAGGAGAAAACGCCAGTGCGGCCGGCGGCCATCGGTCTGGTATTCGGCGATCTGTTCGTGCGTCAGGGTCAACGCCTCGCGGCCATAGACCGGCGGCAGACCGCGCGTGCGGCGCACCTTGCGCCTGAGATCCAGCTCCTCCGGCGTTTCGTAGCAGGCGTAGAGAACGCCTGCCGCCTTCAGCCTCTCGACCGCCGCGTCATAGACTTCGAAGCGCCGCGACTGGTACTCGGTGGCGTCGGGAAAAATGCCCAACCAATGCAGGTCGTAGAGGATGGCGTCGGAAAACTCCTGCTTCGAGCGCGCAATGTCGGTGTCGTCGAAGCGCTGGATGAAGCGACCCTTGTTGTTCACGGCGAACAGCCAGTTGAACAGAGCCGTGCGCGCATTGCCGATATGGATGCGGCCGGTCGGCGAAGGGGCGAAACGAACGGTAACTGTCATGAGCGGGGCGTACCGGATGCTTTTACGATTGACAAGACGCGCCCCCGCGCTGCCCGGCAGACATAGAACATGGCGGCTGGAATGAAAAGACCGGGCGTTGGACGCCTCAGGAGGCACCCAGTCCGCAGGCGGCCTTTGTAACCGAGCGCTGCCAGCCGCTGGGGCCGACCACCGGTTGAAGGCGATCAGCGGCCGAAATCATCGGAACTGAGGCGGGTCCAGCGGTCGCCCACCAATCCACCGATAAAGATGTCGCCGGAGCGGACCGCTTCCGTGACCTCGGCGATCCGCGAGCGGACCATCGTTCCCCCGGCATAGCGGAAGAAGACATTCTTGTAGCCAAAGAGTTGGGATATGAATCTGGTCTGCGTCTGCCCGGTGATGCCCACGCAGCCCATCTCCCATGCGGCGGCGACAAGCGCATCCAGCGTCGCGCCCCAATGCGATCCAAATGCCTGGATTTGCAACAGGTTCGCCATGTCGCCGGCTTGACCGTAGAAGGCATAACAACCGAGCATTTTGCCCGTTTCGTCGTAGATCCCGCCGAAATGAAGGGGGCCGTCGGCCCGCTTCTCGGCCGCCAGTGCAAGCAGCCGTGGCAGCTCCCCATCCTTCCAACTCGGCCGAAGAGCGTAACCAGACAGGAGGGTCGGCAGTTCCTCGGCAAATTGCACGGCATTGATCGGCTCACGGTGGGTGCGATGCGACGATGAATGCTGGACGGGGGGCTCGAACCTTCTTTTCGCAAGAGCATCGAATGCTCGCGCAAAGGGGTCGAGTACAAGGTGAGGCAGGCCGGGCCATTTACGGTGCAGTGCGGCGGCGGCCATTCCCGCCGGCCGGAAAACATATGTCCATCCCAGACAATGCACCGGCAGGAGTTGATACTTCATCGGGCGCGCGAAGGCCAAGGATGTCCGGTTGGCCGAATCGGTCAGCTGCAGATCGAATTCGCCTTGATGCAATGCCCGCAGCAATTGCGGTCCGGCCGAGCCGTCATCGGTGCCGGGGTCGGCCATGAGCGGCCCGATGATCGCCGCATTCAATGGCGCACCATTGAGCTCGTAGCGGGCTTTCAAAACGCCGAGGAACCCACCCAGGCGACCCTGCCGGTTGATCTGGACAAGAGCGTTGCTTTCACCGGAGTGGCCGGCAGGGTCGAGATAAATCTCTCTCATATACGCGGCCGTTTCGGCGATAGCGCGATCGAGGAGGTGACGGCGCCGCCGGCGAAACTTCGTCAGGAAGAGTGCGGCGACGCGCTCGAGATCTTCGGCAGCAAGCGGCCGAACCGAGCCATGCTGAGATTCCAGCACTGACGGCGCAGCCAACTTTTCCTCGGCATTCGCAGAAAGATGCATCGTGAAGAACGTCCGTGGGTTGCCTCCATCGGATATATATCAACCAATGGTAGAAACAACGTATCTCGGTCAATATGATGAACAGAGGTCCCTAGACTTACTATCCGGACAGGACTTCACAGGCAAATCAAGTCGGCCAGCATCACGGCGCTGATCGACGGGTCGACTGCCTCCCTGCGATCGCATCTCCTGCTCCAGCCCGCTGGGCTGACCGTGCCTGACAGAGGCGGCCTCCGGCCGAAGCTGGAGGCCGCCTCAGGTCAGCTGACAAGTCCCTTGGTCAGTTCGAGCGCCTGGCGTTCGAACAGGCGACGGTAGATGCCGCCTTTCAGCCGGATCAGTTCGTCATGCGAGCCTTCCTCGACGATGTTGCCGCGATCGAAGACCAGCAGCCTGTCGAGCGCCCGCACTGTAGAAAGCCGGTGCGCGATGACCAGCGTGGTGCGGCCGACCATCAGCCGCTCCATCGCCTGCTGGATCAGCACCTCCGATTCCGAATCGAGGCTCGATGTCGCCTCGTCGAGGATCAGAATGCGCGCATCGGCAAGGAAGGCGCGCGCGATCGCCACGCGCTGACGCTCGCCACCCGACAGTTTCACGCCGCGTTCGCCGACCAGTGTACCGTAGCCCTTTGGCAGGTTGGTGATGAAGTCATGCGCACTCGCCAGCTTCGCGGCATGCTCGATCTCCTCCTGCGACGCACTCGGCCTGGCATAGGCGATGTTTTCGGCCAGCGACCGGTGGAACAGGATCGGTTCCTGCTGAACGATGGCGATCTGCCCGCGCAGCGAGGCTTGCGCCACCTGCGAGATGTCCTGACCGTCGACCAGGATTTTCCCCGCGTTCACGTCATAGAGCCGCTGGATAAGCTTGACGAAGGTCGTCTTGCCCGACCCCGAATGGCCGACCAGCCCGACGCGCTCACCCGGCGCGATATCGACCGAAAAGTCGCGGTAAAGCGCGGATCGGTGATGGCCATAGTGAAAGGTGACGTTGTCGAAGCTGATCCGTCCTTCGGTGATCCGGATCGGCTTGGCACCTGGCCGGTCCTCGATGCCGAGCGGTTCGGACTGGAAATCGACCAGCTCTTCCATATCGTTGATGGAGCGCTGCAGGTTGCGGATATGCGTGCCGATGTCCCTGAGATAGCCCTGCAGCACAAAGAGCGAGGTCAGCACGAACGCAACGTCGCCGGCGCTCGCCTGCCCCCAGGACCACAGCATCAGCGCCAGGCCGATCACCGCAGCGCGCATGACCAGCAGCAGCACTCCTTGCGTGGTGCCGTTGATGGTGCCGCGCACCCAGGTGCGCCGTGTACGCGCACGCCATTTGGCGACGACCTCGGCCAGGCGGCGTTCTTCGCGCTCCTCGGCGCCAAAGCCCTTGACCACGGCGTTGCAGCTGACCGCGTCGGCCAGCGAGCCGCCGAGGCGGGTATCCCAGGTGTTGGCGAGCCTTGCCGCCGGCGCGACATAGCCAAGTGACAGCAGCGCCGTCACCGTGATGAACAGCACCGAACCGGCAGCAACGACCGCACCCATCAACGGCCAGAACCAGCCAAGCAGCAACGTCGACCCGACCAGCATGACGATCGACGGCAGCAACGCGATGAGGATGGTGTCGTTGAGCAGGTCGAGCGCCCACATGCCGCGCGTCACCTTGCGGACGGTCGAGCCGGCAAAGCTGTTGGCATGCCAGTCGGTGGAAAAGCGCTGAACGCGATGGAAAGCATCGGCGGCGATGTCGGCCATCATCTTCAAGGTCAGCTCGACGATGCCCATGAACGCCAGGTTGCGCAACACGACGCCGGCCAGCGCCAGCGCCATCAACATCGAGAACGCCGTCAGCGCGGCATTCCAGGCAATCGCGTCGGCGCCGGCGCTGCTGGCGACGGCGTCGACCAGCCGGCCGGAATAGAGCGGCGTCAGCACATCGGCCAGCGTCGACAGCAGGAAGCTGGCCATGATGAGCGAGAGCCGCCACGGCTGGCGCCGCCAATGGGTGAGCGTGAAGCCGAGAACGCTGCGAAAGGCGCTCGCGCGCAAATCGATCTTGAAACGAGCCATGATGTCATTCGGGCACAAACGAGCCCGATCCCAGTAGGTCGAAAATTGAAGAAGCCGCGCAAGGGGCCAATGAGTGCCCGGGAAGCGGAGTGGCATATTTGGCGTCTCGCCCATAACCGGGCGGCGATCGGCATCGGCATAAGCCTGTGCTCGATCCGGCATCGGCACGAAGGGCAAACCTTCGCGGAGCGCCGGATGAGACCTAGGCTTCGCGGCCTCGCATTACCATGTGAAATACTGCCATTCGGACCTCCCGCAAGACAATTGCGGAGCGGTTCTTATAGAGACGCTCCGATGCACCGCCAAGACGGGCTGACGCCAAAAGCGTATCTGGTCCAACCACTGCGATTATTTTGCAACAATGGCGGGCAAGCCGCGCCTCATTCAGGAACGCGATCCAAGCGCATGTAGCGGCCATCGGTCGATGGCTTGAACCCGAGCTTTTCATACATGCCATGGGCATCGCTGGTCGACAGGCTCCAATGGAAAACGGTCCTGACCTCCGGATGATCGATCAGGGCCTGGACGAGCCGGCTTCCTATGCCCTGCCCGCGATTCTCCGGCCAGATGATGATATCGGCGAGATAGGCGAATACGGTGCGGTCGGTGATCGCCCGGCCGAAGCCGACTTGCCTGCCATCGACATAGGCGCCGACGCAAAGCGAGTTGGCAAAGGCGCGGCGATGGACTTCGTCAGTGCGTCCGGCGCCCCAATAGCTTGCCATCAACAGGTCCGATGTCGCACGGAAATCGATCCGTGACATGTCGAAGCTGATCTCACAATCGGGCATGGTTGTCTCCGGCCGCGCCGCGTGCGCTTTCGGTACCTAGCTGCGATCCCTGAAACGATTGGTGATGGGGTAGCGGCGGTCGCGGCCAAAATTCTTTTTCGTGATCTTCACGCCTGGCGCCGCCTGCCGTCGCTTGTATTCTGCGATGTAGAGCAGGTGCTCGATGCGCGTCACCGTCGCCCGGTCATGGCCGCGCGCGACGATGTCGTCGACACCCATCTCATTCTCGACCAGGCATTCGAGGATATCGTCCAGCACCGGATAGGGCGGCAGCGAATCCTGATCGGTCTGGTTCTCGCGCAATTCCGCCGATGGTGCCTTGTCGATGATGTTTTTCGGGATCACCTCGCCCGAGGGGCCCAGCGCACCCGGCGGCACGTGGCTGTTGCGCCAGCGCGACAGCGCATAAACCTGCATCTTGTAGAGGTCCTTGATCGGATTGAAGCCGCCATTCATGTCGCCATAGAGCGTGGCATAACCGACCGACATCTCGCTCTTGTTGCCGGTGGTGACGACCATCGAGCCGAACTTGTTGGAGATCGCCATCAGGATGGTGCCGCGCGCGCGGCTCTGCAAATTCTCCTCGGTGATACCTTCCTTGGTGCCTTCGAACATCTGCGTCAGTGCGTGCAGGAAGCCCTCGACCGGCTCGAAGATGGGCACGATGTCATAGCGGCAGCCGAGAGCGCGGGCGCAATCCTCGGCATCTTTGAGCGAATCCTTCGAGGTATAGCGGTAGGGCATCATCACCGCGCGCAGCCGTTCCTCGCCGAGCGCATCGACGGCCAGCGCCGCGCAGATCGCCGAATCGATGCCGCCGGACAGACCAAGCACGACGTTCTTGAAGCCGTTCTTGTTGACGTAGTCGCGCAGGCCCAGCATGCAGGCGCGATAGTCGGCCTCCTCCCGGTCCGGGATTTTCGACATCGGCCCTTCCGAGCAGACCCAGTGATCGCCTTGTCTCTTCCAGGTGGTGACGTCGACCGCTTCCTCGAACTGGCTCATCTGGAAGGCAAGCGTCTTGTCGGCGCCAATGGCAAACGAAGCGCCGTCGAAGATCAGCTCGTCCTGGCCGCCAAGCTGGTTGGCATAGATCATCGGCAGCCCACATTCGATGACCTGGCGGATGACGACCTGGTGGCGGACATCGATCTTGGCGCGATAATAGGGTGAGCCGTTCGGCACCAGCAGGATTTCCGCCCCGCTTTCGGCCAGCGTCTCGCAGATATCGACATCGCCCCAGATGTCCTCGCAGATCGGAATTCCGATGCGCACGCCGCGGAAATTGACCGGCCCCTGGATCTCGGGTCCGGCCTGGAAGACGCGCTTCTCGTCGAACTCGCCGTAGTTCGGCAGATCGAGCTTGTAGCGTTCGGCGATGATCTTGCCGCCGTCGGCGAAGATGATCGAATTGTGCGTGCCGCTCTTGCGCTTCAACGGCGTGCCGATGATGACGCCGGGACCGCCATCCGCGGTGTCGGCGGCAAAGTCCTGTGCCGCCTTTTCGCAGGCTTTCAAAAAGGCCGGCTTCAGCACCAGATCCTCCGGCGGGTAGCCGGCGAGGAAAAGCTCGGTATAGAGCACGAGATCGGCGCCCTGACGTGCGGCATCCGCCCTCGCCTCGCGGGCTTTGGCGAGATTGCCTGATATGTCGCCGACAGTCGGATTGAGCTGGGCGACGGCGATGCGCAGGATGTCGAGCTTCTTGGTCATGCCTGCTGACTTAGCGCGGCAAAATTGCTCGGGCAATGGCGTTCGTTTGGACCAATTCGGAGCAAATGACGAATGTCATTCGTGTCCGGACCCATCGATTCGATCGTGTTGACCGATCGACGAATGCCGATCGTGGCAAGCGACCACGTTTCAGTCGTCGCCCATATATTCGCGCAGCGCTTGCGGCGAATGGTTCTCGCCGATCGACATCGCCAGGATGCGTGAAATATGGCGGCGCGGCAGATGCGTCTCCGCTGCCCATTGATTGATTTGCCTCTGGATCTTGTCCAGGTCCTTCTTCGAAGTCGGGCTTTCGGCGATGTCGAGGCCGGCGTCGCGCAACGCCGCGGCCATATCGCCCGAGATGACGAACGCATCCCACCCCAGCCAGCGCAGGAAATACTGGCCCGTATTGCCGCCCAGCCGGCTGCCATGCTTGCCGAGCCAGGCCATCAGCCCGACCTGGTCATCATCGGGCCATTCCGCAAGGAATTTGCCGAAACCGCCATATTCCTTCGACACACGCTCGACAAAGGCAGCATTGTCGCGAACGGATCTGATCTTCTGCGGGTTGCGTACGATGCGCTGGTCGGCCGTCAGATCGTGCCAGAAATCATCGGGCTGGAACAACAGCCGCTTCGGCTCGAAGCGCAGAAACGCCTCCTCGAAGCCAGGCCATTTCTGCTCGATGACGCGCCAGACGAAACCGGCGGCGAAGACGCGCTCAGCCATAATGGAGAGAATGCGGTCATCGGGGATGTCAGCCACGGCGGCATTGTCAGGCGCCGGACCAAGCAGCGACGTCAGTTCCTCTTCGCCGCCCTTACGTTTTGCGGCGCGAGCGCGAATTTTCTTGAAATCGGCCATTGGTCCCTCGGCAACTGGAATCAATCTAACACTTCCCGTGCGAGCCGGCAGCCTCTACCTCTTACGGCAAGCCTAAGACCCTGGAGATGGCCATGAACAAGACGATCGACGATCTGGCGAACCGCTGGCTCAAGCGGCGGCCGGACGGCCTCAGCCAGATCGAAAGCCGGGTGCTGCAATCGACGCTCGAACGCACCACCATCTCGCGCGACACCAACAAGGCCGTTGCCTTCCACCAGACCTTCGGCGACCGGCTTGCCGATACGATCGCCCGCATCGGCGGGTCATGGTCCTTCATCCTGACCTTCATCGCCTTTCTGGTCCTATGGACGGCGGGCAATGTCTGGCTGCTGTCGCGTGACGCCTTCGATCCCTACCCGTTCATCTTCCTCAATCTCGTTTTGTCGATGGTAGCCGCCTTGCAGGCGCCTGTGATCATGATGGCGCAGAACCGCCAGACCGAACGGGACCGCATCGACGCCGCCCACGATTACGAGGTCAACCTGAAAGCCGAGATCGAGATCATGGCGCTGCATGAAAAGCTGGATGAACTGCGCCACGGCCAGATTCTCGGCATGCGCGACGAGATCGTGCAACTGACCGAGATGATCAAGCGGATCGACGAAAGGCTGTCTTCGCAGCAGTCGGCTTCATGACCGACGCGATCCACCATTTCATCGAACAATACGGGCTGCTCGCGGTCTTTGTCGGTTGCATCGCGGAGGGCGAAAGTGCTGCCATTCTCGGCGGCTTCTTCGCCCACCAGCAGGTCTTCGTGCTGTGGCACGCCGTCCTTGCGGCCGGCCTCGGCGCCTTTGTCGGCGACACTTTCTTCTTCATCCTCGGACGAAGCTTTGCCGACCATCCCTATGTCGTCAGATTGCGCAAGCGGCCCGGCTTTCGCCGCGCCTTTCGCCTGCTCAACACCCATCCCGACATTTTCGTGCTGTCGAACCGCTATATCTACGGCATGCGTCTCGTCGGCGGCATTGCAGCCGGACTCTCCAATATCACAGCGCCGCGCTTCGTCATCCTCAACGCGCTTTCATCGGCGGTCTGGGCGGTGCTGTTCGGTACGATCGGTTATGTCTTTGGACTTGGCGCAGAGCACTTCATCGGCCAGGCGCTGATGCATCACGAACGGTTGCTGATCGGGCTTGGCATCGGCCTGACCGTGGCCGTTGTGGCATGGCTCGTCGCCCGTCACATCGCCAGCAAGGAACGCGCCAGGGAAGGCTGATCGTCAATCCACCCCGAGCGCCCGATCCCCCCGATCGAGGATGAGCGGTATGATCAGGTCTTCCTCGTCGGCAAGATGTCTTGTCAGCATGGCGATCAGCCGGCTGTTTTCGTCGGCATAGGCGTCGGCTGCAAAGCGCTGTCTGTCTTCGCTCTCCTGCAGCGTCTTGATGAAGGCATTGGCCGCCTCGGCATTGCGCTCCAGCCCTTCATGGATGGTGTGGTGGTCGGTATCGAGAATCTCGAAGCCGCGCTTCAAACGGGGCTCGGCCTTGGCGAATACCGGGAAATATTGATAATCCTCGACATTGTGGTGACCGTCGAGATGCCCAAGAAAATGATTGAGGCGCGGCGCGAACCAGCGCGCGAAATCAGGCGCCGTCAGCCGTCCCTCACGGAAGTCGTCAATGCCGTTGGCCAGCATGCCGCCGAGTTCGCGGAACATGTCGTGCCGCTGCAGCCACATATTGGCGATGCCGTGGACGTTGGCATGGTCCTGCCAGTTTTCACGCGGGTATTTTTCGACGAGCCAGCGCAGATCGTCTGGCAGGCCCACGCGTTCGAGAAGCAGAAAATTGGCGGCCCCGGCCATGACAGTCTCCTTTGGTGACTGGCATATAGGCATCGAAAGGCTAGATCGGTAGCCCAGTGATCCGCTCGATGATGGCGATGCCCCAGACACCGGCGACGATGAGCACCGAAATCAGCACCGCCAGCGAACCGCAATCCTTGGCCAACTGAATGTCGACATTGAACTCGCGGCTGAAAGCGTCGCATGCCGCCTCGATGCCGGTGTTCAGCACCTCGACCATGATCAAGAGCAGCACCGCGCCGACCAGCAAGGCATAACCGCGCCACGAGATCGAAACGAACCAGCCGAGCGGCAGTGCCAGCGCCAGCAGCATCAGCTCCTGCTGGAAAGCCTTCTCGCTGGCGGCCAGCTTGCGAAACGCCCGCACCGAATTGAAATAAGCGTCGATCAGCCGCTGCATGCCAAACCCCTTTGCGAATCACCGGCACGGGATAATGCAATGGCTGGCCAGATCAATGGAATAAGGTGACTTGTCCAAGATTCATTCAGCAACCGGTATGGACGGTGTCGACTTTTCAAACTGCGGCAGCCCGTCGTCGATCGAATAATAGTCGCCCTTGTCACCAACGAAAATATGGCATTCCCCCTCAAGACCTGTCGGCTTGTCGAACGATCCCGCCATGACTGAAACGTAGTCCTGGTCTCGCGGCTTCCAGAACAGCACCGACCCGCATGCCTTGCAGAACCCACGCCTGGCGAAGGTAGAGGCTTCGTACCAGGTGATACTTTCCACGCCATCGATCACGATGTCGACATTGGCAACATTGGTCGCGGCATAGAAATGTCCGCTCTGCTTGCGGCATTGCGAGCAATGACAATAGACGACGCCACGCAACGCTCCGTTCGTTCTGAAGCGGACGGCTCCACACAGACACGATCCCTGGTGACCACCACTCACGTCGATCCTCCTTGAAAGAAAAGTGCCTGGCATCGCCTTCAGGATTCCAGCTTTGCGGCGCACGCACGCAAGCAAATGCGACATGTACTGGCGTGGAGAATGGAGCCGCGGACCTGGCGCATCCGGCTTGGGGCGTTCGGCGTGCAGGCGATCTGCGAGTTTCCGGAAAAGCGCATCGAGTTTTCAAGGACGGCGTTTGCTGACCCCAGACTCGCCGGCCTGCGCTGGGAACGCGGGCACTGAACCAACCAAAAGAAAAGCGCCGGATTTCTCCAGCGCTTTTTCCGTCAGCCGTTCAGGCCGAAATCGAGCTTAACCGTTCGCAACCTGCTTGTGCTGCACCGGGTGGCTCTTCTTGAGCAGGTCTGACACCAGGAACGCCAGTTCGATCGCCTGGTCGGCGTTGAGGCGCGGGTCGCAATGGGTGTGGTAGCGGTCCTGCAACTCCTCGGCGGTGATGGCGCGCGCGCCACCGGTGCATTCGGTGACGTTCTTACCGGTCATCTCGACATGGATGCCGCCCGGATGCGTGCCTTCGGCGCGGTGCACTTCGAAGAAGGTCTGAACCTCCTTCAGGATGCGGTCGAACGGCCGCGTCTTGTAGCCGGCGGCCTCGATCGTGTTGCCGTGCATCGGGTCCGACGACCACACCACGGAGCGGCCTTCCTTCTGCACCGCGCGAACCAGCTTCGGCAGATGGTCGGCGACCTTGTCGGAGCCGAAACGTGCAATCAGCGTCAGCCGGCCGGGTTCATTTTCGGGGTTGAGCAAGTCGATCAGCTCCAGCAAGCCGTCCGGCGTCAGCGACGGACCGCATTTCAGGCCGAGCGGGTTCTTGATGCCGCGGCAATATTCGACATGCGCATGGTCGGGCTGGCGGGTGCGGTCGCCGATCCAGATCATATGGCCCGAGGTAGCGTACCAGTCGCCGGAGGTCGAATCGACACGCGTCAGCGCCTCCTCGTAGCCGAGCAGCAGCGCCTCATGGCTGGTATAGAAATCGGTCTCGCGCAGCGCGTAGTTGGTTTCCGAAGTGATGCCGACGGCCTTCATGAAGTCCATCGTCTCGGTGATGCGGTTGGCGAGCGACTCGTATTTCTCGCCCTGCGGGCTGTCGGACACGAAGCCGAGCATCCAGCGGTGCACATTCTCCAGGCTGGCATAGCCGCCTTGCGCGAAGGCGCGCAGAAGGTTGAGCGTCGCCGCCGACTGGCGGTACGCCATCTCTTGGCGAGCGGGATCCGGAATGCGCGACTTCGGGTCGAATTCGATGCCGTTGATGATGTCGCCGCGATAGCTGGGCAGCGTCACCTCGCCCTTGGTCTCATTGTCGGATGAGCGCGGCTTGGCGAACTGGCCGGCAACGCGGCCGACCTTAACCACCGGCTGCGCGCCGGCGAAGGTCAGCACCACCGACATCTGCAGGAAGACGCGGAAGAAATCGCGGATGTTGTCCGCGCCATGCTCGGCGAAGCTCTCGGCGCAATCGCCACCCTGAAGGAGGAATGCGTCACCGGCAGCGACCGAAGCGAGCTGCTTCTTGAGCTTGCGCGCCTCACCGGCAAAAACCAGCGGCGGAAAGGTTGCGAGCTGGGCTTCCGTGTTCTTCAGCGCGGCGAGGTCCGGATAAGCAGGAACCTGCTTGATCGGCTTTGCTCTCCACGAATTCGGCGACCATTTCGTCATCGCTGCACCCAACGCTCTTTCCAGCGGCCTATACTCCGCCATTCCCGCCCCAATTGGGGATCGCGGCTCCATACACGAAGCCGATTTCCTATTCTAGACCGGAATTTCAGCGCTGGCGAATGGTCCGAGGCTAGCTACGCCGCCTTCTCCACCAGCCGTGCCAACTGCGTCATGACGACCGCCGAGCCCGCCAGCCTCTTCTCGGCTGTCGGCCAGTCGCGCACGAAGACGACACTGTGGTCCGGCCGGATCTTGGCCAACGATCCCTGTTCGCCAATGAACTTGACCAGCCCGACCGGGTTGGAGAATTCGCGCTTGCGGAAATGGATGACGACGCCCTTCGGCCCGGCGTCGAGTTTTTCGACATTGGCCTTGCGGCAGAGCGCCTTGATGAAGACGATCTTCAACAGATGCTTCACCTCCTCCGGCAGCGGGCCGAAGCGGTCGATCAGCTCGGCGCCGAAAGCGTCGATTTCCTCGGTGTTTTCGAGATCGCCGAGACGGCGATAAAGCGCCAGCCGGAGCTGCAGGTCCGGAACATAGCTTTCCGGGATCATCACCGCCGTGCCGACGGCAATCTGCGGCGACCAGCCGCCATCCTGCACCTCGCCCGAATCCTTCACCTCGGCGACGGCTTCTTCCAGCATCTGCTGGTAGAGTTCGAAGCCGACCTCCTTGATGTGTCCGGACTGCTCCTCGCCGAGAAGATTGCCGGCGCCTCTGATATCGAGGTCGTGGCTGGCCAGTTGGAAGCCGGCGCCCAGAGTGTCGAGCGATTGCAGCACCTTGAGCCTCCGCTCGGCGGTGTCGGTCAGCTTGCGGTTGGCCGGCAGCGTGAACAGCGCGTAGGCCCGCACCTTCGAACGGCCGACGCGGCCGCGCAATTGGTAGAGCTGCGACAGGCCGAACATGTCGGCGCGATGGATAATCAGCGTGTTGGCAGTCGGGATGTCGAGGCCGGATTCGACGATGGTGGTCGACAACAGCACGTCGTACTGGCCGTCATAAAAGGCATTCATGATGTCGTCGAGTTCGCCCGGCGGCATCTGGCCATGAGCCACCGCCACCTTCAACTCCGGCACGGATTCCTTCAGGAAATCATGTATTTCCGAGAGATCGCTGATGCGCGGCACCACATAGAAGGAATGGCCACCGCGATAGCGTTCGCGCAGCAGCGTCTCGCGGATCACCAGCGGATCGAAGGGCGATATGAAGGTGCGCACCGCCATGCGATCGACCGGCGGCGTGGCGATCAGCGACAGCTCGCGCACCCCGGTCAACGCCAGTTGCAGCGTTCGCGGGATCGGCGTCGCCGACAGCGTCAGCACGTGCACGTCGGTCTTCAGGTCCTTCAGCCGTTCCTTGTGCTTGACGCCAAAATGCTGCTCTTCGTCGATGATCAGCAGACCAAGGTTCTTGAACGAGATCGCGGAACCGAGCAGCGCGTGCGTGCCGATGACGATGTCGACCTGGCCTTCGGCGATGCCTTTCTTGGTCTCGGCCAGTTCCTTGGCGCCGACCAGCCGCGACGCCTGGGCGACGCGGATCGGCAGGCCGGAAAACCGCTGCGAAAACGTCTTGAAATGCTGGCGTGACAGCAATGTCGTCGGCACCACCACCGCCACCTGAAAACCTTCCATTGCCGCGATGAAGGCGGCACGCAGCGCCACTTCGGTCTTGCCGAAACCGACATCGCCGCAAATCAGCCGGTCCATCGGCTTGCCGGCAGCAAGATCGTCGCGCACCGAATCGATGGCCGTCTGTTGGTCGTCGGTCTCTTCATAGGGAAAGCGGGCGGCGAACTCGCCATAGAGGCCTTCTGCCGGCACCAGTGGCGGCGCCGAGCGCATCTGCCGCTCGGCGGCGATGCGGATCAACTGACCGGCCATGTCGAGCAGGCGCTTCCTCAGCCGCGCTTTGCGCGACTGCCAGGCGCCGCCGCCAAGCTTGTCCAGCGTCGCCCCGGCCGTGTCAGAACCGTAGCGCGACAGGAGTTCGATGTTTTCCACCGGCAGGAACAGCCGGTCGTCGCCGGCATAGTGGATTTCCAGGCAGTCATGCGGTGCGCCGACCGCTTCGATGGTGCGCAGGCCAATGAAACGGCCAATGCCGTGGTCGGCATGGACGACAATGTCGCCGGCCGACAGCGCCGAGGCCTCGGCAATGAAATCCGAGGGACGTTTCTTGCGTTTCGAGCGCCGGATCAGCCGGTCGCCCAAAATGTCCTGTTCGGCGACGACGACCAGTTTTTCGGTCTCGAAGCCGGATTCGAGCGGCAGCACGGCCAGGGCCGCCTGCCCCGGCTCGAGCTTTTCGGCTTCCGCCAGCGTCACGACCTGCTTGAGGTTGCCGAGATGGTGTTCGGCGAGGATCTGGCCAAGCCGGTCGAGCGAGCCTTCGGTCCAGCCGGCGATGACGACGCGGCGGCGCGCCGCGCGCTCATCGGCGATGTGTTTGACGACGACATCGAACACGTTGGCGTTCGGATCGGCGCGCTCCTCGACGAAGCTGCGGCCGTGGCGCGAACCGGCGTGATAGACCTTCTTGGCGCCAATGTCGGGCGCGTCGAATGGCGTAAAGTCGATCGCTTCGCGCGGCCCGAGCGAGGTGATCAGGTTTTCCGGGGAGAGATAGAGCAGGTCCGGCGCGACTGGCTTATAGGGCACCGCATCCTTCAGCGCGCCATCGGCCTGCTTCCTGCGCGCCTCGTAGTGATCGAGGATCAGCGTGTGGCGCTCGGCCAGCGCCTCATGCGCCAGATGGTCGAAGATGACGGGCGTGTCAGGCAGATAGTCGAACACCGTCTCCAGCCGTTCGTAAAAGAACGGCAGCCAGTGCTCCATGCCAGCGAAGCGACGCCCTTCGCTGACCGCCGCATAGAGCCCGTCGTCGCGCTGCGGTGCGCCGAAGGCTTCGATATAGGAGCGGCGGAAGCGGCTGATGGTTTCCGGCGTCAGCGCCACTTCGCTCATCGCTTGCAGCGCCATCGACTTGCGTTGACCGGTGGTGCGCTGCGTGGCGGCGTCGAACACACGGATCGATTCCAGCGTGTCGCCGAAGAAATCGAGCCTGAGCGCCTCGGTCCAGCCGGGGGCGAACAGGTCGAGAATGCCGCCGCGCACCGCGAACTCGCCGATGCCGCGCACTGTCGGCACACGCTCGAAACCGGACGTTTCCAGCCGCGAGACCAGTGCGTTCATGTCGATCTGGTTGCCGGGCCTGGCATGAAAAGTCTGCGCCTCGACCAACTCGGACGGCGGAATGCGCTGCAGCAGCGCATTGGCGGTGGTGAGGATGACGGCGCGGTGCGGCTTCTTCGCCAGAGCGATCATGGCGGTCAGCGCATCGAGGCGCTTGGCGGCCGCATCGGAGCCGGGCGAGACGCGGTCGTAGGGCAAGCAATCCCAGGCCGGCAGTTCCAGCACCGGCAGGCCGGGGGCCGCGAAGGACAATGCCTCGATGATCGCCGGCAGGCGCTGACCGTCGCGCGCGACGAACAGAACCGGCTTGTCGGGCGCGATCTCGAGCGCCGCCTGCACCAGCGCAAAGGCTTCGTAGCCGTCGGCGACGCCATCGACGATGAACTGACCGGCGCGGCCTTTCGGCAGACCGATGGTGGGAATGAGGCTCATGAAATCACGGTCTTGTTTTATCGCAATTCCGAACGGAAAACCGCTTCGTTACTTTTCCTGGAATTGCTTGTGTTCAGAATGTCAGAGAGCGGCGGAAAGCCAGGATCTTTCGCAGGACGGCACAATCGATATCGGCCGGAACCGGGCGTTCGCCGGTGACCATGGGCAGGAATTCGGTATCGGGAATGTCGAGGAGCCTCTCATATTGGTCGATTTCCTCGTTGGTCAAGACGCCGATCTCAGCGTCGGCGAAAGTGCCGAGGATCAGGTCCATCTCGCGCATGCCGCGATGCCAGGAGCGAAACAGAAGCTTGCGGCGGCGCACGTCCAGCCCCTCGCTTGATCTCGTCGTTCCGGTCATCGTACCGCATCCTTGCTTGCTGCGGCGCATATAGCGTGGATAGAAGGGGCTGTCAGCCTTGCGCTGCCGCCGTCGCAACATAAGCTGACATCATGCGTCCGACCATCCTCGATCCCTTGTTTGTCCCGATCACGTCGCTTGCAGGCGTCGGACCGAAAGTCGGTGCGCTGATCGAGAAGGTTGTTCCGGCCGATCTCGGCGACCGCGCGGCGCGTGCCGGCGATCTTCTGTTCGTGCTGCCGCACACCGTCATCGACCGGCGCAGTCGGCCTGGTATCGCGGGATCCGCGGAAGGCCAGATCGTCACGCTCGATGTGCGCATCGATCGCCACCAGCCGCCACCGCGTGGCAACAGGTCGGTGCCCTACCGGGTCTTCGCCCATGACGATACCGGAGAGATCGCGCTGACCTTCTTCCATGCTCACGCCTCCTATCTCGAAAAGGCGATGCCCGAGGGCGAGCATGTCGTGGTCTCGGGCCGCATGGAATGGTTCAACGGCCGCCCGAGCATGGTCCACCCCGACCATATTGCGCTGGCCAGCGAGGCGGAAAACCTGCCGCTGGTCGAACCGGTCTATCCCCTGACAGCCGGGCTCTCGGGCAAGGTGCTGCGCCGGGCGATCGGCCAGGCGCTGACGCGCGTGCCTGAATTTCCCGAATGGCAGGACGGCGCCTTCATGCGGCGGCACACCTTTGCGGCCTTTGGCGATGCGCTTGCCCGCATCCACAATCCGGCCGACCCGATTGACGTCTCCATCGATGGTGCCGCCTGGCGGCGGCTCGCCTATGACGAGTTGCTGGCGGGCCAGGTCTCGCTGGCGCTGGTGCGAGCGAAAGTCCGCAGGCTGTCCGGGCGACCCCTGGTCGGCGACGGCCGCATCGTCGAAAAACTGCGGGCCGCACTGCCCTATTCGCTGACATCAAGCCAGGAGTTTGCGCTGGCCGAAATCAATGCCGACCTCGCCGACCCAGAGCGCATGCTGCGGCTTCTGCAGGGCGATGTCGGTTCCGGCAAGACCGTCGTCGCGCTGCTGGCCATGGCGCGTGCCGTCGAGGCCGGCGGCCAGGCAGCCTTGATGGCACCGACCGAAATCCTGGCGCGCCAGCATCTGGCGACCATCACGCCGCTTGCCGCCAAGGTAGGGCTTCGCATCGCCATCCTCACCGGTCGCGAGAAGGGCCGCGAACGCACGGATACGCTGGCCGGCCTGGCAAGCGGCGAGATCGACATCGTCGTCGGCACCCACGCGCTGTTCCAGGAGACCGTCACCTTCAAAGACCTCGTCTTCGCCGTCATCGACGAGCAGCATCGTTTCGGCGTCCATCAGCGGCTTGCCATCACCGCCAAGGGCGACGCGCCAGACATGCTGGTGATGACGGCCACTCCTATCCCGCGCACCCTGGTGCTGACCGCTTTCGGTGACATGGACGTGTCGAAACTGACGGAAAAACCGGCCGGCCGCCAGCCGATCCGTACCGTTACGCTGCCGCTCGAGCGGCTCGACGAACTGGTCGCCCGCATGGTGGACGCCGTCGCCGGCGGCCAGAAGATCTACTGGATCTGTCCGCTGGTCGAGGAATCCGAAGAGATCAAACTGATGTCGGCCGAAGACCGCTTCGCCTCGCTGAAACCATTGTTCGGCGATCGCATCGGTCTCGTTCACGGCCGTATGAAGGGTGCAGAGAAGGACGAGGCGATGCGCGCCTTCAAGCAGGGCGAGACACGCATCCTGATCGCCACCACCGTCATCGAGGTCGGCGTCGACGTGCCGGACGCCACCGTCATGGTCATCGAGCATGCAGAGCGCTTCGGCCTTGCCCAACTGCACCAGCTTCGCGGCCGGGTCGGACGCGGTGACAAGCCTTCCTCATGCGTGCTGCTCTACAAGGACCCGCTCGGCGAGACCGCAAAACGCCGGCTGTCGGTGATGCGCGAGACCGAGGATGGGTTCGTGATCGCCGAGGAGGACCTGAAGCTGCGCGGCGAAGGCGAATTGCTTGGCACCCGCCAGTCGGGCACGCCGGGCTTCCAGGTGGCTCGCATCGAGGCGCATGCCGACCTTCTGGAGGCCGCCCGCGACGATGCCAGGCTGATCCTGTCACGCGATCCGGAGCTGCAATCGCAGCGTGGTGAGGCGTTGCGCCTGCTGCTTTACTTGTTCGGTCGCGACGAAGCCGTGCGGCTTCTGCGCGCCGGCTGAGCCAGGGCGGCAACCGAAGGGTTGGCGAGCATCCCTTCGATCGGCTCGCCATTCACGACAACCATTTGCTTTACTTCGGGCGCCACCAGACCGGCGGAGACGATCAGCTTGGCGCCATCCTCGATCGTCATGTCGAGCAGCACGATGTCCGACTTCGGCACATACATCAGGAAGCCCGTGGTCGGGTTTGGCGTGCACGGCATGAATACGGCAATCAGCGGATCGCCTTCCTGGTCGAGCTTCTGGTTGATCTCGGTTTCCTTTTCACTGGCGACGAACACCAGCGACCACACGCCCTTGCGCGGATATTCGACCAGCCCGACCTGGCGGAACATGTCACCCTTGTTCGACAGCACGGTCTCGAAAATCTGTTTCAGCGAGCCGTAGATGCCGCGCACCAGCGGCATGCGGCCAAGCAGGCGCTCGCCGAAATTGACGATGGCGCGGCCGACGATGTTTGCCGTCAGGAAACCGATCAGCGTGATCAGGATAAGCGCCACGATCAGTCCGAACCCCGGCACCGGAAACGACAGGTAGGTGTCAGGGCTGTAGCGGGCCGGAATATAAGGCTTCACCCAGGAATCGACCCAGCCGATGAACGACCAGGCAATGTAAGCGGTGATCGCCAAGGGCGCGCAGACGATGAAGCCCGTGAGGAAATAGTTCCTCAGCCGGGTCATGCCGGAGGTCTTGGGAGCATCGGACATGGTTCACCGGAGCGCGGGTTGCAGCGCAACATTAGTGAACCGGACGAAGCTTTGGAACTGCGAAGTTTTTAAAGAGCCGATTATGCCTCTACTTCCAACGGCTCAATCTTCTCGAGCTCCGGCGCCAGCTTTCTGGCTTCGGTTTCAAGCTCATAGGCCTGTTGAAAATTCATCCAGAATTCGGGCGTGGTGTTGAAAAATCTGGCGAGGCGAAGAGCGGTATCGGGAGGCCGATCTCTTCCTTGGCAATGCGTTCGATACGGGTGCGCGGAAGGTTGAGCTTTTTCGCCAGCGCGCCTGCACTCATGCCGAGCGGGACGAGATATTCTTCACGCAGGAATTCTCCAGGATGAACTGGACGTGCGAACTTCGATGCCATTCGGCCCAACCTCCGGTCTGGAAGGCAAAACCTATTCCACCGTCACCGATTTCGCCAGATTGCGTGGCTGATCGACGTCGGTGCCCATGAACACGGCGGTGAAATAGGCCAGCATCTGGATCGGCAGCGCATAGATGATCGGCGAGATGATTTCGGGCACATCCGGCAGCACGATTGTTTCCATCGTCTTCACGCTCACCTGCGCTGCGCCCTTGCTGTCGGTGATCAGGATGATCTTGCCGCCGCGCGCCGCCACCTCCTGCATGTTGGAAACGGTTTTCTCGAAGATCCGGTCATGCGGCGCGATGACGATGACCGGCATGTTCTCGTCGATCAGCGCGATCGGCCCATGCTTCAGTTCGCCGGCTGCATAGCCTTCGGCGTGGATGTAGGAGATTTCCTTGAGTTTCAGCGCGCCTTCCATGGCCAGCGGGAAGTTGGTGTCGCGGCCGAGATAGAGCACGTCCTTGTAGCGCGAGAGTTCGCGCGCGATCCGCTCGATCTGCTCTTCAAGCTTGAGCACCTGGTTGGCGTAGCGCGGCGCCTCCGAAAGCGCGCGCACCAGGGTTTTCTCCTGTTCCTTCGAAATCATACCGCGCGCCACGCCGGCGCGCACCGCAAGCGCGGCCAGCACGGAAAGCTGGCAGGTGAAGGCCTTGGTCGAGGCGACGCCGATCTCGGGTCCGGCAAGCGTCGGCAGCACGACGTCGGATTCGCGCGCCATGGTCGATTCGCGCACATTGACGATCGCGCCGATCTTCATGCCGGCTTTGCGGCAATAACGCAGCGAGGCCAGCGTGTCGGCGGTCTCGCCCGATTGCGAGATGAAAAACGCCGCATCGTTCTTCGACAGCGGCATTTCGCGGTAACGGAATTCGGAGGCGACATCGATGTCGACGGGCAGGCGCGCGTAGCGTTCGAACCAGTACTTGCCGATCAGGCCGGCCAGATACGCCGTGCCGCAGGCCGAGATCGCCAGCCGACCAATTTTGGCGAAGTCGAACGGCAGGTCGAGCGGCTTCGACACTCCGGAGACGAAATCCACGTAATGCGCCAAGGTGTGCGAGATCACCTCGGGCTGCTCATGGATTTCCTTTTCCATGAAATGGCGTCGGTTGCCCTTGTCGACCATGAAGCTGGTCGACAGCGACTGCTGGCGTTTGCGGTCGACCTTTGTGCCGTCAATGTCGAAGATGGTGACACCGCCACGGCGCACCACCGCCCAGTCGCCATCTTCCAGATAGGTGATCGAATTGGTGAACGGGGCGAGCGCGATGGCGTCGGAGCCCAGGAACATCTCGCCATCGCCATGGCCGACGGCCAAAGGCGGACCATTGCGGGCGCCGACGATCAAATCCTCGTCGCCTTTGAACATGATCGCCAGCGCAAAGGCGCCTTCCAGCCGCTTCAGCGCCTGGTGCGCGGCTTCGACCGGATTCAGCCCCTTGGCGAGTTCGCGGGCCACCAGATGCGCCACGACCTCGGTGTCGGTCTGCGACGAAAAAGAATAGCCGTCGCGGACCAGTTCGTCGCGCAGTTCGGCGAAATTCTCGATGATGCCGTTGTGGACGATGGCGACGCCGTCGGAAAAATGCGGATGCGCATTGGTCTCGTTGGGCACGCCATGCGTCGCCCAGCGCGTGTGGCCGATGCCGATCGTGCCATCGAGCGGCTCGTCCTTGAGCCGGCGCTCCAGGTTGATCAACTTGCCTTCGGCGCGGCGGCGGGCGAGTTCGCCACGCTCGATGGTCGCGACGCCGGCCGAATCATAGCCACGGTACTCCAACCGCTTCAGCGCATCGACGATGAGCGGCGCAACCTGCGAGTGGCCGACGATTCCAACGATACCGCACATGCAGAAAGCCCCCGATTCCCCGGAAAACCAGCGCTATTTAGGGATGGCCAGCCTGCCGTGGAAAGTCACATTGCATTTCGTCCCGTATAACGGAACGCTCATTCTGTCGATGCACCATGACAGGCCGCTCTTGCAATCCGGTTACTGCAATCGTTCGGTTTGCGGGCTGGTCTTACTTTTTCTTCGCCGCCGCCGCCGAAGCAAAGCGCTCGCGCAACTCCTTGCCCTTGCCTGGAATGGTCTTCTGGCGGGCGCGGCCGAAGGCCAGCGCGTCGTCGGGCACGCTTTCGGTGATCACGCTGCCTGAGGCGATGTAGCCGCCCTTGCCGATGGTGACAGGCGCCACCAGCGACGAATTGGAGCCGACAAAAGCGCCCTCGCCGATGTCGGTGAAGAATTTCGAATAGCCGTCATAATTGCAGGTAATGGTGCCGGCGCCGATATTGGCCCCAGCACCGACACGGGCGTCACCGATATAGGTCAAATGGTTGACCTTGGCGCCCTCTTCGATAACCGCCTGCTTGACCTCGCAGAAATTGCCGACCTTGGCCTTGTTCCTGAGATCGGCGCCCGGCCGCAGCCGCGCGTACGGCCCGACATCGCAATTGGACGCAATGGTGGCGCCCTCGATATGGCTGAAGGCATGGACCTTGGCGCCCGTGGCAATCTTCACGCCCGGACCGAACCAGACATGGGGCTCGACGATCGTGTCAGTGCCGATCTCGGTGTCGTGCGAGAAATACACGGTCTCCGGCGCGATCAGCGTCACGCCCGACAGCATCGCCTCATGCCGCCGGCGCGCCTGCCAGATGGCTTCGGCTTGCGCCAGTTCGGCGCGGTTGTTGATGCCGAGCGCGCTTTCGAAACTGGCTTCGGTGGCCACGACATCGAGGCCTCGCGCACTGGCGATCTCGACAATATCGGTGAGATAATACTCGCCCTTGGCATTCTTGTTGCCGACCTGATCGAGCAGCGCCAGCGCATGGGCGCCGGCCACCGCCATCATGCCGGCATTGCAGAAGGTTATTTTCCTCTCCTCCTCGGAGCAGTCCTTCTCCTCGCGGATGGCGGTCAGCTTGCCGTCCTTTTCGATCAACCGGCCATAACCAGTCGGACTGGGCGGACGGAAGCCGATCACGACGACGGCAGCGCCTTCAGCCAGTTTCAGCCGCGCCACGGTCAGCGCATCTGCATCGATCAGCGGCGTGTCCCCGAACATGACCAGGATATCGTCATAACCCTTTGATATTGCATCGCGCGCGGCAAGCACGGCGTGCGCGGTGCCAAGGCGCTTTTCCTGCACGAAAGTCTCGGCCTTGGGCGCGAACTTTGCCGCGGCCTTGCGCATCTCGTCGGCGCCATGGCCGATCACCAGCGCCTGGCTGCCGGCACCCGCCTCTTCCGCTGCCTTCACCACATGGGCGACCATCGGCAGCCCGGCAATCTGGTGCAGCACCTTCGGCAGCACGCTCTTCATGCGCGTGCCTTCGCCGGCGGCGAGGATGACGGACAGGCAGGATCTCTGGCTCATGGAAGGGCAACCATATGAAAGGGTTGGGAATCAAGACAGGATAGCAGTGGGCCCATGCTTCACCAATGCGGTTAAATTCCGGTGAGATGGCGGAGCAGCTGACTCTTAATCAGCGGGTCTTAGGACAGAATTCGGCAGTCAGCACCCCTACAACAGGCCGTGTTTCCTGAATTCCGCCTGCTCGTCACCCGATATCCAGCCAAACACCTTCAGCTTGCCATCGCGCTTTTCGACGAGATAGTTGATCGCAAAGTCGATGGTCACGAGACTCCCATCCTTGCGTTCATAGTCACCGGACCAGTTTACCTCAGCCACGCAATGGTCCTGATCGATTGGCATCACCGAGACATCGACGCAGGTCATTCTCTTGCTGCCGAGGGCACGATAGGCCTCAAAACCCTTTGTCATAATGGCCTTCAACTGCTCGCCATTCTCGCCAACCATGACCGCCGCCGGCGTCACCGAGACAAACCCGCCGAATACATGTCCGCGACGTCGTTGAGATCGACGGTGTCGGCGATCGCGTCATTGTAGATTTTCTCATAGGCCTTGAAGAATTTTCGCACATCCGCCTTGGCTACCATTCTCGCCTCCCGGCTCGAAAAAGTGTTGGTCAACGGCACTGCAAATGCGAGCTGGTGTGCATCGTTCCCGTGCGGGGGGAGACTACCCCAGCCGCCCCAGCACTGGAAAATTCTCCAGCAGCCAATACGACACGGTCTGCACGCCACCAGTCAGAAAAAACACACCGGCGATCACCAGCAGCGCGCCGATGGCCTTTTCGACGCGGCCGAGATGGACGCGGAATTTGCCGAGGAAGCGCATGAAGGCGCCGGAAAACAGCGCGGCGATCAGGAACGGGATGCCCAGCCCGAGCGAATAGGCGGCGAGCAGCAGCGCGCCCTCGCCCACCGTCTCGCGGCCGCCGGCCAGCGTCAGGATCGGTCCCAGCACCGGGCCGATGCAGGGCGTCCAGCCGAAGGCGAAAGCCAGCCCCATGACATAGGCCGCGATTGCACTTGCCGGCTTCCCTTGCGACTGGAAGCGTGCCTCGCGTGACAGCAGCGGAATGCGCAGGACGCCGAGGAAATTCAGGCCCATCAGGATGATCAGCACGCCTGCGCCCATGGCCAGCGGCTCCTGCCAGACGCGCAGCAGCCGGCCGATGGTCGAGGCGCCGGCGCCGAGCGCGACAAAGACGGTCGAGAAGCCGAGCACGAAGGCGATCGAAGAATAGATCAGCGCGCCGCGTGCGCCTTCACGCGCTGTCGCACCCGCATTGCCACGGAAATCGTCGACCGAGACGCCGGCCATATAACAGAGATAAGGCGGCACCAGCGGCAGCACGCAAGGCGACAGGAACGAAATCGCCCCAGCCCCGACCGCGCTGACATAGCCGATGTCCAATGCCATTTCCAAGAACTCCTATGTCGTGACGCCGATATAGCGACGCGCAGCCTTGTCCACCAATCACCATTGTGTTGGCAAGATCATCCATTGCCCGACGCACTTGCCAGGAAGAAACGACAGCCCGCAGGCGTTGATGCTGTGAGGCCGCGATTTCCCGCGCGTCTCCAGATATCAGTCAGGAGATTTCCATGAAAACCATAACCGCAGGACTGGCAGCGCTTCTGCTCAGCACCGCCGCATCCTTCGCTGCCGACGCGTGGAAGGAAGCCGAGGTCAATGGCGCCAAGATCTACACCGACGCCAATGGCATGACGCTTTACACCTATGACAAGGACGAGAGGGGCAAGAGCAACTGCTACGACAAATGCGCCACCAACTGGCCGCCGCTGAAAGCCGAAGCCGGCGCCAAGGCGGATGACGAGTGGAGCGTCGTCGACCGCACCGACGGCACCAAGATGTGGGCCTATGACGGCAAGCCGGTCTACACCTTCATAAAGGACAAGAAGCCCGGCGATGTGACCGGCGACGGCGTCGGCGAAGTCTGGCATATCGTCAAGGCCGACTAAGCACGCCAGTCCCGCTGCTGGCGGGACAAGGGCTGGTCGCCGGGCATCTCCATGCCATCCGGCGGCCGGCATCGAACAGCCCGTTATAATGTCGCCCGTCCTGGTTTGGGCAGCATTTCAACGACTCGGCGGAAAAATGAATCGGGTCGTTTCCGCTGACTCAGACCCACCATCTGCCTTTCCCAAATTCTGTGATTTTCTCCATACACTCTAAGAGTGTATTGCTGCGGACCGGCCCGCAATTTGGGCGCTTCCCCTTGACCGGATGCAAAAGCGCGGCCATGTGAGCGACAAATAGAACGAGATTTCGTCGCGCGCAGCGGAATTCTTCTGCCGCACCACAGCTGATATGAGACCTCATGGACGTCGTCGTCGTCGAATCGCCGGCCAAGGCGAAGACAATCAACAAATACCTCGGCAAGAACTACAAGGTTCTGGCCTCGTTCGGCCATATCAGGGACTTGCCGGCCAAGGATGGCTCGGTGCGTCCGGATGAGGATTTCGCCATGTCCTGGGCGGTCGACACCGCCTCCGGCAAGCGCCTCGCCGACATCGCCAAGGCGGTCAAGGACGCCGACGGCCTGATCCTCGCCACCGATCCGGATCGCGAAGGCGAAGCGATTTCCTGGCATGTGCTGGAAGTTCTGAAGCAGAAGCGCGCGCTGAAGGACAAGCCGGTCAGCCGCGTCGTCTTCAACGCCATCACCAAATCGTCGGTGCTGGAAGCGATGGCCAATCCGCGCCAGATCGATGCGCCGCTGGTCGATGCCTATCTCGCCCGCCGGGCGCTGGATTATCTCGTCGGCTTCACGCTGTCGCCGGTGCTGTGGCGCAAACTGCCGGGCGCCCGTTCGGCCGGACGCGTCCAGTCGGTTGCGCTGCGTCTCGTCTGCGACCGCGAATCCGAGATCGAGCGCTTCATTCGCGAGGAATACTGGCAGATCGCTGCACTGCTGGGCACGCCGCGCAACGAGAATTTCGAAGCGCGGCTGACCGCCTTCGATCGCAAGAAGCTGCAAAAGCTCGACATTTCAAACAAGGCGCAGGCCGACGACATCAAGTCGATGCTCGAAGGCGCGACCTTCAAGGCGGTGTCGGTGGAAGCCAAGCCGACCAAGCGCAATCCCGGCCCGCCCTTCACCACCTCGACGCTGCAGCAGGCCGCCTCGTCGGGTCTCGGCTTCTCGGCCAGCCGCACCATGCAGGTGGCGCAACGCCTCTATGAAGGCATGGAGATCGGCGGCGAGACCACCGGTCTGATCACCTATATGCGAACCGACGGCGTACAGATGGCACCCGAGGCGATCGACGCCGCACGCGATGCCATTGCCAAGGAATTCGGTCCAAAATACCTGCCGGAAAAGCCGCGCCAATATACGGCCAAAGCCAAGAACGCCCAGGAAGCGCACGAAGCGATCCGCCCGACGGATTTCATGCGCACCCCGGCATCGGTCAGGCAATATCTCGATTCCGACCAGATGCGGCTCTATGAGCTGATCTGGAAGCGCGCCATCGCCAGCCAGATGCAGCCGGCCGAAATCGAGCGCACCACCGCAGAGATCGAGGCGGTCAATGGATCGCGCACCGCGGAGCTGCGTGCCGTCGGTTCGGTCGTTCGGTTCGACGGTTTCATCGCCGCATACACCGACCAGAAGGACGACGATGCGGAAGACGAGGAAAATCGTCGCCTGCCCGAGATCCGTGCCGGCGAGCAGCTTGCCCGCCAGGCGATCAACGCCACCCAGCACACCACCGAGCCGCCGCCGCGTTACTCCGAAGCGTCGCTGATCAAGAAGCTGGAAGAGCTCGGCATCGGCCGGCCTTCTACCTATACGGCGATCCTGAAGACGCTCGAGGACCGCGACTATGTCACCATCGACAAGCGCCGGCTGGTGCCGCAGGCCAAGGGCCGGCTGCTGTCGGCTTTCCTCGAAAGCTTCTTCAAGCGCTATGTCGAGTACGACTTCACCGCGTCCCTCGAGGAAAAGCTCGACGAGATTTCGGACGGCAAGCTCGCCTGGAAGGACGTGCTGCGCGATTTCTGGAAGGATTTTTCCGGCGCCGTCGCCGACATCAAGGAACTGCGCGTCACCGACGTGCTGGATGCGCTCAATGAAGAGCTGGCGCCGCTGGTGTTCCCCGCGCGCGAAGACGGTTCGAATCCACGCATCTGCCCGAAATGCGGCACCGGCAATCTGTCGCTGAAGCTCGGCAAGTTCGGCGCCTTTGTCGGCTGCTCCAACTATCCCGAATGCTCCTTCACCCGCCAGCTCGGCGATGCCGCCAACCCCAATGGCGAGAATGGCGGCGGCGAAGACGGCACCAAGGTCATCGGCAAGGACCCCTATACGTCAGAGGAAATCACGCTGCGCAGCGGCCGCTTCGGCCCCTATCTGCAACGCGGCGACGGCAAGGAAGCCAAGCGCTCCAGCCTGCCCAAGGGCTGGACGGCAGAGTCGATCGACCACGAAAAGGCGCTGGCGCTGCTGTCGCTGCCGCGCGATGTCGGCCAGCATCCGGAAACGGCCAAGATGATCTCGGCCGGGCTCGGCCGTTACGGTCCGTTCGTGCTGCATGACGGCACCTATGCCAATCTCGAAAGCATCGAGGACGTGTTCTCGATCGGCCTCAACCGCGCCGTGTCGGTGATCGCCGAGAAGCAGCTGAAGGGCAAGGGTGGCCGCAATGGCGGCACGGCCGCTGCGCTCAAGGAGCTCGGCGACCACCCCGATGGCGGCGGCAAGATCGTCGTGCGCGACGGCAAATACGGGCCTTACGTGAATTTCGGCAAGGTCAATGCTACGCTGCCCAAGGGCAAGGATCCCCAGTCGGTGACGATGGAGGATGCGCTGGCGCTGATTGCCGAGAAGGAAGCCAAGGGCGGCGGCGGCAAAAAGCCGTTCCGCAAGGCGGCCGCGGCCAAAGCTCCGGCAACCAAGAAAGTAGCCGCCAAGAAGCCGGCTGCTAAGAAGCCGGCCGCGAAGAAAAAAGGGTAGGACAGCGTGGCGCGCAAGATCACCGGCAGAACCCACGGCGATCCGCGCACCGCCGACACCAGGGCCAAGGTCAAGGACGACTATCGGCCGTCGCGTGACGAAATCCTGCGCTACATTGCCGAAAATCCTGATCGCGCCGGCAAGCGCGACATCGCCAAGGCGTTCGCGCTGCGCGGCGACGACCGCATCTGGCTGAAGGATATTTTGCGCGACCTGCAGGACGAAGGCGTCCTCACCAAGGAGCGCAAGGGGCTGGCCCGCGTCGGTGCCCTGCCCCATGTCACGGTCCTCGATATTTTCGACCGCGATGCCGATGGCGTGCTCTTGGCGCGCCCAACCGAACACACAGCCAATGGGCCGCCGCCGATCGTTTCCATCCGCCTGTCGCGCAGTGGCAGTGGACCGGCGCCCGGCATTGGCGACCGCGTGCTGGCCAAGACCTTTCCGGCCGACGACACGAACGTCGCCCTGGGCGGCCCCGCCTACACCGGGCGGGTGGTGAAGATTTTCGAAAAACGTACCGATGCCGTGCTCGGTATCTTTCGCATCCTGCAGGACGGCACCTTCCGCATCGAACCGGTGGAACGGCGCCAGCCCGAACTGATCGTCGACAAGGAATTCCAGAACGGCGCCAAGAATGGCGACCTGGTCGAGGTCGAGCCGGCGCGAGCCTCCCGTTTCGGCTTGCCGAGAGCCAAGGTGCTCAACGTGCTGGGCTCTCTGACCAGCGAAAAGGCGGTCTCTATGATCGCCATCCATGCGCACGACATTCCGCATATCTTCCCGGCCGACGTCATCGCAGAATCCGAAGCCGTCAAACCGGCGACGCTTGACCATCGCGAGGATTGGCGCGACCTGCCGCTGGTCACCATCGATCCGGCCGACGCCAAGGACCATGACGACGCCGTCTTCGCCACGCCGGATCTCGACGAGAAGAACCCCGGCGGCGTGGTTGCCACCGTGGCGATCGCCGACGTCGCCGCCTATGTGCGCTATGGCACTGCACTCGACCGCGAAGCGCTGAAGCGCGGCAACTCGGTCTATTTCCCGGATCGTGTCGTGCCGATGCTGCCCGAGCGCATCTCCAACGATCTCTGCTCGCTGCGCGAGGGCCAGGACCGGCCGGCATTGGCGGTGCGCATGATCTTTTCGGCCGAGGGCCGCAAGCTCAGGCACACCTTCCATCGCGTCATGATGAAGTCGGCGGCAAAGCTCGCCTACCAACAGGCTCAGGCGGCGATCGACGGCGCGCCGGACGACAAGACAGGCCCGATCCTCGAAACCGTGCTGAAGCCACTGTGGGACGCCTATGCGATCCTGAAGCGCGGCCGCGATGGCCGCCAGCCGCTCGAACTCGATCTGCCGGAGCGCAAGATCGTACTCAAGCCGGACGGCACCGTCGACCGCGTCATCGTGCCGGAGCGGCTCGATGCCCACAAGCTCATCGAAGAATTCATGATCCAGGCCAATGTCGCCGCGGCCGAGACGCTGGAGGCGAAGAAGCAGGAGCTGGTCTATCGCGTCCACGACGCGCCGTCGCTCGCCAAGCAGGAATCGCTGCGCGAGTTCCTGCAGACATTGGGCCTGTCACTGGCGCGCGGCGCGCAGATGCAGCCAAGCCAGTTCAACGGCATTTTGGAGCGCGTGCGCGGCGCCGACAATGAAGGCCTCGTCAACGAAGTGGTGCTGCGCTCGCAGAGCCAGGCCGAATACTCGCCAAAGAACATCGGCCATTTCGGTCTCAACCTCCGCCGCTACGCCCATTTCACCTCGCCGATCCGCCGCTATGCCGATTTGATCGTGCATCGCGGACTTATTGCCGCACTCGGACTGGGTCCGGGTGGGCTGACGCAGGACGAAGCGGCACGGCTCGAAGATGTCGCGGTGCTGATCTCCGGCACGGAACGCCGCGCAATGGCGGCCGAGCGGGACACGGTCGACCGTCTGATCGCCGCCTATCTCGCCGAACGCGTCGATGACCGCTTCGATGCCCGCATCTCCGGCGTCACCAAATCAGGACTATTTGTCCAATTGCCGCAGTACGGCGCGGATGGTTTCATCCCGGTGTCAACTCTGGGCGGCGATTACTATATATACGATGAAACGGCTCGCTCCCTGTTCGGAGAACGCTCTGGCAAAGGCTACCAACTCGCGGACCGCGTCGAGGTCCGGCTTATCGAGGTGGCGCCGATGGCCGGCGCAATGCGCTTTGAGATGTTGACCGACCCAAAGCCTCTGCCGGGCTCCAAGCGGTCGTTTCACAAGGCCAAGGGCCGCGCCCGCGCGTCGCAATCGCGACCGGGTTCGCGCGGCAGGAGACGATGATGACAACAGCCATGGAAGAACAGGTTTTCGGCGGAGAACATCACTCGGGCCGGGCCGCACGCCCGCTGTGGACGGCGATGAAGCGCGGCCTGCTCGGCCGCTGCCCGCATTGCGGCGAAGGCAAGCTGTTTCGCGCTTTTACCAAGACCGTCGACACATGCGGCGTCTGCGGCGAGGAATTGCATCACCACCGGGCCGACGACCTGCCGGCCTACCTCGTCATCGTCATTGTCGGCCACATCGTGCTGGGCGCTTTCATGGGCGTGGAGGCGACGTCGACTTTGTCCATATGGCAGCACATCGCCATCTGGGTGCCGCTGACCATCCTTTTGTCGGTTGCGCTGCTGCAGCCGGTCAAGGGTGCCGTCATCGGACTGCAATGGGCCTTCTATATGCACGGCTTCGGCGGCGAGCACGACGTGATCGAGCCGCATCCCGGAGCCTAGGCCGCAGCCAAGAATGCTGCCTGGCGCAACATACCGACCGTGAAAGGCCACTTTCGCTTGCCAGAAGTTTCCGCTAGGTCCTGCGCATGGACGGTATGACCAAGGCGGAAGTCGACAGGATCGAGCGGAGCATGATCGCTCATAGCGACCGGCCAATTCGCCCGCGCGACGCGGCAACTCTCATCCTGCTCGACCGCAAGGACGACGACGTACTGGTTCTGATGGGTCGCCGCCATGCCGGCCACGCCTTCATGCCGGGCAAGTTCGTCTTTCCCGGCGGCCGCACCGATCCGGCCGATAGCCGCATACCGGTCGTCGCCGCCCTGCACCCGGAGCAGGAAGCCAAGCTGATCGCCGGGCCGGGGCGCACAAGCGCCGCACGAGCCCGCGCCATCGCCCTGTCGGCCATCCGAGAGACCTATGAGGAAGCCGGGCTGCTGATCGGCCGCAAGGGTGCTTTCGCAACCCCCAGATCCGACTGGCAAGGCTTTGCCGAACACGGCGTGCAACCCTCTCTCGACATGCTGCGCTTCGTCGCGCGCGCCATCACGCCACCCAACCGGGTGCGCCGCTTCGACACCCGCTTCTTCAGCGCCTGGCGTGACGACGTCGCGGTCGAACTGCCCGGTGGCGGTCCGACCAACGAACTGGAAGAGCTGGTCTGGCTGCCGCTTGCCAAGGCCAGGGAAGCCGACATACCCGACATCACCCGAATGATCCTGGACGAGTTGGAAAAGCGCCTCGCCCATGATCCACTGTTGCGTCCAGGCGGTCCCGTGCCCTTCTACCGGCTTGTCCGCAGCCGCTTCATCCGCGAACTTCTCTAGAGCAATTCCAGGAAAGTGTGACGCGGTTTTCCGTCCGAATTGCGTAAGATCAAACAGACAGAGTATTCAGCATCCATGACGGTCGATACCCAACCAAAGGGCGACGAGCGCGTACACTGGCTGCCGATGGTGGCGGCGATCTCGTCGATCAGCGTCGTCGGCATCGCCATCGGCCTCGGCATGCCGCTGCTCAGCGTCATCCTCGAAACACGCGGCCACTCGGCTTCGATGATCGGCCTCAACACCGCCGTCGCCGGCCTCGCCTCGATCGCCGGTGCGCCGCTGGCGACCCCGCTCGCCATGCGCTTCGGCGTTGCCTGGACCATGATCGCCATGATCGCCGCCGGCGCGCTGGCCTTTGTCGGCTTCCATTTCGCACCCGATTTCTGGATGTGGTTTCCACTGCGCATCGTGCTGCACATTGCGCTGACGGTGCTGTTCATCCTGTCTGAATTCTGGATCAGCACCTCGGCGCCGCCGCACCGGCGCGGCCTTGTCCTTGGCATTTACGCCACTGTCCTGTCGCTCGGCTTTGCCGCCGGACCGTGGCTGTTCGCTCATCTCGGCAGTTCCGGCTTCAGGCCGTTCGGCGTCATCATCGCGTTGGTGACGCTGGCGGCCATACCCGTGCTGGCAGCACGCAACGAGAGCCCGTCGATCGCCTCGGATGGCGAAACCAGCAATTTCCTGCGCTACATCTGGCTGGTGCCGTCGGCGACCGCTGCCGTGCTGGTGTTCGGCGCGGTGGAAACCGGCGGCTTTGCGCTGTTCCCGATCTACGGCAGCCGAATCGGCTATTCCGAGGCCGATGCGGCCCTTCTGCTGACCATGATCGGCCTCGGCAATGTGTTGTTGCAGATCCCGATCGGCATGATCAGCGACCGCGTCAGCGATCGCCGCTACCTGCTGATTGCCTGCGCGACGGTCGGTCTTATCGGCACCGTGTTCATGCCCTTCTTCGCCCAGAATTGGCATTTGATGGCCGCGCTTCTGTTCGTCTGGGGCGGCGTCGTCGCTGCCATGTACACGATCGGCCTTGCCCATCTCGGCTCGCAGCTTTCCGGCCATGAACTGGCGTCGGCCAATGCCGCCTTCGTGCTGTGCTACGGCGTCGGCATGGTGCTCGGCCCGCAGGCGATCGGCATCGGCATGGATGCGTTCGGCCCGTCCGGCTTCGGCTGGTCGCTCGGCCTGTTCTTCGCCGCCTATATCGCTTTGGTCGCCGTCAGGTTGGTTCGCAAGATCCTGCTGTAGCGCGACTGCGGCCTGCCATGCATTTGGCACGGCACGGTGACAGGCTGCTGACAGAACCGTGTCAGGAGCACAGGGCTAAAAAGGTGTCCCAAAACACTTGAGGACACTTCCATGATCGACAGCGGCTTTGAAACCACATCGCTACGAATGACACTGCTTCTGCTCGTGACCTTCCAGGCTCCGGCCGCTGACGTCGACCGCATCATGGATGCCGTGGTGGCGATCGCGCCGCTGGCCATGGGCAAATATGACCGCAATGCCTATCAGTCGGCGCACGGCATCGAACGCTACAGGCCGCTTGACGGTGCGGCCGCCGGCGCCGAAACCGAATTGCGGCGGCGCCCCGGCACGGTCGAGGTTTCCTTCGAACTGCCGGACGACCAGGCGCTGGCCGCCCGCGTCGTCGAGGCGATTTTCCAGGCGCACTCCTACCAGGAACCGGTGATCCGCATTCAGCCGATTCTCGCCAGCCGTTCCAAGGGGCTGGACGACCGCGCCAATCCGAATCGCTGGTGGAACACGACCGGAGACTGGAAGAAGGTTGCGGCATCGGCGACGGAAACCGCATGATTTCCGCTCCCGAGCCGGCTCTGGTGGGTCGCACAAGGCCTACCGGGCTTGACTTTCCGGGCGCGTTCTTTATGTGTCGCGCCAAGTTTCCCGCGTCCGGGTGTTTCCCCGTGCTCCAGCGGCCAAAACCCCACGAACAAACGGACTGATATCATGGCCAAAGCCGCAAACATCAAGATCAAGCTTCTGTCGACCGCCGACACCGGTTTCTTCTACGTGACCAGCAAGAACAGCCGCACCAAGACCGACAAGCTGTCGTTCCGCAAGTACGACCCGGTCGCCAAGAAGCACGTCGAGTTCAAGGAAACCAAGATCAAGTAATCCGGGTTTCCCGCCGCAATGCCGAAACGCCGCCCAATGGGCGGCGTTTTTCGTTTGTAACAGTTGATTTCGTTGCATCCGAGCAGAGACTTCAGCCAAAGGATTGACCCTTAGCCATGGTTGCGGCACCCTTGGCCGTGGGTTGGGTGTCACGAATAAGGCGCCTATGGATGTCGAAGAAGTTGAAAGCTGCAATCATTGCAGCCCTTGTCGCTCTGGCTGCTGGCTTCGCCGTCAGCAACGGGCTGATAAGCCAGCAGACGGCTGATGAGATCAAGGCCAGGACTGACCAGGTTCTGACTGAGGAAGAGGCCCCACCGCCTGCACCTCAGCCTGACAGCCCCGCCACGCCTTCCACGGAACCCGCACCGCAGGCTCCGACACCTCCCGCCGCGGCACCCCCGCAAGGATCACAACAGGGTCAATGAAGAAGCCTCGCCAGGATGGGCTCCTCTCGTGCGATCGCGCCATCTGAGTGTATCGTTTTAATACAATCGCCAATTGGTAGACTTGCACCACGGATAGGTAGTTAGTTTCAGCGTCAGGCAAAAAGGGGGGAAATGCCTCGCACTGGGAGAAAACGATGTCCGTACAAAAAGGCGACTTTCGAACCAACAGAGCCGACTACGTGATTGCCGCGATGCATGGCGGAGTGACCGCCGAAGACAGCGTTCGAGACGAGAACCTGGCAAGGAGAAAGAAGTCCCTGTGGCTGAAGGAGCGGCGATCGGCCAAATCGGCTGAAAACCCGTTGGACAGCTCGCCGCTGTCCAAAAGAAGCCCTCGCGGTTAGCGGTCTACAATCGCCTTCCGCGATCACACCATATCCGCACACAACCCACTCGCCCATATTGCAGGTGCCACCGTCGGTGTTGACTAACTCCGACGGTGGCCTAGTTCGCGGCGAAATGACCTCCGTTCTTTTGAGAAGACGGCGGGACTAAGGTCTTGCGCCCTAGACGCAAAGGTCCGAGCGATCCTGTTAGGTTCCGGAAATGTCTCTTGGACGTTCCGCTATTTTATCCAATTGAAATGTAGCGTTACCGTGTATGTCCCGCCCGATAGCGGCGCCTGATCCGGCTGCCCGCATCCGACCCGGCTGCGTCCCCTCAGCCGATGCGCTCGCCGCTTTTCGCATCGAACAGATGCAGCTGGTCCGGTTCGGCCGCCAACCGCACCACGTCGCCGGACTTGACGCCGGCACGGCCCATGGCAAAGACGCACAGCTGCTGGCTGGCTAGCTTGACGTAGAACTGCGTCGAAAGGCCGAGCGGCTCGACCACACCCACCTCGCCCTTCAACGCACCCTCGTCCGCCAGCTTGATATGCTCGGGCCGCAAACCGACGGTGATGGCGTCACCGTGGGTCAGTGGCAGGCCTTCCGGCAGCCGCAGCGCCTGGCCGTCGGCCAGTACGGCCTCCAACGTAGCGCCCTTACGAACCGTCGCCGGCAGAAAATTCATGCCGGGTGAACCGATGAAACCCGCAACGAACATGTTGGCCGGCCGGTCGTAGAGATCGAGCGGCGCGCCGACCTGCTGGATCAGCCCGTCATGCATGACGACGATCCGGTCGGCCATGGTCATCGCCTCGATCTGGTCGTGCGTGACATAGACCGATGTCGTCTTCAGTTGCTGGTGCAGCGCCTTGATCTCGGCGCGCATATGGACGCGCAGCTTGGCGTCGAGGTTGGACAGCGGCTCGTCGAACAGGAAGACCTTGGGGTCGCGCACGATCGCCCGGCCCATGGCGACGCGCTGGCGCTGGCCGCCGGACAATTGCCGCGGCAGGCGCTGCAGGAAGGTGTCGAGCCCGAGCCGCTTGGCGGCGCCGTCCACCCTGGCGTCGATCGTCGCCTTCTCCGCCTTCTTCAGGAGCAGGCTGAAGCCCATGTTCTTCGACACGTCCATATGCGGATAGAGCGCATAGGACTGGAACACCATTGCGATGTCGCGGTCCTTGGGTGCTACGTCATTGACCAGCCGCTCGCCAATGCGGATCTCGCCGCCGGAAGCCTCCTCCAACCCGGCGATCATGCGCAAAAGCGTGGACTTGCCGCAGCCCGACGGCCCAACCAGGACGACGAACTCGCCATCGGCGATTTCAAGGTCGACCGCGTGCAGGACGCGGACGGCGCCATAGTCCTTGCGGACCTTCTCGAGCGTAACAGAGGCCATCGATCTATCCTTTGACGGCGCCGGCGGTCAGGCCGGTGACGAGATAGCGTTGCAGGAAGGCGAAGAAGATGCAGACCGGGATCAACGCCAGGATGGATGCCGCCATCATCTGTCCCCAATCGACGGCGAACTTGCCGATGAAGGTGAGCAAGCCGACGGCGAAGGTCTTCTGGTCGTCGCTGGAAATCAGCATTAGCGCGAACAGAAGCTCGCTCCAGGCGGCGGTGAAGACGAAACCGAGCGTCGCGCCCATGCCCGGCAGCGTCAGCGGTACAATCACCTTGCGCATCGCCTGCGCACGCGTGCAGCCGTCGATCATCGCCGCTTCCTCCAGATCCTTGGGGATGCCGTCGAAAAAGGACTGCATGAGGAAGGTGGCAAAAGCCGTGTTGAAGGCGGTGTAGATGATGATCAGCCCGGTCAGGCTGTTGATCAGTCCGATCTGACCCATCACGCGGTAGATCGGCGGAATGACCATCACCAGCGGAAAGGTCTGGGTCAAAAGCAACATCAGCGCCAGTGCTGCCTTGCCGCGAAAGGTGAAGCGCGACATGGCATAGCCGGCAAGCGTGGCGATGATTGTCACCAGTGCCGCCGTCGATACCGAGACGATGACGCTGTTGAGGAAATAGCGGGGGAAATCGGTGGCCTCGAGCACGGTGACGAAGTTCTGCAGCGTCATGTGCGACGGCCAGAAGGTGATGCCTTCGGAATAAAGCAGCCGCTCCGGCGTGACCGAGATCTTCAGCGTCCAGTAGATCGGGAACAAGGCAAAGAGCACGTAAGCCGCGATTGCCGCGTAGAGGCCGATGCCGCCGAAGAAGCGCTGCGAGGCTGTGCGTCCTGCGATCATCAGACGTGCCTCACCAGGGTGCGGCGGATACCGATCAGCGCAATCGCATAGGCAATGAGCAGGACCAATAGCAGCACGGCCACCGCCGAGGCATAGCCCTTGTCCAGCGATTTGAAGGCGCTGACATAGATGTAGACCGGCACCGTGTTGGTCGAGCCGGCCGGTCCGCCTTCGGTCATGACGAAGATCAGGTCGGCGAAGGTGGCGATCCAGATGGTGCGCAACATCACGGTGATGGCGATGGTCGGCGCCAGAAACGGCAGCGTCACCTTGGTGAAGCGCTGCCAGGGCGAGGCTCCATCGATGGCCGCAGCCTCATGCAGTTCCGACGGGATCGACTTCAGCGCCGCCAGGAGCGTGATGGCGAAGAACGGAATGCCGAACCAGATATTGGCGACGATCGGCCCCCACATGGCGGTTGACGGATCGGACAGCACATTGGTCGGCTCGGCCTTCAGACCCAATGCAAACAGCCAGTGCGGCAGCGGGCCGATGATCGGATTGAACAGCCAGGCCCAGGTCAGGCCCGACAGGAAGGACGGCACCGCCCAGGGCAGGAACACCAGGGCTTGTACAGCCTTGCGGCCGCGAAACGGCTTGTCGAGCAGAAGCGCCAGGCCAAGGCCGAGGAAGAACTGGAAGAAAAGGCTGGCGACCGTCCACCACAACGTGTTGACCAGCGCCTGGCCCAGCACCTGATCCGACAGCATCGCCTGATACTGGCCGAGCCCGACATATTCGGACTTGAACGCCGAGAACTTGCGGAAGGAGTAGCTGATGCCGATGACCAGCGGCACCAGAAGCACCACGACCAGCAGGATGATCGCCGGGCTGAGATAGAGCCATGGCTCGATAGCGGCATGGGATAGCCGCTTGCGACGCGGCTTGCCGACGGATCGTATTTCGGACACGGCGTAGGTCATTGGCTCGGGGGCGCTCCTGGAACGGCGTCGGGGCTGATGACAAGCGTCCTTCTCCCCGTTTCACGCGGAGAAGATGCCGGTCCACCCTCCGCAGCTGCTGCGGAAGACGGGCGGGCAGATGAGGGGCAGCGCGAACCTATCGAGGCATAGCGCCGCCCCTCATCCGTCACTTCGTGACACCTTCTCCCCGCAAACGGCGAGAAGGGAAGAAAAACTACTTCTTGTTCTTCGCCAGCCAGTCCTGCTGTTCCTTGGTCAGGAAGGCAGCCCACTGGTCGGCGACGTCCTTGGCCGTCTTCTGGCCAAGCAGCACTTCCTGAAAATTCTTGATCGCCACCTGGTCGACGAAATTGCCGAGGTTCTCCAGATGCGTCGGCGGGGTGACCATTTCATATTTGGAGCTGTCGCTGAGCTCCGTGAACCAGCCCTTGAACTGCTCGGTCTTGAAATGGGGATCCTGGTCGGCACCGTTGTGGATCGGGACGACGCCGACTTCCTTGGCCCATTCCAGATTGTCCTTCGGCGACAAAAGGGTCGCCATCAGCTTCCAGGCGTCGTCCTTGTGCTGCGAGTTGGCGAACATGGCCCAACCGGCATAGCCGAGTGTCGGATAGGATTTGCCGCTCGGCCCGACCGGCAATGGCGCCACCGCGAAATCGTCGGCGCTCATCTTGTCGGCGATGCCGAGCAGCGCGTCCGGATCCTGGTTGAGCATGGCGCAGGTGCCGGAATAGAAGCCGGTGACCGTTTCGTTGAAACCCCAGCTCACCGCATCCTTCGGCGCCAGTCCGTCCTTGTACATGTCGGCCAGCATCTGCAGGCCCTTGACCGAGCCCTCCTCGTTGATCGTCGAAGTGCCGTCCTCGTTGAAGTAACCGCCCTTGCCGGCGGCGATGTTCATGAACATGTGCATGCCATTGAAGGCGCCCGGCCCGCCGCGCAGGCAGTAGCCGTACTTGCCCGGGAGCGCGGAAATCTTCTTGGAATCGGCGACGAAATCTTCAAGCGTCGCCGGCGGGCCATCGAGGCCGGCCTCCTTGAACAGTTTCTTGTTCCAGAACAGCGCGTTCACATAGTAGCCGTAGGGGATCATGAACTGGGTGTTGTTGACGGTCGAGCCGAACTGTTTGGCGCGGTCGCCAAGCGTCTTGGCGTCATCCCATTTGGCCATATACGGGCCGAGATCCTCGAGTTGGGCATTGTTGGCATAGAGGCCCATCCAGCGCTCCGGCATCTCGACCACGTCGGGCGTATCGCCGGCCTGCACCATGGTCAGGAATTTCTCGAACGCCTGCCCCCAGGGCAGCGAGATCAGCTCGACCTTGATGCCTGGATTGGCCGTTTCGAACTCGGCGATCTGCTTCTTCAGGAATTCGGTGCGTGGCGGGCTGGTGATGACTTCGACCATTTTCAGGGTCGAATCGGCCACAGCATTTCCGGCGGAAATCGCCAGTCCCGCAACGGTGGCAAGCATGACGGTCAGTTTTTTCATGTTCAAGACTCCCATTTTGAACCCGCTTGTTATTTTCTGGCTTTTTCGAAGGCTTGGGCGACATCCGCCCACAGGTCTTCGACACTCTCCAATCCGACATTGAAGCGGATGGTTCGGGGGCTGACGCCGAAGCGCGCCATCGAATTCAGGCCCGGCGTCTGCTCCAGCGACGCCTTGGCCGGCACGACCAGGCTTTCATGCCCGCCCCAGCTGACGCCGATGCGGAAATATTTCAGCGCGTCGACGAAGACGGCGATGTCGATCTCGTCCGTAACCTCGAAGGAGAACAGCCCGGCATAGCCGGCCAGCGTCGCCTTGCCCGGGTGGTTCGAATAGACGGGATGGTTGACCCGCTCGACAGCGGCATGCGCCTTCAGGCGTTCGGCGATGGTCAGGCCGCTCTTCATGTGGTGCGGCAGGCGCAGCGGCAGCGTGCGCAGGCCGCGCAGCAAAAGCCACGCCTCGAACGGTGACAGCTTGCCGCCGAGATAGGAATAGGTCTGCTCGTTGATGTGCTTGATGTGGGCAGCCGAACCCGCCACGACGCCCGCGACCGTATCGCTGTGGCCGCCAAGGTATTTCGAGGCCGAATGCAGCACCAGGTCGACGCCATGCGTGATCGGCTTCTGGAACACCGGCGTCGCCCAGGAATTGTCGATCGTGGTGACGATGCCCTGTTCCTTGGCCAACCGTGTCAGATGCGCGATGTCCTGCAGCTCGAACATCATCGAGGTCGGGCTTTCCAGATAAAGCAGCTTGGCACCGGGAAGTGCCGCCGCGACCGCATCCGGGTCGGAGCCGTCGACATAATCGACCTTGATGTTGAGCCGCGGCAACAGCCGCTCGAACAAACGGTAGGCATCGCCATAGCAATTGCGCACCGCCACGATGCGCTCGCCCGCACCGACGAACGCAAGCACCGTGGCGCTGATCGCCGCCATACCACTGGAAAAGCCGCGCGCGGCTTCTGCGCCCTCGAGCGCTGCCACGCGCGCCTCGAACTCCATCACCGTGGGATTGTCGCCGCGCGAATAGATCGGCTGCCTTCGTTTGCCGGCAAAGGTTTCGGCCATCTCGGCATAGTTGGCGAAGGTGAACAGCGAGGTCTGGTAGATCGGCGGCACCACCGCACCGCCGGGGAACGGTTCGTCATGCGCCAAAAGCGTCGCCGCTTCGGCGAGATAGTCGTAATCGAAACCTGATGGATGCTCGTTCATGTCTGGCTCGAGAGTTTGAGTTTGGCCGCGCCGCGCTTGAGGTCGTCCTCGACGGTGGCGATCAGCTTGAGCGCCTCGGCGCGAGCGCCCTGCGGATCGCGGGCAGCAATGCGTTCGTAGACGGTCCGGTGATAGGGAAAGCTGGCGTGGCCGAAGTCACGCACGCCGAGCGGATGCTCCCAGAAGCGGTGAAACAGCTCATGCATGGCGGCGATGATCTGCTCGAACAGCGGATTGCCCGAGACCCGGTAGATCGCCTGGTGGAACTCCCAATCCTCTTCCGACGACATGCCCTCGCGCGTGCGGAACGCCTGTTCCATGATGTCGAGCTTGCGTGCGATCTCGGCAATATCGGCTTGGCTGGCGCGTTCGGCGCAAAGGGCTGCTGCCTCCGCCTCCAGCGCGCGGCGGATCTCCAGCGTCTGCATCAGGCTGGTGAAATCATTGCCGCCGGCCAGTGTCAGCGGCATGTGCAGCATATCAGGCGAAACAGCCGCCTTGAGATAGGTGCCGCTGCCTTGCCGGCGTTCGACGAGGCCGAGCCCTTCCCAGCGTGTCAGAGCCTCGCGCACGGTGTTGCGGCTGACCTTCAGCCGCTCGGCGAGAATGCGTTCGGTTGGGAGTCTGTCGCCCAGCTGCAGGGCTTCGGCGCGAACAAATCCCACCAACGCTTTCAACACGGCGTCGTCGCGCGCCGTGATTTGAATGGGTGGCAGGCTGTTCTGGTCCACATTTCCTCCGAGTGGTCCAATGGTCCAACCAATTCTGCACAGTTGAAAACTCCTGTCAACCGACTGTCAGGAGCACTGTCGGAGGAAGCGACGCAATATTCTCAAGGCGGTCGCGCGATCGCTTCGATCGCGTCTGCTAACCTGCGGCAGCAGGCGGCCCGAACCAGGTGGTCAGCGCGTCCACAAGGCCCCGTTGGGTTCCCGCCCCGGCCCAAGCCACATAACCATCGGGCCGGATCAAGACCGCGTCGGGCGCAACGACACTCCCGAGAGCCGGCAGGTCCCAGATACCGGCGTAACCGGCGTCGATCTGCCGAACCCGTTCTGCCCAGGGCGCGATGTCCAGTCTGCCGGGCTCACCGAGGTTGAGCAGCACGGGCCGCGCGTCGTGCAGCAAGGTGAAGACCCGCAACGGTCCGCCGGCGGTGGTCAGATCGAGATCGGGCATTCGCCGCCCAAGCAGCGGGTGCCCCTCGCCGAGGTCGTAGTGGACACACAGGCCGGACATCTCGGCTGCGATCTTTTTGCGGGGTTCATCCATGCCGAGCAACTCGGCAACGGTGTCGGCCAAGGCCTTGCTGCGGTCATCCGTGCGGCGAAGCGCGACCTGCGCCATCGTGTTACGCAACACGCGGGCGGCAACCGGATGGCGCTCGGCGTGATAACTGTCGAGAAGGCTTTCCGGCGATATCCCCTTGATGACCTGGGCCAGCTTCCATCCAAGGTTCACCGCATCCTGCACGCCGATGTTGAGGCCCTGTCCACCCATCGGCGGATGGACGTGGGCGGCATCGCCGGCCAGCAGCACGCGTCTGTCGCGATATGCGGCAGCCTGGCGCGTCATGTCGGTGAAGCGGGAGAGCCAGGTCGGGCTGTGGACCGCGAAATCGGTGCCATAGATGGCAGCCAGCGCCTCGCTGAGCTCGCGTAGCGTCGGTTCGCCGCGCGCCTCCAGGCGGGGCTCCGTCAGCACGACGCCAACCTTCTTGCCGTCCTCGATCTTACCCAGGGCATGAATTCCGGAGGCGTTGCTGCGGAAGCCCCATGGCGGTTCTTCCGACATTTCGACCTCGGCAATCATCCAGCTCATCGTCGGATCCCATCCGGCGAACTCGATACCGGCCGCCTTGCGAATGGTGCTGCGGCCTCCGTCGCAGCCGACCAGATATGCGGCCCTCAGGCGGTGACCGGTGGACAGTTCGACGTCGACGCCGCTGTCGTCCTGGATAAACCCCGCAACCTCGTGTTCACGATAGATCGGCACCTTCAACTCGCCGACCCAGTCGGCCAGGATGCGCTCGATGTGGTTCTGCCGCAACGCCAACAGGTAATTGTGCCGGGTTGGGAAATCGCTGATGTCCAGGCGGATCATGTGAAAACCTACGGCCGGGCTCACTTGGCCCTGCGAGAGGAACCGATCGGCAATTCCGCGCTGGTCGAGCACCTCGATGGTGCGTGCATGGAGGCCGCCTGCGCGCAGGCCGGCAAGTTTCTGATCCGGCCGCCTTTCGACAATGGCAACGTCGACGCCTGCTAGCGCCAGTTCGCCCGCCAGCATCAATCCCGTCGGACCACCCCCGGCGATCACCACCGCATGATCTGAAACCATTATCATCACTCCCGTTTTCCGCACCTTGGTTCGGGTCGGTTTTACGGGAGGAGCCGGGTCTTGCCGCAAGCCCCTTGTGCGCCATATGTATGAAATGGAAGGGAACGGTATTGTTCCCCCTGTTGGTTGCCGCGGAACAAGCGCTCGGGGCAGTTTCCCGTAACGATATCCAGATTTTCAGGCGCAAAAACCCAGAGTCTTCCGTGCTTTGGCACGGAGCTCTGATGTTCATTGGAAAGAAGGGGGCCGGTCGGCGTTTGGCAGCGGTACGAGGAGGCCACTATGTGCCAGCGCCGGCCGGCCGACCCCACGAACCCAGGAGATGCGGCGGACCTGAGCATCATGGGGTATTCCCAGGGACCGGAGCCGGCGGTCTATCCTCGTGCCGGCTTCGTCTTGGCCTGCACAGTCGCGCAAGAGCTTATAAAAATCAACAGTTTCTTAACCAAGGCTCGCGAATCGCTTGGATTAAGGTAAACGGGTAACCCTGTCGGGTTGACTGGATAATCGGGGCTGGATCACTACGCCGCCTTGGCGACGACCCGATTGCGGCCGCCGCTTTTGGCTTCGTAGAGCGCGAGATCGGCACGCTTCATGAGCGCCGCCACCGTGTCCACGCCCTTCAGCACCGACGACACACCGACGCTGACCGTGACTTCGATCGCCTTGCCGTCCTGGCCGATGGCGAAAGCCGCCTGGGCGATTTCGGCGCGAATGCGCTCGGCCACCTTCTCGGCCACCGCGCCCTCGGTATCCGGCATCACCACGACGAATTCCTCGCCGCCAAAGCGGCAGGCAAGGTCGATACCCCTGACATTCTTGCGCAGCCGCCGTGCGAATTCCCGCAGCACCTCGTCGCCGCCATCATGACCGTGCGCGTCGTTGATCGCCTTGAAGCGATCGAGGTCGGTGATCATCACCGACAGCGGCCGGCGCCGTGCCACGGCGCGATCGAACAGCGTCTGCAGATGGCTGTCCAGATAGCGGCGATTGTGCAGCCCGGTCAAACCGTCGGTCACCGCCATTTCGATGGTCTGGGTGACGCTGGCCCGTAGCTGGTCGTTGTAGCGCTTACGGCGCACCTGCGTGCGCAGCCGTGCCGTCAGTTCCTGCTGGTCGATCGGCCGCATGAGATAGTCGTTGATGCCGAGTTCCAGGCCGCGAATGATACGTTCCTCCTCGCCCTCCTCCGCCAGCAGGATAATCGGAACGAAGCGGGTGCGATCGAGCGAGCGCAACTGCGAACAGAGCCTCAGCGGATCGAAATCGGCGAACGCGGTCGAGATCATCACGCATTCATAGGATGTCTCGGCGGCCTGGAAGAAACCGGCATGCGGATCATGTGTGACGTCGAGGTCGGCCCGATCACGCAGCATCTTCTGGATGCGCTCGACGGATGTTTTGCGCTCGTCGATCAAAAGCACTTTCGGCGTCGTGTCCTCGGATGCGAAATTGCGGCTGAGCAACTCCTCGATGCCGATGTTGCGCGTCGTCGAGGCGCGCAGCCGCAACTCGTCGGTCAGCGACTTCAGCCGAACCAGGCTCTTGACGCGCGTCATCAGCTGCAGGTCGTTGACCGGCTTGGTCAGGAAGTCGTCGGCGCCGGCCTCAAGCCCGCGGACGCGGTCGGAAACCTGGTCCAGCGCGGTGATCATCACCACCGGAATGTGCGATGTCGCCGGATCGCTCTTCAGCCGCCGACAGACCTCGAAGCCGTCCATATCAGGCATCATCACATCGAGCAGCACGACATCGACCTTGCCGTTCTCGCAGGTCTCGATCGCATCCGGCCCGTTGGTGGCGGTCAACACTTCGAAATATTCGGCCAGCAGCCGCACTTCCAGCAGCCGCACATTGGCAGGGATATCGTCGACGACGAGGATCCGCGCAGTCATTTCATAACGCTCCGACTCGGCTGAAGGGGCACATCACGCATCGCCCAGATAGGATTTGATGGTTTCGATGAAACGCGGCACCGAAATCGGCTTCGAAATATAAGCCTCGCAGCCACCCTGGCGGATACGTTCCTCGTCGCCTTTCATGGCGAAGGCGGTCACGGCGATGACGGGGATGACGTGCAGTTCGTCGTCCTCCTTCAGCCATTTGGTCACTTCAAGCCCCGACACCTCAGGCAATTGGATATCCATCAAGATGAGATCCGGCCGGTGCTGGCGTGCCAGATCGAGCGCTTCCAGACCGTTGCGGGTGCGCACGGTCTCGTAACCGCTTGCCTCGATGAGGTCCCGAAAGAGCTTCATGTTGAGCTCATTGTCCTCGACGATCATAACCTTCTTCGGCATCGATATCCCGTCCCGGCCGCCCTTCCGCTTCGAAGGCGACCGTCATGCGCCCATGTCTGAACGCACCAAACCCTGCTTCACTTTACGGCAATATGATTGACGAAACGGAAATCCGCGGCTGGAAAACAGCGCGAATTCCACCTCGTCGCCTGCGCGTCCAAAGGGCGCGCCACGCTCTAATGGCTTGCCGCAAGCAACTCTTGCCATTACTGCGGGAGAGACTCATTCCACACACCGAAGGTAGTGATGGCAAACGCAGCGTCAATGCGCGAAGAAGCGGAATCGATTGCCGTGAAGGCCCTGGGCTTTGTCGCCTCCGATCCGGAGCTTTTGCCGCGCTTTCTGGCTATCACCGGCATAGAGGTCCATTCGATCCGCAAAGCCGCCAGTGAGCCAGGTTTCCTGGCTGGTGTCCTGCAATTCATCCTCGCCCACGAGCCGACGCTGATGCGCTTTGCCGAGGAAACAGGCACCCCGCCGGCTGCTGTCGGCAAGGCCCTGCGGTCGCTGCCGCTGGGCGATGACAACCACGAGCATTCCATATGAGCGATGATCCAGAAACAGCGCGCCAGATCGAAGAACTGGCAGCCGACAACCGGCCGTTGCTGGTGCTCGATGTCGACGATGTCGTGCTCGAATTCATCCGCCCGTTTCCGAATTTCCTCAAGACGCGTGGCTATGGCCTGACGCTGGCCTCGTTCCGGCTGACCGGCAACATCGCAGAGACGGCCAGCGGCCGCCTGATCGAACAGCCCGAAGTCACGGCACTGCTGGGCGATTTCTTTGACACGCAAGCCGATTGGCAAAACATTACGGACGGCGCGGCAGAGGCCCTGGCAGGGCTTGGCGACCGCGCGGAAATCATCTTGCTGACGGCCATGCCGCACAAACACCGTGCCGTGCGTCGTGTCCATCTCGACGCGCTTGGACTGAGCTACCCGCTTCTGACCACTGAAATGGCCAAAGGACCGGCAGTGGCCAAGCTTCGCGGCAAGGCCGGCCGACCGGTGGTCTTCGTCGACGATCAGCCGCACAATCTGGCGTCGGTGCGGGAATCGGTCGCCGACGCCGAACTGTTCCACCTGATGGCCGACAATTCGCTGCGCGCATTCCTGCCCCCGGTGACGGACGATGTGGTCGTCGTCCAGGACTGGCACGAAGCCGCGCCGAAGATCGCAAGCGCGCTGGGGCTCTAAACTCCAGCCTTCAAGGGTTCAGTTTCGCACCTGCGCCGCCGCTGTCGTCCCCGCTGTCATCGTCGCCGTCACCATCGTCCACGCTGTCGTCCACGGCCGGATCGGCAGGCTTCAGCATGACGCCATTGACGGTGACCGAACCGTCGGCCTTGGCGTTGACGATCCATTCCAGCCGGCCATCGGGCAGCGTCTTGCCAAAGCCCTTCGCCATGAGAGCGACTGGCACGTATTGGGCCACCTCCGGTTCCGACTTTGCCGCTTCCTGCAGGCCTTCGACAAGCTTGTCGAAGCCGGCGACATCGACGGTCACGCTACCTTCGGGCTTTTCGCCTGGGAATGTCATCTCGCCTTCCAGGGCGATCTCCGTATCCTTGTTCTTCACGGTGCTGTGGCCAAGCACGACCTTCGGCGACTTGGCCATGAAGTCGGCCTTAAGCTGCTGGCCGAATTCGGCAGACAGCGGCGGATTCTTATTGAGATCAAAGGCTTCGATCGCCTTCTTCGCCATGCTGTCGAGATCGATATTGGCGCCGCCAAAGTTCAAATCGACATCGGTGGGCAACAACCCCACGCTCCAGCTCGGGAGAAGCTGGGTCGGCACGGTCAGTCCCGATGCCTTGATGCCGTAGGTGATCGTGCCATTTTGGGCGACGCCGTCGGAGCCGAACACGGTGCTGAGCTGGGTGGCGCCGAAATTGCCGACCGGGCTTTCCACCGCGAAATCCTTGAAACCATAGGTCCCGTCGATACGCTGCCAAAGCGGTAAGGCGGCGAACAAAAGCGATTTGAGCTGCGCCTGGTTGGCCTTCAGCGTCGCCTCGTCCTCGTTGGCCACAGCAAATGCCAGGAGATCGAGCAATGGCTTGGTCTGCACGCCCTTGCCGCTGGCTTCGACCGACAATTCCGGCGACCTGACGGTGACCGGGAATTTCAGCCCGCTCTCGGGGTCATCGAAATTGATCGCTTCGACAAAACTCGACACCTTCTGCGAGGTTGTGAAATCGACGCCTCCGGTCGCCGACTTGGTCGCGGCAACGGTCGCGATGCCAGCGCCGGTGCTGGCCTCCATGTGCTGCTTGGCATCCTTCGACGCCATCGTCATGCCGGCCATCGAACTGGTGCCGCTGGTGAAGGCCGCCAGATTTGGATCGTAGACGCCCGAGCCCTTGCCGTCCTTGATCGAAAACTGAGTGCTTTGCAGGCCTTCGGGTCCGTTGAACTCGAAGGAGGCGCTCTGGGAGAAATCCATCGAGACATCCCAGCATCCGTCGCTGCGCGGCTTGACCATCAGGGCATAGGGCGCGAAGTCGAACTTCAGCAGTTTCTGGTCCGGAAATGATGCGGCAAGTGCCTTGAAATCGAACAGGATCTTGTAAGCACCACCTTCCAGCGAAACCTTCAAAATGCCTTTGTCGATCGCCTGCTTGCCGACATAGCGGGACAAGTCGTCGGACAATTGCTTCGCACCCTGACTGTCGACGGTCTGACTGAGAGCAGGGGCACTCAACGCAAGAAGGAACACGAATGGCAGGGCACGGTTCACGCGAATTCTCCGTTTGACCGAGAAGAAAGGCTTTGTCCGTCTGGTATGAAATTACCGCTGCAACCGCAAGGTGAGATCGACAACGGCATCCGGGCAGGCAATCTCGATCAAAGCACCAGCCGCATCAGCGGCCGACCGGCCTTGCGTTCCAACAGCCTCTCGAAACCAGCCTTCTCGAAGACCCGCGACGAGCCGACGAACAGGCCGATCGAACGCGAATCGCGAGACAGATCTATCGGACAAGCCTCGAGCAGCCGTGCACCGTTCTGGCGGGCAAAATCGATGCCGCCTTCGACGAGGCGATGCGTGATGCCCCTGCCGCGCGCCTTGCCGCGGATGAAGAAGCAGGAGATCGCCCAGACGGCCGGATCCGTGGCGTCGGCAGGATCGACCGGTGCCGACCCCCTGCCCTGGTTGTTCCATTCGGGCACGTCGGCGCGCGGTCCGATCTGCATCCAGCCAACCGCCTGACCGTCCTCGAATGCCAGCAGGCCCGGCGGCGGGCCGGCCTCGATGCGCGCCTTGATGTGGTCCTTGTTGCGTTCCCGGCTGCTCTCGCGGCGCATCGCCGGCGCCAGCCGGAAATGCGTGCACCAGCAACCGTAGCAGGCACCTTGCTTGCCGAAGAGGTCCTCGAATTCAGCCCAAAGCTCGGGCGCAAGCGGCGCTATGGTCGTGCTCATGCGTTCTCCCCAGGCCAGCCTTGTCGCTGGCCTTGCACTGTCGTACCATTGCTTCTGTTCTCTTTATGTTCGCAGCGATGGCGGCCTCTGTCAACAATCCCGATCACGGTTTTTGCCGCGACTGCCTGATGCTTCAGCGCAGCCAGACGCGCCGCTGCGAGCGCTGCGGCAGCCCCCGGCTTGCGCGTCATCCCGAGCTTTACCGGCTGCATCTGGCCCATATCGATTGCGACGCCTTCTATGCGGCAATCGAAAAGCGCGACAATCCGGCGCTCAAGGACAAACCGTTGATCATCGGCGGCGGCAAGCGCGGCGTCGTCTCCACCGCATGCTACATCGCCCGCATCCAGGGCGTGCGCTCGGCCATGCCGATGTTCAAGGCGCTCGAAGCCTGCCCGGAGGCGGTGGTCATCGGCCCCAACATGGAAAAATACGTCCGCGTCGGCCGCGAAGTGCGCGCCATGATGCAGGCGCTGACGCCGCTGGTCGAGCCACTGTCGATCGACGAGGCGTTTCTCGACCTCGCCGGCACCGAACGGCTGCACGGCCTGCCACCCGCTGTGGTGCTGGCGCGCTTTGCGCTGGCGGTCGAGAAGGAGATCGGCATCACCGTTTCGGCCGGCCTGTCCTACTGCAAGTTCCTCGCCAAGATAGCGTCGGACTTCCGTAAACCGCGCGGCTTCTCGGTCATCGGCGAAGCCGAGGCGGTCGGCTTCCTGGCGGCGCAGCCGGTGACCATGATCTGGGGTGTCGGCAAGGCGTTCAACGCAACGCTGGAGCGTGACGGCATCCGCACCATCGGCCAGCTGCAGCAGATGGATCGCGGCGACCTCATGCGCCGCTATGGCACGATGGGCGACCGGCTCTACCACCTTTCGCGCGGCGAGGATGTCCGCCGCGTCGATCCCGATCAGGACGCCAAGAGCGTATCGGCCGAAACCACCTTCGACACCGACATCGCGTCGCTGGAGGAACTGATCGCGGTTCTCAGGGGTCTTTCGGAAAAGGTTTCGGCACGGCTGAAAAAGTCAGGCATTGCCGGGCGCACCGTGGTGCTGAAACTGAAGAGCCAGGATTTCAAGCTGCGCACGCGCAATCGCCAGCTCGGCGACCCGACCCGGCTCGCCGACCGCATCTTTCAGACTGGGGTGGAGCTTCTGCGCAAGGAAACCGACGGCACGAAGTATCGGCTGCTCGGCATCGGCGTCAGCGACCTCTCGGACGACGACAAGGCCGACCCGCCCGATCTGGTCGACATCCAGTCGCGCAAGCGCGCCATGGCCGAAGGCGCCATCGATGCCTTGCGCGACAAGTTCGGCCGCAAGGCGGTGGAAACCGGCTACACATTCGGCAAGGGCCGCGATGCCCATCCGCCGGAGCCGCTCGAGGATTAGGTGCGCTGCAAGTCTATCCTGCTCGTCACCACGCTCTTGCCGGTTTTCGGGTCGGTGTCGATGACGGTCAGCCGCATGCCGTTCTCGCCGCGTTTCTCGACCTTCATCTGCGCCCTTCGGTCGCCATTGACCTCCTTGGCCCAGCGAATGCCCAGGTTGATCGCATTGCCCGAACGGCTGCCGTTGAGTTGCGCCGGTCCCGTGCGAGAGCCAACATAGGTGCCGCTGTATTTGGCACCTGTAACTTTCAGATTGGCGCTGATGGCCCGCGACACCACAATGAGACCGCGGCAATTTCCATCCAGCGATAGCGAGGTTGAGGTCGCATTCGACTTGAAGCTGCACGATACGCTGACGTTCGGAGCATCCGTGGTTACCTGGACAGTGCCCTTGCCGGCGAAATTGCCCTTGAACGACTGGAGAAATTGGGTCTCGTCGGCGTGTGCTGCGCCTGCCGCAACCAATAGACCGCCGGTAAGCGCGAATTGCGCGAAGGATCTCATCGAAGCTCTCCTTGTCGTTTTCGAAAAAAGACGGGGCGGTCCACGAGCACGGCTGACCATCGGGACTCAACGCCACCTACCGTTTCAGGTTCCGCCCGCCACATGACTGTTTTACAACATCGGGCCAGTCGCGACTGGCCCAGAAGAATGCCTTGGCTAGCGGTTGCGGCAGAGGTGCTGGCCTGCGACATAGCGCGAATGGCACCCACCCCCTCGATCCCCAAGGCCGCGTTCTGGATGGCGCTGTCTATCGCCTCGTTCCTTGGCATGACGGTCGCCGGCCGGGCCACGACAGCGGAGCTCAACGTCTTCCAAGTGCTGGAGTTGCGCTCCGTGATCGGCTTCTTCATCCTGCTGCCGCTGGTGATGATGAGTGGCGGCTTTCAAGCCATGCGCACGCAGCGCCCGGTTGCCCATATCGCCCGCAACGTCATCCATTACACGGGCCAAGCGGCATGGCTCTACGCCCTCACCTTGATTCCGCTGGCCGTGTTGATCTCGATCGAATTCACCACTCCGATCTGGACAGCTATCCTGGCGGTGATCTTTCTGGGCGAAAGGCTGAACCGGCCCAAGTTGGCAGCGATCGGGCTGGGGCTGATCGGCGTGGTGATCATCGTGCGCCCCGGTGTCGGCTCGGTCGATCCTGGACATCTGGTCGTGCTGGGCGCCGCGGCATGCTTCGGCATCTCGGTGGTCACCGTCAAGTCGCTGACCCGGACGGACAGCGTCGTACGCATCATCTGCTGGATGCTGATTGTCCAGTCGGTGGTCGGTCTCATCCCGGCGCTCTATACGTGGCGCAACCCGCCACTGGAGCTATGGCCATGGATCGTGCTGATCGCCTTCACCGGCATGTCGTCGCATTTCTGTATGGCCCGAGCGCTTGGCTATGCCGACGCGACCATCGTCTCGCCGATGGATTTTCTACGCGTGCCGCTATCGGCACTGATCGGCTGGCTGCTCTATAGCGAGCAGATCGACGCCTTCACCGCCGGCGGCGCGCTGCTGATCCTGATGGGCAATCTGCTCAATCTGCAGCGCAGGCAGATAAAGCCGGCCGAAGTGGCGGCGTCGTAGTCCCGCCGGCCGTCAGTTCCCTTCGTCGGGTATGTTGAGAAGATGGCCGCAGGCCTTGCAATGCACGGCGTCCGGCTCGTGCCGCCGCAAGCCGCACTGCGGACAGGGAAACAACACCTTGGCTGGCCGGAAGATCGCCTGAGCCAGTCTGACAAACAGCGATATGCCGATGATCATGGTGACGATTGCCGTCAGCTTGCCGGCCATGCCCGGCAGCACGATGTCGCCGAAGCCGGTCGTCGTCACCGTGGCGACAGTGAAATAAAGCGCGTCGATATAGTTTTCCAGACCGGCGCCAGTGCGAAAGAAGAACGTGTAGACGAAGCCGGTGATGACGAACAGGAAGGTCAAAAGGTTGATGACCGCGTGGCTGGCCTCTCGCCACGGCCGCAGTCCTCGCATCTCGAAATGCCGCCAGAGCGAACCGCTGCGTGACAGCGACCACAGCCGCAGGATGCGCAGGAAGGCGAGATTGGCGAACGCCGTTGGCATCAGCAGCGTCAAGAGGATGAAGACATCGACCCACGACGTCGGCTGCTTCATCAGCCGCAGCATGTTCTTGGAGGCAAGCAGGCGGGCAGCGAGGTCCGCGGCAACCAGCGCGGCCGCCGAATAGTCGAGCCAGAGGAATGACGGCTTGTCCTGGAGAACCGGCGTCGCGATGAAGAAGGCGATGATGGCGAGGTCGATGACGACGGCCACCAGTTGGAACCGGAAAGCGGCCGGCGTGCGCCCATGATAAAGCCTGCGCAGCCGGTCACGCAGCCGCGCCAAGGCTGAAACCGCCTGCGACCCATTCCTCTGCGCCGGCTTCATGCTGACTGCGCCGGCGTTGGCGGCAGCGACCGCCCGGCTGATTGCCGCGCGCCGAAAAGAGCGGGGGTCACACCAATTCCACTTCGACCACGCCCGGCACCGCGCGCATCGCCGAGGCGATCTGCGGCGAGATACGGTAGCGGTTCGGCAGCTCTATCTCGATTTCACCCTCGCCTTCTTCCTTGATCAGCACGAAACTGACCTGGCCTTCGCCCCTGACGGTCAGTTGGCCGGCCAGCGTGTTGATCGGCGTGGCGTTGCGCACGAAGATACGCAGCGCCTTCTGGATGCGACTTGCCTCATCCTCCAGCGACTGCACTGAGTTGATGCGCAGATTGACGCCTTCCGGCCTGTCCTCGGCCGCAACGGTGATGACGACGGAGCGGCCGGCCTCGAGCAGGTCGCGATACTGTGCCAGTCCTTCCGAAAACAGCACGGCTTCGTACTGGCCTGACGTATCCGAAAAGGCGATGACGCCCATCTTGTTGCCGGTGCGCGTCTTGCGTTCCTGCTTGGATGTCACCGTGCCGGCCAGGCGGCCGGCGGCGGCACCGCGTTTGACGGCCGCCGAGAACTCGGCCCACGTTTGCACCCGCATCTTCTGCAGGGCCGCCTTGTACTCGTCGAGCGGGTGGGCCGAGAGGTAGAAGCCGACCACCTGGAATTCACGGTGCAGCCGGTCGGCGGCGAGCCACGGCTCTGTCGCCGGCAGATTGAGTGCCTGCGACTGGGCGCCGAGCGAGGCGCCGAAGATGTCGTGCTGTCCGGAAACCGCGTTCTGCTGCGCCAGCGACGCCAGCCCCATCATGCGTTCCACGCCCGCCATCATCGACGCGCGGTCGTGGCCGAAGCAGTCGAGCGCGCCGGCCATGATCAGGCTTTCGAAGACGCGCTTGCCGACGATCTTGGGATCGACCCGCTCGCAGAAATCGGCGAGGCTCTTGAACGGCTTTTCGCCACGCTGGGCAACGATGTGCTCGACCGCCGCGTCGCCGACGCCCTTGAGCGCTGCCAGCGAATAATAGATGCGGTTCTCACCGACCTCGAAGGGGCGAAAGCTCGATGTCACCGACGGCGCCAGCACCTCGATGCCGAGGCGCAGCGCGTCCTGGCGGAAATCGGCGAGCTTGTCGGTGTTGCCCATGTCGAGCGTCATCGACGCCGCCAGGAACTCGACCGGATAATGCGCCTTGAGATAGGCGGTCTGGTATGAAACCACCGCATAGGCGGCGGCATGCGATTTGTTGAAACCATAGTCGGCGAACTTGGCCAGCAGGTCGAAAATGAAGTCGGCTTGCGGCTTGCCGACGCCACGCTCGACCGCGCCGGAGACGAAGCGCTCGCGCTGCTTGTCCATCTCGGCGCGAATCTTCTTGCCCATGGCGCGGCGCAGCAGATCGGCTTCGCCGAGCGAGTAGCCGGACAGCTCCTGCGCGATCTGCATCACCTGTTCCTGGTAGACGATGACGCCTTGCGTCTCCTTCACCAGATGGTCGATCTTGGGATGGATCGAGGCCATCTCCTCCTCGCCATGCTTGCGGGCGTTGTAGGTCGGGATGTTTTCCATCGGGCCGGGTCGATACAGTGCGACCAGCGCGATGATGTCCTCGATGCAGTCGGGCCGCATGCCGATCAGCGCCTTGCGCATGCCGGCACTTTCCACCTGGAACACGCCGACCACTTCGCCGCGCGACAGCATGGCGTAGGTCTCGGGATCGTCGAGCGGGATGGTTGCCAGGTCGATCTCGATGCCGCGCCGGCGGATCAGCTTCACCGCCGTCTCCAGCACGGTCAGCGTCTTCAGGCCGAGGAAGTCGAACTTCACCAGTCCGGCCTGCTCGACATATTTCATGTTGAACTGGGTGACGGGCATGTCCGAGCGCGGATCGCGGTACATCGGCACCAGCTCCGAGAGCGGCCGGTCGCCGATGACGATGCCGGCGGCGTGCGTCGAGGCATGGCGGTAGAGGCCTTCCAGCTTCTGCGCCATGTCGAGCAGCGTCTGGACGATCGGCTCCCTCTCGGCCTCTTCGGCAAAGCGCGGCTCGTTGGCGATGGCGTCGGCGAGCTTGACCGGATTGGCCGGATTCTGCGGCACCATCTTGGAGAGCTTGTCGACCTGGCCATAGGGCATTTGCAGGACGCGGCCGACGTCGCGCAGCACGGCGCGCGCCTGCAGCGTACCGAAGGTGATGATCTGGCCGACCTGGTCGCGGCCGTATTTCTGCTGGACGTAGCGGATGACCTCCTCGCGCCGATCCTGACAGAAGTCGATGTCGAAGTCGGGCATCGACACGCGGTCGGGATTGAGAAAGCGCTCGAACAGCAGCGAGAAGCGCAGCGGATCAATGTCGGTGATGGTGGTCGAATAGGCGACCAGCGAGCCTGCGCCCGAACCGCGGCCAGGCCCGACCGGAATGCCTTGCGCCTTGGCCCATTTGATGAAGTCGGCAACGATCAGGAAGTAGCCGGGAAACTTCATCTTGGTGATAATGCCAAGCTCGAAGTTCAACCGCTCGCGGTATTGCTCGACCGTATAGCCCGCGGTCGGGCCATGCATGGCAAGGCGCGCGTCGAGCCCCTCATGGGCCTGGCGGGCCAGTTCGTCGGCTTCCGCCTGCACGGCGGCGTCATTGTCGGCGACATCGCCGCCCGTGAAGCGCGGCAGGATTGGATTGCGGTTCTTCGGGTAATAGGAGCAGCGCAGCGCGATCTCGACAGTGTTGTCGATCGCCTCCGGCAGGTCGGCAAAGAGCCTTGCCATATCGGCCTGGCTGCGCAGGAAATTGTCGGGCGACAGCCGGCGGCGGTTGTCGGCGGCAACGACCGATCCCTCGGCAATGGCAATCAGCGCGTCATGTGCGTCATAGTCGTCGCGAGAGGAAAAGAACGCCTCGTTGGTGGCGACCAGCGGCAGTTCATGGGCATAGGCCAGATCGATCGAGGATTTTTCGATCACGCGATCATAACCGGAAACCCGATCAAGCTCGACATAGAGCCGGTCGCCGAACATCTCCTTGAGAGTCAGAAGCCGGGCTTCGGCCAGATCGCGGCGATCTTCCTTGAGCGCGGTGCCGATCGGTCCGCGCGGTCCGCCGCTGAGGCAGATCAACCCGTCACAATAGCCTTCCATCATTTCCGTGGTCAGGTGCACGGCTTCGCCCGGCGGCGTTTCGAGGTAGACGCGGCTGACCAGCCTGACCAGATTGGAATAGCCCGCCTCGGTCGCGGCAAGCAGAACGACCGGCCGCATATCGGGACCTTGCCGTCTGCGGTCGCGCTGGCCATCGCTGTTTTCGCCGGAAAAGGCGAGCGCCGTCTGGCAGCCGATGATCGGCTGGATGCCGTCCTTCACCGCCTTCTGCGCGAATTCGAGCGCGCCAAACAGGTTGTTGGTGTCGGTAACGGCGATGGCCGGGGCTTCGTCCTTGACCGCATGAGCCACCACCTTGCCGATCTGCAAGGCGCCTTCCAGCAGCGAATAGGCCGAATGCACGCGCAAATGGACGAAGGGCCGCGCCGGGGCCTCCGGCCGCGCCGCAGCAATCGCCGCTTCTCGCTTCAAGGGATCGCGGGGGAGTTTTTCGTCGGCCATGGTGCTGCGTGAAGGTCCTTGAGTCGATGGAGATGTATTGTCCGGGACCGCGCGATGCCAGTCCAGCACAAACCACTGCTGATCACCGGCTGCCTGCCCGGCTAGCCCTAAGCAAACTCCATGATCACGGCGTCGACAGCCAGGCTGTCGCCAGGCTTGGCGTTGAGTTTGGAGACGACAAGGTCGCGTTCGGCACGCAGCACGTTTTCCATCTTCATCGCTTCGACCACAGCCAATGTCTCGCCTGCCTTGACCTCCTGGCCTTCGGCAACGGCAATCGACACGACAAGGCCGGGCATCGGGCAAAGCAGCAGCTTCGACGTGTCCGGCGCCACCTTTTCGGGCATCAGCCTTTCCAGTTCGGCGGTGCGCGGCAGCATGGCGCGCGCGGTCACCGACATGCCTTTCCAGGCGATGCGAAAGCCATTGGCGACCGGCCTGACCTGAGCCGTAACCTTGCGCTTGCCGACCGTACCGCGCCAGACCAGATCGCCCGGCCGCCAGTCGGATGCAACGGTCAGCGCCTTGCCGCCCGCGATCGACAGATCGACTTCCATCGGAATGGAAATCATGCCCTCGATGATGGACGCCGACAGATAGTCATCATCGATCTTCACGACCCAGTCGCGCTTCAGCGCTCCCGAATGCGGCGCCAGGCGCCCGCCCAGCCGGTCAAGCCGATCACGTCGCAGCAGTTCCACTGCGGTCGCGATCGACGCCAGCACCGCTTTCTCGTCGTCGTTCGGCACGACCGGCGCGAAACCGTCGGGATATTCCTCCGATATGAAAGCGGTCGATATCCGCCCTTCCCGCCAACGCTGATGCTGCATCAAGGCAGCCAGGAACGGAATGTTGTGCTCGATTCCGTCGACGACGAAGCTGTCGAGCGCTTCCGACATGGCATCGATGGCTTCCAGACGCGTCGGCGCCCAGGTGCACAGCTTGGCGAGCATCGGATCGTAGAACATCGAGATTTCGGAGCCTTCGGTGACGCCGGTGTCGTTGCGGATGACGACATCGCCGAATTGTCCTTCCTCCGGCGGCCGGTAGCGCGTCAGCCGGCCGATCGAAGGCAGGAAATTGCGGTAAGGGTCTTCGGCATAGAGCCGGCTTTCCACCGCCCAGCCGTTCAGCTCGATGTCGCTTTGCTTCAGGCCAAGCTTTTCGCCGGCGGCGACGCGGATCATCTGCTCGACCAGATCGATGCCGGTGATGAGCTCCGTCACCGGGTGCTCGACCTGCAATCGTGTATTCATTTCAAGGAAATAGAAGTTCTTGTCCTTGTCGACGATGAATTCGACCGTGCCGGCGCTCTGGTAGTCGACGGCCTTGGCCAGCGCCACAGACTGCTCGCCCATGGCCTTGCGTGTCGCGGCGTCCAGGAATGGCGACGGCGCCTCTTCGGCGACCTTCTGGTTGCGTCGCTGGATCGAGCATTCGCGCTCGCCGAGATAGAGCGCGTTGCCATGCGCGTCGGCCAGCACCTGGATTTCGATGTGGCGCGGATCGACGACGAATTTCTCGATGAAGAGACGATCGTCGCCGAACGAACTCTTGGCTTCCGAGCGCGCGCGGTCGAAGCCATCGCGCACTTCGGCTTCGCTCCAGGCGATGCGCATGCCCTTGCCGCCGCCGCCGGCCGAAGCCTTGATCATCACGGGATAACCGATTTCGCCGGCGATCTTTTCGGCATGATCGGCATTCTCGATGACGCCGAGCCAGCCGGGCACGGTGGAAACCTTGGCGGCGTTGGCGAACTTCTTCGATTCGATCTTGTCACCCATCGCCTTGATCGCCTTGGGCTTCGGGCCGATGAAAATGATGCCTTCCGCTTCCAGCGCCTCACAGAAGGCCGCCCGCTCGGACAGGAACCCGTAGCCGGGGTGCACGGCCTGGGCTCCCGTCTCCTTGCACGCGGCGATGATCTTTTCAGGGACGAGATAGCTCAGCGCGGCTGGCGAAGGCCCGATATGCACCGCCTCGTCGGCCATCTCGACATGCACGGCGTCGCGATCGGCATCGGAATAGACCGCGACCGTGGCAATGCCCATCTTGCGCGCCGTCTTGATGACGCGGCAGGCAATTTCGCCGCGATTGGCGATCAGGATCTTGGTGAACATGCGAAATGTCATCCCTCGGGTCGGCCGTTCCTTTTATGGCCTGTGCTTGCAGGGTCAAGCCGACCATGCAATTCACTGCCTTTCAATCGACTTGCGATTCCAATTCATCGCTGTGGCCCAGTCGCGGAGCCAGCTGCCAGTTGATCGTGTCGGCAAAACCTGAAACCTTGGAAAAAAATTCGCATTGGAGGACGCCTGATGAAAACCCGCGCCGCTGTCGCTGTTGCCGCCGGAAAGCCGCTGGAGATCATGGAGGTCGACCTCGAGGGCCCGCGCGAGGGCGAAGTGCTGGTCGAGATCAAGGCGACAGGCATTTGCCACACCGACGAATTCACACTGTCGGGCGCCGATCCGGAAGGTCTGTTTCCGGCCATCCTCGGCCATGAGGGTGCCGGCGTCGTCGTCGATGTCGGCAAGGGTGTCACCTCGCTCAAGAAGGGCGACCACGTCATCCCGCTCTATACGCCCGAATGCCGCCAGTGCCCGTCCTGCCTGTCGAGAAAGACGAACCTCTGCACGGCGATCCGCGCCACGCAGGGCCAGGGCCTCATGCCCGATGGTTCGTCGCGCTTCTCGATCGGCAAGGACAAGATCTTTCACTATATGGGCTGCTCGACCTTCTCCAACTTCACCGTGCTGCCCGAGATCGCACTGGCCAAGGTCAATCCGGACGCGCCCTTCGACAAGATCTGCTACATCGGCTGCGGCGTCACCACCGGCATCGGTGCTGTGATCAACACCGCCAAGGTCGAGATCGGCGCCACCGCGGTCGTCTTCGGCCTCGGCGGCATCGGCCTCAATGTCATCCAGGGCCTGAAACTTGCCGGCGCCGACATGATCATCGGCGTCGATTTGAACAACGACAAGAAGGAGTGGGGCGAGCGCTTCGGCATGACGCATTTCGTCAATCCGAAGGAGATCGACGGCGATGTCGTGCCCTACCTCGTCAACATGACCAAGCGTGGCGCCGACCAGATCGGCGGCGCCGACTACACATTCGACTGCACGGGCAGCACCAAGGTCATGCGTCAGGCGCTGGAAGCCTCGCATCGCGGCTGGGGCAAGTCGGTGGTCATCGGCGTTGCCGGCGCCGGCCAGGAGATCTCGACGCGGCCGTTCCAGCTGGTCACCGGCCGCACCTGGATGGGCACCGCCTTCGGCGGCGCGCGCGGCCGCACCGATGTGCCGAAGATCGTCGACTGGTACATGGACGGCAAGATCCAGATCGACCCGATGATCACCCACACGCTCAAGCTCGAGGACATCAACAAGGGTTTCGATCTCATGCATGAGGGCAAATCGATCAGAAGCGTCGTGGTTTACTGAGGAAGCTCACAGGCCGCGGTCCAACCGGCGCGCGGCCTCCGTGGTTCACAATGGGAGGAGAAAAGAAACATGAGCGAACTCCCCGCCATTCTCGTCGATGCAGATGCCTGCCCGGTCAAGGCCGAGGTCGAAAAAGTGGCCAACCGGCATGGCGTCCTTGTCACCTACGTCTCCAATGGCGGCCTGCGGCCGTCGCGCGATCCGATGGTCCGCAATGTCGTGGTCTCCAAGGGCGCTGATGCCGCCGACGACTGGATCGTCGACAATGCACGCACCAACGACATTGTGATCACCGCTGACATTCCGCTGGCCGCCCGCGCGGTGGCGCTTGGCGCCCATGTGCTTGGGCCAACCGGACGTCCCTTCACGCCGGAAACGATCGGCATGGCGGTGGCGATGCGCGACCTGAAGCAGCATCTGCGCGAGACCGGCGAAAGCAAGGGCTACAATGCCAGCTTCGCGCCGCAGGACCGGTCGCGGTTTCTGGGCGAACTCGATCGCATCTTGCGGCGTGCCATGAAATCGGCCACACCGGATTAGCGCTATCCAGGGCTGGAACCACCATGGCCGCCGAAGCTCCGATAGACAAACCCATGCAGCGCCACATGCTGTTTGCTGTGTCTGCCTGCTTCGGCGTCTTTGCGCTTCTGGTGGCGTTGCTGCTGCACGCTCCGCTTGCCTATTCGATCGGCGCCAACGCGTTCTTTGCCGCCTATGTCATTCTCGTCGTCGCCCAGATGCCGAAGTTCACCGGCAGGTATCTGAGCAAGAATGCGCGCGCCACCGACCAGCCGGTGCTGGTCATCTTCGCCGTGACGCTTGTCGTCGTCGGCGTTGCCGTTGTCGCATTGTTCCTGCTGATCAATCAGAAGGACAGAAGCCATCCCATCGAGCTCTTCTTCGCGCTGCTGTCGATCCCGCTCGGCTGGTTCACCATCCATGCCATGGCAGCGCTCCATTATGCCCATGTCTACTGGATGGATGGCGATGCGATGGATGCCGAGACCAGGAAGAAAATCCCGGTCGGCGGACTGCTGTTTCCGGGCGACAAACGGCCGGAGGGTTGGGACTTCCTCTATTTCTCGACGGTGATCGGCATGACGGCGCAGACCGCCGACACCAACATCTCGACGACGCATATGCGTCGTGTCGTGCTTGTCCACTCGATCCTGTCGTTTTTCTTCAACACGGTCATCGTCGCCGCTGCCGTCAATCTCGCCGTCAGCCTGGGCGGTCCGTAATAAATCCGTGATCGGATGAAACATCGGTTTGGATCGCGACGTATCAGGAGGACAATGAGCGCGCAGGCCATGCCGCGAGGCCGGGAGACGAAACACGATGGAATCCGTTGCCAGAAGCCAATCCGCCGCCGATCCAGGCGCTTCGGCGTCGAACGACAAAACGCTGATTTACCGGCAGTCGCGCTGGACGCGGCTGACGCATTGGCTGTGGGCCATCTCGCTGTTCTTCATGCTGCTCTCAGGCCTGCAGATCTTCAATGCCCGTCCGCAGCTCTATATCGGCAAGCAATCGGGCTTCGATTACAACAACACCATCTTCGCCATCGGCGCCGAGAACTCCGATGCGGGTCCGCGCGGCTACACGGAGATCTTCGGCAAACGCTTCAACACCACTGGGGTGCTCGGCTGGTCGGGTCCGGCCGGCCAGGAGACGTCCCGCGCCTTCCCGTCCTGGGCGACCATCCCGTCCTACTATGATCTCGGCACTGCGCGCGTCATCCATTTCTTCTTTGCCTGGATACTCACCACGACGTTGATCGTCTGGCTGGTCGCCAGCATCGTCAACGGTCACATCCGCCGCGATCTCGCGCCACGCCTCGACGATTTGAAGCGGTTGCCGCAAGACATCGTCGACCACGCCAAGCTCAAATTCCACCACACGCGCGAATACAACACGTTGCAGAAGATGGCCTATGGCGGCGTGCTGTTCGTGCTGTTGCCGCTGATGATCATCACCGGTCTGGCGATGTCGCCAAGCATGAACTCGGTGCTGCCTTTCCTCAACGATCTGCTCGGTGGCCGGCAGACGGCACGCACCATCCATTTCACCGTCATGGTGCTGCTGGTCGCCTTCTTCGTCGTCCATATCCTGATGATCCTGGCCGCCGGCCCGATCAACGAGCTGCGCTCGATCATCACCGGCTGGTACCGCACCGATCCTCCCGCACAGGACGACAATACAGCCGAGAGGAGTGCCTGATATGGCGAAGTTTGAGATCAGCCGCCGCAAATTCCTGACCGCTGCCGGCCTTGGCGCTTCCGGTATCATGCTGTCGGGCTGCGACGCTTTCGACAGCCAGCTAAGCGTCGGCAGCGGCCTGCGCAGTTTCCTCGAAAACGCCAATGGCCTGACCTACCGCGCACAGCGCCTGCTGGCCGGACGCGACGCGCTGGCGCCGGAATTCACCGAGGCCGATATCCGCCAGCCGCAGCGGCCGAACGGCGTCACCGCTCCCGATGACGACGTCTACAAGGGCCTGCTCGCCAACAATTTCGCCGACTGGCGTCTGGAAGTGACGGGTCTTGTCGAAAAGCCGCTGTCGCTCAGCCGCGAGCAGCTCCAGAACATGCCAAGCCGCACCCAGATCACCCGCCATGACTGCGTCGAAGGCTGGAGCTGCATAGCCAAATGGACCGGCACGCCGCTGTCGCTGGTGCTGGACCAGGCGGTGGTCAAACCGCAGGCGCGCTATGTCATGTTCCATTGCCTCGACACGATCGACCGCAGCCTGTCGGGCGACATCAAATATTACGGCACCATCGACCTCATCGATGCCCGTCACCCGCAGACGATCCTCGCCTACGGCCTGAACGGCAAGCCGCTGCCGGTCGAGAACGGCGCGCCGCTGCGGGTTCGCGTCGAGCGCCAGCTCGGCTACAAGATGCCGAAATATCTCTACAAGATCGAACTGGTCGACGGCTTTGCCGATGTCGGCGGTGGCAGGGGCGGCTATTGGGAAGACAATGGCTATGACTGGTACGGCGGGATCTGAGCTGCACACCGCAAATCCGGCGCTGAAGATGCTAGCCTAGCGAGCGGCGAAACAGCTCGCCTTTTCCGGCAATCTGCTCGCTAATACCGCCAAGCCGCAGCATATGCCAGGCAAGTGCATGGTTGCTGGAGGTGACCGGTTTCCCCAACTCCTTCTCGACCTCCTCGATGATGCGGGCAACGCGCATGCTGGTGCAGGAAACGAACACCGCATCACAGTCGCTCGACGCACCGATTTCCAAGATGGCCTGCTTGACCGATGCCGGCGTGATGCGTGCAACGACATTGTCGTCCGCCTCGTTGAAGGAGCCCATGACCGGAATATCCATCCCCCGCGCCATCAGCGATGCCCGCAGCGAATGATTGATTTTCGCCAAGTAAGGGGTGAGCAGCGCGATCCTCGAGACCCCCAGGGCCTTCAGCGCGGCGCGTGCCGCGGTCACCGGATTGGTCACCTGCACACCAGGCAGCACCTCGTGAACGCGCTCGGCAACCTTATCCTCGCCGATGACCAGCGCTCCCGACGTGCAGGCAAAGCCGATCACATCGAACTTGACGTCGGGCAAGAGTCCCACCGTTGCCGGGATTACCGCCGACATTTTCATCAGGTTTTCCGGTGTGATCTCGACATCGCTGTAGAGCCGCGCCTCGTACAGCGCGATGTCGCGCGCGGGCAGCGCATACCGGAATTCATCCTCGATGGTCTGGTCGGTCCGCAGCACGAGCAGGCCGAGATTGGCGCGCGTGCCGATACCGTCATCGGTCTTGAAGGGAATGTGTTCCTTATCGAGGACGAGCGTGTCGTCGGCGCGGCTAACCGGGGCGTCCATGGCGCAGTCCCCTTCCTGATGCCAATCAGAATTGTCGACAATAGAAACGGCGATATTGCCGAAACTGTCAAGGGCTCTGTGCAGATCCTGGGAACCGGTAAACGCCTGAATTTTGTGCTTGCGCGGATCGCTTGTCCGTCGCCGACCCATTCACCGTTGACAGGGATCGGCGTCTTCCTATTGAATTGTCGACAATAGGAACACAGCCCTTCGGGACAGCAATGCGCGTATTGATCTTGGGCGGCGGCGTGGTCGGGATCACCACCGCCTATCAGTTGCAAAAGGACGGCCACGCGGTCACTGTTCTTGAGCAGGCACCGCAGGTGGCCGAGGGCGCGAGCTGGGCAAATGCAGGCATGATCGCGCCCGGTCACTCCTTCGTCTGGTCATCGCCAGCCGCGCCAAAAATCCTGCTGAAGTCGCTGTTCCTGAAAGACCAGGCGCTTCGCTTCAAACTTTCCGCCGACCCGCATCTCTACAGCTGGTCGCTGCGCTTCCTCAGGGAATGCACGGCCGCCAAAGCGCGTCGCAATACCCTCCTCAAACATCGGCTTGCGGTCCATTCCCAATCGGTCCTGCAGGCGGTCGTCAGGGAGGAAGCGATCCAGTACGACAGGACCTCGGCCGGCATCCTTTACTTCCACCGCAGCCGTCAGGCGCTCGACAAGGGCGTCGCCAACATGCGCCTGCTGGAGGCCGACGGCCAGGAGATCCGCATTGTCGACGCACAGGAAATCATTGACCGCGAGCCGGCGCTGGCTTCGTCGCGCGGCAGCATTGCCGGCGGCATAATGTGTCCAACCGATGAAACCGGCGACGCCGCCAAGTTCACGCGCGCGCTGGCGGCCATCGTCGAAACGAGGGGCGGCAAGATCCTGACAAGCACGAGGATCGTCGGGATTGAACGCAGGAATGACGCGATCATCCGGGTCGTCACCGACAAGGGAGAATTTCTGGCCGACGCCTACGTTCTGTGTCTCGGCGCCGAAAGCCCGATCCTAGCCCGCAAGATCGGCCTTGGTCTGCCGATCTATCCGGTCAAGGGATATTCCCTGACCGTTCCCATCGTCGACCCGGCGCTGGCTCCAAAACTCCCCGTCATCGATGAGCACAATCTCGTTGCCATCACGCCGATGGGCGATCGCATCCGCGTCACCGCCACCGCGGAATTCGCGGGCTATGATCGCAGCCACAAGCCTTCGGATTTCGCCTTAATGAAGCGCGTCACGCAGGACCTGTTCCCGCGCGGTATCGCCTATGATCGCGCCGAAATGCGGGCCTGCCTGAGACCCATGACGCCCGACAATCTGCCGATCCTCGGCCTGCGCAACATCAAGAACCTCTGGCTGAACACCGGCCACGGCCATATCGGCTGGACGATGGCGCATGGATCGGCCCGCATCGTCGCCGAACTGATCGCCGGCCGGGCTGCGCCGATCGCCCTCGACGGTATCCTTCCCACACATGCGCGGTTCGCCGAACCAAGCGCCGCAAAGGCTTGACCGACGCCATGCTCCGACCCACCAGGCACAGCAACCAGGACGACGATGCGGCGTTGGCATCCAAGCCGATCAAGACCGGCCCGCGCGTCTATGAAGAGATCCGTCGCATGGCGATGGACTATCGCTTCAAGCCGAACGAGCGCATCAACGAAGTGGCGCTTGCCGCGAGGCTGAATGTCAGCCGCAGCCCGATCAGGGAGGCCCTCCAGCGGCTGGTCACAGAGGAACTCATCACCTTCCAGACCAATCGCGGCTTCTTTTGCCGCGGCTTCGATGTCGACGAGGTCATCAATCTTTCCGACGTGCGGGCGGTTCTCGAGGAGCGCTCCGTCAGGCTGGCGATCCAGCGCGCGACCAATGAAGAGCTCGCCGCGCTCGTCGACTGGTGGACGCTCACCATGGCGCGCGCCGACTCGTTTTCCAGCGCCGAGCTGACCACCAGGGACGAGGAGTTTCACATCCGCATCGCCAGGCTGTCAGGCAATCCCGAACTGGCGCGCATGCTCGAAGGCATCAACACGCGCATCCATTTCGTTCGCAAGATCGAAGTGGAGAAGCACCGGCGACTGTCGACAACCTACACCGAACACAGCGAAATCGCCCGAGCCATGGTAACCCGCGATGCCGACACGGCCGCAAGGCTCATGCATGACCACATCGACATCAGTGTCGCCGATGCCATGTCGACCGTCCGGGAAGGCCTGGCCCGGATATACGTCGACGTCGATCAGATCTGACCAGCATCCCGGATCCGATTAAGCAATCCCTGGCCGGTCAGGCAACCTTGTCGAGCAGCGGCCTGAGCGCCGGGTGAATTTCCGGCGAGGCGTGCTTGATCAGGGTCAGCAGCGCGCGTTCGTTCTCGTAAAGTGGCCTGTCGACGCCGATATGTTCGATCAGCCAGCCGGCTTCGCCGGCATCGATCGTCTCGGCACGGCGGGCCAGGGCCTCGGCCGCCCTGTTCTTGGCTTCCCATTCGGCTTCGATGTCGCCAGGAGATCGGTAGGCCTCCATGATGCCGGCAAGCCCGCCGGAGATCATGCGGCTGAAGAAGCCGCCGATTTCCGGATCGGCATGTTCGAGGAAGGCGTCATGGCGCAGCGCCACGTCGCGCGTCGGTGCTTCGTAGCCGGCCGAGCACATGACGAAATTGGCGATCGCCTTGACGAACAGCTCGTTCCAGGACGGATCGTTTTGTCCTTGAGCAGTCCGCTCGTTGATCTTGAGCAGCACCTCGGCCTCGGCGCGCGTGATGGCGATGTTGCCGTCGCCGCCATGGGCATGGAGTATCCGGCGCAAAAGCTCGACCTCCGCCTGCGCGACGAGGCCCGGAGCCAGCGCGCCGCCGAGCATCAGCGGCCCCTTGCCGTCAATGACGGCATGCGCCACCTGCTCCAGCGCATACACACAAAGCTGGGCCGGCGACGATTTCGCCTGTTCCAGCACATGCACCAGCAATTCGAGTTCGGTCCGGCTGTCGACCATGCCGTCGCGCGAGATCGTGCGGATCAGCCAGTCGGCATTGTCCTGCGAGATATAGCCCGATGGCTTTTCCTGGTGGACGATATAGTCGGTGACCGCCTCAATGAAGAAGGGCGGCCATTCCTGGCATTTGTCCTTCGCCGTGGCATCGAGCGCGAACAGCGCCTCGGCCTCGCCACGCGTCACGACGCCGTCGCCGAACACTTCATGGCGCAATATCGCCACGTCCTCCGCGGCGATGCGGCTTTTCGAGGTCAGCCCGGCCACCGGCGCGCTCATGATCAATTCGCCCATTTGTCGTCCCCGTCCGCCGTCGCCAAGCGCCGGCCCCATAGCGTCACACAAGCCAACATATCAGCAGTGTCTTGAAAAACCGGCAAACGGCGTGGTTAGTGAAGACTTGTCGCCAACGCATGTCGCCTGACAGCGTGCCGCGGTTTGAAGAACGACATGCACGCGCTTTAGATGTTGCTGACAGGTGACAAGCCGTCGCGCGCAAGCTATGGATGGCGCGTCGAGGACTCAGGGTCTTGAGTCCTACCTGTTTGCGGGAGAGAACAGCGAGAGCTGTCGCCGAAGGGGAAATCGCCCGAAATCTCTCAGGCAAAAGAACCGTAGACGGGAAAGACACTCTGGAAAGTCGGGGCTTGCCCCCGCGCCGAAGGTGTAAGCGCCGCTGACAGAGTTCCGGCTGCGCGAGTCTCTCAGGCTTCAGACAGAGGGGCACGGACTGGTCGCCATTCGCGACCGATTGCGTGCGACTCTGGAGACGACATGACGGGCGACGACACAAAACACCTTCCCCTTGAAGATATCCATATGGCCGCCGGTGCGCGCTTCGGCGCCTTTGCCGGCTGGTCGATGCCGCTGACCTATCCGGCCGGCGTCATGAAGGAACACCTTCACACCCGCGAGCAGGCCGGCCTGTTCGACATCTCGCATATGAAGCTGTTCGAGGTCAGCGGACCGGAAGCGGCGGCACTGCTCAACCGTGCCTGCCCACTGGATGCCGGCGCGCTCGAAATCTCGCAATCCAAACTGTCCTTTTTCCTCAACGAAGCAGGCGGCATCCTCGACGACCTGATCGTCACCAGGCTTGGCGATGCCAGGTTCATGGTGGTCGCCAATGCCGGCAACGCCGTAGCCGACGAAAAGCATTTGCGTGCACTTGCCGCGGATTTCGACGCCAGGATCGAGCCGCTCGACCGCGTCTTCCTGGCCATCCAGGGTCCTGAAGCCTGGGCCGCCCTTTCCCGCGCCGGCATCGAGACCGGCTCGCTGCTGTTCATGCATGGGGTCGAACCGCGCAAGAACTGGTTCATGAGCCGGTCGGGCTATACCGGCGAGGACGGGTTCGAGATCGGCTTGCCGGAGGCCGATGCACGCGACCTCGTCGCGAAGCTGCTCGGAGACGAGCGCGTGCTGTGGATCGGCCTGGCCGCGCGCGACAGCCTGCGCCTGGAGGCCGGTCTCTGCCTGCATGGCCAGGACATCACACCGGAAACCGACCCGGCCAGCGCCGCCTTGATGTGGGCAATTCCAAAGGACATCCGCGCTTCCGGCACTTTCATCGGCGCCGATGCGCTCCGCGCCGCGGTGGAACGAGGACCCGCGCAAAAGCGCGTCGGTTTGAAGCCGGAAGGCCGCCAGCCGGTGCGTGGCGGTGCCGCGCTCTTCGACGCCGACGGCAAGCCGGCCGGCCATGTCACGTCGGGCGGCTTCGGCCCCTCGGCCGGCCATCCGGTCGCCATGGGCTATGTCTCGACACCTCTGGCAAAGCCCGGAACACGGGTTTTCGCCGATGTGCGCGGCACGAAAATCCCAGTCGATATCAGCTCCCTGCCCTTCACACCGCATCGCTACCGAAAAGGATGATCTCAATGGCAACGACCTATTTCACATCAGATCACGAGTGGCTCCGCGTCGAGGGCGGCATCGCCACGGTCGGCATCACTGACTACGCGCAGGAGCAGCTCGGCGACCTCGTCTTCGTCGAACTGCCGGAGACGGGAAAGAAATTGACCAAGGGCGACACCGCCGTCGTGGTCGAATCCGTCAAGGCGGCGTCCGATGTCTATGCACCAGTCGACGGCGAGATCACCGAGGCCAACGGCACGCTGTCGTCGGATCCGTCACTGGTCAATTCGGCCGCAACAGGGGCCGGCTGGCTGTGGAAGATGAAGCTTGCCGACGAAAGCCAGCTCGCCGGTCTCATGGATGAGGCCGCCTACAAAGCCCATATCGGTTGAAGTCAGGACTTATTGAGATGACCGCAGCACCCTACCCCTTCTCGGCCCGCCATATCGGTCCCGGCCTCAACGATACCAGAGCCATGCTGGCCGCCATCGGCGTGCCCTCGATCGAGACGCTGATCAGCCAGTCCGTCCCGAAGTCGATCCGGCTCGATCGGCCGCTTGCCCTGCCGGCACCAGCGAGCGAGGCGGAAGCGCTGGCTGAGCTTTCGGCTGTCATGGCCGGGAATACGGTGCTGAAGAGCTTCATCGGCGCCGGTTATCACGGCGTCCATGTGCCGCCGGTTATCCAGCGCAATCTGTTCGAGAACCCGGCCTGGTATACGGCCTACACGCCCTATCAGGCCGAGATCAGCCAGGGCCGGTTGGAAATGCTGTTCAACTTCCAGACCCTGGTCACCGAACTGACCGGCCTGCCGGTGGCATCGGCGTCGCTGCTGGATGAAGCAACCGCCGTGGCCGAGGCGGTCGGCATTGCGCTGCGCCATCACCGCGACAAGCGCACCAAGGTAGCACTTGCCGGCACGCCGCACCCGCAGACGCTGGACGTGGTGCGCACCCGCGCCGAGCCGCTCGGCATCGAGATCGATGGCGAGACGATCGACGACAACACCGCCGCCCTGCTTGTCTCCTGGCCGGATACATTTGGCGTCTATGGCGACCACAAGGCAGCGATCGACAAGGCACACGCGACCGGCGCCCTCGTCGTCTTCATCGCCGACCCGCTCGGCCTGACGCTGACCGACGCGCCGGCCAAGCTTGGCGCCGACATCGCCGTCGGCCCGATGCAGCGCTTTGGCGTGCCGATGGGCTTTGGCGGCCCGCACGCGGCCTATTGCGCCGTCTCCGACAGGCTGACGCGGCTGATGCCTGGCCGCCTGGTCGGCCAGTCCACCGACAGCAAGGGCCGGCCCGGATACCGGCTTGCCTTGCAGACGCGTGAGCAGCATATCCGCCGCGACAAGGCGACCTCCAACATCTGCACCGCGCAGGCGCTGCTCGCCAATATGGCGACCGCCTATGCCATCTGGCACGGCCCCGCCGGGCTGCAGGCGATTGCCGGGCGCATCCACACGTTGGCCAATCGTCTTGCCGCCGGGCTCAAAGCAGCAAACATCTCCGTGCTCGGTTCAAGCCGCTTCGACACGGTGACGGCCGAGGTGAAGGGCAAGGCAGCTTCGATCGCCGCCGCCGCTGAAAAGGGCGGCAGACTGCTGCGTGCCGTCGATGCCGACCACATCGGCATCGCCTTCGACGAAACCTCCACCGAGGCCGATCTCGACGCAATCGCGGCCCTGTTCGGCGCCAAGGCTGGTGCCTCCGCCGACAGCACGGTGCCCGGCAAGCCGCGCGGCAAGGAGTTCCTGACCCAGCCTGTTTTCCACGAAAACAAGTCGGAAACCGAGATGATGCGCTTCCTGCGCCGGCTGGCCGACAAGGACCTGGCGCTCGACCGCGCCATGATCCCGCTGGGATCCTGCACCATGAAGCTCAACGCCGCCGCCGAGATGATGCCGGTGAGCTGGCCGAGCATTGCCAATCTGCACCCCTTCGCCCCGGCCGCGCACTCGGCAGGCTACCGTGCCATGATCGGCGAGCTGGCGGGCTGGCTGTCGGAGATCACCGGCTTCGACGCCGTCACGTTGCAGCCCAATGCCGGCAGCCAGGGCGAATATGCCGGACTGCTCGCCATCCGCGGCTATCACCGCTCTCGCGGCGACAACCACCGCACCGTCTGCCTGATCCCCTCCTCGGCGCATGGCACCAATCCCGCGAGCGCGGCGATGGCCGGCATGAACGTCGTCGTCGTGCGCTGCACCGAAGACGGCAACATCGACATGGACGACATGAAGGCCAAGGCGACTGAGCATGCGCAAAATCTCGCAGCGCTGATGTTCACCTATCCCTCGACGCATGGCGTGTTCGAGGAGGGCGCACGCGATCTCTGCGCGCTGATCCATGAGCATGGCGGCCAGGTCTATTTCGACGGTGCCAACCTCAACGCGCTGGTCGGGCTTGCCCGTCCCGGCGACATCGGCGCCGATGTCTGCCATATGAACCTGCACAAGACCTTCTGCATTCCGCATGGCGGCGGCGGACCCGGCATCGGGCCGATCGGCGTCAAGGCGCATTTGAAGCCGTATTTGCCCGGCCATGTCACCGAAGGCTCGGCGCACGCCGTCTCCGCCGCCCCCTTCGGCAGCGCCTCGATCCTGCCGATCACCTGGATGTATATCCGCATGATGGGCGCCTCGGGCCTGAAGCAGGCGACCGAAACAGCGATCCTTTCCGCCAACTACATCGCAACGCGGCTCGGTGCGCATTTCCCGGTGCTCTACAAGGGCAGGCACGGACGCGTCGCGCATGAATGCATCCTCGACACCCGTGTGCTCAAGGAGAGTGCAGGCATCAGTGTCGACGATGTCGCCAAGCGGCTGATCGATTATGGTTTTCACGCGCCGACCATGTCGTTCCCGGTCGCCGGCACGCTGATGGTGGAGCCGACCGAGTCCGAGCCCAAGCGGGAAATCGACCGCTTCTGCGAGGCCATGATCGCGATATCGGCAGAGGCAGCAAAAGTCGCCAGGGGCGAATGGCCTTTGGCCGACAATCCGCTGGTCAACGCGCCGCACACCGCCGCCGAGGCGCTGGCCGGCCAGTGGAACCATCCCTACTCGCGCCTGGAAGCGGCCTATCCGGCCGGCGACGCCGACACGGCAGCCAAGTACTGGCCTCCGGTGTCACGCATCGACAATGTCGCCGGCGACCGCAACCTGGTCTGCTCGTGCCCGCCGCTGTCCGACTATCTGGGGGCCGCGGAGTAATTTACGCTGAGCGCAAGGCCGGCTTGATCGGCTCGGCCTTGCCCATCCTCTTGCGGCTGATGACGCAATTTCGTCCGGCGCGTTTGGCGGCATAGAGCGCCGCGTCTGCCTCGGTGAGCACGTTGTCGAGGCTGCTGCCGCTTGCCTCGCCAAAGCCGATGCCGCCGCTGACCGTGCTGCGCAATTTGCCGAGCTGGGTGGGGACGATTTCGGCGCCGAAAGCCACGCCGATCTTGCTGGCGAGATCGTAGGCCTTCTCGTCCGTCATCCGCGACATGACGACTGCGAACTCCTCGCCGCCAAGGCGAAAAGCGTCGACGCCGGGCCGGGCATATTTCTTGATGACGGCGGCAAAACGGCACAAGACCTGATCCCCAACCGGGTGACCGTAGACATCGTTCGTCCGCTTGAAGTGGTCTAGGTCGAACATGACGATGGACATGAATGGACCGAAACTCCGCTCGCCGTAAAGCGACGTCAATGCCCGGCGGTTCAGCAACCCTGTCAGCGGGTCGGTCATGGTCTCGGCCTTGAGCTCGATCTGCGCCTGCAGATGATGGAGGGAGAGCGTCAATGCTCCGAGCCCGGTCATGCAGGCCACCGCCACGACGGAATTCAATCGTTCGGCCCAATTGTCGGGCGCAATCGCGAGCGTCCATTGCCCCTTGGTCAGCAGAACCACGCCGCAAAGCGCAAACGACATCGCGCAGGTGCCGCTCAGAAACGAAACCACCAGAAGGATGCGGCGATCGTGACTGCCGTTGATCCAGAACATGGCGCCGATCGCCGACAGCAGCGCCGTCACCGTGGTGTAGGTGATGATGAAACCAACGCCGTCAAAGCCCATAAAGGTCACGATGGCACAAATGGCCATGGCAGCAAGCGCCGGTGCAACGGCGCGCCTGTAGCCGGGCACGCCGAGATATTGCATGGCCGACAAGCAGAGGATCAGGAACCCCAGGCTGAGCAGCGCAAGCACGATCTGGCAAAGCAGCGGATCGGGATCCTTGGTGTACCGCCAGAACAGGATCACATGCGCGACGAGCACCAGAATTCCGCACGCCACCGTCAGCACGAAACCTGCCTTGGGTGCGGTGAACCAGATCGCAAACATGGTGACGCTGAGGCATATGCCCGACAGCGCGGCTGCGAGCAGGAGCGAACTGAAGTCCAGCATATCGGGCAAGGGCCTCTCGAGCGTCGGCGGTTGCGCTGCATTCTAGGTCAGCGGCTGCCCCCAGATACGGATTTTCAGGCGATCCATCGATGCAACCTGCAGATAGGGTTTACAAAGCGTCGATGGCACGTGTCCCGAAACCGGACCATTGGACGCGAGATCAACCCTTGTTCAGGAGAGCGAGATTGGCATTGACGACGGTGGGATCGGCCATGCCGGCCTTCGCTTCGAGCAGCAGCGCCTTGGCCTTCTTGCGATTGCCGCGCAACAGTTGCGAATAACCCATATTGTTGACGATCTGCGGCCTGCGACCGGCGACTTTCAAAAGCTGGCCGTAGGCACGGTCGGCGAAGTCGAAGCGGCCGAGTTCATCATAGGAAGCGGCGAGCCCCATCCAGGCCTCCGCATTGTCGGCCTTCAACTCGACGGCCTTGCGGAAGTGCTTTTCGGCGAGGCCGTAATTGGCGTCGCGAAACTGCGCCTTGCCTTGCGCCAGATCGGAGGTTTCGGTGTCTTTAGCCGCCGGTTGGATGGCGGTGGTCTTGGTGGTGTCGACGCCACTCGTCGAACAGCCAGACATCATCAAGACGGCCGCCATCGTGGCCATTGCCGGGAAATTATTGTGACGCATGCCCCTGCCTCATCGCCCGATTTGCCGGGTCGTTCTTCAGGAAACACAATATATCAGCGGCGATTAAACTTCGGTGCCGAAACACCGCCAAAATTCGGCTTCGGGCACACCAGCCATTAACCACCAGGCCGCGGTGCTTCAGTCGCAGCCAGCGGCGTCCTCACGGCTCCAGGGCTTTGAGCCCCGCAGGAGCCGTATACCGGCTGCCGTCATAGCGCAGCCGGTAGGTTTGGCTCACGGACTTGCCGGGATGGGACTGGCACTCGCCATCCTTGTCGGGCAACGGATTGTCGGTATCCATTCGCTCGACCACCGTTATGTCGTGGTAGCCATGATGTTTGGCCGGGCTCATCGCCAGGCTAACCCGACTGGTATGGAAGGATCCGGCGCAATTGGTATCACCCTCGCCGCCATTGCCGGCCACGACCAGGCCATCGAGCACCATCCTCAGGGAATCGCCATCGACGGCATAGAGCCGCAGGTCGGTTTCACTGAACGGATTAGGCAGCGAATTGTTTGCCATTTCGATGCGCAGGCCAAAGGCAGTAACATCGGGCGCCAGCGCATAGCGGCCGGTATCAAGTTCCACCTGGCGGATGGCGATGGCATCATCATTCATCAGCCCGGGCTGGAGCAGGCGCTGGCGCACCTGCCGGCTCTTCCTGTCGACAATCAAAAGCTCGATATCGCCGGCATGCGCGTAGTCGCTGGGTTGGGACCCGTCCATCAGCGGCACTGCGACCAACAGCAGGTCGTCATGGGCGGGCCAGATCTTGCAAACCAGCCCTGGCGGATCGCCATACGCGAATGTCAGGGCAATGCTGGTGTGGGGTTCGAGTGTGAACGAGGTGCCGTCGGCGCTCTTTCGAGCTTTGGGATAGGCCTGCTGCACCAAGGCGGCGGCATCGCCGCAATCGCCGGCCACGGCCCAGGCGGGCGACAGGCTGGCCGCGGCAAGGCCAAAGAAGAGGGTGCGCAGCAGCATGGACTTTCTCACCTGCAAAGCCGGGTTCGGTCGAGAACAATGGTTTGTCAGCCCCTTGCTAGGGCTTTTGTGGAGCGCTCGCTAGTGCGCCGTCATTTTGACGATGACTGGAATGGCCGCGATCATCAGCACCACCGGCAGGATGCACACAACCACGGGCACCGACATCTTGGCAGGCAGAGCGTGCGCCTTTTCCTCGGCCAACGACATACGCTTATGGCGCATGTCGTCGGAGAAGACGCGCAGCGCCCCCGACAGGCTGGTGCCGAGTTCCTTGGACTGCTGCAGCAGCGTGGCGAAGGAACGCACCTCGTCCAGGCTGAGGCGATCGGCGAGCGCCTTCAGCGCATCGTCGAGGCTGCGCCCGGCCCTCAGCTCCAGCGACACCAGCTGCAGGTTCTGGCTGAGCGCGGGATAAGTCTTGGCGAGTTCCTTGGAGACGCGCTCTATGCCTGCCTCCATGCTCATGCCGGCATCCGAGCAGACAATCATCAGGTCCATGAAATCGGGAAACCCGTTGCGGTACTCACGCCTGCGTTCCCGCACTTTCTGGCTCAGCACCAGGCCGGGCAGGAAATAACCGGCCGCACCCGACAGGATGACGAATGTCCAGCGGCTGGCCATCGTTGCGTCCGGACTGGCCATCCAGCGGTTGAGCACAAACACACCGATTGCCGTGCCGATCATCGCGGTGAACCGGATCAGGAAGAACGTACCGACAGCGCGCGGCTCCATGTAGCCCGCCTGGATAAGCTTCATGCGCAGCCGGGCGACATTTTCCGGATCGCTCCTGGCGTAGAATTCCTGCGCCCGCTTCACCGCCTTCTCGCGCACGATGCCGGTATTCTTCTTTTGCACCGGCTCCGGTTTGGCGGCCACGGGACCGTTGTCGACCCTGAGCCGGCGCATGACCTCGTTGCGATCGCCCTTCGCCATGACAACAGGCCAGGCAACAGCGGCAGCACCCACCGCCAGCAGCAGGATGGCCACCGGCATCAATGAGGTCGGCGCAAGCGAGGCGAGGAATCCGATGAAACCCTGCATGTCAGAACTTGAAATTCGACATCTTGAACATCATCAGATTGCCCAGCATCAGCCAGGTGATCGACGCGCCAAGCAGATACCAGGTCTTCGGCTCGCCCCAGACGTCGCTGTAGAAGCCCGGCATCAGTGCCATGATGGCGGCAAACAGCAACGCCGGCACGGCCGTCAGAATGTAGGCCGACATCCGGCCTTCTGTCGCAATGGCGCGCACCTTGCGGCGCAGCTTGCCACGCTCGCGAATCGTCGTCGCCAGGCCGTCGAGGATCTCGCGCAGATTGCCGCCCGAACTGGTCTGGATCGAGACGGCGGTGACGAACAACGGCAGATCCTCCTGGCCGACCCGGTCGAACAGCGAGTTCAACGCCGAAACCAGATCGGATCCGTAGGTCACTTCGTCGGCGATGACGCCGAACTCGCTGCCGATCGGGTCGGGCATCTCGCGCGCCACCATGGCGATCGCCACCGGCACCGGGTGGCCGGCCTTCAGGCCACGCGTGATCAGTTCCAGCGCCTCCGGCAACTGCATGCCGAACCGCTTCAGCCGGCGCTTGCGCTTGAAACGCAGCGTCAGCACCGGCAATAGCGGCATGAGCACCACGAACAGGACGAACCCCATCAGCGGCGGCAAGCCGTACCAGATGGCGACCAGGGCCATCGCCATCGCCACGCCGCAGGTGATCATCAGGAATTTCGACAGCGGCATGATCATGCCCGACTGGGTTCGCAGAGCGCGAAACCGGTCCGCCGAAAACAGCGGCGTGCCCGCGTCGAGGCCGCGCTCCTTGCGCAGTTGGACGAGCACCTGCTCCTGGCTGATCTTGTTTTCCTGCAGCTTCATGCGCCGGTTGATGGCGGTGCGCTTGTCGCTGCGGCCGGCATAAAGCAGGTAACAGGCCTCGGCGATCAGGATGCCGGTCAGCGCGGCCGCGGTATAGACGACATAGATCGCGCTCATTCCATCGAACACTTGGCTACTCCTGCGGCCGGCCGGGTTCGAAATATCGTCCGGGAAACTCGATGCCCATGGCGCGCAGGTCCTCGAGGAAGCGCGGCCGGATGCCGGTCGCCTCGTAGTGGCCCAGAATCTTGCCGTCGGCCTCCATGCCGGTGCGCACGAAGCGGAAGATCTCCTGCATCTGGATGACATCGCCTTCCATGCCGGTCACTTCGGCGACACTGGTCACCTTGCGCTTGCCGTCGGACAGGCGCGTCAGTTGGACGATCAGGTCGAGCGCGCTGGCGATCTGGCTGCGGATCGACTGCACCGTCATCGGCATGCCGGTCATGCCAAGCATCTGCTCGAGCCGCGAAATGGCGTCGCGCGGCGTGTTGGCATGGATGGTCGCCATCGACCCTTCGTGGCCGGTGTTCATTGCCTGCAGCATGTCGAAAGCCTCCTCGCCGCGGCACTCGCCGAGGATGACGCGGTCGGGGCGCATGCGCAGTGCGTTCTTGACCAGGTCGCGCTGCTTCAGCTCGCCATGGCCTTCGATGTTGGCCGGCCGCGTTTCCATGCGCGCGACATGCGGCTGCTGCAGCTGGAGCTCGGCCGCGTCCTCGATGGTGATCAGCCGCTCGTCTTCCGGAATGAAGGCCGACAGTGCATTGAGCATGGTCGTCTTGCCGGTGCCGGTGCCGCCCGAAATGATCGTCGTCTTGCGGGCATGCACGGCCGCCGCCAGCACTTCGGCCATGTTCTGGGTGATGGCGCCGAATTCGACCAGTTTATGCAGGCCGAGCTTGTTCTTGGAGAATTTGCGGATCGACACCAGCGGGCCGTCGACCGCAACCGGGCGGATGGCCGCGTTGAAGCGCGAGCCGTCCAGCATGCGGGCATCGACCATCGGCTGCGATTCGTCGACGCGGCGACCGACCGCGGCGACGATCTTGTTGACGATGCGCAGGAGATGCGCCTCGTCCTTGAACGGAATGTGGACCGGCTGCAGCTTGCCCTTCTTTTCGACAAAGCAGTTCATGTGGCCGTTGATCAGGATATCGTTGATGTCGGGATCCTTGAGCAGCGGCTCGAGCGGACCGAGGCCGACCATCTCGTCGACGATGTCGTCGACCAGCGCGTCAAGCTCGACGGTGTTGATCGCCATCCGCTCCTGCTTGGTCTTTTCCGAAACGAAGTCATGCACTTGCCGGCGCATCTCATCCTTCGGCAAACGCTCCAGCGCGACAAGATTGATCTCTTCGAGCAGCAGCCGGTGGATACGCACGCGCGCATCGAGCACCTTGTTGGCATTCTTTGCCAGCGCTGCTTCCGGCTTTGCCGGCAAAGCCTTTCGGCTGGTTGGTATGACGACGGCATGATGGGCGACCGGCGTCGTCTCATGCGCGCGCTGCGGACGCGCATCGCGGTTCTGCAGGGTGGAGAAGCGGCTGGTCATCCGGCTTTCCTCTTCAGCAATCCACGGCCCATGCCAAACAGCGAGCGCGATTTCGCCCGGGTCGGGACCGCTTCTTCCGGCAGGATGATCTTCTTCAGATCGTTGACGACATTGGCGTTGGGATCGATCTCGTGCAGCGGTACGCCGCGATCGACTGCTTCGCGCACCAGCCGGTAGTTGTTGGCGATGCCGCCGACGAAATGCTCGCCAAGGATTTCCTGGACGTCCGCCTGCTTGATGCCGTTATCGAACATCTTCTGTTCGAAACGGTTGACGATGACGTTCGGCTTCACTTCCTTGCCGGCCGTCTCGTAGACCGCCTGGATCAGCCGCTGGGTGTGGCGCAGGCACGGCACCGTCATTTCCGCGACGATGTAGAGCTTGTTGGAACCGAGCAGCACGGTCTCCGTCCATGGAAACCAGGTGCGGGGCATGTCGATGACGACATTGTCGAAATAGGCCGAAACGAGATCCAGCATGCGCACCACGACATCGGTCTTGAACGAGCGCATCTCGGCTGGATGCGCCGGTGCCGCCAGCACGCAAAGCCCGCTGGCATGCTTGGACAGCATCACGTCGAGCAGTTGGCGGTCGAGACGCTCGGGCTGGTTCTCGATCTCGGTGATGTCGAAACGCGGTTCGAGGTCGAGATATTCGGCACAGGCGCCCTGCTGGAAGTTGAGATCGACGACGCAGGTCGAGGCTCCGCGCGTCACCGAGTGATGCAGCTGGAAGGCGGTCTGCAGCGCCAGCGTCGTGGTGCCGACGCCGCCCGCCGCAGGCATGAAGGTATAGATTTGCGACTCGGTGTTTTCCTCGCGCCCGGGCCCTTGCAGCGCCCGTACCACGGAGCGCACCAGATCGGCCGTGGTGATCGGCTTGACCAGGAAATCCGCGACCTTGAGCTGCACGAGAATACGCACCGCGGCCGCGTTGAACTCCTGGGTGACGACGACGACCGGAACCTTGTCCTCCAGCCGGCGCATGATGCGCTGCAGCGACTCGACCTCCTCCAGCCTTGCCGCATCCATGTCGACGATGATGGCGCCGAAGTCGGCTTCCTGGATCTCGCCGCGCAACTCGGTAACGTTCTTCTCCACCGTCGAGAGCTGTATGATCTCGGAGGCGGAAAATGCGGTGCGCGTGTCCTGCGCAAACGTCCTGTCGGTCGATACGAGCAGGATCTTCCTGGTCTTGATGCCGTTTGCCATTCTGTCAGCCTGTCAGGTCGCCCGTTGACCAGTTGCCCGTTGAATCAGTTGCCTGTGGTCGACTGCGACGCCTTGGCACCGGCCGCCTGATCGGGTGTGACAGCCGCGGCACTGCCTCGTTGGGCCGGCACCAGGAGCCTGGTGTTCTGGACCCCGTATTTCCAGGGATCGACCATCTGCATGACGGTGTTGGCGGCCTGCGCATTGCCGGCGCCGGCCGTTGGCCCTTCGCTGCGCACATAGTCGTCGCTGGTGCAGCCAGCGGCAAAGCCGGCCAGCAGCAAGGCGACGCTCGATCCAAAGACCAGACGCATGGCTTCAATCCTTCGGCAGGTCGAGGAAATGCCCAGCCGAAGCGGCCGCTGCAGGTTGAGTGACGCGGCCGTCTGCCAGCGCCACGGTGCGACCGGCATCGGAATCCTTCACTTCCTCGGTGTTGTTGAGAAAATAGTCGGCATTGCTGGCCGGCTGCGTGCCATCTGTCGGCTCGACGAGCTTCTTCGACGGATCGACCGGCTTGACCAGATAGGGCGTTACGATGATGACGAGGTCGGTCTCGCGCCGCTGATAGGATTTGGACGAGAACAGCGCCCCAAGCACCGGCATCTTGCCGAGGCCCGGAATGCGCGACGTGGTGATGTCGTTTTGCGACTGCAGCAGTCCAGCGATCATGAAGCTCTGGCCGTTCTTCAGGTCGACCGACGTCCTGGCACGGCGCACGATGAAGCCAGGAACCGAGATCGTCCCGATATTGTAGGAGGCCGACGCGTCGATCGAGGAGACTTCCGGCGCGATATCAAGGCTGACCAGCCCGTCTTTCAGAACCGTAGGCGTGAAATCCAGGCTGACGCCGTATTTCTTGTAGCTGACCGAGATCTTGCCGTTGTCCTCCGAGACCGGGATCGGGAACTCGCCGCCGGCGAGGAAGCTCGCCGTCTGGCCGGACCGGGCGATCAGGTTCGGCTCGGCCAGTCGCCGCGCCAAGCCGCGCTCTTCCAGCGCCTTGATGGCGATATCGATCGATACGCCGTTCGATAGGAGACGACCGATGATCTCGCCAGTACCGGCCGTCGGCACTGTGCCCGGATCGATCGAGACGTCGCGGCCGCCAAGGCCATAGGCGAAATTGGCGGCGTATTTGGCACCCAGATCCTGGCCCGCCTGGCGGTTGATCTCGACAAAGCGGACGTTGAGCTGGACCTGCTGCGAAGATGAGATGTTGACCGAGTTGATCACCTCCTCGGCACCGGAAAAGCGCGTCGCGATCTTGTTTGCCTTTTCGGCGGCGACGGCATCGTCGGCCTCGCCCGACAGCACGACACGGCCATTGGCCGATCCGACCTTGATCCTGGCATCCGGCACGCTGGCGCGAATGGTGCTGGCCAGTTGGTCGGTGTCGAGCGTCACCTCGATGTCGACAGTGCCGACAAGCTGCTTTTTCTCATCGAACAGCGCAATCCCGGTGGTGCCGAGATTGTTGCCGAGCACATAGAAGGATTTGTCGGTCAGCGGATTGACGTTGGCGATCTCCGGATCGCCGATGACGATCTGGTAGAAGGCAGCACTGGTGATGATCGTCTTCGGCTTGCCCTTGGCAACCTTGATCGAGGCATTCTTGGTCGACGACACGTAGACGACGTCGTTGTCAGCTCTCGCCGCCGAGGCGCCCAAGGCCAGCATCGCCGCAGCGGCCAGCGAAGACGCGACAGCCACGGCACGCAAAACGCGCAACCGCGTCATGACCCGATATATGAACAGCCCGAACATTGTCCCGTCCCTCACCCAGTCCCCACTGGTTTATTTCTGGTCCCGCGAAGGAACCTGGTATTCCTCGGCCTTCGTGCCGCGCGTTACGATGACCGTCTTGAACTTCGGTTTCTCCGGCTCCTTGGTGACGGCGTCGAACACCGAGCCGGCCGCGGCCTGCACATTCGAGGCGACCGATCCGCCGAAGGAGGAGATGGTGGTGACGCCGCTCTTGCCGTCAGCGCCTTCGCTGGCGGACCGAAGCGACAGCGAGAGCGTGCCGACGGTGCGGGCCAGCGCTACTTTCTGCGCGCCGTCCGTCGTCACCTCGATGGTCACCGAATTGGAAATCTGCGGCGTCGTCTGGCGCTCGTCGGCGCCCTGCCCGACGCTCAGCACCTTGGCATCGGCGACAACGATCTCGGAGGTGATGGTGGAACCGGCAGCGCCTTGCGCATTCTTGGCCACTTCCTGGATTTCGCCGGCATCGCGCGTCAGCACCACGTCAACGCGGTCACCGGGCGTGACGAAGCCGCCGACTCCGGCGATCTCGTCGGTGCGGATGGTGACCGCCCGCATTCCGGGCGTCATCATGTTGGAGAGCGTCGCGCGGCCATTCGGGCCGGACAGCTTGGTCAGCAGCACCGGTTCGTTGACCTCGATCGGCGACAGCACCACGCGGCTGCCGTCGGCGAGCAACGCATTGATGGTGGTGAAGGCGCCCTGCGGCACGGACTCTTGCGACCACGGGATTTCGCTGAGCTGCGCGCGGTCGAGCTCCATGCCGTAGCGCAACGGGGCATTCGCCACCACGATGGTCTTGAATTCGACTTTCGGCACGACAGGTGCCGGAATCGACGACGTCTTCTCTTCGGAATCGGCCTTGGCCTGGCTTTTGACCCAGAAATCCGCGGCAAAGATCGAGATCGCGCCGAAAACGGCGGCGATGCCGATCATCGATATGGCCTTGCCCCTCACGCCTAAACCCCTGATATCAGCAGTTTCTTATTTAGTTGGGCTCACGTTAGGCGGCATTGTTAAAGAATCAGGAATCCCGGGCGTTGGTATCGGATCTATTTCCGCCGGCTTGGTTATCGAATGGTTTTGGGGTAAGAGGGCCCAGATCCCCGAACGGAACAGGAACCTCGGTCGCTTGGCGCTGAAAAGCGTGGCAGTATCGCGAGGTGATTCGCAGCACCGGAACCTATGGCAGGCATGGACGACAGCAACGATCTCTTCGGCAATATGGACAAGCAGCCGCAGCCGGTGCGTACCGCTGCGCGCCCGGCGGATCCACTGGTGGTGCAAGCCACCAAGCGTCCTGCCTCGACCAAGGACGGCAGCGAGGGCTATAGCGCCGCCGACATCGAGGTGCTGGAAGGGCTGGAGCCGGTGCGCCGCCGGCCAGGCATGTATATCGGCGGCACGGACGACAAGGCGATGCACCATCTGTTCGCCGAGGTCATCGACAATTCGATGGACGAAGCGGTGGCCGGCCACGCCACCTTCATCGATGTCGAGCTTTCGGCCGACGGCTATCTCGCCGTGACCGACAATGGCCGCGGCATCCCGATCGATCCGCACCCGAAGTTCAAGAAGCCGGCGCTTGAAGTGATCATGACGACGCTGCATTCGGGCGGCAAGTTCGACTCCAAGGTTTACGAGACATCAGGCGGCCTGCATGGCGTCGGCGTATCCGTGGTCAACGCGCTGTCGGACCATCTCGAGGTCGAGGTCGCGCGGGGACGGCAACTCTATCGGCAAAAATTCTCGCGCGGCGTTCCCGTGACCGGCCTGGAACAGTTGGGCGAGGTCCACAACCGGCGCGGCACAAAGATCCGCTTCCACCCCGACGAGCAGATTTTCGGCAAGGGCGCGGCGTTCGAACCGGCGCGGCTCTACCGTATGACGCGCTCGAAAGCCTATCTGTTCGGCGGCGTCGAAATCCGCTGGACCTGCGATCCGTCGCTGATCAAGGAAAAAGACCAGACACCGGCCAAGGCGGAATTCCATTTTCCCGGCGGCCTGAAGGACTATCTCAAGGCATCGCTCGGCGACGACTTCCAGGTGACGCGCGAGATTTTCGCCGGCAAGAGCGAGAAACAGGGCGGCCATGGCTCGCTCGAATGGGCGGTGACCTGGTTCGGCGGCGACGGCTTCATCAATTCCTACTGCAACACCATCCCGACCGGCGAAGGCGGCACCCACGAGGCCGGCTTCCGGAACGTTCTGACGCGGGGCCTGCGCGCCTATGCCGACCTCGTCGGCAACAAGCGCGCCTCGATCGTCACCTCGGAAGACGTCATGATCTCGGCGGCGGGCATGCTGTCGGTGTTCATCCGCGAGCCGGAATTCGTCGGACAGACCAAGGACAGGCTGGCGACGATCGAGGCAATTCGAATTGTCGAGACCGCGATCCGCGATCCGTTCGACCATTGGCTGGCCGACAACCCGCAGGAAGCCTCGAAGCTGCTCGAATGGGTGATCGCACGCGCCGACGAGCGGGTGCGCCGGCGCCAGGAAAAAGAGGTGTCGCGCAAGAGCGCGGTGCGCAAATTGCGGCTGCCGGGCAAGCTCGCCGATTGCACGCAGAATGCCGCGGCCGGTGCAGAACTGTTCATCGTCGAAGGCGACTCGGCCGGCGGCTCGGCCAAGCAGGCGCGCGACCGCGCCAGCCAGGCCGTGCTGCCATTGCGCGGCAAAATCCTCAACGTCGCCAGCGCCGGCAACGATAAGCTGGCGGCCAACCAACAGATTTCGGACCTGATCCAGGCGCTCGGCTGCGGTACGCGTTCGAAGTACCGCGATGAGGATCTGCGCTACGACCGCGTGATCATCATGACCGACGCCGATGTCGACGGCGCCCATATCGCCTCGCTGCTGATCACCTTCTTCTATCAGGAGATGCCGGCGCTGGTGCGTGGCGGCCATCTCTATCTCGCCGTGCCGCCGCTTTACTCGATCAGGCAAGGCGGCAAGGTCGCCTATGCCCGAGACGACGCCCACAAGGACGAGCTCCTGCGCACCGAATTCACCGGGCGCGGCAAGGTGGAACTGGGCCGCTTCAAGGGTCTGGGCGAGATGATGGCCGCCCAGCTCAAGGAAACCACCATGGATCCGAGGAAGCGAACGCTGCTCAGGATCGATGTAATCGACGCCGAGACGGCGACCAAGGACGCCGTCGATGCGTTGATGGGCACGAAGCCGGAGGCCCGCTTCCGGTTCATCCAGGAACGCGCCGAATTCGCCGAGACGGAAGTGCTGGATATCTAGCCGCCAGTCGGTCCATAACAAGGCTCCAGTTGCGGAGACGAGCATGTGACCAGGACGCGGCTGAAAGGCTATTTCGAGACGAGTTTAGCCGGGTTGACGCAGCCGACGCGCTCCGACTGGATCTTTGCCTTGCGCACCGTTTCAGCCGGCTTGATCGCGCTGCTGGCAGCCTATGCGCTGAAGCTCGACCATCCGCAATGGGCCATGATGACGGTGTTCATCGTCGCCCAGCCGGTTGCCGGCATGGTGCTGGCGAAGGGCTTCTACCGGCTGCTGGGCACGCTGGTCGGCGGCATCGCCGCGATCGGCATCACCACCGTTTTTGGCACCAACCCCTGGGTGCTGGTGACTGTGCTTGCCATCTGGATCGGCATCTGCACCTTCGTCTCGTCGCTGCTGCGCAATCCGGAAGCCTATGGCGCCGCCCTGGCCGGCTACACCGCAATGATCATCGGCCTGCCCGCTTTCGGACAGCCGCATCTCGTCGTCGACCTCGCTGTCGCGCGCTGTGCCGAGATCGTGCTCGGCATCGTCTGCGCCGGCCTGACCAGCCGGCTGATCCTGCCAAAACTGGCCAGCGACGCCATCGTCTCGCGCCTGAAACGCTGCATCCTCGATCTTGCCACCTATGCCGGCGGTGCGTTCTCCGGCGGCGACCCGGCAACGCTGTCCGCGCTGCACCGAAAGCTGGTCACGGATGCCCAGACGCTCGGCGAGATGCGCGCCTATGCCAGGCTCGAGGCGCCGAGCTTCGCGCCGCGCGCCCATCCGGTCCGGCGCACCATCGGACAACTGCTCTCGGCGTTGTCGGCGGCACGTGCGTTGCATTCGCATGCCGCTCCGAAGAATGCGGCGCTCATTCCGGTGCGTTCGGAGTTGCAGGCCCTTGTCGGTGAAATGGCTGCGAAGCCCGGCGCGCTGGACGACACCACGCCTTGGGTGGCGCGGCTCGACACCATCTCGGCCAAGGCCCGGCAAATGCCCGATGCCTCGACCGACCAAGGCGACGACAGGGTCGGCACGATCACCCGCCTGACCATTGCCGCCGATTTCGCCGATGCGCTCAAGCAGGTGCTGCGCGGCCTCGATGCCCTGCGTGCGCCTGCCACGCGCCCGGCCAGGGGCAGCAGGCAGCCTGCGCTGGTGGTGCATCGCGATTACGCCGGCGCATCGCGCAACGCGGTGCGCGCTGCCCTTGCGACGCTGCTGGTCGCGGCCTTCTGGTTGACGACGAAATGGTCGGAAGCCGCCGGCACGGTCATTCTCGTTGCCGTCGTATCGAGCCTGTTTGCTGCTCGCCCCGACCCAGTGCAGGTCGCCTGGGGCTTCTTCAAGGGAACCCTGCTGGCGCTGCCGTTTGCCTTTCTCGTCGGCCAGATCGCATTGCCTGCCCTGCCCGGCTTCGGCTGGTTCATGCTGTTTGTCGTGCCGATCCTGGTGCCGACGGCGCTGGCCATGGCCAATCCACGCTACGTCGGCGTGGCGACGGCTTTCGCCATCAACTTTCTCGCCTTCCTCAGTCCGCACCAGGCGATGATCTACGATCCCGGGCCCTTCTTTGCCGGTTCGGCGTCGATCCTGGTCGGCATCCTGCTGGCGATCGGTGTCTTCATCGTCGTGCTGCCGGCCGATCCATGGCTCGCGGCCAACCGCATCGTGCGCGCCATGCGTGAGGATCTGGCGCGGCTTTGCCTGCATGAGCGGGTGCCGAGGCGGTCGGCCTTCGAGAGCCTCGCCTACGACCGCATCAACCAATTGATGCCGCTGGTGCAGAATGCCGGTCAGAAAGGCGATGCGGTTCTGGGCGGCGGCGTCGCCGCCGTCACCGTCGGCCTGGAGGTCCTTCGGCTGCGCGATGCGAGCCAAAGCCATGCCATCCCATCCGAGACCGCGCTTTCGATCGCCAACTTCCTGAGAGGGCTGGCGCGCGAACTGCTCTTCCGCGCCCCCGGCGATCCGCAGACATCCACTGTCACCGTCGCCCGGCAATATGCGGCTGGTATTGCCCAGCGAAACGGTACCGGGGAATTGCTGCAGATCGCGGCATCGCTGCGCATCATCGCCGCCGCGATGGAGGATTTTCCGGATTTTTTCGCCAGGGATAAAGGCTAGGCGGCCGCTATCGCCAGCGCGTGGCCGCGTGCGTTTTCGCGCAGCGCGTCGAGATGGATCGATTTGACCAAGGCGGCGAGATCACCCTCGGCGGATTGACCGCCCACTTCCTTGAGCATCAGCCAGCTTACCTCCTGCACACCGGCGACGCGCTTGCCGTTGGCGACCTCGCGCCAGATCTTCAGCGCACGCAGGATGATGGCGTGCGTGGCGCCGGCGAGCCCGGCGCTGCGGAACAATGCCTGCAAGGCCACGTCGTGCCCGCCGGCCAGCAGCGCCCTAACCCTTTGTTCGGACTGCTGGCTGAGCGCAACCAGTGCCGAGCCGAAGAAATCGACCTTGCCATGCGCGATGGTGCGGATGAGGAAGCTCGCGGTGAGGTCGCCACGCAGCCTGAGATGCTCGATCAGGGCCGCATGTTCTTCCGTGCGCGTGCCTTCGATCAGCGTCACCGAAGCCTTGACGCAGGCGTCGCGCATGACGCGGTCGGCTCGCGCCGCGCCCATCATCGCCATCACCAGTGGCGACGTTTTCAGCATTTCGCCAAGCTTGACGAGCAGCATATGCCGGCAGTCGGCCGGCAGCCTGACATCCGATATCAGCGCCTCGCGCACCAGCGGCAGGTGCCCATGCCGTTCGGCCATGCGGCGGAAGCTGAGCGAGGCGATGTCGGCGCCGCTGTTGGCGAGCAGCACGGCGCAGGCGTCCGCCTCGCCGATCTCGGCGATGGCCGCCGACAGCGCCATCGAGACGAGCGGCCGGTCTGCGATCAGTTTTTGCGTCGCCTTCGGACTCGAAGCCACGCGGTTGATCAGGTCGGCGTCGGTGAGCAGCGGCGAGCGCGCCAGCACCACGCCGGCGACTTCCGGCTGGTCGGAGGCCAGCACGCTGATGATCTGCATTGGCGCGTGTTGGCTCATCGACAGCGCCTCGGCCATCGCCAGCCGCACCTTTGACGAGGCATCGTCGAGCAACAGTGTCAGCGCCGCCTCTGCGGCGCAGCGGTCCTCGAAGGGCAATTCGGAATTGATGTAGGCTCGGGCCAGAGCGCTCGCCGCCGCGGCGCGCTCCGACACCTTGGCCGTGTAGATCCACTTCAGGAAATGCGAAACAACAACCATGCCCGCCTGCTACGCCCCTTGCCGGAAGGTTCCGACCCCACTGACGACCGTAGGCAGAATTGGTTTACGAACCGTTCACCATGTTTATTAACTGGCTTGCGAGGCTGATTTGCAGCGCCTATCAACCGTCAAGCACCTGAGGAGAAAGAAATGGCCGGACTTTATCTCGAAGAGTTCGTCGTCGGCCATGTCTTCCAGCACACGCTGCGCAAGACCGTTACCGAAAGCGACAACATGCTGTTTTCGGTGATGACGCTGAACCCGCAGCCGCTGCACATCGACTTCGATTTCGCCGCCAGGAGCGAATGGGGCAAGCCGCTGGTCAATTCGCTGTTCACGCTTGGGCTGATGATCGGCATTTCGGTCAATGACATCACCGTCGGCACCACGGTGGCCAATCTCGGCATGAAGGAAACCGTGTTTCCACATCCGGTCTTCCATGGCGATACCGTTCGCGTCGAAACGACAGTCATCTCGGTGCGCGAGTCCAGGTCGAAGCCCGATCGCGGCATCGTCGAATTCGAGCATCGCGCCTACAATCAGCATGGCGATCTCGTCGCCAAATGCACCAGGCAAGCGATGATGCTGAAGAAGGCGGCCTGATCATGCGCTCGCTGCTGTTCGTCCCCGGTGACTCCGAGAGGAAGCTGGAAAGGGGTTTTGGTGCCGGCGCCGACGTGGTCATCGTCGACCTCGAGGATTCCGTGGCGCCGCACAACAAGGCGCTGGCGCGCGTCGTAGCGGCGCGCTTCATCCTGGAACGCCGGGCACAAACGACTTCCGCCATCTATGTCAGGGTCAATGACCTCGCGACCGGGCTGACGGATGACGATCTGGCGGCGCTGGTTCCGGCGAAACCCGACGGCATCATGCTGCCCAAGTCGAACGGCGGCCAGGATGTGCAGCACCTGTCGGCAAAACTCAGGGTGCGCGAGGCCGAAAACGGCCTGGCCGACGGCGCGATCAAGATCCTGCCGATCATCACCGAAACGCCGGCAGGCGTGCTGGCGGCGGCAACCTATGCCGGGACCAGCGCGCGGCTTGCCGGGCTCACCTGGGGCGCGGAAGACCTGTCGGCGGCGCTCGGCGCGCGCAGCGCCCGCGACGAGCATGGCCGCTACACGGACGTGTTCCGTCACGCTCGCACCATGACCATACTCGCCGCCGGTGCGGCGGAGGTCGCGGCGATCGACACCGTCTTCCCGAATTTTCGCGACATGGCGGCCTTCGCCGCGGAGTGCGCCGAGGCCGAACGCGATGGCTTCACCGGCAAGATGGCGATCCACCCCGATCAGGTGCCGGTCATCAACGCAGCCTTCACGCCGTCGGCCGAGGCGGTGAGACAATCGGCGGCAATCGTTGCTGCGTTCGCGGCAGCGGGAAGCCCCGGCGTCGTCGCTATCGACGGCAAGATGTTCGACCGCCCGCACCTGCGGCTGGCCGAGCGGCTTCTGGCGCGGGCAAAGGCGGCAGGTGTTTCCGCCTGAGCGCCTGCTACCAAACCAATGGAATCAGGCGGTAACGGACCCGGGCCACATAGTCGTCATAGCCGCGCAGACCGGCGCGAAGCGTTTTCTCTTCGATGAAGGTGCGGATGGCCAAGAGAACGACGAGCACGAGCACCGACGCCAGCCCCCACCAGGAACCAAGCAGAAGTGCCGTGCCGGCGAAGAAGAGGATGGCGCCGGCATACATAGGATGGCGGACGTAGCTGTAAGGCCCGGTGGAGATCACACGTTGTCCGCGTTCGTCCTGGATCTTGACCACGGGCGCCGCAAAACTGTTCTCCAGCATCGTCAGATAGCAGATCCAGATTCCGAGCAGCAGGACCAGTGCGCCGACCACCTGCACCCAGACGGGAACCGCCGACCAGCCGAAACGAACGTCGAATCCCATGAATATCTGAGAACCAAAGATGGCGAGCAGAAGTATGGACAGCAGCACCTTGTCGGCCGCGTCCTGATTCTTCTGGATGGGAGAGCTCAGCCGCTCATTCATCAGACCGGGATCGCGCCTCGCCAGCGCCACGCCCAAGGTGAGACTGAGGCCCACCATCCCCACCAGATAGACCCAGGCCCCCGGCCAATGCAGCGTGCCGGCCGACAGGAAGAGCAAGGCGCCCATGACGACGAACCAGACGAATGTCTGAAGAACCAATTTCGCGATCATGATCGACCTGCCTTGATATCCGCTGATGATTGGTATTTTAGACCATTGGTCTACCATACAGACTACTGGTCTATAGTTCAAGCGAACCTTCGACCCGAGGCTCCGAACTCCAGCTTAACAAAAGGCTTGCAGCAGTCGGTTGTGTTGGCCGCTTTTGCCGGGCAGCCTCCGTGATAGGAATTTTTTCTTGACTCGGTGATCTCAGCTATGGTACATTTTTGCCCATGGTGCTGATTTGCGCCAGTGACCCGCCGCACAGGCGGGTTTTCGTTTGATGCTCCGTCAGCCAACGCGCAAGCGGAGACTCCGAAGGGACCCGTTAACCCGAAATCCGTTGCCCTGGCTGCCGACGTCGGGACTGGACGGGAGCAGCCATCACGTGCAGAAAGTTCGTCATGCCCCGTGTCATCAAGCATCCAGAACTCAGGCGAGAAGAACTTCTGGATCATGCCCAGACCCTGTTCCTGACCCAGGGCTATGACAAAGCGAGCCTCAATGACGTGATTGCGTCCGCCGGCATCTCGAAGGGTGCTTTCTATCATTACTTCCCCTCCAAGGAGGCTCTCCTGGAGGCATTGGCCGATCGCTTTGCAAGACAGGCACTGGCTGGGGTCCAGGACATACTCCACGATCCCGGCCTCGACCCGCTTGGCCGCCTGAATGGCCTGCTCAGCCAGTCGCGGCGGGCCAAGATCGAAACCGCGCCGGAAGCTTGGGCTCTTTTCGAGACGATGTTCCGGCCTGAGAATCTGGTGCTTTTCCACCGTATCAATCTGGCCGCCAGCGCGTCGTTTTCACCGCTGCTGGTCAAGGTCATCAGGCAAGGAATCGAAGACGGCACTTTCAGGACCTTCGATCCGGAAGGTGTCGCCGACATCGTCATGCAATTCGGCATGGCCACGCGTGATGTCGTGGCCAAGGCCATTGCCGGCGGCAGCGACGCCGACATGGAGGCCGCGATCGAAGTCCTGGAGAAACGCGTCAGGCTCTACGAGATCGCCCTCGACCGCATACTGGGCCTGCCCGATGGAAGCATTCGGATCGGCGAGCCCGGCTATGTGCGCACCGTCATGACCGCCAGGCGGCGAACGAGTGCCGGCAAGGCGCGGTAGCTGGCCGAGCCTGATATCTAGTCCTTGTCCCAGCGCGGCCGGCGCATCGAAAACACCTCGTCGACGCTGGCATAGTCCATATAGCCGAGACGAGCGACATTGCCGGCCTTGGTGATGTCGAACAGGCCGTCCGTCAGGAAGGCGTCGTCGATATGCACGCCGACCACTTCACCGGCGACGATGACGGCACTTGTCGGCGACCCGTCCAGGGCCTTTGGCCGAAAAACTTCAGTCACCCGGCATTCGAGCGCGGCCGGCGCTGCCGCCACGCGCGGCGGGGCGACCAGGCGCGACGGCGCCATGGCAAGATCGGCATAGACGAACTCATTGACGCCGCGCGGAGCATTGACCGACGTGCGGTTCATCTTCTCCGCGAGATCGCGGCTGACCAGATTGGCGACGAACTCGCCGGTTTCCTGGGCGAAGGAGGCGCTGTCCTTCTCGCCTTCGGAGGAGAACCAGACGATGAAAGGCCGCGTCGAAACGGCATTGAAGAAGGAATATGGCGCGAGGTTGATCTCACCAGCCCTGTTCAGCGTCGAAATCCAGCCGATCGGACGCGGCGCCACGATCGCCTTCGAAGGGTCGTGCGGCAGGCCGTGGCCCTTTGAAGGCTCGTAGAACATTCAGCCGACCCACGGCCCCGAATAGTCACTGTACAGCTTTGCCGGATCGGGCCGGGGCCGCTCCGGCGCCGGGCCGGCATAGGAGCCGATATGGATGAAGCCGATGACCCGCTCCTGCGGCGCCAGCCCCAGCAGTGCCCTGCCCTCCGGCACATCCGAATACCAGTTGCTGATCATGTTGGTGCCAAAGCCCAGCGCGTTGGCTGATATCATCAGGTTCATCGCCGCCATGCCGCCCGACAGGAACATTTCCCATTGCGGGATTTTTGGATTCTCCCTGGGGACAGATACGACGCCGATCACCAGCGGTGCGCGCGAGAACCGCGCCAGTTCCTGATTGCGGCGGCCCTCCGTCAATGGGCCCTCCCGCTGCTCGGCAAGTGCTGCCAGTTGCCTGCCGATCTCGACGCGGGCGTCGCCACGGTAGAGGATGAAGCGCCAGGGCTCCAACCGGCCATGATCGGGCACCCGGGAGGCAGCAGTGATCATTGTCGCGATCTCCGCATCGCTCGGCGCCGGCTCCTTCAGATCTGGAATCGGTGCGGAGTTTCGGGTCAGCAGGAAGTCGATGATCGGCGACGCCATGGGCGCAAGTCTCCTGGACATTCTGTTTTGAGCTGAAGCGCACCATCGGGGATTCGGGCGGCTCGGGCATTGGCGCGGGATACGTCGGACGGAAGAGTCGTATCGGTCGGACTCTTAAGCCTTGAAATTGCCACCGCCATGGGCTTCAACGCAAGGCATGTTTGAGGGGACTGTCCGTCTTTTCCTGGTCTGGCTCGGCGCCCTGCTGTTCATGGCGCCGGTTTCGTTCGCCATGGCGCAGAATGTCGACGGAGTCAGCGACCTGAAGCTTCCGGGAATTTCGAGCTACGCGACGCCGAAAGGCGAGACGTCACTGGCGCTGAGCGGCGGCGGTGCCATCACACTCTCTGCCCAGTTGACCGACAAGGGTTCCGACATCACGCGCGGCATCGTCTGGCGGGTCTTCAAGCCGGAAGCCGTCAACGGCAAATTGCCGATGGTCGCCTCCTCGCATGGCGGCACCGCCGTCTTTCAACTCGAACCCGGCAGCTATCTGGTTCACGCCTCCTACGGCCGGGCCGGCGCCACCAAACGCATCACTGTCGGCAAGGACGCCAAGCGCGAAAGCCTCGTGCTCGATGCCGGCGGCCTCAAGCTCGACGCCGTGCTGTCCGGCGGCGTGCGCATTCCACCGAAGAAGCTGCGCTTTTCGATCTACGAGGGCACTGCCGAGGCCAATGGCGACCGCGCGCTGATCATTCCCGATGTCGAGCCCAACAGCGTCGTGCGGCTCAACGCCGGCATCTACCATGTCGTCTCGACCTATGGCGCGGTCAATGCAGTCATTCGCTCCGACATCCGCGTCGAGGCCGGCAAGCTGACCGAAGCCACCGTCGAGCATCACGCCGCCGAGATCACGATGAAGTTGGTGCGCGAAACCGGTGGCGAGGCGATCGCCGACACGTCCTGGTCACTGCTCAACGAGTCCGGCGATCCGATCAAGGAAACCGTCGGCGCTTTCGCCTCGATGGTGCTGGCCGAGGGCGACTACACCATCATCGCCAAGAACCGCGACCGCATCTACCAGAAGGATTTTACGGTCGTGGCCGGGCAGAACCAGGAAATCGAGGTTCTGGCCACCGAGGCCGCGGCGATGGATCCTGAAGAAGGCGCGGATTAGTTCGCAATTCCACCAGAAGAATCAGGTGTCTGCGTCATCCTCTGAACCAGCAGGATAATCCTGTCCGCCGTAGAGCACGCGCAGGATGACCACGGTGTCACCGTCGACCCGGAAAATGATCGACACGCGGCGTTCAAAGCCGACGATGCGGACGCCGGGGCCAACGGTGTCGCGCACGGTCCCGCGCTCCGGGAAGTTGGACAGCGCCATGCACGCGGCCTCTATGCGGTCGACATAGTCGTCGGCACGTCTGCTCCCGCTGTCGTTTTCGATGTAGTCGTAGATGGCGAAGAGGTCGGCTTGAGCCGCCGGTCTGAAGACGACCTTATGTGTCACGCTTGGAGGCCTTCATGCGATCCGCATGATGGGCGCGCAGCGCTTTGAAGACGTCTTCTGCCGGGATGTCCGGACGCGGGTCGTCAAGGGCTTCCTGGACCTTGGCGCGCATGATCGCGGTGATGGTCTGCTCTTCGCGGTCGAGGGCGCGCAGCGCGGCGCGCATGACCTCGCTGGCGGAGTCGTAGGCACCCGACGCCAGGCGTACGTCAACGCTGGCCTGCTGGCGGCCGAGGGTCACGGTGATCGGTTTGCTGGTTCTCATGGCAAGCTCTTTCCTTGCCCAATATAGCGCATGACATTACAGTGTCATACTATTTTTCTCAACGGCCAGCCAAGACTCGGCCCTGTGAGCCGGACGTTTATTGTTCAAGCCGCCAGCTCGGTCCGCGCCGGCAGGAACGGGATCCGGCGGCGTGGCAAAGCTGGCGCCAGGTCGAACACGCCGCGATAGAGGCGGTCGAGCAAGGCCTTGCGGTCGCGCAACGGCTCCAGTTCGCTCCAGCTCAGCACATCGCCGACGCGCACGTCGATCGCCTTGCCCGACAGCCGCGCGAATTCGTGGATGAGCAGCGACGTGCGCAGCGTCAGCGAGGCCTTGCCGACGAACTTGGCCACCCGGCCGTCGCGCTCGGCCATGTTCATCGGCCCGCTGACAAGATGGAACAGCCTGCCGTTCTGCCCGGAAAAATGCATCGGGATGACCGACGCCCTGGCGTCCTGGACGAGGCGGGCCGGAAACATCTTCCACGGCAGATCGCGCGCCCGGCCAAAACCCTTTGGCGCGGTGGCGACACCGCCGGCCGGAAATACCACGATGGTGACGCCCTCTTTCAGCAGGCGCACCGCTTCATGGCGCACGGCCATGTTGTTCTTCAGCGCATCCTTGGTCTCCGAAAAGTCGATCGGCAGCGAATAAGGCTCCATCTCGCGGATCTTGAGCAGATCCTTGTGGATCATCACCCGGAACGGACGGCCGAGCTGCTCGGCCAGCGACAGCACGGCGATACCGTCACCGATGCCGAACGGATGATTGGCGACGATCACCAGCGGCGTGTCCGGCAATTGCGCGGGTGGCCACTGATCAGCGGTCCGCACCCGCACGTCGATCAGGTCGAGCATGCGGCTGAACACGCGTTCGCCGGTCGGCACGATCTGGCGGCGCCAGAAATCATAAAGTGCTGTGTAGCGGTCGCGGCCCGACAAGCCTTCGACCGAATGTATGAACCAGCGCGTCAGCGCCGGCTGGCGCGGATTGGCATAGGAAAGCTCGGGAAAGGGTCGTTCGCGCAATTTCAACTTGAGCATAGGGGCTCGTTACAAGATAGGCGTGACAGGGATATGAAAATGGCGGTGGATCGCTCCACCGCCATTTGGTCGAAATTATGCCAATCAGGCCGCGCGTTTGCGCCGGCGGTCGGGTGTAACAGCTTCCTCGGTCAGTTGCGCGATCGCCTGGTCAAGGCCAAGCGATTCCTGGTCGCGCGAGCCCAGTCGGCGCATGTTGACCGTCTGCTCTTCCGCTTCGCGCTTGCCGCAGACGAGGATGACCGGAACCTTGGCCAGGCTGTGCTCGCGGACCTTGTAGTTGATCTTCTCGTTGCGCAGATCCGCTTCCGCCAACAGCCCAGCGGCCTTCAGCTTTGCCACCACCTCGGTCGCATAGTCGTCGGCATCCGACGTGATCGTCGCCACCACCACTTGCAGCGGCGCGAACCACAGCGGGAAATGGCCGGAATAGTTCTCGATCAGGATGCCGAGGAAGCGCTCCATCGAGCCGCAGATGGCGCGGTGAACCATGACAGGCTGCTTCTTCTCGGAATCCGAGCCGATATAGAAGGCGCCAAACCGCTCCGGCAGGTTGAAATCGACCTGCGTCGTGCCGCACTGCCATTCGCGGCCGATGGCATCCTTCAGCACATATTCGAATTTCGGCCCGTAGAAGGCGCCCTCACCCGGATTGATCGAGGTCTTGATGCGATTGCCGGACCGTGTCCTGATCGTCTCCAGCACGCCGCCCATGATCGCCTCGGCGTGATCCCACGCCTCGTCGGTACCGACGCGTTTGTCCGGCCGCGTCGACAGCTTGACGCTGATTTCGTCGAAACCGAAATCAGCATAGGTCGACAGGATCAGATCGTTGATGCGCAGGCATTCCGCCGCCAGCTGCTCTTCGGTGCAGAAGATGTGCGCATCGTCTTGCGTAAAACCGCGCACACGCATCAGCCCGTGCAGCGCGCCGGATGGTTCGTAACGGTGGACGTTGCCGAATTCTGCAAGTTTGACAGGCAGATCGCGATAAGACTTCAACCCATGCTTGAAAATCTGCACATGGCCCGGGCAGTTCATCGGCTTCAGAGCGAAGATCCGGTCGTCATCGGTATCGTCGCCGGCCACCGTCACCTTGAACATGGCGTCGCGATACCATCCCCAATGGCCTGACGTCTCCCACAGGCTCTTGTCGAGAACCTGCGGCGCGTTGACCTCCTGATAGCCCTGCTCGTCGAGGCGGCGGCGCATGTAGTTGACCAGGTTCTGGAACATCTTCCAGCCCTTGGCGTGCCAGAAGACGACGCCAGGCCCCTCTTCCTGGAAATGGAACAGGTCCATCTCGCGGCCGATCTTCCTGTGGTCGCGCTTCTCGGCCTCCTCCAGCATCGTCTGATAGGCTTCGAGCTGCGCCTGATCAGCCCAGGCCGTGCCGTAGATGCGGGTCAGCATCGGATTGTTCGAATCGCCGCGCCAATAGGCGCCGGCCACCTTCATCAGTTTGAAGGCGTTGCCGATCTGCCCCGTCGAGGCCATGTGCGGGCCACGGCAAAGGTCGAACCAGTCGCCCTGCGCGTAGATCTTGAGATCCTGATCCTCGGGAATGGCGTCGATCAGCTCCAGCTTGTAGCGTTCGCCCTTGTCGGCAAACACTTTCTTCGCCTTGTCGCGCGACCAGACTTCCTTGGTGAACGGCTTGTTGCGCGAAATGATCTCGCGCATCTTCTTCTCGATCACGGGAAAATCGTCAGGCGTGAACGGCTCGTTGCGGGCGAAGTCGTAGTAAAACCCGTTCTCGATCACCGGCCCGATGGTCACCTGCGTTCCCGGCCACAATTCCTGCACGGCTTCCGCCAACACATGTGCGGCGTCGTGACGGATCAGTTCGAGTGCGCGCGGGTCGTCGCGGGTGACGATCTCGACCTTGCCGGATTTGCCAAGCGGATCGCTGAGATCGCGGACGGTGCCGTCGATCGCATAGGCGACCGCCTTCTTGGCCAGCGATTTCGAGATCGATTCGGCGAGGCCCGCACCGGTCATCGCCGCATCGTATTCGCGGACGGAGCCATCGGGAAATGTCAGGGAAACGGAATTCAGCATGTATATCTCCTATCCAGTCCCGCAAACGAGCGCGGGTGGTTGAAATGCATGTCCCCCAAAAGTGTGTGGGCGATTTTGGGGTTACGACATGCAAAGAGTAGGCCGGATGCGTCCGGCAGCGGCTGTCTTTTATGGACAGATTCCGCCGCCGTAAAGCCCGGCTCAAATGTCAGACTTCATTTGATGAGCAGCGGCAGGTCCTTCAGGAACGCGGCCCGGGTCTTGAGGCCTTTGGGCATATCGGTCCGATCGGTGTCGACGACAAGGCGCGCAAAGACGATCTGGCGGCCATCCTTGTTCGCCCAGCCGACGAACCACCCAAGCGAGCGCTTGTCCTGAACCTTGTCGGCATCGTTGCGCAGCCTGGTGCTTCCGGTCTTGCCCTGCACCGTCCAGCCTCCGGCCTGGAAGGTCGGGATGATGGCTGATGTCATGTCGTAGGCCCTGGCCGAGACAGGCAGCTTGCGGGCCAGCAGCTTGCGCAGGAAATCGACCTGCTCGACCGGCGTGATCTTGAGCGAGGAGTTTATCCAGGATTGGGTCAAACCATCATTCTTGCCGGGATTGCCGGAAACATCGGCATTGCCGTAGCCGAATTTGGAGACATAGCCAGCCAATTTTTCCGGCCCGAGCCGACTGGTGATTTCACGGGAGAACCAGACGATCGAATCCCGTTCCCAGATCACCGGATCGACGGTCTTCTGGTCCCGCTTCACCGCCTTGAACTCCGGCTTGTAGTCCCACGCCGGCGTATGCTCGTCGCTCAGTATCCCGCTGTCATAGCCGATCAGCGACAGCGGCACCTTGAACGTCGAGGCCGGGCTGAACCGCTGGTCGCACACTCCGTCCTGGTAAAGCGTCTTGCCGCTCGCCGCATCGGCGATCACCGTGCACTGCAAATCCCCCAGCGGCGCCGATTGCGCGCGCAACGGAAATCCCAGCAGCCAGGCGAGCAGGAACAGAATCCCGGCAAAGATGAAGGGAAGACGGTCGAAATTTCGCATTTTCTGCTCGCTCCAGAAGGGGGTTCGCGAGCGGCTTAGCGGGGTCTCTTGTCTCGATTTTGTCTCAAATGCGCAGTCTTTGTGCAGGCTGTTGTTAACCCTACCGGATCGTAAACCTGCTCTCCCCCGGCCATCATTCCTGCGCTTTGCCGCGCTTGCTGCCGATCCGCCAGTACCGCCAGGGCATGAACCAGAGATAGCGATCCGCAAGCGCCTCCGGCACCAGGTCTATGCCATGCGTGCCGAATGGCCCGCAGCGCAGCACGCGGAAGAATCCCATCCAGCCGCCGGCCCACAGGCCATGGCGGGCGATCGCCTCATGCGCATATTCCGAACAGGTCGGCAGATGCCGGCAGGAATTGCCGACAAAGCCCGACAGCGTCAGCTGGTAGAGGCGCACGAGCGACGTGCCGAGGAGACGGCCTGGCGTCTTGCGCCAGGGGCCGGGCCAGTTGCGGCCGCGTTTTTGCGACCCGTCTATATGCGCATGCCCATGCTGGTCGCGCACCACAGTCTCCGTATCGCGTTTCCCAGGCGATAGATGTGGACTTCCGCCGGAGAACGCAATCCCCGCTCCTTTCGCGCCCCCGCCATCACGGACGGGAACGGCGAAACGGCTGCCTGTCAGCCGACGGCGCCCAGCGGCCACGACTGGCCGGCCCCTCGCGGCGCTTTGAATGCTGCTTTTCGTCACGCCATTGAAACGTCGCGATCCGCATGACATCGCCAAAAATGCTCAGCAACTGGATCATGGTCGGTCTCCTTTGACATGGATTAGACCGCCGCTGGCCTTCGCCTTCAAACGAGTATAATTTCCACTTCGGATAATCCTGGGTTATGCGAAATGAAGCGTGGGCGCCTGCCGCTGACGGCATTGAGGAGCTTCGAGGCGGCGGGCCGGCATCTGAGCTTCAGCCGGGCCGCCGAGGAGCTTTTCGTCTCGCAGGCGGCGATCAGCCGGCAGATCCGCGAGCTCGAAATCTTCCTGCATCGACCCTTGTTCGAACGTCACCATCGACGAGTCGAACTGACCGACACCGGCCGGCGTCTGCTGGATCAGCTTGTCAGAAGTTTCGACGCCATCGATACCTTGCTTGGCGATCTGGTGGCGACACCGGCACAGTCCGTGGTCCGCGTCAGTGTCGAGCCGTCGCTTGCCTCCGTGTGGCTGGTTCCCCGGCTCAACCGGTTTCGCCAATTGCGGCCCGACATCGACGTCTCCCTCGAAGTCGATCCAAGGCTGATCGAGTTCCGCAGCGATCAGCCGGAGCTTGCCTTGCGCTTCAGCGCGCATGCCGACTCGTGGCCGCGCAGCCAGGCCGAGCGGCTTGCCTGGACGGTCGATTCGCCGGTCCTGTCGCCGGCGCTGCTTGCTTCTGGCCCTGCCCTCAGGAAGCCAATCGATCTTGGCCGCTACACGCTTTTGCACGAGGAGAACCGCCAGGGCTGGGCGCGCTGGTTCGAAGCGGCCGGCGTGCCCGCCGACGCCGTGCCCGCGCGCGGGCCGATGCTGGCGGATGCGTCGCTTTCAAAGCAGGCCGCCTTGCTCGGACATGGCGTGGCATTGGGCGATCTGTTGCAGATCGGCGGGGAAATCGCATCCGGCGCGCTGGTCAAGCCGTTCGACATCGACGTCGCATCCGGCGCCTATTGGCTGGTGGCCAGAAACCTGCACGACCTCTCGGAGCCGGCCGCCGCGTTCGCCGACTGGCTCAGAAGTGAATTTGCCGAAAGCAGGCAGGCGCTGGAAGCGCAGGCTTAAACCCTTCTGGCCCGGTTCCTGTCCAGCCAAATACCAAGCCGTGGCAGCAAAGATTTTGGAGCGCCTGCGCGAAGCCTGCGCACCGTGGACGGCCAAATCCCAAGGTCAGGCCGCTTCTTCGGCGCGCTTCTTCTCGATCTGGCCGATCGCGTCGACCACGGCATCGAAAGTCAGCATGGTCGAAGCGTGCCGCGCCTTGTAGTCGCGCACCGGCTCCAAATATCTGAGATCCGCAAAGCGGCCGTCCGGCGGGGCGCCATTTTCCTTGAGCATCTTCAGCATGGTGTCGCGCACCGCGCGCAATTCCTCGGCACTCGCGCCGACGACATGCTGCGCCATGATCGATGACGACGCCTGGCCGAGCGCGCAGGCCTTCACGTCATGGGCAAAATCCGTGACCACGCCGTCCTGCATCTTGAGGTCGACGGTGACGGTCGAACCGCATAGCTTGGAGTGCGCCTTGGCGGTCGCGTCAGGATGATCAAGACGGCCGATGCGGGCGATGTTTCCGGCAAAACCGAGAATTTTCGCGTTGTAGACGTCGTTTATCATAATTTTCCAATCCGTCGCCGCCAAGCGAACAGCGATTGCCGCTGTCGTGTCTTCCTTTCGCTCGCTATGACCTTATATAATGCTGGCAGTCCGGTATCGACAAGAACGACGAAAGCCAATGTCCTTGCCGGGAAGTTCACGCCGCTTACGGGGCTGGAAACGGGGCGAGTTTCCGACACCGAAAGGTCGTGGTCCGTTCAACTCGTTCCTCCGCCGAGAGGGACTACGGGAGACGCCTTTATGGATGCCGTCATCAAGAAGCTCATGCCACAGTCAGCCTATATGGAAAAGCCGGTCACCGACCGGCCAAGCGAAGCCGAAGTCGAAGCCGCCGTGCGCACGCTTTTGCGCTGGACCGGCGACAATCCGGACCGCGAAGGGTTGGTCGACACGCCGAAGCGGGTGGCAAAGGCCTTTCGCGAAATGTTCGGTGGTTACGACATGTGCCCGGCCGACGAGCTCGGCCGCACTTTCGAGGAGGTCGCCGGCTACGATGACCTGGTCATCGTCAAGGACATCACATTCCATTCGCATTGCGAGCACCATATGGTGCCGATCATCGGCAAGGCGCATGTCGGGTATCTTCCGGACGGCAAGGTCGTCGGCCTGTCCAAGATCGCGCGTGTCGTCGATATCTTCGCCCACCGCCTGCAAACCCAGGAGGCGCTGACGGCGCAGATCGCCGGCGTCATCCAGGACGTGCTCAATCCGCGCGGCGTCGCCGTCATGATCGAGGCCGAGCACATGTGCATGGCCATGCGCGGCATCCGCAAGCAGGGATCAACCACGCTGACCTCGACCTTCACCGGCGTTTTCAAGGACACGCCCGAAGAGCAGGTCCGTTTCGTCACCATGGTGCGCGGCGGCGGGGTCTGATCGGCCCTCGCCGGCCATCAAAACAAGGACCGGCGATGTCGGCACTGGAATTTCCAAAAGCTCCGTCGGACAAGAAGGCTCTCGAGGAAGGCGCGGTGTTTTCGCCGCGCTTCGATGCAGCCGGGCTGGTCACGGTCGTCGTGACAGACGCCGCGGACGGCATGCTGTTGATGGTTGCGCATATGAACGCGCAAGCACTGGCACTGACGCTTGAGACCGGCATCGCCCACTACTGGTCGCGCTCGCGCAGCGCGCTTTGGAAAAAGGGCGAAACATCAGGCAATTTTCAGCATGTCGTCGAGATGCTCACGGATTGTGACCAGGATGCCATATGGTTGCGCGTCAAAGTGTTGGGCCACGACGCAACCTGTCACACTGGCCGGCGTTCATGCTTTTATCGGACGGTGGGGCTGGTCGACGGCAAAGGGACGCTTGCCATCGACGGCAGCAAGCCGCTGTTCGATGCGGAAAACACGTATCGGAAACCAACAGCTTGAACCTTCTGCCTGACACCAACGACACAGATTCATCATTTCGATACGCCCCGCTCGTATAGTAGCCGTGGGACAAGGGAGATTATGATGCTCGAGTGGGCGTCATTGCGTAACAGACCAGATGTCAGGGAGGCCAACGGCCTGTCCTCGTCAGGCGGCGCGTCCGAAACGAACTCCCAGAAGAAAACAGGCATTTCGCTCGCCTTGGGTGGCGGGTGCGCCCGCGGCTGGGCGCATATCGGCGTGCTGCGCGCGCTGGATGAAGCCGGCATCGAAGTATCGATGATCGCCGGCACCTCGATCGGCGCGCTGGTCGGCGGCTGCTATCTCGCCGGCAAACTGGACGAGCTCGAAGAATTCGCCCGCAGCCTGACCAAGCGCCGCATCTTCGGCCTGCTCGATCTCAATTTGCGCGGCAGCGGCCTGTTCGGCGGCATGAAGCTCGATGCAAGGCTGCGCGAGCACATGGCCGGCATTCGTTTCGAGGACCTTGCCAAGCCGTTCGTCGCGGTCACTTCCGAAATCCGCACGGGCCACGAAATCTGGCTGTCGAGCGGCTCATTGATCACCGCCATGCGCGCCTCTTATGCGCTTCCCGGCGTGTTCGAGCCGGTGAATTGCAACGGCCGCGTGCTGGTCGACGGCGCTCTGGTCAACCCCGTACCGGTTTCGGTCTGCCGCGCCTACGAGCAGCCGCTCGTCGTGGCGGTCAACCTTCACTATGACCTGTTCGGCCGTGCCGCCGTCATCAAGCACAGCGCTGGCGAACTGGTCGTCGAAAAGGACGCGCCGCGGCCTGGCCAGATCGACGCCGAGCGCCAGTCGCATCAGACGCGGCTCGGCATCACCGGCGTCATGGTCGAGGCCTTCAACATCATTCAGGACCGCATTTCGCGCGCCAGGCTTGCCGGCGACCCGCCCGACATGTCGCTGCAGCCGAAGCTCAGCCATATCGGCCTGACCGAGTTCCACCGCGCCGACGAGGCGATCAAGCTCGGCTATCAGGCGACGATGGCGCAGATCGGCGAACTGACCCGGCTGCAGACAGTTCTCGCCTGATCAAAACCTACGCACGAGCCGCATCGGTGATACGAAACTGAACGGTGCGGTTGCCGTTCCAGTAATTTCCTGAGAGCGAACCGGCGACGTGGATTGTCTTGCCCCGGTTCTTGAACAGGAATTCGCCAAGCGCGGTATCGACGGCGCGAAAGGCGATCGCCTGGATCCGGCCGCCGCTTTCCGATTGCAGCTCGACGCGGATGTGATTGGTGCCGACCGGCCGCGCATCGGCCAACCGGTGGCGCGGCAACGCGAAAACAGGGGCCACGTGCCCGGCACCGAAAGGTCCGGCTTGTTCCAGCGCGTCGAGCAGGCTGAGTGTCGCGCCTTCAGCGGCAAGCGCACCGTCTATGGCCAGGCTTTCCTCGCCCTGCAGGCGAAACACGTCGGCTGCCGCCCGCTCTTCGAAAAACGCCCTGAGCTCACCAAGCCTCGCCCGCTCGACGGTGATGCCCGCCGCCATGCCATGCCCGCCACCCTTGACGATCAGACCGGCAATGGCCGCCTCGCGCACCAGCCGGCCGAGGTCGAAACCCGAGACCGAGCGGCCCGAGCCGGTGCCGATGCCGTTGGCGTTGAAGGCGATGGCGAAGGCCGGCCGGCGGGCATGATCCTTCAGCCGTGAGGCGAGCAAACCGACGATGCCCGGATGCCAGCTGTTGCTGGCGGTGACGACGATCGCCGGGCCATTGCCGCCGGCGAGCTCTGCATCGGCCTCGGCGCGCGCCGCCGCGAGCATCTCCTGCTCCATCAGCTGCCGTTCCTGGTTGAGCCGGTCGAGCGTCTCGGCAATGGTGCGCGCCTCGACCGGGTCGTCGGTCGCAAGCAACCGGCTGCCAAGTGCGGCATCGCCGATGCGTCCGCCGGCATTGATGCGCGGGCCGATCAGATAGGCCAGATGGAAGGTGCTGATCGGCTCGCCGATGCGCGACACCCGTGCCAGTGCCGCGAGCCCTTCGTTCTTCTGCTGGCGCGCCATCTGCAGCCCCTTGACCACGAAGGCACGGTTGACGCCGGTCAGCGGCACCACGTCACAAACGGTGGCCAATGCCACGATATCGAGCAGCGAAAGCAGGTCCGGCGGCGTAGCATCGGCCATGCGGCTACGCAGGATCCTGGCCGTCTGCACAAGGGCGAGGAAGACCACGCCGGCGGCACAGAGATGGCCCTGCCCGGAAAGGTCGTCGTCGCGATTGGGATTGACGACAGCGATTGCCGCCGGCAAGGCACCGCCGACCTGGTGGTGGTCGAGCACCACTACATCGGCCCCGGCCTCATTGGCGGCATCGATGGAAGCGGCGCTGTTGGTGCCGCAATCGACGGTGACGATCAGTGTCGCGCCACGCGAAACAAGTTCGCGCATGGCGTCGGGGTTGGGGCCATAACCTTCGAAAATACGATCCGGGATGTAGATTTCCGACGGCACCGAGAAATGCGTGAGGAACCGCTTCAGCAAGGCCGACGAGGCGGCGCCGTCGACATCATAGTCGCCGAAGATCGCCACCTTTTCCCTGGCCATCACCGCGGCGGCGATCCGGGCCGCCGCCCTGTCCATGTCGGTCAGCGATGCCGGATCCGGCAGAAGATCGCGGATCGTCGGATCGAGAAACCGCTCGGTCTGCTCGGCGGTGACGCCGCGGCCGGCAAGCACCCGTGCTACGATATCGGGTACCCCGTAGCCTTGCGCGATGGCGAGCGCGATCATGTCCTGCCGCTCGGTCAGCCGGTGCTCCCAGGAAACCCCTGACACCGACTGCCTGACATCGAGGAAGAGGCGCTTTTCGCCGGTCATACGCTTTGCCAACTCATCGTTGGCCGCACGATAGTGCATGTCGCCCAAAAGTGCGCAGCGGTTTTGGGGCGACGACCTGTATTGGCAACAATTTAAAGCGTGTCACGTTCATGCGACGCTCTATAGGCCAAAGGCAGGCAAAGCCAAGCGATTCACGGTGTGCGCCGTCCGGGAAGTGTCAAGAAAACTGCGCTTTCCGCTTTTCAGCCTGGCGCCGAAGCCATTCGTCGGCCGCATCGCCCATCGTCTTTTCCACACCGTCCTTGAGCCAGGCCATGAAAGGCCGGTCGAAGCTGAATGCGTCGCTGCATTCCCGGATGAGAAAGCGACGCACATTCTGGGTGTTGCGATAAGACTGCGTGATGGCGGTGGCGCGCGAGATCGGATCCGCGTGCCAGTCGAACGGTTTCATCGTCAAATCCTTGCAGCCAATATCGGGTGCGCCCGAATGGCTAACAATTGCAAGGTGGCTTCGCAAGCAAGCGTCAGAACTTATCCAGGTCCTGATGGCGTGCCTTGATCTCGCGCACCGTCCGCGACGACGAGCGCAGCACGATCGTGTGGGTGGTGATGTAATTGTGGCCGAACTTGACGCCAGCCAGCATGTTGCCGTCGGTGACACCGGTGGCCGCAAACAGCACATCGCCGCGCGCCATGTCCTCCGTCCGATAGACCCGTTTCGGATTGGAAATACCCATCTTTGCCGCGCGAGCAACCTTTTCCGGTGTGTCGAGGATCAGCCTGCCCTGCATCTGGCCGCCGGTGCAGCGCAGCGCGGCGGCGGCCAGCACGCCCTCGGGTGCTCCGCCAGTGCCGAGATAGATATCGATGCCGGTTTCTTCCGGATCCGTGGTGTGGATGACGCCGGCGACATCGCCGTCGCCGATCAGCCGGATCGCGGCACCCGTGGCGCGCACGGCATCGATCAGCTTGGCATGACGTGGCCGGTCGAGGATACAGGTGGTGATGTCCGAAATAGCCACGCCCTTGGCGCGGGCGAGGCTGGCGATGTTTTCGGCCGGTGAGGCATCGATATCGATGACGCCGTCCGCATAGCCCGGACCGATGGCGATCTTGTCCATGTAGACATCGGGCGCAAACAGCAGGCTGCCCTTTTCGGCGATGGCGATGACGGCGAGCGCATTGGGCAGGTTCTTGGCGCAGATCGTCGTGCCTTCGAGCGGATCGAGCGCGATATCGACCGCCGGACCTTTGCCGGAGCCGACTTCTTCGCCGATATAGAGCATCGGCGCTTCATCGCGCTCGCCCTCGCCGATCACCACCGTGCCCCTGATGGAAAGCCGGTTGAGTTCCTGGCGCATGGCATCCACGGCGACCTGGTCGGCCGCCTTTTCGTCGCCGCGCCCACGCAGCCTGGCGGCCGCGACGGCGGCCCGTTCGGTGACGCGCACCAGTTCCATGGTGAGTATCCGGTCAAGGCCGGCGACGATGTTCTGGGCCACATTCATCTGGTGATTTCCTCGTTGGCAATGCGGCCTCCCGCCGGAGGCGGGCCTGTTTTGTCAAACGAGCATGACAACGGCAAGACCTGCCACGAATATTATCGAATATCCAACAATATCAATCGATTAAACTACGTCTTGAAACACGACCGGCCTGATCGCCACGCGCCGGGCCAGTCTTAAAACGGTGAGAATGGCGGCCTTCGCGGCCTAAAAAACCGCGAGGTATTTGAGCAACGAAATGATGCCGATGATGATGACGATGACCTGAACTATTTGTCTCATCCGGCCATCGAGCGGCAGGCGTTGGACCAGATAGAGAACGAGGATGATGACGAGGAATGTGATCAGGATGCCGATCAACGCTGATGAAGCCATGGTGTCCTCCTTAAAAGTGATTTGCTGAAAACAATAGAAAAGGCCGGAAGCCCGGCCCTATTGCGCTGCGGTCAATACCAGCGGCGGGAGGTATCGTTCGTCGACTGAGCAATGGCGAAGCCGGCCAGAAAGCCGAGCAGGCCGATCACGCCGACCAAAGCTGTCGTCGTACCAGGATTCTCGCGCGCGACTTCCGAAACAGCCTGGGCCTGGCTGCGCAGTTGTTGCGCCGTACGCGAAGCGCGGTTCGCCGCGGTGTCGTACAACTCGGACGCCTGTTCGCTGGCGTCATCGAGCATCTCCGCGCCCCGCGCCGAAATGCTCTTGTTGATCTTGGTGATCTCTTTGCGCAGTTCGGCAATCTGCTTTTCCAGCGTCTTCTGGACGTCGTCGATATCGGGGGTGTCGGATTTGTTGGTGTCAGCCATGAAGCGGTTCCTCTGGTTGGTGACCAAGAGAACGGCGTCGACGCGAATTCGTTCCGGTCTGTGGCGGCTGCCTGCCTCCAGACCGGACTTCAATGCCTGCGGAATTCTTGTCCCGCGCGAGTGTCGGACAAAGCTACCCTGCCCGTTCGATGCGGATGACCTGCGGTTTGTCGGTCAGATGTCCGTCCTTGGTGATGCCGTCTACCGCCTTGCGCACGGCGGCCTCCGTCGTCTCGTGGGTGACAAGGATCACCGTCTTCTGTGCCGCCGCCTCGCCGTTGACTGCATGCTGGACGATCGATTCCAGCGAGATGTCATTGTCGGCCATGCGCTTGGCGATTGCCGCGAACACGCCGATGCGGTCGTGCACGGTCAGCCGGATGAAATAACCGCCGGCATGGCTGCGCATCTGCGCCTTCTTGTAGGGTTTCAGCTCCTTGGCCGGCCGGCCGAAGACCGGACCATGCTGGAAGCCTGGCCGGCTCTTGGCGATGTCGGCGATGTCGCCGATGACGGCCGATGCGGTGGCGTTGCCGCCCGCACCGGGGCCGGACAGCAGCAGCTCGCCCAGAATGTCGGTCTCGATCGCCACCGCATTGGTGACGCCATGCACCTGCGCGATGACCGATGCGGTCGGCACCATCGTCGGATGCACGCGCTGCTCGATACCGCTCTCGGTGCGCTGGGCGACACCCAGCAGCTTGATCCGGTAGCCGAGATCGGCGGCCGCGCGGATGTCGGCCTGGGTGATGTTGGAAATGCCTTCCATGTAGATGTCGTTGGCGGCGATCCTGGTGCCAAAGGCAAGGCTGGTCAGGATCGACAGTTTGTGCGCCGTGTCGTGGCCCTCGATGTCGAAGGTCGGATCGGCCTCAGCATAGCCCAGCCGCTGCGCGTCCTTCAGGCAAGCATCGAACGAGATGCCCTCGGCCTCCATGCGGGTCAGGATGTAGTTACAGGTGCCGTTGAGGATGCCGAACACGCGGGTGACCGAATTGCCGGCCATCGCCTCACGCATCGTCTTGATGACGGGAATGCCGCCCGCCACCGCCGCCTCGTAGTTCAGAAGCACGCCCTTCTTCTCGGCGATCTCGGCCAGCGCCACGCCATGCTTGGCCAGCAGCGCCTTGTTGGCGGTGACGACGTGACGGCCGGCTTCGAGTGCCGTCTTCACCGATGAGCGCGCCGGGCCCTCGTCGCCGCCGATCAGTTCGACGAACACGTCGATTTCTGCGGTCTGGGCCATCTTGACCGGATCGTCGAACCACTTTGCAGAGCTCAGATCGACGCCCCGATCGCGCTTCTGGTCGCGCGCGGAGACGGCGGTGACGATCACGTCACGGCCGCACTGGCGGGTCAGTTCCACCGCTTTGTCGCGCAGCACGCGCGCCACCGATGCACCGACCGTGCCGAGGCCGGCAATTCCAACACGCAATGCTTCAGCCATGTCCGGCGACGTCCCTCAAAGTCAGATCGAATTTGCGTGCGGCAAGCTTACCGGTGAGCGGAGAGCGGCACGACATTGTTGGGCTGCTTGGCGCTGGTCGACAGGAAGCGCTTGATGTTGCGCGCCGCCTGCCGGATCCTGTGCTCGTTCTCGACCAGAGCAACGCGCACGAATTCGTCGCCATGCTCGCCGAAGCCGACACCGGGCGCCACGGCCACGTCGGCATGTTCGATGAGCAGCTTGGAGAATTCGAGCGAGCCGAGATGCTTGAACGGCTCCGGGATCGGCGCCCAGGCGAACATCGATGCCGCCGGTGCCGGAATGGTCCAGCCGGCGCGGCCGAAGGCGTCGACCATCACGTCGCGGCGCTTGTGGTAGATGTCGCGCACCTCGGCGATGTCGGCGCCGTCGCCGTTGAGCGCGTGTGCCGCCGCCACCTGGATCGGCGTGAAGGCGCCGTAATCGAGGTAGGACTTCACCCGCGTCAGCGCCGAGATCAGCCGCTCGTTGCCGACGGCAAAGCCCATGCGCCAACCGGGCATGGAGAAGGTCTTCGACATGGAGGTGAATTCGACGCAAACGTCGATCGCGCCAGGCACCTGCAGCACCGAAGGCGGCGGATTGCCGTCGAAATAGATCTCCGAATAGGCAAGGTCGGACAGGATGATGATGTCGTTCTTCTTGGCGAAGGCGACCACATCCTTGTAGAAATCGAGCGAGGCGACCAGCGCTGTCGGGTTCGACGGATAGTTGAGGATCAGCGCCAGCGGCTTCGGGATCGAATGCTTGACACCGCGCTCGAGCGCCGGGATGAAACCGTCGTCCGGCTCCACCTGCAGCGAGCGGATGACGCCGCCCGACATGATAAAGCCGAAGGCATGGATCGGATAGGTCGGGTTCGGGCACAGGATGACGTCGCCGGGCGCGGTGATCGCCTGCGCCATGTTGGCAAAGCCTTCCTTCGAGCCAAGCGTGGCCACCACTTGCGTGTCGGGATTGAGTTTCACGCCGAAGCGCCTGCCATAGTAGGCGGCCTGGGCGCGGCGCAGGCCCGGAATGCCGCGCGACGAGGAATAGCGATGCGTGCGCGGGTCGCGCACGACCTCGCACAATTTGTCGACGATAGCCTTGGGCGTCGGCAGGTCCGGATTGCCCATGCCGAGGTCGATGATGTCGGCGCCACGCGATCGGGCGCTGGCCTTGAGCCGGTTGACCTGCTCGAACACGTAAGGCGGAAGCCGGCGAACCTTGTGAAATTCTTCCATGGCAGTTCCAGACAGCGAAGGGGTGTTGGGCGCGCGCTATATACTTATTTGCAGGTAGGGTCGAGGGCGGGGTCGCATTTGGCTTCGATCTGCTTCAGCGTTTCGTCGCCATGCTTCTTGGCCAGATCCGTCAGCGCCGCCTGGTTGGCGACCTTGGGGCCGCCGCCCTTTGCCGCCTGCGCATTCTCATCCGCCTTCAATTGCGCGAGCTTGGCGTTCTTCTCGGCTTCGGTGAACTGCGGCGCCGCCACTTGCGGCTTGATGTTCAGGTTCGGGAAGGTGCCGGTATCCTTCGGTCCCGCACCCACAGCGACAGGCGTCGGGCCATTCGTGTTGGTGCTCGAGCACCCGGCAATGCCGATGAGGACGATCGCCGCGCCGATGCGGCAAAAACGTCCGGAACCGAAAAAAACAGTCTCGCCAATATTAATCGTCATATTGTTTCCTTGGCAGCCGAGGTAGAGCGAGATTGGCCCGGTCGGATGTCCCATGTTAATATGTCAAGAAAAGGCCTCGGGAGGAACCCCGCCAACCATGTCCAAAACACCCGATTCGGGCAAAGCGGAAGATGACCAGCCTTCGACCGTCGAGCAATATCTGGTGAAGGACCCGGAACGCTTCGCCCTGAACATGGCGCGCATGATCGAGCAGGCCGGCAAGGCCGCTTCCGCCTGGGCCGAGCCGCGTGAAAAAGGCGACGTGCGCGACCATGTGGCCGAACCCGTCGTCGATATGGTGAAGACCTTTTCCAAGCTCAGCGAATACTGGCTTGCCGATCCGCAGCGCGCGCTGGAAGCGCAGACGCGGCTGTTCTCCGGCTATATGACAGTCTGGGCCAACGCCATTCAGCGCACCAGCAACGCCGCGCAAGACACCGAAGACGCGGTCAAGCCGGAGCGCGGCGACAAACGCTTCCTCGACCCGGAATGGGGCCGCAACGCCTTCTTCGATTTCCTCAAGCAGGCCTATCTCGTCACCTCGCGCTGGGCGGCCGATCTGGTCGAGCACGCCGAAGGTCTTGACGAGCACACCCGCCACAAGGCCGGCTTTTACGTCAAGCAGGTGTCCAACGCCATCTCGCCGTCGAATTTCATCCTGACCAATCCGGAACTGTTCCGCGAAACCGTCGCCTCGAACGGCGAAAACCTGGTGCGCGGCATGAAGATGCTGGCCGAGGACATCGCCGCCGGCAAGGGCGACCTGAAGCTGCGGCAGGCCGACTACTCGCCCTTCGAGATCGGCAGGAACATCGCCACCACTCCCGGCAAGGTGGTCGGCCGCAGCGACGTCGCCGAAATCATCCAGTACGAACCGGCGACCGAGACGGTGCTCAAGCGGCCCCTGCTGATCTGCCCGCCATGGATCAATAAATTCTACATCCTCGATCTGAACCCGCAGAAATCCTTCATTCGCTGGGCGGTTGAACAGGGCCACACCGTGTTCGTCATCTCCTGGGTCAACCCGGACGAGCGCCACGGCACCAAGAGCTGGGAAGCCTATATCCGCGAGGGTCTGCAATACGGCCTCGACACGGTCGAGAAGGCCACCGGCGAACGCGACGTCAACGCGATCGGCTATTGCGTCGGCGGCACGCTCCTGGCGGCGGCCCTGGCGCTGATGGCGCAAGAGGGCGACGACCGCATCAAGTCGGCGACCTTCTTCACCACGCAGGTCGACTTCACCTATGCCGGCGACCTGAAGGTGTTCGTCGACGAAGAACAGGTCGCGGCAGTGGAAAAGTCGATGAGCGAAAAGGGCTATCTCGACGGCACCAAGATGGCGACCGCCTTCAACATGCTGCGCTCAGGCGACCTGATCTGGCCCTATGTCGTCAACAACTACATGCGCGGCAAGGATCCCCTGCCCTTCGACCTGCTCTACTGGAATGCCGATTCCACCCGCATGGCCGCAGCCAACCACTCTTTCTACCTGCGCAACTGCTATCTTGAGAACAACCTTTCGCAAGGCACGATGGAACTGGCGGGCCGCACGGTCTCGCTCGGCGACATCACCATCCCGGTCTACAACCTTGCCTCCAAGGAAGATCACATCGCGCCGGCGCTTTCGGTGTTCCTCGGCTCGAAATATTTCGGCGGCACGGTCGAGTATGTGATGGCGGGGTCGGGCCATATCGCCGGTGTCGTCAATCCGCCGGCATCCAACAAATACCAGTATTGGACCGGGGCTACGCCGACGGGCGACTTCAGCCAGTGGATAGCCAATGCCACCGACCATCCAGGATCCTGGTGGCCGCACTGGCAAGGCTGGATAGAGGCCAAGGACAACACCCGCGTGCCTGCCCGCAAACCGGGCAAGCATATGAAAACTTTGGGTGATGCTCCGGGCACCTATGTGAAGGTCCGTGTGTAACGGACTGTAATGTGTGGTGAGTTGACGGGCCGCCAAAAGCGGGCGAAATGGTGTCGTCAACCATCAAGCGGCCGTAATTCGGCAATCACTGCAAAAATACTTCCAGGCTTGCGGATTTGACACAGGTCTCGTTTCCGGATCGGAGACAAAGGTCACCTTGGCAGCGACGCATGCATGCCGCGCCAAGATATACCGACCGGACATCGAGGGGGAATTTGACTTTGAAATCAGCAGGATGGAGCCTCGCAAAGGGAGAACGCCGCGCCATTGTGGCAGCGCTCTGCTCCTTGCTTCTGGCCTCCTGCACTTCGGCTGGCGACCCGGCAATGTCGGTCGGAATGCCCGGCTACAATGCCACCGCATCGGACGTAAGCGCGGCCTCCAGCGGCAAGGCGATCGCCGCCTCCGATTCGTCTGATGTCACGACGGAGCAGACGACCGTGATGACGGCAAGCGACACGGCGCTGCCTGAAAAGGTCGCCTATGTGCCTGTGTCCAAACCGGGAGCTGCCTTTCCGCTGACCATGCCGGCGGGCGCCGAAACCATCGTTGGAAACACGCCGCAGTCGCTGACGCAGCAGGCACAGACCGCGCAGCAGACCGATGCGGTCGCCCAGCAGATCGCCGCGGCCGACGGCGACGTGGCGGCGCCGAAGCCCGCTGCCGCTCCGGCCATGAACAACCCGGTCTATGTGACGGCTGGCGAGATGCCGCAGGCCGAAGCACCAAAGAAGAAAGGCTTCCTCGCCTCGATGTTTGGCGCAACGCCAGCCTCGGCGACACCAGCCCCCCTCATCAGCAACGCCCGGACGGGCGAGCAGCCCCCGGCGCAGGCAAAAGCGACGCCAGCAGCGGCAAAGCCGATCATCACGCTTGCCTCGGCCAATTCCACGGCCAAGCCGGTACAGCTGGCTTCGCTCGGTGGCGATAGCGGTCACATCACCGGCAGCGATGCCCTGCCCGGCGTGCGCCAGACGGCCCTGTTCGAGATCAAGCGCAAGTCGGGCCTCGATGACGAAAGCGACGTCGACCTCAACGAGGATGAGGGGCCAGTGGGCGGCTCCTATCAGGTTGCGTCCGCCGCCGGCATGGCCCGGCTGGCGCCCAACGGGCTGCTCAAGCAGAACGAAAGCGTCGATGTGGCCTGCCTGAAGCCGTCGCTGGTGCGCGTGCTGAAGACGATCGAAGGCCACTACGGCCGCAAGATGACGGTGACGTCAGGCTATCGCGACCCGGCCCGCAACCGGCGCGCCAACGGCGCCAAGAATTCGCTGCACATGTATTGCGCCGCCGCCGACATCCAGGTTCCCGGCGTTTCGAAATGGGAACTGGCGAGCTACATCAGAAGCATGCCCGGTCGCGGCGGTGTCGGCACATACTGCCACACAGAATCGGTTCACGTCGACGTCGGTCCCGAGCGCGACTGGAACTGGCGCTGCCGCCGGCGCAGCGGCGGTGACGGCTAGCAGCGCTATTTGACGGCCTACGCCTGTCAGCCGCCAAGGCCGTTCCGGCAATATCGTTCCAGCCTCCTGAACATTCGAGATAGGCCGAAGCGTCCCCAACTTCGTCATCCTCGGGTCTTCGCGACGGAGCGCTCCTTGCTCCGCCCGTGGATGACGAAACGATGGGTGTCGCCGCTAATCGTCAAAGCCTGCCAACCCTCGGCAAACCGTTGATTTGGCAGGCCTGGAAAAAAGTTGTCCAAGGTGGCACCTGACGGGTTGCCGGTTGCGCACAACGCCAGTATAAGCCGCTTCGTCTGAGCGCGCCCATCGTCTAGCGGTTAGGACACCGCCCTTTCACGGCGGTAACAGGGGTTCGATTCCCCTTGGGCGTACCAGAAAAATTTGCGTTTGGCGCAAACCTCCCTCCCAATGTCGGCAATTTCGCTTGGCTCTCTGCTGCTCTCTTCAACTGACGCGCAGTCTTCCGCGATCACACCATAGGCCAACGCGGCCACACGGGTCATAATCCTGCTACAAAGTGGTCGATTCCTCAGGGATGTAGCCGCTCCAAGAGCCCGCCGCAGGTCGCCCCCGTGGCGGGCTTTTTATTGCACGGTCGAGTTGGGCTTTCACGGCATTGCGACAACGGGGCGAAGCCCGGAGTGGCAAGTCCGTATTTATTTGCCTGGTTTGCGTGCGGGAGCCTACCTGAGAACGGGTCGCGCGCCGCTCAAGACGACCCTCTTCAGCGCTTCAACCGGCATCCGACAGTGCAAAGTCAAAAGCCTGTTATGATCCACGGATTGGAGTCGTATCCGAGACGCGGCTCTGCCTTTGCGCCGCTATCTTCCGATTTGGCGGTTCCGGTGAAACCGCAGTCCAGATTTGCAACGGGCTTCTTGGCCGACGGTTTCGTGGAACACAAGGCGGCAGCGTCACTGACCGCCGCCTTCTTTTCCTTGGCAACAGCGACACCGGTCGCAGCGAAAACAACAGCCGCGCACAATACAGCCACTCTCATTGGAACCCCCACATTGCACCCGACAGATGGTCGGACATGACGTAACGTAATCTTAATATTAGCACTAACGAATATATTAGCTAGCCCCGCGCCATAAAAAGCAGGCCGAGTGCCAAGCTTGCGCCACGACCGCCAAACCGGTGCATTGGCAGAGCCCCAGCGCGCGAGGTTATCAGGCCACAGCCTAGCCGCTGCCAAGCAGCGGCACGGTAACGGTTGTCGCGTAGTTGATCGGGAAGGAACTGAAGTAGGGGAAGTCGATGACGAAGGCATAGGCGGCGGTCAGATGCGCCATGCGGAAGCCGCCGCTCACCGGGTCGATGGCGATGGTGACGTTCACGTCCTTGAACCCCAAGGCCTGCAATTTCTGCGTGGCGATCGATTGAATGTCGGCTTGGGTCAGCGTGTTCTTAAGCTGCAGCGAGCGCGCTGACGTCTCCAGCGTGTAGCGAACACTGGAGACCGAGTGCATCGACCAGCCAAAGGCGAATATTCCGAACAGCAGCATGACAAGGAAGGGGGCGATCAGCGCGAACTCCAGCCCGGCCCCGCCCGATCGATCCCGCCGCAACGCGCTTACCCTAGCGGACACGGATCATCTCCTGGTGACCGATGACGGTGGGAGCGGCAAAGGCGCCGAAGGCAATTGGCGGCACCCAGGTGCCCGATGCCTGTATCTGGACATAGATCGACGGCACCTTGGGCCCACTGCACATGGTGGAAGCGTCGACCACGGTCGTCCCGCACATACGGATGTGGCTTAGCGTGACCTGGCCGTCTTCCGGCCGATTTTCCCAGCTCGCAATGGCAAGGGCCTGGGTCGCCGCATCATCGGTCGATCCGCTCATGACCAGGTTCGCGGCCGTCTTCACACCGGCGCGCATCGACAGTGAACTCGTTATGTAGGACCAGCCGTCCAGAATACCAAGCAGCACCAGGCACAGAATGGGCAGCACCATCGCGAACTCGACCGCCGCAACGCCCGAATCATCGCCAAGGATCGGCATCGACCGGCGCCCCACGGAGCTACTCGGACAGTGCCACGGACCGCGCGGCTGGAATGTTGGGCACTCCGAGGCTCGAGCAATCCTGATTGATGGTTGAATTACCGGACCATTGAATCGTATTTGCGACGACCCTGGTGCAGCCGCCATTGCCCGAGAAGTTGCCAAGATAGCTCACTTGCTGCTTGGGGAAATAGATGGCCCCGGTCAAAAGCGAGTCCGCTGTGCCGTTGAATGTGCTGGATGCACTCATGCCGGTCCTGTCGCCGTAGAACAGAACGCCTGAGTAGGTGCCCGAAGTCGCCGCGCTGAGCTTCACGGACGCATTGCCATTCATGCTGACGGTCGAGCTGCCGGACATGAAGATGGTCACCCCGGCGCCGGTGATGGCCGCGTTGGCGTTTATCTTGAGATTGCCCTGGACGACATAAACGCCGGGCGAAAGCGTGACGTTGCCCTTCAGGTTCATGCCGCTGCAATAGGTGCCTGGACCGAGCGTCGCCTTGTTGTCGTTCAGGCAGGGGGTCGCGGCCACCGGGGCCGGCAGGTCGACAAAGGGATCGCCGGCGGGCAGTGCCTGGGTGATCGGGGCCGCGCAGACGGTGGTGACGGGATTGCTGAGAGAGACACCGCCCGCCGATATCAGGCAATCGGCCTGCAGACCGGCCGCGCCCTGAAGCTTGATGGCGTCGGAGGCGATGGAATTGGACATGACCGAGCAGCCGGTGAGCTTAACGCTGGTGCTGCCGGAAAACAGCACCGCCTGCGACGCGGACGGATCGAGCGCGAGCATGCAAGCACTCGAGGCATCGGTAATGACGGCCACCGCCCTCGCCTGTTCGGGAACCTTTTCCTGTGTGAAGATCAGGGTGAACATCCGGTCGAGCTTCTGGCCGACGATCACCTCGACCGCTTTTTTCGCCGTATTCGGTCCGGACGCGGGCGGCGTATTGACGACGATCGTGCCCGAGCCCAGCCCGTTCGACGCCGCGGACTGGGTCGCAGCCGCGACGATCGTCGGCTTGTCGGAACCCGAAATCTGTTCGAGCGCTCCGGCATAGGCGGCTGCATCGGCCGTCGCCTGCAATCTCAGGCTGTTGTAGTACCAATAGGAGGTCTCGACGCCGAAGCCCGCAGCGCCGACAACGACCGGCAAGGTGAGGGCAAAAATGGTGGCGACATTTGCGCCCGTGCTCCGGCGCATGGCGTCCATTACAAGCCGAACACGGGTGAAGCTATTCAAGGCCATGGCTTAGATTAGAAAGCACGCATAAATGAACGAATGGCTAAAAAGTTCGGTGCATTTTTGAGCAGTGGTCCATTGGCTTCAAAAAAGAAGTGCTTCGCTGGCTGATCAACGCGCGAGCGCACTTCCTGGCAAGCGAGAAGGGCTAGGGCCAGCGGGAGGCGGCGAGAGAGAGCATCGATGTCCTAGAGCATCCGCCTGCGATAGGCAGCCATGGGTTCGCACCCGATCAGCGAACTTGCCGTCGAAGGCAGCAAACACCGATGTGTTGCTGCTCGCACTGTTGGAGAATGCAGTGGGAAGCCAAAGCTGTGCAGGATTTTCTTCAAGCGGAAAGAATCGGCATCGGCTCCGCAACCACCCCGGCCGACATCTCTCTTTGCACGGCTTGGAAAAACCTGCGCACTTCATCGCTGGCTGCTGTTCTGTCCCTGCCGGAGCCGACCACAAGATCGAGCAACTCCGACGCCTTGGCCCTCCAGAACGAGGTGGCGGTCTCGCCATGCAGGTTGCCGAGCTTGGCAGCAACCTCTCTGACCAAGAATACCTGACGGTCGATCGGGAATGCACGGATTTTTTCTGGGGACATCTTCCGAACCATGAGACTGACGCAACGAATCAACCATTGCCAACAAGCAATGGCGTAGCCGGGAAGGTGGAAACGGAAGCTTAACGGCGCTGACGTGGGTGCTGGGACGCAACGATACGCTCGCGACATCGCCTGTGCGTCAAACGCGCTTCATTGGTTGCAGTGGGGGGCAGGCGAAACGGCGGCGGCCCTTAGGCCTGGAGCGCCCTCGCCTCACCGCCGCGCTTGCGCGGCGTCATCATATCCCTGGCCATCAGTCCGCTGGCCCGGCAAAACGCCATGAACGCCCGGCAAGCATCCTCGGTCTTGACCACGTCTACCGTGGCCCCAAAGCAGGCGTTGAAGGCTTTCTGGTAGATCGGGCCCTGACGGCGCGCAGGCCAGTCCTGGAGAAAATCGAGCGCCTGTTCGACGCCGTAGATCTCCTCGACCGGCAGGCCGGGCGCGGGCGCTATGCGCACCGGCACCTCGAATTGCAGTCTGTCCATTTCCTGTCTCCCGAACTGGCGCCACCGCAGCAACGCCGTTCGTCGTCAAAAGTTGCTTTGACCGGCTTTTGGCCCAGAAATGTGTCGTCACTTGGGTCGCTGAACCGCCCATGCAAGGCGAATATCTCGAACTGTGCGGGTGCATCGGGCAGTTCTTCCTTGAACCTTTTGCCCTCAAGTGCCAAATCTGGGGAGATCTTCACGTCGGCTCTCTTGCAGGGCCCTACCCGCTACACGGACAAAATGGTCACCTATCTCGACGCTGCCACGGCCCCGCTCAGAAATACCGGCCAGATCCGCCTCTATGGCGAGGACGGCTTTGCCGGCATGCGCAAGGCATGCGATCTCACCGCGCGCTGCCTCGACGAGCTGGTGCCGATGGTCCAGCCCGGGGTCACCACCGAAGCAATAGACCGCTTCGTCTTCGAATTCGGCATGGACCACGGCGCGCTGCCGGCGACGCTCAACTATCGCGGCTACACGAAATCATCCTGCACCTCGATCAACCATGTCGTCTGCCATGGCATTCCCGACAACAAGCCGCTCAAGGATGGCGACATCGTCAACATCGACGTCACCTACATCCTCGACGGCTGGCACGGCGATTCTTCGCGCATGTATCCGGTCGGCACGATCAAGCGCGCCGCCGAGCGGCTGCTCGAAGTCACGCATGAATGCCTGATGCGCGGCATTGCGGCGGTCAGGCCGGGCGCCCGCACCGGCGCCATCGGCGCCGCCATCCAGACCTTTGCCGAAGGCGAGCGCTGCTCGGTGGTGCGCGACTTCTGCGGCCACGGCGTCGGCCAGTTGTTCCATGACGCGCCGAACATCCTGCATTACGGCAGCGCCAATGAAGGCGTCGAGATGCGGCCAGGCATGATCTTCACCATCGAGCCGATGATCAATCTGGGCAGGCCGCACGTGAAGGTTCTGTCGGATGGCTGGACCGCGGTAACGCGCGACCGCTCGCTGTCGGCGCAGTACGAGCACACGATCGGCGTGACCGACACAGGGTGCGAGATTTTCACGCTGTCGCCCAAAAAGCTCGATCGCCCCGGCCTGCCGGCTTAGAGCGCACCTTACCCGGCGGGAGGCCGTCTATGCCGACTGCACATCCGCGGCATTCGGCAGGTCGATGGTAACGACCAGTCCGCTGGGCTGGTTGTCCTCCAATTCGATCCTGCCGCCGTGCCCCTGGACGATGTCGGCAACGATCGAGAGGCCCAGACCGAAGCCATGCTTCGACGCAATGCCGCGCGACGCATCTTCCTTGAAGAATGGTTCGAAAACACGGGCACGTGCCGTCATCGGAATACCCGGCCCGTCGTCCCCTACCGTGATGCGCGCCGCCGTGCCGGTCGCCGTCAAGGCGACCGTGACATTGCCGGCGAATTTGACCCCGTTGTCGCAAAGATTGGCGATCGCACGCGCCAATGCATTGGGCTTGCACCAGCCCAGAAGCCGGTCCGGCCCGGAATATGAGACAGGAAATCCGACATCGGAGAATTCGGCGCAGACGGTTTGCAGAACGCTGGCAATATCGGCGCGCTGCAGCTTCTCCGTCGAAACATCGTTGCGCAGGTAGGTAAGGGTCTCGTCGATCAAGATTTCGATGTGCTGGACATCGGACAGGATTGCGGTTCGGATTGGGCCATCATCCATGCGCTCGGCGCGAAGCCGCAGCCGCGTCAAAGGCGTGCGCAGATCATGACTGACGCTGCGCAACATGCGCGTGCGGTTTTCGATCATCGTGCGGATACGCGTCCTCATCCTGTTCAGGGCGCGCGCCAACCCCACCATTTCAATGGAGCCGTGTTCGACGAAGAGCTGGTCGCCATTCTCGATCTCGGCCGAACCGACTGCCGCCGAGATGCGCTTCAACGGATCCGTCACGGCCCAAACCGCAAACAGCCAGATCAGCACGGGCAAGGCGACGAAAGCCATGAACCTGTAGAACGAGGCACGGACGAGGCCCGATGTCAGCCAGGAATCGGGCATGCCGAAATGGGCCAGGACGTCCTGCTGGTCGAGGTCGATGACAAACGCGTATCGGCCGCCGACCCTTATCCAGCGTCCCTCAACCGTCCCCCTGTCGATACGCAAAAGCCATTCGACACTTCGCCATTGCAGATAGGATTGGGCAATGCCGCGTATCTGGTCCTTGGGCAATATCTCGAAATCAAAGCCGGCCCGCTTTGCTGTCGCCAGAATTGCGCCACGCGCCTGCGCCGGGGTTTCTTGCAACAAGGCAGCAACAACGGCCGCACGCCCGGCGTTATCTTCCGCGGCGGGAAGATCGGCGTTCTCTATGAAACTCTCGACGACCGAACCGACGAACATGATCACGATCACCGCGATGAAAATGATTGCCACAAACTGCCCACGCACGGACTGTGGCAAGAAACGGCGGATGAAATCCCTCATGCTTCCTCCACCGTCGCGGTGAAGATGTAGCCACCCAACCGAACGGTCCTCAAAAGCACCGGATCGCGCGCATCCTTTTCGATCTTCCTGCGGATTCGACTGATATGGACATCGACGCTACGCTCGATCGGCCCCGCGAGCCCGGCATGGGTTACGCCCAGAAGTTCCTCACGGGAGAGAACCCGGCCTGCGTTGCGACAAAACGCAAGCAACAGGTCGAATTCATGCGTCGTGGTCGTCACCCGCGCATTGTTGGGGTCATGCAATTGCCGGCGTATGGGATCAAGGCGCCAGCCGTTGAAACGAAGCACCTTCGACCAGTCCCGCTCGTCGGGATCATAGGATGTACGGCGCAGCAGCGCCCGTATCCTGGCCGTCAGTTCACGCGCGCTGAACGGTTTCGTCACATAGTCGTCCGCGCCGATTTCCAGCCCGAAGATGCGGTCGATTTCCTCGCCGAGCGCGGTCAGCATCAGGATCGGAATGTTGGTTGCGGCACGAAGACGGCGGCAGATGTTGAGACCGTTTTCGCCCGGCAACATGACATCGAGCACGATGAGATCGAATTTCTGGGTGCGAAGCGCGGCATTCATCTGGACGCCGCTCTCGGCAATTTCCACAGTCATGCCGTTGTCGGTGAGCGTGTCGCCCAGCATGCGTGCGATCTCCAGATCGTCTTCGACAATGAGGATGCGCGAACCTTGCCTTGCCGACGTGGATTCGGCGCTCAAATCGCTTTGGTGCCGTTGCTGTGCCATTCCGGAGCTTGTCCAGCTTGCATTTGGTGCCCTGGGTAGGCGTCAGAACCGATATCCGACGAGAAGCATCCCTGAAGGCTGGATCTTTTCGACGACGACGGGGCTGTCGGCAGCGTCACCCAAGAGAACGCCGACCCCCGCTTCGCCGCGCACCATCCAGTTCTCGTCGAGCATATATGTGGCGGAAACCGAAAAATCGGCGCGCTTCAAACCGGCGCCGGCATCATAGCGCGCCAGCCCCGAGCGAGCCGATTGCTCGGGCGTGACACCAAAATAGGCCTGCATGTAATTTTCGTCGGCGAACACGGCGGACGCGCTGGCGCCGATCATCAACGATTGAGACAGAGGCCGGGTCACCTCGATCCCCACCCTGCCCTCCAGGCCATCGCTGCCGCCGATGGTCTTGTCCAGCTGCGCGGATATTTCGACCGGACCGAACTTCGCCGCTGCCTTCACGCCGACCGTCGCGCCCATGTCGACATCCCCCACGCCGCGCAGATGGTCGGAGTCGTCTTCCTTGCGGCCCATCTCATAGCCAAGCCGCGCGCTGAAGGCGAACGGTCCTTGTTCATAAACGGCGATGTTGGCACCAGTCGGATCGATCGTCACCGTGTCGAGGAATGTCGCCGTGACGAAAGGCACCGGCATGATCTTGAATTCATTGCTGCCCTCGTATTTGGGGACGATGATGGCGCCGCCGCCGAGCACGACGTGCCAGTCGGACAGTTTCTGTTCGAAGCGCCCGAAACGGGAAGGCTCGGGCGGCAGGGTAAAATCATCGGAATTCACCGCAATGGCGTCTGCCGCCAGCGCGCCGTCCGAATGGGCTGAAAGCAGGATTGCCATGACCGCAAGAGATGCCCGGCCGGCAAATAGTCCAGAGTCAATTTTGGCGAACATGCGTGCTCCAGTATAGCGAGGCAAAGAGCCTCCGATGGCGTCACCATGTCAGGTGAAAGTGGCCGCATGCGTTAAGTGATGTTAAGTTTTGTTGCGCAATCGTGGTTTCATCTTGCCGTATAGGGAGGCCCTAGGCTGACAGTGGGCTGCCACGATCTGCCGTGGATCGTCTCGCGATCGGAGAACGGAACTGTTTCAATCCAGGCCAGAACAGCTCTAATGTCTGTGCCGGAGCAATGTGGGCGGGGTATGGGGAACACAAGCGACGATGACGAGCGGAGTTTCTTCTCCGAAGCGCCGATGCGGCCTGCTGCGAAAGCCAAGGCGACGCTCGACGAAAAGCCGCATTACCTCGGCCATCGCGACCGCTTGCGCGAGCGCTTTGCCCTGGCGGGTCCGGATGCCCTGCCCGAGTACGAACTTCTGGAACTTCTGCTCTTTCGCCTGATCCCTCGTGCCGACACCAAACCGGCGGCCAAGGCGCTGCTGGCACGCTTCGGCACGCTGGCCGAAGTGCTTGGCGCCCCGGTGGGCCTGCTGCAGGAGGTCAAGGGCATCGGCCCTGCGGTGGCACTCGACCTGAAAATCGTCGCCGCAACGGCGCAGCGCATGGCCCGCGGCGAGGTCCACGGCCGCGAGATCCTCTCGTCCTGGCAGCAGCTCCTCGACTATTGCCGCTCAGCAATGGCCTTCGAGGCGCGCGAGCAGTTCCGCATCCTGTTCCTCGACAAGAAAAACGCGCTGATCGCCGACGAGGTGCAGCAGACGGGTACTGTCGACCACACGCCTGTCTACCCGCGAGAAGTGATCAAGCGGGCGCTCGAACTCTCGGCGACTGCCATTATCCTGGTCCACAATCACCCGTCAGGCGACCCGACGCCATCGCGCGCCGACATCGAGATGACGAAGGAGATCATCGACGCGGGCAAGCGGCTGGGCATCGCGGTGCACGACCACATCATCATCGGGCGGAAGGGATATGCCAGCATGAAGGGCCTGCTGCTGATCTGAGGTGGCAGGGCCGGCGCCAACGCCGATCGACCCCGACCACACGATCCCAGAGATCGGGGCGGGCGAAACCGGCTGGAACAAGCGACTGGCGGAATCAGGAGAGCACGATCATGGCGAAGACAAAAGTCCTTCTTGTCGGCGAAAGCTGGGTGAGTTCGGCGACCCACTACAAGGGGTTCGACCAGTTCGGCAGCGTCACCTTCCATCTCGGGGCAACGCCCCTGGTCGACGCCTTGAAGGACAGCGAATTCGATCTCGACTACATGCCCGCTCATGAGGCCGTCGAGAAGCTGCCTTTCACCATGGAAGGGCTGTCGCAATACAGGACGATCATCCTGTCCGACATTGGCGCAAACTCGCTGCTGCTTCATCCCGATGTCTGGCTGCACGGCAAGACAGTGCCGAACCGGCTCAAGCTCCTGCGCGACTGGACGCTGGCCGGCGGCGGCCTGATCATGATCGGCGGTTACTTCAGCTTCCAAGGCATTGACGGCAAGGCGCGCTGGCATCGCACGGCGGTCGAGGAGGCGCTGCCGGTGACCTGCCTTCCCAATGATGACCGGCTCGAAATTCCGGAGGGCTTTCGTCCCGAGATCACTGGTTCAAGAGACCATCCGCTTTTTGCCGGCATTGAGGGCGAATGGCCGCTGCTGCTCGGCGCCAACGAGGTCGTCGCCCGCGATCGCGACGATGTCGAGGTTCTGGCGCGGCTGCCGCAGGACCAGGGCGGCCATCCCCTGCTGGTCACCGGGCGTCACGGCGAAGGGCGCACGCTGGTCTGGACGTCGGACATCGGACCGCACTGGCTGCCGAACAGTTTTGTCGAATGGCCCGGCTATGCGCGGCTTTGGACCAACGTGCTCCGCTGGGTCAGCAACGCCGTTTGATGATGTCGCCCCAAAGTGCGTTTTTGAGGCGACGACATGTATGAGAACAAAGGTTTGAAGCCGATCAGCATCACCGGGAACGGCGAGCTCGGCCGTTGCCGCCTTCGCCTCATGGTCGTTCACGGCGGATCGGTGTTGCAGTTTCCGGCAACCTGGCTGACCGCTTCGCCGAACCCGGCGAGGTCGAAATCGGCCTCGCCGCGCCCCGCCAGCAGCCCGAACCGCCACGAAAGCTGGAGCCGGTTCGCGGCGACAAGGCGCCTGATGCCATCGGCGCCATCGCGCACCAGCATCCGGCCGCGCGGCCCGACCGACCAGCTTTCGTCGAACTTGCTCTCCTGATCGACCGTAATCGACATGGTGATCTTGCGGCTGGCCGAAACAGCGTCGTTCAGTTGCAGCCATTCAGTCCAATGCGGCTCGCCGTTTGCCCGGCAGGCAATCGTCAGGATCGGGCTGTAGCTCAAGGCACCGCCGCCGGTGATCAGCTTGTTGGTGGCGTAGAGCGAGGCCGTCACGAGGCCGTCTTCACTCGTGCCGAAGCGCCAGTTGTCAGGCACCGTGCCGGCCTGGGCAATGCCGCAGACCGAGATAAGGATCAGCGCGATTGCCGAAGCGTGTCCCAATTCGACGAACAGTCTCAACACGCCCTCCAACAACCAAGCGGCTTGCAATAGAAGCGCAGATAATGATCAAAGCTTGGTCGCCACAGGCCGTCGCTCGCGAAGCATGGCGGCTGTTGCAGTTTGGCAACGAAAAAGGCCGCCTCGAGGGCGGCCTTCCTGTTTCAGCGGAGCGCTGGTGTTATTCGGCGGCCTTCTTCTTCGGCGCGGCCTTCTTCTTGGGCTCTTCCGCGTCGTCGGCCGTCTTGGCGTCGGCCTTCTTGGCTGCGGCTTTCTTCGCCGGCTTCGCCTTGACGGCGGTCTCGTCCTCTTCGTCATCGGCCATCAGCTCTTCCTTGCTGACCTTGACGTCGGTGACCGAAATCTGACCGAGCAGATGGTCGACCACCTTTTCCTCGAACATCGGCGCCCGCAGCGTGTTCAACGCTTCCGGGTTGTTGCGGTAGAACTCGAAGACTTCCTGCTGCTGGTTTCCTGGATAGCGCCGCACCTGCTCGAACAGGCCGCGCTGCAGCTCTTCGTCCGATACGGTCACGCCGGCCTTCTCGCCGATTTCAGCCAGCACCAGCCCGAGGCGCACGCGGCGCTCGGCAAGCCGCAGATACTCGGCGCGCGCCTCTTCTTCCGTCGTCTCTTCGTCGGCGAAGGTGCGTCCGGCTGCTTCCAGATCACGATTGACCTGCGCCCAGATGTTGTTGAACTCGGCGTCGACGAGCTTCGACGGCGCCTCGAACGAATAAGCCGCGTCGAGCTGGTCGAGCAGCTGGCGCTTGACCTTCTGGCGCGTCATGGCGCCGAACTGGTTCTCGATCTGGCCGCGCACGACGTCGCGCAGGCGCTCCAGCGACTCCAGGCCGAGGTTCTTGGCGGTCTCGTCGTTGATTTCCAGCGCGCCGGGCTGGGACACTTCCTTGACGGTGACATCGAAGGTCGCTTCCTTGCCGGCCAGATGCGCCGCCTGGTAGTTTTCCGGGAAAGTCACGGTGACCTGCTTTTCGTCGCCGGCCTTGGCGCCGACAAGCTGATCCTCGAAGCCGGGGATGAATTCCTTCGAGCCTAGCACCAGCGGCTGATCGGTGCCGGCGCCGCCATTGAAGGCCTCGCCGTCGATCTTGCCGACATAGTCGATGGTGACACGGTCGCCATTGGCGGCCTTGCCGGTCTTCGGCTCGTAGCTGCGCGCCGATTCGGCAACGCGCTGGACCTGCTCGTCGATCTCGGCATCAGGCACGTCGAACACCTGGCGCGTCACCTTGATGTCGGAAAAGTCCTTGATCTCGATCGCCGGGATGATCTCGTAGTTGAGGCGGAATTCGAAGTCGGCGCCACCGGCCAGAATCTTCTCGGCTTCCTTCTCGTCCTCGGTCATGATGACTTCAGGCTGCATGGCAGCCTTTTCACCACGCCCGGTAATGATCGAACGGGTCGAATCGTTGAGGATTTCGTTGACCACTTCGGCCATGAACGACTTGCCGTAGACCTTGCGCAGGTGCTGCACCGGCACCTTGCCAGGACGGAAGCCGTTGATGCGGACCTTGTTGCGGGCATCCGAAAGCCGCGCCATCAGCTTGGCTTCCATGTCACCGGCCGGCACGGTGATCTTGATCTCTCGCTTGAGACCGGAGTTGAGCGTTTCGGTGACCTGCATCGTAAAACCTTTGTTTTCACCAATGAGACTGCCACGGCCTCTGCCGTTCACAGCCTGCCGGTATATTCTTGCCGGGAATGGCTTTTGGTACGGAACCTGGCGATTTGACCGAAACCCGGCTCAAACTCTCCCAAACTGCGTTCCAAAATGTGAATAAGTTCTTGTTTTTCCTACTTCTTATCACATTCTGCAGAAGCGGATCGTCGCGTCCCGTCACATTTGACACGCCTTTTGTCACAGGCGAGGCCAATTTTCAACAGTCTTCGCATCCCAGCGAATAACCAGCATTCGGGGCCTGCCCCACATCTTGTCGCTGGGCCACATCTTGTCTCTGACATTGACAGAATGATGGCCACATGGGATTGCCGGTCCATGCGGATGTGGCGGAACTGGTAGACGCCCTGGATTTAGGTTCCAGTGCCGAAAGGCGTGGGGGTTCGAGTCCCTTCATCCGCACCACCCTTCGAGCTTCGGGTGGCGGGCCACCCGAAAGCCCTGGCGAAGGAGGACCGGCGCCGTTCAGGCAGGCATCGGATTGAGCTTCAGATGCTGGATCAGGATGATGGTCTTGGCGTCGACGATACGGCCATCGGCGATGCCGGCCAGCGCCTCGTCGAGCGGCATTTCCAGAACCTCGATGTCCTCGCCCTCTTCTTGCGCGCCGCCGCCGGCCGAGATGCGGTCGGCGGGTGAATAGCGGCCGATGAAAAACCAGAGCCGTTCGGTGACGCTGCCGGGGCTCATATAGGGCGAAAACAGCCGCTCGATATCCTTCAAGCGATAACCCAGCTCTTCCTCGGCTTCCTTGCGGATGGCGGTCTCCGGATCGTTTTCGTCCAACAGGCCGGCACAGGCCTCGATCAGCGGCTCGCGGTGGCCGGTGACGTAAGCGGGATAGCGGAACTGGCGCACCAGAAGCACGGTCGAACGCAAGGGGTCGTAAGGCAGGATCACCGCACCATCGCCGCGATCATAGGTCTGGCGGATTTGCGTCTCCCACTGACCGTCGCGCCGGCGGTAGTCGAGGACGGTCTTCTTCAGGATGGCCCAGTCGTCGGAGAGGATTTCCTCCGAACGGACGCGAATACGATCTTCCATCCCGGTCTCCATGCTGAAGCGCGTCGCACTTCATGCTCCTGTTTATGCCTGTCGTTCTCCCAAAACCGGAGCCACTTTTGGGAGACATGCCTGGCCGAGGCGTAGCCGCGAACCGGCATTTCGGCAATCCCGCCCGTGATTGGTCCAGAAGCCCTTTCACCGCCTCGTGTCTGGCGCAGGCGCCATCGGTCGCCTAAATAGCTGCGAACCCTCCCGGAGTTTCTCATGACAGCGTCGCTTTTCCAGTCGATCACTCTCGACGGCCTCACCTTCCCCAACCGCATCGCCGTCGCGCCGATGTGCCAGTATTCCGCCGAGGACGGCTCTGCCAGCGACTGGCATCTCCATCACTGGATGAACCTCGCAATGTCCGGCGCCGGCATGGTCACGGTCGAGATGACCGATGTCGAGCGGCGCGGGCGTATCACCCATGGCTGCCTCGGCCTTTACTCTGAAGACAATGAAGCGGCCGCCCGCCGCGCGCTGGACGCTGCACGACGCGTCGCCGCACCCGGCACGAAATTCGGCTCCCAACTCGCCCATGCCGGCCGCAAGGCTTCGAACCGCAAGCCGTGGGAGGGCGGCGGGCCACTGAAGCCAAACGAGGATCCCTGGCAGACCGTCTCCGCCTCGGCCATCCCCTACGACACCGGCTGGAACGTGCCGCACGCTCTGGAGGACGAGGAGATCCTACAGCTGATCGAGCGCTTCGCCGAGGCGGCAAGGCGAGCCGAACGCGCCGGCTTCGATTTCCTCGAACTGCACGCCGCGCATGGCTATTTGATCTTCCAGTTCCTGTCGCCCTTGTCCAACCAGCGCACGGACCGCTGGGGTGGCTCGCTGGAAAACCGCATGCGTTTTGCCGTCGAAATCACCAAGGCGGTGCGCAAGGCGGTGCCAAAGCTGATGCTCGGCGCAAGGCTGTCGGTGAAGGATTGGGTCGACGGCGGCTTCGACGTGGCGGACGCGATCGAAGTGGCCAAAGCGCTGAAGGACGAGGGCGTTGCCTATCTCTGCTGTTCGAGCGGCGGCAATTCGCCGTTGCAGAAATTGCCCACCGGCCCCGGCTATCAGGTGCATCTGGCGGAGGCGGTGCGCAAGGGCGCTGATATTCCGACCCGCGCCGTCGGCCTGATCGACGACCCCAAGCAGGCCGAAGCGATCGTCACCGAGGGCCGCGCCGACATGGTGGCGCTGGCGCGGGCCTTCCTGGCTGATCCGCGCTGGGGGTGGCGTGCGGCGGCGACATTCAGCGAGACAATCCACCCGGCGCCACAACTTGCCCGTTCGGTGACCACGATGCAGCATTGGATGAAGGCGGGGGGCTGAACGGTTCGCGCTCCCGACACGGCGCTGTAGAGCCTTCAAACAGCCTCTGAGACGTTTGGGCGCAGGCTGACGGCCATGGTTGCAACCAAATTGGCTGCTTTGCGTTGCGGCCATGATGGACAACAAACCTTTTGAAGTGCCGGTCGTCGTCGAACTTGGCCACGTCGGCAAATATCGCCACATCCGCAGCGCCCAGGAGGCCGCGGAGTGCCTGATGACGGTGTGGCCGCTCAATCGCGGCCCGCGCCATCGTGATGCCCTCGACACTTGCCTCAAAGTGCTGGAAGGTTATCGTTCGACAGCAGATGCGCGCCGGGCGCTGATTGAAGCCGCCAAGGAATCGGAAGTGCTGGTGCCCGACGACAGACTGCCCGACGACCGACTGCATTGAGCAGACGGACCTTTCAACCGGAGGTTTTTCATGGCGAAGCTGACTTACAAGATCGTCGAACATGACGGCGGGTGGGCCTACAAGGTCGGAGCGACCTTTTCCGAGACGTTTCCGACGCATCAGGACGCGTTGCGCGCCGCCGAAATCGCCTCGGCCGAGCAGCAGGTCGCCGGAGCGACGGACGGCATCCAGTATGAGGACGCCGAGGGAAAATGGCATGAGGAACTGGCCGACGGCCGCGACCGGCCGCAGACAGAAGTCTCGGACTGATTCGGTATCGCGGTTGACGTGGAGCGGTTCGACGGAGCGCCGACCGCAGCGCCGTCCGGAGAGAGGACGCGCCAGCGGCCAGCGGCTGTCCTTGCGGACTAGCCCTCGAACATGGATTTCTGGAAAATCGGCGTGCGCTTTTCGGAAATCACGTTCTGGCTATTTGCCGCAATACTGATCGTTGACGTTTTGCCCTGCGTTAGCGTCCGGGCCTGGTGTGTTGTGGGCACATGGGCCAATAGCGCCGGTGTTGCCTTGGGTGTTCAACCCGGAGCCGTCACTGATGCTTCCCGTGGTGTAGGGGTCGACAGTTGTCTGGTCGTTGTTACCGAACAGCCACCAGTCATGATTGTTTGAGTACCTGTCGTCCAGTGACTGCGCCATCGCCGATGTGGCGAGACCAATCGTCAGGACGGATGCTGCGAGAAGTTTTGTAACCATTGAATCACTCCGTATCTTAGCCGCCTTGGTGCGACACTCATAAAACCCGGTAGTCAGCCGAATGGTTCCTTGAAATTGTCGTGAAGCTGAGGTGAGGCCCCGATCAGCCCGGCCGGCGATGCGCTCGATGGATGCGGCGGTTCGCTCCTGGGCCATGAATTCCGGCAAGTGCCCCTTGCCATAGCACCCGTCGATGCGGCCGAGATCTTGCTCGACCGCCACGTCATCGCAGAACATGGTGTGGAAACGAGTTGGCTTCGACCGAGCCATCCACCTCCGGCGGTCATGTAGTCGGGCAGGGAAGCCGGCGCCGCGGAGATGACATTGCGGCCACCGCCGCGCCGCGCTATCTCAGACCACTCGCCTTCCCGGGCCACTCGCTTGCCGGAGCTTCCCATGCCTGAAATCGTGACCGCCGCCATGCTCGTCATCGGCGATGAGATTCTGTCCGGCCGCACCAAGGACAAGAACATCGGCCATCTCGCCGACATCATGACGGCGATCGGCATCGACCTGAAGGAAGTGCGCATCGTCCCGGACGAGGAAGACGAGATCATCGCGGCGGTGAACGCCGTGCGCGCGCGCTACACTTATGTTTTCACCACCGGCGGCATCGGGCCGACGCATGACGACATCACGGCCGATTCCATCTCCAAGGCCTTTGGCGTGCCTTGCGAATACGATGCCCGGGCCTATGCGATGCTGGAAGCAAGCTATGCCGCGCGCGGCATCGAATATACCGAGGCCCGCAAGCGCATGGCACGGATGCCGCGCGGCGCCGATCTCATCGACAATCCGGTGTCGGTCGCGCCTGGCTTCCGCATCGGCAACGTCCACGTCATGGCTGGCGTGCCGTCGATTTTCCAGGCCATGCTCGACAATGTCGTGCCGACGCTGAAGGCCGGCACAAAGATGCTGTCGGCGACCGTGCCCTGCCCGTTCGGCGAAGGCCTCATCGGGGGGCCGCTGGGTGATATCCAGAAAGCGCATCCCGATACGATCATCGGCTCCTATCCGAAATATGGCGATGGCAAGTTCTGGACCGAACTGGTCGTGCGTGCCCGCAGCCAGGAGGCGCTGGACGCTGCCCGCGCCGATGTCGAGGCGATGGTCGCCGGCTTCGCCAGCAATCCCGGCTGATCTGGTCCAGACCGGAACAAAGCACGACGCTGCAACGTTTCCCCGGCACGAGTTCGCCAGCTCGTGAACTGAGGGATTGTCATGCGATTCAAAACCATCGTCGCCATTCTGCAGAACGAGCAGGACGCCGAGCGCGTGCTCGACTGCGCCATTCCGCTCGCCAACCGGTTCCAGAGCCATCTGGTCGGCATCCACGCCGAAACGCTTCCCGTGCCCTACACCTCTGCCACAGGCTTTCCCGACACCGAATTCCTGCAGGTTTCGGCAGACATGAACCGGGAACGGGCCGAGAAGTTGAGGACGCTGTTTCTCAGGCGTATCGAGGATTCCGGTCTTTCCTTCGAGTGGCGAAGCCTGGAGAGCTTTTCGGGTGACAGTGCGCTGACCGGGATTTCGAGCGTGCGGGCCGCCGACCTGATCATAGCAGCGCAGCGCGAAACGGGCGGCGATTCCAGCGCGGACGTTGACACGCTGGTCTACGATGCCGGCCGGCCGGTATTGGTGGTGCCGCACGAGGGTCCGCTGATCACCACCTTCAAACGCGTCTTGCTCGCCTGGAACGGCAGCAAGGAAGCGGCGCGCGCCGCCTTCGACGCGCTGCCCTTCATCATCGAAGCCGAGAAGACCGACATATTGGTTATCGACCCTCCTGAAACGCTCGACGACAGCCCGGAGGCCGCCGGCGCCGAAATCGCGGCGGCGCTGTCGCGCCACGGCGCCACCGTCAGCGTCTCGGTGCAGCAGTCGGGCGGCAGTTCGGTCGATGACATCATCCAGACCAGGATCGCGGAGACCGGCGCCGATCTGCTGGTGCTCGGCGCCTACAGCCATTCATGGCTGCGCCAGCTTCTGTTCGGCGGCGTGACGCGCAGCGTGCTGCGCACCGCGCCGGTGGCAGCCTTCCTGTCGCGGTAAGCCCACGGCGATCGCTGGCCCTTGCCTTGCCAAGGCCCCTGCTCTTGCCAAGATGGGGGCTTTCCAGCTAATTCCGCGCGCATTCCCCTGTTTTCTTGCGCGCGATCCCCGCGTGCTGTGGAGTGCGCGACATGTCCCTTCCCGAAAAAGCCTTTCCGGTCTCCTGGGACCAGTTCCATCGCGACGCTCGCGCACTCGCCTGGCGGCTTGCCGGTGCCAACAAGGGGCAATGGAAAGCGATCGTCTGCATCACGCGAGGCGGGTTGGTGCCGGCGGCGATCATCTCGCGTGAACTTGGCATCCGCGTCATCGAAACCGTCTGCGTCGCCTCCTATCACGATTATACCAGCCAGGGGCAGCTGCAGGTCCTCAAGGAGATCACCCCTGCCCTGCTCGCCGAAGACGGCGCCGGCGTGCTGATCATCGACGACCTGACCGACACCGGCAAGACGGCGGGCATCGTGCGCGCGATGATGCCCAGGGCGCATTTCGCCACCGTCTATGCCAAGCCGAAAGGCAGGCCGCTGGTCGATACTTTCGTCACCGAAGTCAGCCAGGACACCTGGATCTATTTCCCGTGGGATATGGGCTTCACCTACCAGAAGCCGATCGCCGACGACCACGCCGGCTGATTCGCAACTACCCTGTTACAGACCAGCAGCTTGCACCGGGGATGGATTTGCTTTCGCAAACACGTCCGGCAGAGCCGGATATTTCGCGAAATCGACGTCTATTGGCGGAAATTGGCCAGGCGAATGAAATTTTTTACTTTTATTGCCGACAATTAGCCGTAAGATTCGTGAGACGGCAAACGATTCCGGAGGCTGGGGCTAGCTTCTTCGATGTTGACGAGGCCAACGACACACAATCATCTGGCCGAAAGGGTCCGACGGCTCTTCGGCACCGCGCCGTGCCGCCTGCAGGTTGCCGCCCTGCCCTGGCGCGACACGGGAGACGGCGTCGAAATCATGCTGATCACCAGCCGCGATACCGGCCGTTGGGTTTTGCCCAAGGGTTGGCCAGAGGCCAGGGAGCCGCTCTGCCAGGCCGCCGCGCGCGAAGCCGGCGAGGAGGCCGGGCTGCGCGGCCGTGTCTCTCATCTTGAAGCCGGCCGTTACTTCTACGCCAAGGCGCTGGCTTCCGGCGAAGAAGTGCCGTGCGAGGTCCTGGTGTTTCCGCTGCATGTCGACAAAGTCGCGGACCGCTGGAAGGAAAAACGCTCACGCACCCGCAAATGGGTCCGTGCAAGCGAAGCGGTGCGCATGGTCAACGAACCCGACCTTTGCCAGATCATCGCCTATTTCTGCGCCGACCCGCACAGCTTCTCCTGACGGGCGGCCACACCGCGCTCTTTGCAAAATGGGACTGGCTTGCAAAGGCTGGACACGCGTTGCCGCGCATCGACATGAATGCTTTGCTAAGGAATCAAAGGTAGGATTCGGCAGCTCTGGTATTTTTTGATCGATGGCGAATCCCGCAAATCCAATTCCAAACGAGTCCGACGAGCCTGAGCGCGAGCATCGTCCGCGCGTGCTCAAGGGCGGGTCGATCATCACCGGAATTTCGAATTCGGAAGTCGGCTGCACGCTGCGCAATCAACACGAAGGCGGAGCCGAACTGAAGATACCGCTGGAAGCCCGGGTTCCCGATCGCTTCCTTCTCTATGTGCCGCTCGACGGCATTGCCTATCGGTGTGAGGTCCGCTGGCGTCGCAATGACCGTATCGGGGTGCAGTTCACCGGCACCGAGCCAAAACCCAGGCTGCACTACGGCTGATCCATTCAGGCACGACGCTTTGGATCGTTGCCGCGTCCGGATTGCCTGGTGGCGACAAAATTGCGATCGCCGCACCGCATTCTATCCCCGTTATCCACATATGTGACACACAAGATGTTGGGGTCACAAAAGCTACGCAAACGAATCCTTGACGGCGCAAAACGAGTCGCCTTTTATAGGCCATGCGCTCCTGTTGAGAGTGCGACCGGAAAGTTCTGAGCCCGGTCTTTTTCCCGGATTATGTGCGTTTTGCTCGCATTTCCGCCTGGTTACGAGGCCGGCGGAAGCGTTGGAACTGTGGGGCGGTTGGGGTCGATAGGGACAATTGTCGGGCTTGAATAAATTGTCTGTTAATACTATATTTAGTGTTTGCAGGTAGGTTCGACGCTAGATAGTGTGAATTTCCCTCGACCGAGGGAATCGGAAAAAATCAGTTTTGAGGGACCCGTGGGTTCGTCGGCACGTTGGACAGGCACTTCGCAAGGAGTTTGACCAGCAGGGCCGGCGGAGGCTGCGAAATGGAGAGCCGGCCGTTTTCGAACGCCGGCAGACGGCGGACATGCGCGTTTCGCATCGGGGGCAGAAATCCCTGGGGAAAAGCGCTACATATAGACAAAAGGGACCGGACCAATGCGCATCGAGCGTCGTTTCACCAAGCCAGGACAGTCCGCCTATGCGGAGATCGAATTCCGCAAGGCGCTTTCGGAGATCAAGAATCCGGATGGCTCGGTGGTGTTCCGCTTGGACAATATCGACGTGCCGGCGCAGTTCTCCCAGGTCGCAGCCGATATCCTGGCACAGAAATATTTCCGCAAGGCCGGTGTTCCGGCACGCCTGAAGAAGATCGAAGAGAACGACGTCCCCTCCTTCCTGTGGCGCTCCGTCGCCGATGAGGCGGAACTCGCCAAGCTGCCGGAAGCCGAGCGCTACGGTTCCGAGATCGACGCCCGCCAGGTCTTCGACCGCCTTGCCGGCACCTGGACCTATTGGGGCTGGAAGGGCGGCTACTTCAAGGCGTCGGAAGAAGACGCACGCGCCTTCCGTGACGAGCTTGCCTACATGCTGGCCACCCAGCGCGTCGCGCCGAACTCGCCGCAATGGTTCAACACCGGCCTGCACTGGGCCTATGGCATCGACGGCCCGAGCCAGGGCCACTTCTATGTCGACCCGTTCACCGGCAAGCTGACCAAGTCGAAATCCTCCTACGAGCATCCGCAGCCGCATGCCTGCTTCATCCAGGGCGTACAGGACGACCTCGTCAACGAGGGCGGCATCATGGATCTGTGGGTGCGTGAAGCGCGCCTGTTCAAATACGGCTCCGGCACCGGCTCCAACTTCTCGCTGCTGCGCGGCGAAGGCGAAAAACTGTCCGGTGGCGGCCGCTCGTCGGGCCTGATGAGCTTCCTCAAGATCGGCGACCGCGCGGCGGGCGCCATCAAGTCGGGCGGCACGACGCGCCGTGCCGCGAAAATGGTCATTGTCGACGCCGACCACCCCGATATCGAGGAATTCATCGACTGGAAGGTCAATGAAGAGCAGAAGGTCGCCTCGCTGGTGACCGGCTCCAAGATCGTGAAGAAGCATCTCGAAGCGATCATGAAGGCCTGCGTCAACTGCGAAGGCAATGGCGACGACTGCTTCGATCCGTCGATCAACTCCGCGCTGAAGCGCGAGATCAAGGCGGCCAAGAAGTCGGCCGTGCCGGAGAACTACATCTACCGCGTCATCCAGTTCGCCAAGCAGGGCTATAGCTCGATGTCGTTCAAGACCTACGACACAGACTGGGATTCGGACGCCTACCTCACGGTTTCGGGCCAGAATTCCAACAATTCGGTGTCGCTGAAGGACAATTTCCTGCGCGCCGTCGAGGACGATGCCGACTGGCACCTGACCGCCCGCAAGGACGGCAAGGTGCTGAAGACGCTGAAGGCCAGGGATCTCTGGGAAAAGATCGGCTATGCCGCCTGGGCGTCCGCGGATCCGGGCCTGCATTTCAACACGACGATGAACGACTGGCACACCTGCGCTTCCGCCGGTGCGATCCGGGCGTCCAACCCGTGCTCCGAATACATGTTCCTCGACGACACGGCCTGCAATCTCGCCTCGATCAATCTGCTGCCCTACCGCAACGCCGACGGCACGATCGACATCGCAGCCTACGAGCACACGGTGCGGCTGTGGACCATCGTGCTCGAAATCTCGGTCATGATGGCGCAGTTCCCGTCGAAGGAGATCGCCAAGCAGTCCTACGAATACCGCACGCTCGGCCTCGGCTATGCCAATATCGGCGGCCTGCTGATGACGTCGGGCATTCCCTACGACTCCGATGAAGGCCGCGCGATCTGCGCCGCACTCACCGCGATCATGACCGGCATGGCCTATGCCACCTCGGCCGAGATGGCCGGCGAACTCGGCGCCTTCGCCGACTACGACCGCAATGCGCAGAACATGCTGCGCGTCATGCGCAACCATCGCCGTGCCGCCTATGGCGAGAAGCAGGGCTACGAGAAGCTCGCCGTCAACCCGGTGCCGCTCGTCGCTTCCGACCTGAAGCAGCAGGACCTTGCGACCCACGCCAAGGCCGCCTGGGACCGCGCCATCGAACTCGGCGAGGAGCATGGCTACCGCAACGCGCAGGCGACCGTCATCGCGCCGACCGGCACGATCGGCCTGGTCATGGATTGCGACACCACCGGCATCGAGCCCGACTTCGCGCTGGTGAAGTTCAAGAAGCTGGCCGGCGGCGGCTATTTCAAGATCATCAACCGCGCCGTGCCGGAAGCGCTGCGCACGCTCGGCTATTCCGAAGCCCAGATCGCCGAAATGGAAGCCTATGCGGTCGGCCACGGCAACCTCAACCAGGCGCCCGCGATCAACCCCGGCGCGCTCAAGGCCAAGGGCTTCACCGACGAGAAGATCGCGGCGCTCAACGCAGCCTTGAAGTCGGCCTTCGACATCAAGTTCGTCTTCAACCAGTGGACGCTTGGCGTCGACTGGGTGAAGGAGACGTTCGGCTTCACCGACGAGCAGCTCAACGATTTCTCGTTCGAGATGCTGCCGGCGCTCGGCTTCTCCCGCAAGGACATCGAGGCCGCCAACATCCATGTCTGCGGTGCGATGACGCTGGAAGGCGCGCCCTTCCTCAAGGCCGAACACCTCGCCGTGTTCGATTGCGCCAGCCCGTGCGGCAAGATCGGCAAGCGCTCGCTTTCGATCAACAGCCACATTCAGATGATGGCGGCTGCACAGCCCTTCATTTCCGGCGCCATCTCGAAGACCATCAACATGCCCAACGATGCGACGGTGGAAGATGCCAAGGGCGCCTACATGCTGTCGTGGAAGCTGGCGCTGAAGGCCAACGCGCTCTACCGCGACGGCTCGAAACTGTCGCAGCCGCTCAATTCCTCGCTGCTCGCCGATGGCGAGGACGACGAGGATGAAGCCGTCGAGCAGCTGCTCGCCGCACCTGCGGCAGCGCGTGCCGCACAGATCACCGAGCGGATCGTCGAGCGCATCATCGAGCGCGTGTCGCGCGAGCAGGAAAAGCTGCCCGGCCGCCGCAAGGGTTACACGCAGAAAGCCAAGATCGGTGGCAACACCATCTTCCTGCGCACCGGCGAATATGACGATGGCCGTCTCGGCGAGATCTTCATCGACATGAACAAGGAAGGCGCTACCTTGCGTGGCCTTCTCAACAACTTCGCCATCGCCATCTCGCTGGGCCTGCAATATGGCGTGCCACTCGACGAATATGTGCACGCCTTCACCTTCACCAAGTTCGAGCCGGCCGGCATGGTGCAGGGCAATGACGCCATCAAGAGCGCGACGTCGATCCTCGACTACGTGTTCCGCGAGCTGGCGATCTCCTACCTCGGCCGCAACGATCTCGCCCATGTCGACCAGTCGGACTTTTCCAACACCGCACTTGGCCGTGGCATCAGCGAAGGCAAGACCGATGCGGTCTCCAAGGGCCTGACCCGTGGCGCCTCGCCGGTGAAGCTGGTGTCGCGCGTCAGCGGCAACGATCCGAAAGGCTTTGCGGCCCCCTCGGGCGCCCCTGCCCGCTCGGCACCGACCGCCTTCTCCGGCTCCAACGTGCTGGCGCTGAAACCCGCCAGCGACGAAGCGGTCGCCTACAAGCGCGACTATGAGGAGCGGGCAAAGGAATTGGCCGAGGACATCGCCTTCGAGGAAGCGGCGGGTGCTGCCTCCGACGCCACGGCAGGATTGTTCACCGACGCGGCGGCCGTCGAGGCGGCCGAAGCAAAAAAACTCGCCAACGACCGCCGCGCCAAATCGCTGCTCCAGGGCTACACTGGCAATTCCTGCTCCGAGTGCCAGAATTTTACCATGGTGCGGAACGGGACCTGCGAGAAGTGCGACACGTGCGGCTCGACGAGCGGGTGCAGCTGAGATCTAGTGCCACCTCGGCTTACAGTTCGCGAGATCATTCGCCTGCTGGAGGCCGATGGCTGGTATCTGGTTGCAACCAAGGGCAGCCATCGCCAATATAAGCATGAAGTCAAAGCCGGCCGCGTCACCGTGGCTGGCAAGCCGTCTGAAGAGGTTGCGCCAGGAACACTGAACAGCATCCTCAAGCAGTCAGGTTTGAAGGAATGATGACATGCGTTACGCGGTGGTGATTGAAAAAGCAGGAAATAATTTCTCCGCCTATGTGCCGGACCTACCCGGCTGCATCGCGACAGGTGCCACTGTGGCTGAAGTGGAAACCGAGATTCGCGATGCAATACGCTTTCACATCGAAGGTTTGCGAGCCGATGGGCTGGATGTGCCCAAGGGTGTCAGCCTCGCGGAATACGTAGAGGCATAGAGGCAGGCCTCCACTCGATCCGGATCAGGCTCTGGTCCGGGCGTCTAACTCGCCGGCAACACCCTTAGCGTCTGCTTGTCAAACAGCGGCTCGTCCTGGCCGATGCGGACGAACAGCAGCTTCCGACCCTCGCCCAAGGGCACTTCGAAATACTGGATGCCATCAGGCATTTCGCCCCAGCAGCCGCAGGGTGGGTCGGGAACCTCATCGGGGCTGGCCAGTGCTTTCAGTATTTTCGCAATCCAGGGATGTGTAGCGTTTGACGGCGGCAAGCGCGGCGCTCTCAGTGTAAGGCGTCGCAATAAACTTGTTTGCATCTGGCCATGCCTTCGGCCTGCCCAGATCAAAGCCTCTCAGCATGCCATCTCAGATGGTCGTCCATGAAGCTGGAGATGAAAAGATACGAGTGATCGTATCCATCCTGCATCCGCAGCTTTAGCGGAATACCTGCTTTGGCGCAGGCCGCTTCAAGCAGCCAAGGCCTCAGCCCGTCGTCAAGAAATCCGTCCGACGTTCCCTGATCCACCAAAAATTCGGGGAAACGGTATCCGTCGTCGATGAGCGACGTCGCGTCGCAGCTTCGCCACGAGGCCTCATCCTTGCCGAGATACTTCTCAAAAGCCGGTCTCGACCAGCCGGCGGTGCTTGGCTGGGCGATCGGGGCGAACGCCGAGCAGCTCTTGAACCGCTGCGGATTCTTCAAGGCAATCGTCAGCGCGCCATGCCCGCCCATCGAATGGCCAAAGATTGCCTGGCGTGCCATATCGGCTGGAAATTCAGCCGCGATGAGGGCCGGCAACTCCTCGGCGACATAGGAATACATACGATAGTTCTTCGCATAAGGCTCTTGCGTCGCATCGAGATAGAAGCCGGCGCCGGAGCCGAACTGCCAGTTGTCTTTTTCATCCGGAATGTCGGCCCCGCGCGGGCTGGTGTCGGGACAAACGACGATCAGGCCGAGCTCGGCGGCCATGCGCCTGTACTCGCCCTTGTCCATTACATTGGCGTGGGTACACGTCAGGCCTGAGAGATACCACACAACGGGACAAGGCGCCTCCCGCGCCTGCGGAGGTATGAAAACGGCAAAAGTCATGTCGCAACGGCAACTCGTCGACAAATGGGAATAGACGCCCTGCACGCCGCCATGGGCTTTCGTTTGAGAGATGATTTTCATGTGTTCTCCACGTTGCAGGTCGAATGACGGTCGGCCCACCACTACCCCAGCGGCAAGCACTTGCGTCCTGCCATCGTATGGTTCCTGTGTCGACGGATCTCAGCGCGGAAAAAGAACCTCGCCCATTCCGAGCACTGCGTTATCCCCGCCATATTTGCGCGGTGCGCTCCCCAGAAGCGGCCGTTTCAAAATGCCCTCGGCGATCAGATAACGATCGATGATGGCGGCGAAGACGCTTTCGGGTGCGCCGCATTCGACGAAGCTCGGCGACATGCGTGCCGGCGCGCGATCGAGAAGGATCGAACCGCGACGCATCAGATAGCCGGGCATCTCACCGGTGCCACCGGCCACCACCAGGGTGCCGGCGATCATACGGCTGCCTGCATGGTCACCGGAGCCTTTCAGCACCGCGATCAGGCCGCGCCGCATGCGGTCCGCGGCGAAGGCGCCCGCTTTGCCCCTGACGATCAAAACACCGCCGTTCATGCCGGCCAGTTCCCCGACGAGCGGCGCACCGAGGTGGTCGCCGGCATTGCCCGTTATCTCAAGCCTGCCGCCGCGCATGCCGGAGCCGGCGTGTGGACCCGCATTGCCTTCGATCGTGAGCTTGCCACCGCGCATAGCGCGCCCGGCCTGGGCGCCGGCATTGCCAACGAGGCGAACCGACCCACCCCGCATGCCTTGCGCCACAAGGTCGAGGCGCGTGCTTCCGCCCTCGAACACGATGTTTGTCGGATCGCTGCCGGCGACGCGAAAAATGTCGCCCACCTTCGAGCCGTGCTTCGTCATGCCGATCTGGATTCTTTCAACGTCGCGCCTGTCGATCCCGGCCAGCCGCTCCGGCGTCAGCGGCGACAGGTCAAGGCGCTCCGGCGGCTCGGCAACCAGGGTGAAGGTCAGCGCCTTCATGGCAGCATATCCTTCAGCGAGTAGATGAATTTTCCGAGCTTGCCGCCGTAATTGCCGGCGCTGATCCGAACCGCGCCTCTTTTCGGGCCGAGCTCTATGACAGCCTTAATGCCGGCCTTCATCGCGGCGGCAACTGCATCATTGGTCTCACCATCGATGACGATTTCCAGGACGGCGTTGATGTCGGGACCGAGTTCACTCGCGACGACGCCGCGCAGTGTCGGCGCGTAGGCTTCGTTGGCCGAGGCGATCATGCCTTTGTATTTGCCACCAATCTTGGAACCCGAACGGGCAATGCCGCCCGGAAACGGCACGATGGCGCCAGGCACCATGCCGATCGCACCGACGGCGGCCTCGGCAGCGGCCAAAGCGTTGGCGCTGCTTTGCGCCATGACAAAGAAATTGCCGCCACCGACAGCTTCCTTCGTCAGTCCGGTCGTTGCTTCGCACAGGAACTCGCCATCCATGACGGGAATACGCCAGAAATGCCTATCGCCGATCTTCTTGGAGATTTGCCAGCCGTCGCCGAAATAACGCAGTGCCGAACCGAGCTTGAGCTCGGCGCTGCCCTGCAGCCCGGCAAAGCAGGCGGAACCCGGCGAGGTCAAAACGCACTGGCCGACACGATTGAGCAGTTGTTTCTGCAATTCGTCCGTTCCCATCGCGAAAATCATGACGCGGCAGCCCGGCCGGCCATCCGGTGTGGCCGATGGCGGCAGGTCGAGATCGATTGCCGCTTCGCAGCCGCAACCGATCACGGAGGTGGCGAAGCCGGTCATTGTGATCGCCGCCTGGCGAGCCCATTTCCGGCTCGGCGCGGTGATGACGATGGCGGTTGCGCGCATGCCGAAGGCTTCCGCGAAGGTATCGTCGATCGTTACGCCATTGATGCTCATGTTCGGCATGGCACCTCGCCGAATGGCTGTTCGCGCGCAATTGCGGAATCCGGGAAATTGAACCAGTCCAGCGACAGGCCGTAGCGCTGCTGGTGATAGTCCTCGAGCCGTCGCACCATTGCCTTGTCGACAGGCGGCTTGAGCCTCAATGCCTTGCCCCAGCGGTAATGGATGATTTCCCCGTCTTGCACGACGAGATCGCCATCCTTGAAAACATACGCCGCCTCTCCGAGCATTTTGGCGATACTGCGGTCCCTGCGATAGACAGCGACGTCGGCTGTTGCGCCGGCGCCGAGATGGCCTCGATCCGTCAAGCCGAGCAGCTTGGCCGGCGCCGCGCGCGTCATGATGGCGATTTCCTCGAACGTGTATTCGCGGTCGATTGCGGCCAGGGTAGAGAGCGCCAGGGCGGATAGGGAAAGTCCGGCGGCCATTTCGGTGCGCGCTTCCCGGCTCATCAGCAGTTCGAACAGCGCCGGATAGGCGGTAAAAGGTGCACCGTTGGGATGATCGGTGGTGAAGAACACACGCCAGGGATCGTCGATCAGGAGAAAAAGCTCGAGCCCGATCGCCCACTGCATCGTGCCGTAGAAGTCCTTGCCATAGCTGTAGGGCACGATGCCGCCGCCATTGCCGTCACCGTCATGAATGACGGTCTTTTTCGGGTGTGCGCTGCCACGCGCCGAAAACTGCCGCATGACGTCGGAGGAGACCGTGACCGTCTGGCCGAACATCACCTGGCCGATATCGATGGTGACTTCCGGCGTCGCGTTGACCAGTTCGGCAAGCCGTGCGGCGGCAGAGGAAAACCCGCGTTTTCCTTCCGTGCCATAGCCATAGAACTGGAGGTGGGCGAGATGAAGCGGCAGTCCATCCGCCGCTGCAATCGTCGCAGCCGCCGTATCCGCCGATCCGGGGCTGCCCAGATTGTTGCAATGGACATGCAAGGGATGCGGCAAGCCAAGACTGTCGACGGCGGCCTGCAGCGTCTTGACGATCTTGCGCGAACTGACGCCATAGGAAGGCACGACATCATCCAGCGAGAAGGTGCGGACGTTCTCCTTGAAGGCGGCCGCCGCACCGGCGTTGATCACCTTGACCCCAAGCGCTCGCGTCGAAGCGACCGTCCAGGCGACATAGTCCTCGATCATCGTCTGGGGGGCGTCGTCGCGGATCATCGACAACAGGAAATCGTCATTGCCGAGAATGGCAAGGGTCGCTTTGTCGATGATCGGGATGTCGGCCAGTTCGAGATGCGTGTGCAGCGCCGCTCCCGGCGACATCGCCGGCTCGACGACCGTCGTAAAGCCCATCTTTGCGTAGAGGCAGCCGGTCTGGAACGTCGACCAGCCGGCATTGGAGAGCGGCGTCATTGCTGGCCGCAGCTGATGGGCGGCATGCTGTTCGGGCAAGAGCAGCCGCGCGGTGTTCACATTGCCGCCACCGATGTGGGAGTGGATGTCGATGGCGCCAGCCATCACGATGCAGCCGCTGGCTTCGATGGTCCGGTCGGCCGCCCCTCCCGCCGGCGCCGGAACGATCTTGTCGTCCTTGATCCAGAGGTCGCCCTTGTCGAGACGGCCGTTGACGGGATCGATGATGTCGCCGCCGGCGATTTTCGTCAGCATGGCAGTGCCTCGGCGAAAGCGTGGGTAGCGATCAGGCGGATGATCGTCGCGGCGGAGGGCAATTGCGAGTCCGCTTGCGCATCGATCGACCTGAGCGAGCCCGTGCGGCTGGAGTAGACAACCGCATCGTGATCGACCCCAGCCTCGCCGATGGCCATGGTGACTGCGGCGCCGGCAACCGGCTTTTCCGTTTTCGTCAGCACAATCAGCGCCATGCGTGCCCTTTTTTTCTGTAGTTGGGCCGTTGCGGCGGAGATCCGCAGGTGCAGGTCAGCTTCGCCGGCAGCGATCATGCGCTCCACATCGCAGCGCCAGGGATCGAATTCAGGGAGGCCCCGCGCAAAGCCGGTGCGCAGCGGAAAACCTGTCATCCAGGCCGAGGCGAGCGCGCTTCCCCACCCGTTTTCGCTCGCCGGCAGATAAAGGCCGGATGCGCGCGATTTGCGATTGAGATCGGCGATCAGTCCTTGCAGCATCTCCAATGCCAAGCCTTCGGCGGCGTGGCCTGAAAACAGGAACACGGGAAAATGCGCGGACGCCAGAGCTTTGGCAAAATCATTGAAATTCGACACCGGTTGCGATGTACGCCGCCCTTTGTACTGTGCCCTCAGTGCCGCCAGCGTGGCGGCGAGGCTAGCTTGGCCACAGGAAAGTTGCGTTGCCTTGCGTCCGCCGTTCAGCGGCGGCACAGACATCCCGTTTGGGCCTACCACGAAGAACGCGCGCTGGTTGCCGGTCGAGAGGTCGGGAACCGTCCCGGCAAGTTCGCCAACAAGACCATGATGGATCCGCGGGAGCTCGCCCACGATCACCACGACATCGGCACGCCGGCGCGTCTCTCCGGGGGCGACGGTCATTGCCCCCTTGTCGGTAAAAAGCGCGGTCTCTCGGGCAAGTGCCGCACCATCGGCATGGTCGTATGCCGCGCCAGCCCGCTCAGCCAGCGCGATCGCCGCCCTCGTGCCATCTATATCCGTATCAAAGCTGAAAACCGGGCACCGACTTGACGACAATAGCGACGCGGCATGCGCAGCCGCGTGCTCAATCAGCGCTTCCCGGTTGCCGATCCAAGCAACCGCCATTCGCTAAACTACTTTCTGGTGCCGGCTCGATCCTAGACGAAACTGGATTGGCCGTGAACCCCACCCTGCAGCGGATCAGCGAATGTTTTCATACGCGTCAACAAATTCCGACCCTGCTTAGTCATATTTGACGTAAGCGAAGCGTTGATCGGTCAGTGGAGTGCCCTCCAATGCCCCGCCTTCCTTGGCCGGCTGCCACTGGACAACGTCCTCGATCTTTTTCGCCAACTCGAAATCCTTGTCGGTAATGCCTTTCGCCGCGTGATTCGTCAGGCGCACCTCGACCCAGGCATAGGAGGCGGTGATATCAGGATGGTGCCACGCCGCCTCGGCGAGATGACCAACCGTGTTGATGACCATGAGCGTCGATTTCCAGCTGTGGGTCTTGTATTTGCGCCGGATCCAGCCGTTTTCATAACGCCATTTCGGCAGCTCCTTCTCAAGCCGGTCGGCGATCTCGGCTTCCGAATAGACCTTTTCCTTGACTGTCTCGTTCATCTCGACCTCCGCGAATTGCTCGGTCTGTCACACGCCGGAGCCGGCAAACACGTATGCGTTCTCTTTGGCTTGCCCCATCGACGAAAACAGTTATCATGGTACCGGGCACCTAAACTTCCATGATGCATCCATGATGCACCCATCGGGGGGCAGATGTCGAATTCTGTTACCATACGAGTGCCCGCTCGCCTGCACCTTGGCTTCCTTGATCTCAATGGCGATGCCGGACGGCGGTTCGGTAGCGTCGGGCTTCCATTGAGCGAACCCGAAACCGTCGTCACCCTGTCGCGGTCCAGCGAGACCATCGTCGAAGGCTCCGAGAGCACCCGCGCCAGCGAGCATCTATCGACGCTCTGCAAGCATCTCGGCATTCGCGGCCAGCACCATCTGGTGGTCGAGCAGTCGATCCCCAGTCATGCGGGTCTGGGCTCCGGCACGCAGATTGCCCTTGCCGTCGCCTCGGCGTTGCGCACGCTCCACAATCTGCCTCTGGACATCGCCGGCGACGCTAACCTGCTCGAGCGGGGCGGCCGATCCGGCATCGGCATCGCAAGTTTCGAAGACGGCGGCGTCATAGTCGACGCCGGCAAGAACGACCGCGGCGGAACGCCTCCGGTCGTCGCACGGCTGCCGTTTCCGGAAGAGTGGCGCGTCCTCCTCATCCTCGACCATTCCGGGCATGGACTGCATGGAGCAGCCGAGGTTGCGGCGTTTCGCTCGCTGCCGCCATTCCCAACGGCAGGCAGTGGGGAGATCTGCCGGAGGGTGCTGATGGGCATAATGCCGGCTTTGGTCGAGCGGGACCTTCCGGCATTCGGCGCCGCCGTCACCGCGATACAGATGCTGATCGGCAGCCATTTCGCCCCGGCCCAGGGCGGCGTGTTCACCTCGAAGCGGGTCGAGATGGTGGCCCACTGTCTCAATGAAGCAGGCGCCGTCGGCATCGGCCAGAGTTCCTGGGGGCCGACAGGCTTTGCCTTCGCGCCATCGCAGGACGCCGCACTCAAGTTCGTCGACGCGGTTCGGAAGACGACAGTTGAGGGCGGCCTTGAGGTCAAGATCGTCAAGGGCAGGAACTCCGGCGCGAAGATCAGTTCAACCAGGCTGGATCTCGTCGGCAGCTGACGCTTCAGTTTCAGGCAGAAAGGCAAGAAATGGCCCGCAAACACATCCTGCACATGCTGACACCGTTGAAGCAGATGAGCCCCTTCGACGTGAACATGGCGCTCGACGCAGGTTTCGACGCCGTCGTCCCCTATGTCGATGTGGGCTTGGCCGAAGTGACGGGACTGGTCCAGGACGCGATCTTTTCACGCCCGCCGGATGCGGGTGTCGACACCGGCATCTTCATCGCCGGGAAGGATGCCTCGTTGGCGCTCGACATGTTCGACGCCGCGAAGAAGGCGATGGTGCCGCCTTTCCAGGTTTCGGTATTTGCCGATCCAGCCGGCTCGTTCACCACGGCCGCGGCGATGGTGGCCAAGGTCGAGAAGGCGCTGGAGAAGAAATTCCAGCGTGCGCTCAGGGATGCGAGGGTGGCTGTTTTCGGCGCCACCGGCGTCGTCGGCTTCTGCACCGCCGTCATCGCGGCAGGGGAAGGTGCCCGGGTCACACTTGTCGGCCATGACGGCATCGAACGGGTCAAGCAGATCGCGGCCGAGATCGAAAGCAGGTTCCACCTCACCGTCGATGCGGCTGACGGATCGAGCGACGCCCGCAAGACAAAGCTGGTCGAAGCCAACGAAATTATCCTGGCTTGCGCCAAAGCTGGCGTCCAGGTGGTCTCCAAAGCCCAATTGAAAGGCAATGACCTGCTTATTGCGGCCGACGTCAATGCCGTTCCCCCGGCCGGCATCGAAGGATTGGCCGTCAATGCCAATGGTGATCCACTCGATGCGGCAAAAGCTGTCGGCATTGGTCCGCTTGCCATCGGCAATGTCAAATATAAGGTCGAATTCGGTCTCTTCAAAAGAATGATCGAATCCGAAAAGACGATCACGCTCGGTTTTCAGGAAGCGTTTTCCCTTGCACGCGAGATTGCCAAGTAACGCCGGATCTCTTTTGATCGCGGCAATTTCAGGCCGGGCGCTGGCCGCCGCCGCGCGTCGCGCCGGCTATCGTCCGCTGGTCGCCGATTTCTTTTGCGATACGGACACCGTCGCGCTCGCAGAACGCGCGACAATGCTGCCAGGCGACCTGCAAGGAGGCATCGACGGCGAGCGCATCATCGACACGCTTCGGCGATTGGCTGGCGACGACCTGCCGGCCGCCATTGTCCTGGGCTCAGGGTTTGAGCGGATGCCTGAGACCGTGGACGAAATCGCGCGACACTTTCGGCTCGCCGGCAATGGCGGCGCCGCGATCCGCAGGATCAAGGATCCGCAGTTGCTGGCCGATGATTGCGCCGAACTCGGCATCCCGCATCCGCAACTGCGATGGGACCAGCCGCCTGACCCGGAGAACTGGGTGGTCAAGACCGCGGGCAGCGCCGGCGGCGGACACGTCAGACGAGCAGCCGGAGAAAGCCCGACCGCCGGCCGCTACTTCCAGCGCTTCGTTGCCGGTCGCAGCATCTCGGCCCTGTTCGTCGGCAATGGTCAAACCGCGCACCTCGTGGGTTTCAGCCAACAATGGACGTCTCCCGCCCCCACAGCGCCCTATCGCTACGGCGGCGCCGTACGGTTGAGACGATTCGATCGCAGACAGGCGGCGGTCATCGGCGGCTGGCTCTCAAGTCTGACGCGGCGCGCCGGCCTGGTTGGATTGTGCAGCGCCGATCTGATCCGCGGACCAGATGGCTACACGTTCATCGAGATCAATCCGAGGCCGGGCGCCACCCTCGACATTTTCGACGATGTTGACGCGCCATTGATCGAAGCGCATCTGCGCGCCGCGACGGGTCAGGTCTTCCGCTTGCCGCGCTTCGTCGATTCGATGGCGTCGATGGTGGCCTACGCCGCGACGCCAATCACTCACTTTCCGTCGATTGCCTGGCCTGAATGGACAGCGGACCAACAGTCGGCAGGCACCCGTCTGATTGCCGGCGACCCTGTCTGCACGGTCTTCGCGCGCGGTCCGAGCGCCCAATCGACCAAGCGGCTCATCAAGGGACAAGCCAGCCAATTGCAACTCCAATGGGAAGGAGACCGGACATGAAAGACGGTTCGGCATTCCTGAACGACAATGCACAGCGCATCGTTGACGGCATGATCGGCGACGCCGAACGCCTGCGTATCGTCGTTTCCAGGGGACCATTGGGCGAGCGCCTGATCGATGCCGGCGCCAAGACCGTCGGCAGCGTCGAGGCCGGGATGCGCATGGCTGAGGCTGCGATGGGCGGTCTCGGCAGCGTTTCGGTGTTCATGGATCGCGCGTCACAGCAATGGCCGTTCACCGTCGAAGCGCGATCTTCGCAGCCGGTGCTGGCCTGCCTGGGCAGCCAGTATGCGGGCTGGAACCTGTCTGGCCAGGACTATTTCGCGATGGGATCTGGGCCTGCGCGGGCCCTCGCCCGGGTCGAACCGCTGTTCGAGACACTTTCCTATCATGACATCGCATCGTCCGCGGTGCTTATCCTTGAGACGGCCGAACCGCCTCCCCGCGCGACCGTTGAGAAAGTGGGCAAGGCAACTGGACTGGCGACGGAAAAGCTCACCTTCCTCTATGCGCCGACACAAAGCCTTGCCGGCGGCGTGCAGATCGTGGCGCGCGCGCTCGAGGTTGCCCTGCACAAGATCAACGATCTCAAATTCCCGCTGGAAAACGTTGTCGACGGCATCGGAACGGCGCCGATCCCCGCCCCCCATCCGGATTTCCTGACCGCTATGGGCCGAACCAACGATGCCATCATCTATGGCGGCAGCGTCCAGCTCTTCGTCAAAGGATCGGCGAAGGAGGCTGGCAAACTCGCGGAAAAACTTCCCAGCAGCGCCTCACGGGACTACGGCCAACCCTTCGCCGAGATCTTCACGCGGTTCAAGGGCGATTTCTATGCCATCGACCCGCTGCTGTTCAGCCCGGCTGAAGTGATCGTGACAGCGATCGAAACCGGCGATACGTTTCGCGCCGGTCGGCGTGATCTGAAGATGCTCGAACGGAGTCTCGGCTAGGGCATGGCGGTGCAAAGGGATTCGTCTGTCATTCGCCCGCCCGGCGACTGCCGTTCGTGCAGCCCTGCCGCGGACGCGGCCATGAGGGCGTGGAATCGCTCGCGCCGCCGACATTCCCGCACCCGAGAGGCCACATGCTCCCTCGCATCCTGATCGTCAGCGACAAAGTGGACACCGGCTCCAACGGCCTGGCGGCAGGACTTGGTCGGGGGGGCGCCGCCGTTACAGCCGTGCCGCTGGCGGCGATCGCATTCGATACCAGCAGCCCGAGCGGACTTGCGATCCCCGGCTTCGGCGGCACGCTGCCCGACGCCGTGCTTGTCCGTTCGATCGCCGCCGGATCGTTCGAAGCGGTAACCCGGCGCCTCGGCGTGCTGCACGCGTTAAGCAGACTATCGGTTCCCGTATGGAATTCCGCGCAGGCGATCGAGCGCTGCGTCGACAAGTCGATGACGACATTCCTCCTGAAAAATGCCGGCCTGCCTACGCCACGCACCTTTGCCGTAGAAGGACTTGCCGTCGCCGAGGAGGTCGCGGCGCAAGAGCTTCCGCGGGGCCCGCTGGTGCTGAAACCATTGTTCGGGGCGCAAGGCCGCGGCATAAAGCTGATCCGCACGCTCTCGGACCTGCCGGCCGCAGAAGAGGTGAACAGCGTCTACTACCTTCAGCAATATGTGTCGCGTGCCGGTCCGCCTTTCCAGGATTTCCGCGTGTTTGTCTGCGCCGGAGAGACCGTGGCGATGATGAGCCGCATCAGCGACGACTGGATCACGAACGTCAACCGGGGTGGCGTGCCGGAACAGGTTTCCGAACATGGCAAGGCGGAACTGGCATCGCTGGCCGTCGCTGCGTCAGCCGCGGTCGGCGCGGATTTTGCCGGCGTGGACATCGTGCGGGCTGACGACGGCAATCTGTTCATACTCGAAGTGAACAGCATGCCCGCATGGTCGGGATTGCAGTCGGTGGTCGCCGTGAACATCGCCGAAGCAATCGCCGATGCCTTGCTGAAACTTCTGGCCGATCGCGCCGAGGCGGCCGCCGCACCGCGGCCCTACCGTTTTGCCGCGCCTGCGAATTCGTGAGGGCGGGCAAGTTGGCGCTTTCGCGTGAACGCCTCCGGGCCAGCTATAAGAATGCCTGCAGGATGGAGATCGAAGCCCTAAAGCCGGGCAACGTCCATCTGTTCGCCGACGGACACGGCATGTCCGCCGCCCAGTTCATGACAAGTGCGGAGGTTTCCTCCGGGCCGCTGACCGATCCTCGTCTGCCGGTCGGGCAGCGGATGCTGGAGGCGGTGCGCGCGACACGACTGGCGGTCGCAACCAATACCAATCTCGGAATCATCCTTCTGGCAGGGCCTCTGATATGCGCCGCCGAAATGGGCGGTGACAGACTGCGTGACAATCTCGATTCGCTGCTTCGGGCTTTGAGCGTGCAGGATACCAAGGCGGTGTTCGAGGCGATCGTCACGGCCGCGCCAGGCGGCCTCGGAGAAGCCGCCAACGATGTGCGGCAGGAGCCGAAGGTCCATTTGCTGGACGCGATGAGGGAGGCTGCCGACCGCGACATGATCGCTCGCCAGTACAGCAACTGTTTCGGCGACGTGTTCGGGGTCGGGCTCGCCGCGCTGGATGGAGCGTTGGCACGTGAAGAAGACGGCATGTGGCCGACGGTGTTCGTCTACATGGCGTTTCTCGCCGGCTTCCCCGACAGCCATGTGATGCGCAAGCACGGCGTTCACGTCGCAAATCAGGCGCGGCAGGAAGCCGTTGCCGTTCAGGCGGCGCTCCATGCCGAGGGCGACGAACCGTCGCGCATTCGTCTGCTCATGGAGTTCGACCGCCGGCTGAAGGCCGACAACATCAACCCCGGCACCTCGGCCGACCTCACCGTGGCTACTCTTTTAGTCCACACCCTCGCCCTCACCTTGCATAATCGCGGCGTTGGTGCTTGACTTCCAAAAGCGGAAGCTGTGCTTCCGCGGCTATCTAGCCAACCGGTCCGGGCAAATCCGGACGCTGCCAACAAGGATAGCTGTCCATCGAGCGCCTGCTCGGTTGCAGCGTCCGTGGACATCATAATTGTGTCTTGGAGGAAATTGGCATGGCAAAAATATCAAAGGTTATGGTCGGTGAATCGCTGGTGGGAGACGGCAACGAAGTCGCGCATGTCGACCTGCTCATCGGCCCGCGGGGGAGCGCGGTCGAAACGGCATTTTGCAACGCGCTTACCAACAACAAGGACGGCTTTACTTCGCTTTTGGCGGTGATCGCGCCCAATCTTCAATGCAAACCCAACACCGTGATGTTCAACAAGGTCACGATCAAGGGTGCCAAACAGGCGGTTCAGATGTTCGGCCCGGCGCAGCACGCCGTGGCAAAGGCCGTGCAGGACAGCGTTGCGGACGGGACCATTCCGGCCAACGAAGCAGACGACGTGTTCATCTGCGTCGGGGTATTCATCCATTGGGACGCGGCGGACGACGCCAAGATCCAGAAATACAATTACGAGGCGACAAAGGAAGCCATCCAGCGCGCCGTTGCAGGAACCCCGACCGCCGCCGAAGCAACGGCCCAGCGCGACAAGGTCAAGCATCCGTTCGCAGCCTAGACAAGAGACAGCCCCGCACAGGAAAAACCCTCTTCTGAGACGGATGGTCTGTTGCGCCGGCTGAAAAAGGTTCTGGGCTTTTGAAACGTCAGCTCCCGAAGGGCGCACGCCCTTCGGGAGCTGACGAGCAACGATGATCAGGCGCCGAGTGACGCGAGGCGGCCGGGCGTGAGCGTAGCGTTGTGCAATGAGGTTGCGACCAGTGCCGCGGCGACGCCCATGGCGGACAAGGCCCTGATGTCGTTCTCGTCGCGGACACCGCCGGCCGCAATGACAGCGCGATTTCCGGCCTTGGCCTTGACCTCCTGCAACCGCCCGAAGTCGGGACCGGCGGCCGCACCGACCTTGGCCAGCGTCATGACAATCACCTTTTGCGGCCAAAGCTCGGGCTCATCGAGAAGAGAACGCGGCCCGCAAAAACTATCGCCGACGAAATCAAGGGACAGGATGAGATCGGGATGATCGCGAAAACGCCGCAGCAACATGTCGTCTCGCTGCGATTCAGAGCCCAGAACAGGAGACAGCGAGCGTTCGGCAAGCGCCGCCAAAAGTGTCTTTTCGTCGGCCACGCCGGCATCGACCCAAAGTTCCGGCGGCTCCGCCATCGTCCTCAGCCGGGCGAGTGCGTCGCTGTTTGGCGCTCCGCCTTCGATAGCGTCCAGATCTGCGATGTAGAAGGTGGAAAAAGGATAAAGCCCACGCAGTCCTTCAGCGACCGCGACCACATCAGGGCTTCGGCTGAGCGGCGTAACGATCGGCCTGTAGCGATCGCGTTTTCCCTGCTGGGCGCGAACCACCACGCCGTCTTTCAGGTCGAGAACCGGAATGATACGCAACGCTTTTTTCACCGACCAATTGCCCCCGTCATGAAAGCTTGAAGCGTGGAAAAAAGAAAGGGCATCATTGCCGGTTTCGACATTGGCGGCGCGCATCTGAAGGTGACCCGCGCACAAGACGGTCGCATCGTCGAGGCGGTAACGATCGCAACGCCGCTCTGGCAAGGGCTGGACAAGCTGGCTTCAGCCCTCGACGAAACGGCTCCGATCTACGCGGGTGCGGATCTCAACGCATTCACCATGACGGGCGAACTGTCGGACATCTTTCCGTCCCGCGATGCCGGCGTGGCGGCTCTGCTGGGTCAGATTTCCACCCATTTCCCCGCAGACAAAAAGCTGGTCTATGCCGGACCATCCGGTTTCGTCGGAGTCGAGCGGGCAGCGCAGCTGACCGCCGATGTGGCTTCCGCCAATTGGCACGCGACAGCCTTGTTGGTGGCAAAACTCGCCGGCGATGCCCTGTTCGTCGACATGGGCTCCACCACCACCGATATTATCGCCATCAAGAACGGCGCCGTGGCCAATGACGGCTACACCGATGCCGGACGGCTTCTAACCGGCGAATTGGTCTATACCGGCTTTACCAGGACATTCCTGTTCGGCGTAGCCTCGTCGGCTCCCGTCCATGGCAGGCTAACGCCGCTGATGAACGAATATTTCGCCTCGATCGCCGACGCTCACCGCATCCTGGGCGTGCTCGACGAGGACGACGACAGGCACCCTCCCGCCGACGGCAAGGAAAAGACTGTGGACGGCTCGATCGCGCGGCTGGCGCGCATGGTAGGGCGCGACGCCACCGACCTCACCACGCCGGAATGGGGTGACGTCGCGCGCTGGTTCAGCGAGCAGCAACTGCGCAAAGTGCACGATGCAGCGGCGCTGGTTGCCGGAACCCTGTCTCGGGATGTCCCGATCGTCGGCGCCGGAAGCGGTCGCTGGCAGATCAGGCGGCTGGCCGAACGCATGGAACGCAGTTACGTCGATTTCGCCGACATCATCCCCGCCGATGACACTGTTCGCGGGCAAGCGAGCAGCGCGGCACCCGCGTCTGCGGTAGCGCTTTTGGCGGCATATCCTTCGTAAGCAGGTTGCGGCGCTCGCGCCTATGCTCGCGGGTCCTCGCTACCCGAACCTTTGGCGGTCAAGTGATCGCTGATACGCTGCATCAGCCAGCCCCAGGCTTCCTTTTCGCCCTCGCCTGCGGTCTTTTCGATGGCAATTGAAAGGTAGGCAATTTCCGCCTCGATCTTGTTGCGCGGCAGCATGCCGAGCCGGCTGACCAGGATGGCCAGCTCAAGCACCGCCGCCTTGGCTCGGTTGAGGCCGGTGAACGGCGCGAGCGTTTCCTCCCGCACCACGCGGCAGAAATGGCGGGGGCGCACACCATTGTCATCGACCGCCCGGACTTCGAGGCCCGAATACGCCAGCGCCGCCTCGAGCCTCGGCACCGGGAACCCGTCAACCGGAACGGTTGGCCAACGCTTGCGGCCTGTCAGGCAGCCGGCAAAGACACGCACGTCGTCAGTATAATTGGCGATGGCGAACGGCACTTCGGCGAGATTGTCGAGCGTGACCGACGGCCGGAACGGCGCGATAACCCAACCGTCATTCTCGGCAATGATGCCAATCGGCGCGATGTGGACGTTGCCTGCCTTGTTGACCGTCGTGATGATCGATTCGCGAATGTAGGGCATGGTCCTAGCGCTCTTTCCTTGCGCGGAGCGTCTTGCCCGGCTCGGCAAGACGGGTACGGTCGGTTTCGGGTGCCGGCGCGGCAACGCCCCATGCGAGCGGCTCGTCCTGCACATAACGCTTGCCGAGGCGCCACGCGATCTCCGCCTTCATCAGTTCCGCGCCGAGGTAAAAAGCGTGTGCGCCGTCGGCGTTGACGTCCAGCCCGGCAAAAAGTTCGAACGCATTCGTGGCAACCGCATGCCCTTTGCTATTGAAAACATGGATGCCGTCCTCCGCTACCGCGATCCGGAAGTTGGCATCGTGCACCTGGGCCGCCAATGCCTCGATATCGTCGGTTGAGGCTGTGAAAGGCTTGCGATCGTGGACCTGCAACAGGCCTGGGTGATAGCCGCGCGGCAACGCGCCGTCCGTGCAAGCAGCCAACATGACGCGGCGGGCGATATCGTGCTCCTCGATCGTGCGCACCGTGTGTGGGCTGACATGCACCGCCAGCACGTTCCGGATCCGGAGTTCCGAGCAGAGCCCCGCTAGAACGGCTGTAACGCCGGAACTGTCGGCGTCGGTCAATTCGGTGAGATTGCCGGTGCCCATCAGCAATTCGATGTCCGGCCAACGGCGCCGCGCCTCGATGAAGCGCCCGAGTGAAACGGCGAAGCCGAAATGGATCGGGTCGAGCACGGGATCGGCAATGAAGGCGACGCCGGCCTTTTGTGCCGCGGTAATCGCCCGGCCGAGCGAATCCAGATCGCCGGGGATGGAGGGTATCAACACTGCCGTAGCCCGATGGTCGAAGATCAACGGCAGCGTGTTCTCATCGAGGCTGAGAAGATAGTCCGCGCCGGCGTGCGCACCGATCGACAGTTCGTCTGCGCTGGCCGAATCGACGCTGACCACAAACCCCTGTGCCTTGAGTGCCCGCACTGCCTCAGCCAGCAACGGAAACGGCGTCTCCGGCAGGCAGCCCAGATCGATGACATCGGCGCCGGCCGCAGCCAGCATCGAGGCCCTCGCCATCAGGGCCTCGACCGACAGCATCGGCGCATCGACGATCTCGGCGAAGATGCGCATATCGTGACGCGTCAGATCCGGCGGTTTGCCCGCCCGGCCAAGGAAGGCCGGAAGGTCGGCGATCTCGTCGGGGCCGCGCACAAAGGGCACGCCGAAATGCTCCGACAGGTGTTCGATGTTTCCCCGATAGCGTCCGGGCAGGATGACGCGGTCGACGTCTCCTGTCAGAGTGAGCCGACGCTTCACGATGTCCTCGCTCATCAGCGCGGCGACCTTGACGCCGACGTCGACGATTTCCCACGCGAATTCGGTTCTGCCCAGCCCGGTCAGCAGCCGTTCCAGCCGCGCCTTGGCCAGATGGCCGGTAAGAAAAACCAGCCGCTCAGCCATCGCTTGCGAGTTCGGCCTGGCGCCGTGTGAGCGAGGCTTCCAGATCAGCGAGCGACTCGACCACCAGGGTCCGCTCGAAACTCTTCAACTGTTTGGTATTTTCCAGGTCGATCCTGCGCGGATAGACCTTGACCAGCCCGTGCGGTGCCTGGGTTTCGAGTTCCGGCGCGGTGTCGCAAGCAAAGACGATGGCTGGCACACGGCACTTTCCCGCTTGGGCAAAGACATTGGTGGCGAGCGTGTCGGAAATGCCATGCACGCATTTGGCGACCGTGTTGGACGTAGCCGGCGCCACCACGACCGTGTGATAGACACCGTGGTAGAATTCGCCGACCGGGATCGCGCTCGCGGTCTTGTCGTGCAGCACGCGCGTCGTCTCCGGGAAATCAAGTTTAAGCTTGTACATGCGCAGCACTTCGTTGGCGGCCTTAGACACGAAGACATCGCAATGTTCGAGCTGGCGAACAAGTGCGAAGCTCTCCGTAAAAAAATGCCCGGAACCCGTCAAAACCCACGCCCAGCGCGGCACATGCAGCTTCACCATCGGCTATCCCGCCTTCTTTGCCGACGACCCTGTTGAAGCCACTATCCGGATGCCGGGCAGCTTGCCCGACGCGAGCATCGCGCCGGCCCCGGCAGCATCCTTCGGACCGGCGAGATGGAAATCGATGCCGTCGGGCAGCATGGCGGCAAAGCCTGGGTCGACAATGCCTCGGGCCCTCAGGCTGTCAGCGGTATCGCTGTCGAAGAATGCACCGGTCTGCTTGACAAGCAACAGCGCGTTTGCGCCAAGCTTGCCGGCAAGCCAGGCGGCCAGAGAATCGGAGGTAATGTCCCAGGAGGCCGGAACATCCAGCGCCGCCAGTGCCAGTGACGACGGCAGCCACACCGGAACCTTCCCCGCCTCCAACACTCGCCCGATCTCGTCCAGCGACCGTGCCGGCGCCAGCCTTTCGTCCCGGTCGAGGATGACATGGCCGAACTGCTCCATGGCCAGGATCGCCATGGCATGAGCGGCGGTGTCGGAAAAATCCATGCTGGTCTGCGTCTCGCGCACATGATCGGCAAAGAGCCCGCCGCCGGGCACGATGACGATCGGCAGCCTGGAACCCGCCAGCGCTGCGATCCAGCTCTTCATCTCCGCCGCATGGGCCGTGCTGCCGCCAAGCTTGACGATGGCCCGTCGAAGCATTTCGGGGCGCTCCTGGCGCGGCCGGAAAACAACGCTTCGGTCTTTTCGGCCAGCAATGCCGGAGGCAGCACCGCGTCCCGCCGATTGGCGCTTGCGTTCGATCTCAACGCCGACGCCGCCAGGGCCGAGCTCGAGCTTTTCCACCCTAACCGTGACGCGCACGACACGCTGGTTCTCCAGCACGTGCGCTGCCACCTGCTCGGCCAAAGCCTCGCTGAGCTGGATATGGCCCCGCGCGATGATGGTGCGAATGCCGTCCATGATGATGTCGTAGGAGAACACATGGCGCATGTCCTCGGGATGGTCGGTGATTTGCAGCACGTCGGCGATCACATCAAAGCGCACTTTTTGAGTATGGCCATGCTCGAAGCTGTAGGCACCGATCTGGACCGGCAGAACAAAATCCCGCACAAAAATCCTGTCCGTGCCCAGTGTCGGGTCGGTGTCCGGCGAATAGCCTCTCGCTGCCAACAGGCGATAGTCGATACTCGATTGATCGCCGGTCCCGGATTCCGCTGGAATCAACTCGCGAATCTGCGAGACCGCCTCGGCGCTGATCGAACTCGTGCGACCGGAATGGCCACACAGCGCCCCCCGAAAGCCGAGAAAATCGGGAGCGAAAGGCAATAGGCGCGGAATATCCGGAGCTTCCAGCGATCCACTCAGGCCGACCATCAGACCGAGCGATTTCGTTCGATCGACGAATCCCGGAATACGCTCCGGCGGCAGATGATCGAGCAGCCGGCCCTTCCCCTTTTGCGCGGTATCAACCATCACGCCGTGGAAGCGATGCCTGGCGAACATCGGCAGAAGCTCGAAGTCCGGCGCCAGATCGGCAAACAGCACGGCAATCAGCTTCGTTCGTGCGGCGAGCGGTTCAAGCGCCTGTGCGCAGGCAGAGATATTTGCCGAAGGAAAAAATCCGATCTTCACATAGTCGACGCCGGTCGCCGCGATCTCTTCGGCCTTGATGCGGATCGTTTCGGGTTCCATCGGCAGGTCGCCGCAGACAGCGCTGACCGGAGCCCGACCCGCGATGAAAGAGATCGTTCGGAGCATAGTTTCCATGGACACCGCGCCCAGGGCTCCCGCCTTCGGGTCCTTCAGGTCGACGATATCGACACCTCCAGAAAGAGCGATCTCCGCCTCTTCGATGCCGGTGACGCTTGCCAGCATTCTGGTCATTTGAACAGTTTCTCCAGTTTGGAGGACAAGACGCCTTTATAGAGGCGGCCGATCCCCCTGCGCCACGTCTCGCCGGTGTTGCCATGCGAATCGATGCTGGCGACCTTCCGCACCGTTCTGGCAGGCGCGAAAAGTCGTCCTATAGGGTTTGATAAATTTTGCGGGTCGGCTAAGTTGATCATGGGCACCTTGACTTGGCGCGGGTCCGGCAACCGTCGAACCTCTGCGCAAGAATGGATAATTACTATCGATGACGAGCGCGGTGCCAGGCACTCTCGCTGCCTTTTTGTGCTTTTTTTCCCTGACCGTCAACGTTTCCGACGCGACAGGCCAGGAAACGGTGGCGAAGCCGGAAAAAAAGATAACTGAAATCAAGATAGGCTATTTGCGGGCCTACGCACCGCAATTGACGCTTTCCATGCTCGACCTGCCGCCACGTGACGAAGGTGTCGCCGGCGCCGAGGTGGCGATCGGCGACAACAACACGACGGGAAAGTTCACCAACCAGAAATTCAGCCTCGACGTGACCGAGGTCAAGCCCGACGGCGACGCGGTTCAGGCATTCGAAGGCATGATCGCCAAGGGCGACCGCTATGTGGTCGCCGATCTTTCAGCCAAACAATTGCTGTCGATCGCCGACATCGCCCGCGACAAAGGCGTGCTGATCTTCAACGTCGGCGCCACCGACGACAGCCTTCGCGAGGAGGACTGCCGCATCAACGTTTTCCATATCGCGCCGACGCGCAGCATGCTGGCCGACGCGCTGGCGCAGTATCTCATGGTGAAGAAGTGGCCGAATTGGGTGCTGCTCTATGGATCACATGAACAGGACCATCTCTACGCCGATGCGCTGCGCCGCGCGGCAACCCGCTTCGGCGGCCAGATCGTCGCCGAGAAGGAATTCAAGGATACCGGCACAGCCAGGCGCACCGACACCGGCGCCACGCAGATACAGCAGCAGATTTCCGTGTTCACGCAAGACCTCCCGGAGCACGACGTGGTGCTTGTCGCCGACGAAAGCGAGGTTTTCGGCACCTACGTGCCCTACCGCACCTGGACGCCGCGGCTGGTCGCCGGCACGGCCGGTCTGGTTGCATCGTCATGGCATCCCGCCAGCGAACAATGGGGCGGCATCCAGATGCAGAGCCGCTTCCTGAAGACGACGAGCCGGCGGATGCTCTCCAAAGACATGTCGGCCTGGACCGCGGTGCGTGCGGTCGGCGAGGCAACCACGCGCACCAAGGGCGACGATGCGAAAAAGATCAGCGACTATATACGCTCTGACGATTTTTCGGTTGCTGCTTTCAAGGGGCAGAAGCTGACCTTCCGCAAATGGAACCTCCAGCTTCGCCAGCCGATCTTGCTTGGCGATACCAAGTCGGTCGTCTCGACATCGCCACAGGAGGGCTATCTTCACCAGGTCTCCGAACTCGACACTCTCGGTGTCGATCAGCCGGAAACGAAATGCGCTCTCAAGTAGAGTCAATCGGGAGGAATTTGCGTGCAGAAACGAGCTTGCGCATTCGCCATTCTCGCGGCCGGCTTCACGGCCAGCCCGGCATCGGCCTATACGGCTTACGTGTCCAACGAGAAGGACAACACGATAACCGTCGTCGACACGGCGACGATGCAGGTGGTGAAGACCGTCGAAGTCGGCCAGAGACCTCGCGGCATCACCATCTCGCATGACGGCAAATTCGTCTATCTATGCGCCAGCGATGACGACACGATCCAAATCATCGACACCGCGACACTTGAAATCGTCGGTACGCTGCCATCCGGCCCCGATCCCGAATTGTTCGTCCTCTCGCCCGACGGCAAGACGCTTTATGTCGCCAATGAGGACGACAATCTCGTCACCGCCATCGACGTCGAAAGCAAGCAGGTCCTGGCCGAGATACCAGTCGGCGTGGAGCCGGAAGGCATGGGTGTCAGCCCCGACGGCAAGACCATGGTCAACACCTCGGAAACCACCAGCATGGCGCATTTCATCGACACCGGCACGCATGAGGTGACCGACAATGTGCTGGTCGACACGCGCCCGCGCTTCGCCGAATTCAAGCCCGACGGTTCGCAGGTCTGGGTCAGCGCCGAGGTCGGCGGCACCGTCAGCGTCATCGACAACGCCAAACGCGAAGTGGTGAAGAAGATCCAGTTCGCGATTCAGGGACTGCGGGCCGAAACCATCCAGCCGGTAGGCATCGCCATCAGCGCCGATGGCAAGAAAGCCTATGTCGCGCTCGGCCCGGCGAACCATGTCGCGGTGATCAATACCGACACTTATGAGGTGGAAAAATACATCCTCGTCGGCCAGCGCGTCTGGCATCTGGCCTTCACGCCCGACCAGAAAACGCTGATCACCACGAATGGCAATTCCAACGATATCACCTTCATCGACACGGCCACCGACGAGCCGGTCCAATCGCTCACTGTGGGCCAGCAGCCCTGGGGTGTGGTCATTTCGCCCAAATAGCAGACATTGATCATCGGGAGGCTCAAGACATGAAACTTTGCCGTAGGTTTTTCTTCGCCGCGCTCGCCGGATTTGTCCTTGCTCCGATCGTAGCAAACGCCGACGATGCGACGTCAAAACCGTCGCGTGCCAGCAAGAACCTGCCGGAATTGATTATCGGTTCGGCCGATTCCACCTATGCGGTCAATCAGAAGGACTTCGAGCTGATCGCCGGCCAGGGCTATCGCTGGAAGATCACGTCCAAGGGCGGTTTCGAGTACAAGTTCGTGACCGATCTCTTCCGCAATGTCTGGATGGACCAGATCGTCATCAACGATTTGGAAGTGCATATGGACGGCGGACCGGCCTGGCTGGAATTCGACGACGCGGGAACGATCCAGGTGCAGTTCCATACCGTTCGCCCGGGCGAATATACCTGGTCGGTTCCCGACCTTGCCGACAAGGGACTGAAGGGCAAGATTACGATCAAGTAAGACAAAAGGCGATCAGGGGCGCCAATAGGCCAACGCGTCCTGAAGGAGCGATCCGGCATGCAGCATATGAGGACAAGCGGACCGGGAGACGAGGTGGCGGCGCTCGATGTCCGAGCCGTCAGCCATTCCTATGGCCAGAAGCGGGCGCTCAACGACGTCTCCTTCTCGATCGCGCCGGCGACTTTCACCGTTCTGCTCGGCCTCAACGGGGCCGGCAAGACGACGCTGTTCTCACTGATAAGCCACCTCTACGACACGCGTCACGGATCGATCCGCATCTTCAGCCATGACATTCGCCGCGCGTCCGGCGAAGCACTCAGGCGGGTCGGCATCGTGTTCCAGGCACGCACGCTCGATCTCGACCTCAGCGTCTACCAGAATCTCTCCTACCATGCCTCGTTGCATGGCATTGGCGGACGCGAAGCTCGCCAGCGCATTGCCGCGCTGCTGGAAACGGTCGACATGCAGGGCCGCCAGCATGACAAGGCACGCAGCCTCTCCGGCGGTCAGATGCGGCGCATCGAAATCGCCAGGGCGCTGCTGCACCGACCTTCCCTGCTCCTGCTTGACGAGGCGACCGTCGGCCTGGATATCGAATCTCGTGCGGGCATCCTCGCCACCATCCGCAAGCTCGTCCAAGCAGAGGGCATCGGCGTGCTCTGGGCCACGCATCTGATCGACGAAGTCGAAGACGCCGACCATGTCGTCATACTGCGGCGGGGTGACCTGGTCGCCAGCGGCAAGGTGTCGGATGTGATCCGTGCGAACGGCGGAAGTTCGATTCGCGAAACCTTTTCGAAGCTCAGCCGCGTCGATGCGGCGGGCATGACGGAGACGTCGCCATGAGCGCCCCTTCGATGCCCGGAAAGGTCGCCGGCATCATGCCGGTGCGGTCCGAGCCATTCGGCCTGCGCCACTATCTCATTTGCCTGAAAGGCGTCGTCCTGCGCGAGTGCCTGCGCTTCCTGCACCAGCGCGAACGCTTCATTTCCTCGCTGGTCCGGCCGCTGGTCTGGCTGTTCATCTTCGCGGCCGGCTTTCGCCAGGTGCTTGGCGTGTCGATCATCCCGCCCTACAAGACCTATGTGCTCTACGAGGTCTATATCACGCCGGGCCTTTGCGGCATGATCCTGCTGTTTTCCGGTATGCAGTCTTCACTGTCGATGGTCTACGACCGCGAGATGGGCAACATGCGCATCCTGCTGGTCAGCCCGTTTCCGCGCTGGTTCCTGCTGGTGTCGAAGATGCTGGCCGGTGTGGCCGTATCGATCGTGCAGGTCTACGCGTTCCTGATCGTTGCCTGGTTGTGGGGCGTCAAAGCGCCGCCACTCGGCTATCTCTATGTTCTGCCGGCACTGTTCCTGTCGGGCATGATGCTTTGCGCGCTCGGCATGCTCTTGTCTTCGCTGATCAAGCAGCTTGAAAACTTCGCCGGCATCATGAACTTCGTCATCTTTCCCGGCTATTTCGCGTCTCCGGCGCTGTATCCCTTGTGGCGCATCCAGGAGGCGAGCCCCCTGCTCTACAAGATCTGCCTCTGCAACCCGTTCACCTATGCCGTCGAACTGATCCGTTTTGCCTTCTACGGGCAGATCGAATGGCTGTCGCTGGGCGTCGTCGCCGGCTGCACGCTGCTGTTCCTGGGCGGCGCCATCATCGCATACGACCCTTCGCGCGGTTTGGTGATCCGCAAACAGGACATGGGAGGAACCGCCTGATGGCGCGAATGAGACTTGTTCACACTCTGGTTCTGGTCACCACGCTTGCGTCGATGGGGGGCGCCGGCGCGGCAAACACCGATCCCGACTGGCCCTGCATGCAGCGTAAGGTGCCACAGCTCTCGCTTGGCCAGATCTGGAATGGGCCGGAGCTTCCGGCGACCGCGAAGGATTGGGCGAAGGATCCAGGCGTGTCAGCGCTTGTCGATGCTGTGGCGGCCCGGCGGACGCCGATTGCACAAGCCCAGAAAGAGATCAAGGATTTCGCGACTTCCCTACCGCCCGAGCAGGTCGCAACCAAAATGACGATGCTGGTGCAGGGAATGTTCGATCACATGGACGCCGAGCGTTCGCACGTGATCTCCGGCATCTCCCGCTATGCCCACAAACAGCTGGAAATGGCGGCACAGTTGCGCAAGGAAGCATCCGAAGTGGACGCGCTGCGCGCCAAGGCCGATGCGGATCCGGACGAAGTAGAACGGCGAACCGATCAACTGAATTTCGCGACGCGAATTTTCAACGAACGCGTCCAGTCGCTGACTTATGTCTGCGATGTGCCGACGGTAATCGAGCAGCGGCTTTACCAGTTGTCGAAGACTGTCTCGGAAACGCTCATCGTGAAGAAATAGACCTTGGCCGCCTGTCTCACGACTCTCTTCCGGGGAGCACACGCCAGCGCTGCACGAAATAACCGGGATGCGTCTCGATCCACCTTGCCACCAGCGGCTGCGCCTGCATGAAGGCAGTCCCGGGATTCATCGCCAGACCGTCTACCATTTCCTCGCGTTGTTCGCAGGTCCGCGGTCCATCCGTCAGGCAGACCATCATAACGAGTGTGTAAAGCATTACCCCTTTTCCCCATCGAATTCCCGAACCCATACTTGGGAGAGTTCCGAACAGTCTGCAGGGGTTACACATACAGATCGCTTACGGTGTGAAAGGACGTGGCCCCCGCTCTTTCGCACTGCAACATAACATATCGCTTATATAATACCAACGAGCGCGGGCGTTCTCCACCGGACTTTCATCCGTTGCGCTCGTGCAGTGTCATCCAGCCTTGTCTGGATACAGCTTTCCGAAAAGGGGCAGGTACATTGCGCCCTTGCGCATCAGGAAATCGTTGAATGTGGCCATCGCCGGCGAGATTGCGTGATCGGTTCGCATCACCGAGAACCATTGTCGGCGGATCGGCATGCCGACAACGTCGAGGATGACAAGCCGGCCTGCCTCGGTTTCCGCAGCGATGGTGTGAGCAGAGATGAAGGCGATGCCCAGACCAGCCATCACCGCCTGCTTGATCGTTTCGTTCGAGGCCATCTCGACACCGAGGTCGTCGATGCGCCCAGGCACGTCGCTCAGGAATATTTCCAACGAGATACGGGTTCCGGAGCCGGGCTCGCGAATAAGGAAATGCTCCTCGGCAATCCGCTCCTTGGAGATATCGCGCGCCGCCACCAAGGGATGGTCGGGCGGCGCGATGATGACCAGCGGGTGATCACCGAAGACCGAAGCACGCACCGGAACCTCTTTCGCCGGACGCCCCATCAGCGCGATATCGATGTCGTGGTTCCTGAGGTTGTCGATCGTCTGGGCACGATTGCCGATGGCAAGCCGCATGTCGATGTCGGGATGGTCCTTCATGAACGCAGCCATCAGCCGCGGCGCGAAATATTTGGCTGTGGAGACGACGCCGAGCCTCAAGCTGCCGGTGCGTACGCCCTTGATGGCATCCATCTTGTCTTCGAGCAAACCGAGATGCTCCTCGATAGCCTGCGCTGTCTCGACGAAAGCCAGACCTGCGGCAGTGGGACGCATGCCGTCCGACGTTCGGTCGAACAGAGCCAGCTGGAATTCTTCCTCCACTTGTCGCAGTTGGATTGTGAGCGCTGGAGGAGACAGGCCTAACATCTTGGCTGCGCTGACAATTTTGCCGCACTTGATGATTGCCTGGACGGTCTTGAAATGCTTGAGCGTGAGATTTCTCATGTCGCATACTAAATTATTTTTACTGACTAGGTAAAGTTATTGAATTTTACTTATCGTGCGACGTTTGTTTCCATTCCTCCAGTCCAGCCGCTCCGAGGAGATGCGGCGGGAGGGGAGGTTACGATGCCAGCGGCAACGCTCGACGCTTTTCTGAACTCCTATCTCGGCCAGCCAGACGAATTCCGCTCGGCCGTTGTGACGACCGTTCGTCAGTTGACACAGGCCGCCATCAAGGTCCGCAACACCATCAACCAAGGGGTGCTCGGCGCCGCCTTTGCCGAGACCCGTGGCGCCAATGCCGACGGCGACGTCCAGAAGGATCTCGACGTCTTCTCCGACGACATCTTCCTCGACGCCATGCGCCGTGCGCCGGTGGCGCTTTACGCCTCCGAGGAGCTGGAGCAGCCAGTCCTGCTCGACAGGCAAGCGCCACTCGCCATTGCGATCGACCCGCTCGACGGCTCTTCCAACATCGACACCAACGTGTCGATCGGAACGATCTTCTCGCTCCTGACCGCAACTGGCGCGCCGGACGCTGATCCGGCTGCCTCTTTCTTGCAGGCGGGCGTGAACCAGCTAGGCGCCGGTTTCTTCATCTATGGGCCGCAGCTGGCACTCGTCCTGTCGCTCGGCAGCGGCACGCATGTCTTCGTCTTCTCGACAAGGCTCGGCACCTTCGTCCAGGCCTATGAAAGCCGGATCATTCCGCAACGCACTCAGGAGTTCGCCATCAACGCCGCCAACTACCGGCACTGGGACGAGGCTGTGCGGCTCTATGTCGACGACTGCCTGGAGGGCACCGAAGGACCGCGCGAGAAGGATTTCAACATGCGCTGGATCGCCTCTCTGGTCGCCGACTGTTACCGCATATTGATGCGCGGCGGCGTTTTTCTCTACCCCGGCGATCGGCGCAAGGGCTATGGTCAGGGACGGCTGCGCCTCGTCTACGAGGCCAACCCGATCGCCTATCTCATAGAGCAGGCTGGTGGTGCCGCCACCGACGCGATCACCCGCATCCTGGAAATCGAGCCCGAGAGCCTGCATCAGCGCGTGCCGATGATCTTCGGGTCGGCGCGGGAAGTCGCGCGCATCACGCGCTACCACACAGAGCCGAGCAACATCGGTGAGCGTGCGCCGCTGTTCAGCCGCCGCGGCCTGTTCAGAGCCTGAGCTGCACCATGTCAGCCAAGCACCCCATCATCACCATCACCGGGTCGTCGGGCGCCGGCACGACCTCGGTCAAGCGCATCTTCGAGCTGATTTTCCGGCGCGAGAACATCGAGGCCGCTTTCATCGAAGGCGACGCATTTCACCGCTACGACCGCGCGGCGATGAAGGCAAAGGTGGCCGAGGAGGAAAAGGCCGGCAACCCGAACTTCACCCATTTCAATGCCGCGGCCAACGAACTCGGAATTCTCGAAGAGGTGTTCGCGGAATATGGCCGCCGCGGAACCGGCAAGACCCGCACCTACATTCATGATGAGGAAGAGGAAAAGCAGCACGGCACGCCACCGGGAACCTTTACCGAATGGCGCGAATTCGCTCCCAGCGACCTGCTCTTCTACGAGGGGCTGCACGGCTGTGTCGTCACCGACACGATCAATCTGGCCAAGCATGCGGATCTCAAGATCGGCGTCGTGCCGGTCATCAATCTCGAATGGATCCAGAAGATCCATCGCGACCGTTCGACACGCGGCTATTCCACCGAGGCGGTGATGGACGTGATCCTGCGCCGGATGCCCGACTATGTCCGCTACATTGTCCCGCAATTCTCGCAGACCGCCATCAACTTCCAGCGCGTGCCGATCGTCGATACGTCCAACCCGTTCATCGCGCGCTGGATTCCGACACCCGACGAATCGATGCTGGTTATCCGCTTCGCCAATCCGCGCGGCATCGATTTTCCGTATCTGCTGTCGATGATCCACGACTCGTTCATGTCGCGGCCAAATTCCATCGTGGTGCCAGGCAACAAGCTCGATCTTGCCATGCAGCTGATCCTGACGCCGCTCATCCTGCAATTGGTTGAACGCAAGAGCCGTGTGTCGTGAGGAGGATGCAATGACCAGCCAAACAGCACTGAAGCCCGTCACCACAACCGCTCCCGTCTCGGAGCGCGACATGGCGAACGCCATTCGCGCGCTGGCGATGGACAGCGTCCAAAAGGCGAATTCGGGTCATCCCGGCATGCCGATGGGCATGGCCGATGTCGCAACGGTGCTGTTCAACCGCTTCATCAATATCGATCCGTCGAGACCGGACTGGCCCGACCGTGACCGTTTCGTGCTTTCAGCCGGCCACGGCTCGATGCTGCAATACGCGCTGCATCATCTGCTCGGCTACGAAGACATGCAGGTCGAGGAATTGCAGCGATTTCGGCAGCTGGGCAGCCGCACCGCCGGACATCCGGAATACGGCCATGCGCTTGGCGTGGAGACCACCACCGGACCGCTTGGACAGGGCATTTCCACGGCGGTCGGCATGGCGCTGGCGGAACGCATGCTTGCCGCCCGCTACGGTGCCGATCTGGTCGATCATCATACCTATGTGATTGCGGGCGACGGCTGCCTTCAGGAGGGAATCAGTCACGAGGCGATAGACCTCGCTGGTCACCTGAAGCTTTCCCGCCTGATCGTCTTCTGGGACGACAATGCGATTTCCATTGACGGGCCGACCTCCCTCTCCACGTCGATGGACCAGCCGGCGCGCTTCAAGGCCGCCGGCTGGGATGTCCAAAGTGTCGCCGGGCACGACATGGCAGCAGTCGCCGCGGCAATCGAGGCGGCGCGGCGGTCGGATCGGCCATCGCTGATTGCCTGCCGCACAGTGATCGGTATGGGTGCCCCCAATCTCGGCGGTTCGGAAAAGACGCACGGCGCACCGCTGGGTGAAGCAGAGATCGCCGCGACACGCGAAAACATCGGCTGGGCCCACGCGCCGTTCGAGGTGCCGGATGATATCCTTTTCGCCTGGCGCGAGATTGCCGGTCGCGGCGAAGCGATGCGGCGCGCCTGGGAGCAGCGGCTTGCCGCCTCGCCGCGACGCGAGGCTTTTGAAAACGCCGTCGCCGCCGAACTGGCCGACACGGTCTTCGACGCGCTCGAAGCCTTTCGTCGCGAAAATGTCGAGAAGGCAACCAAGGTGGCGACGCGAAAAGCCTCCGAAATGGCGCTGGAGGCCATCAACGGCGCAACGGAATTGACCGTCGGCGGCTCGGCCGATCTGACGCACTCGAATCTGACGATCACCAAGGGCATGAACCGCATTGCGCCGAGTGACTATGCCGGCCGCTACATTCACTACGGCATTCGTGAGCACGGCATGGCGGCCGCCATGAACGGCATCGCGCTGCATGGAGGTTTCGTGCCCTATGGCGGTACGTTCCTGTGCTTCGCCGATTATGCGCGCGGCGCGATGCGGCTCTCGGCGCTCATGGGCCAGCGCGTCATCTATGTGATGACACACGATTCCATCGGTCTCGGCGAGGACGGCCCGACGCACCAGCCGGTCGAGCACCTTGCGATGCTGCGTGCGACGCCTAATCTCAACGTCTTCCGTCCGGCGGATGTCATCGAAACGGCGGAGTGCTGGGAACTCGCGCTGAAGAGCAAGGATCGGCCGAGCGTCCTGGTGCTGTCGCGCCAGAACCTGCCGATGCTGCGTCGGTCGCACAGTGACGAGAACCGCTCCCGCCAAGGTGCCTACGTCCTGCGCGAACCAGCCGAGCACCGTGCCGTCACCCTGATCGCCACCGGCTCGGAGGTCGAGATCGCGGTTGCTGCCGCCGAAAGGCTGGAGACCGAGCATGGTGTCGCCGCCGCCGTCGTGTCGATGCCGTGCTGGGAGCTTTTCGAGGAGCAGGAAAGCGCCACCCGCAAGGCCGTCCTCGGCTCGGCGCCGCGCGTCGCGGTCGAAGCGGCAGCCCGGCTGGGCTGGGACCGCTGGATCGGCGAGACCGGCGCTTTCGTCGGCATGACCGGCTTCGGCGCCAGCGCCCCTGCCCCCGACCTCTACCGGCATTTCAACATAACGTCCGAAGCGGTTGCTGCAGCGGCGCTGAAGCTCATCATCTAGGAGGATTCACAATGGCTCGCATCACCCTTCGCCAGCTTCTCGACCATGCCGCCGAGCACGGCTACGGCGTACCGGCATTCAACATCAACAACATGGAACAGGGCCTCGCCATCATGGAAGCGGCCAAGGCCTGCGACGCGCCTGTCATCATCCAGGCTTCGCGTGGCGCCCGGTCCTATGCCAACGACATCATGCTGGCCAAGATGATGGAGGCGCTGACCGAAATCCACCCAACCATCCCGCTATGCATCCATCAAGACCACGGCAACAGCGAGGCCACCTGCCTTTCCGCGATCCGCCACGGCTTCACCTCGGTGATGATGGACGGATCCTTGATGACAGACGCCAAGACGCCGGCAAGCTACGACTACAACGTCGCCATAACCGAACGCGTCGCACGTATGGCGCATTGGGTCGGCGCTTCCGTCGAAGGCGAACTGGGCGTGCTCGGCTCGCTGGAAACCGGCCAAGGCGAGGCCGAGGATGGCCACGGCGCCGAGGGCGCGCTCTCCCACGACCAGCTCCTGACCGATCCCGATCAGGCGGTCGACTTCGTGACCGCAACCCAAGTCGACGCGCTGGCGATTGCCTGCGGCACCTCGCACGGTGCCTACAAATTCACCCGCAAGCCGGACGGCGACATCCTGGCCATGCAGGTGATCGAGGCGATCCACGAGAAGCTGCCCAACACGCATCTGGTCATGCACGGCTCTTCCTCTGTGCCGCAGGAGTTGCAGGACATCATCAACAGATACGGCGGCGAGATGCCCCAGACTTTTGGCGTCCCGGTCGAGGAGATCGAGCGCGGCATCCGCTACGGCGTGCGCAAGGTCAATATCGACACCGATTGCCGCATGGCCATGGCCGGGCAGTTCCGCCGCGTCGCGACGGAAGACCCGCGCGAGTTCGATCCCCGCAAATTCCTGAAGCCCGCCATGGATGCCTTGCGCGACCTTTGCCGGGACCGCTTCGAGCGTTTCGGCACGGCGTCCAACGCCTCGAAGATCAAGGTCATCGCCATGGACGAGATGGCGAAACGTTACGCCGCGGGAAAACTCGACCCCCAAATCGCAACCGCGAAAGCCGCCTGAGCAACAAACAGGAGACCTGTCATGAACAAGATCGACATACTGCCAGCGGGGACGCTCAAGGAAGGCAAGGAGCGCTACAAGTCAGGGGTCATCCCCTACAAGAAGATGGGCTACTGGGAGCCTGACTACAGGCCCAAGGAAACCGATCTGATCGCCATGTTCCGGATCACGCCGCAACCCGGTGTCGACCACGAGGAGGCGGCAGCCGCCATCGCCGGTGAATCCTCCACCGCGACGTGGACCGTGGTGTGGACCGACCGGCTGACAGCTTGCGAGCTCTATCGCGCCAAGGCGTTCAGATCCGAGCCGGTGCCGAACACCGGTCCCGGAACCAAGACCGAGCAACAGTACTTCGCCTACATCGCCTACGACCTCGACCTGTTCGAGCCGGGCTCGATCGCCAACCTGACCGCATCGATCATCGGCAATGTGTTCGGCTTCAAGGCAGTCAAGGCTTTGCGGCTGGAAGACATGCGTATCCCGGTGGCGTATCTCAAAACCTTCCAGGGGCCGGCGACCGGCATCGTGGTGGAGCGTGAGCGGCTCGACAAGTTCGGCCGGCCGCTGCTCGGCGCGACGACGAAGCCGAAGCTCGGCCTGTCGGGACGCAATTACGGGCGCGTCGTTTATGAAGCGCTGAAGGGCGGCCTCGACTTCGTCAAGGACGACGAGAACATCAACTCGCAGCCCTTCATGCATTGGCGCGACCGCTTCCTCTACTGCATGGAGGCCGTGAACAAGGCGTCGGCCGCCACCGGCGAGGTCAAGGGCCATTATCTCAACGTCACCGCCGGCACGATGGAGGAGATGTACGAGCGCGCCGAATTCGCCAAGCAACTTGGCTCCTGCATTGTGATGATCGATCTGGTCATCGGCTACACGGCGATCCAGTCGATGGCCAAGTGGGCACGCCGCAACGACATGATCCTGCACCTGCACCGTGCCGGCAACTCGACCTATTCGCGCCAGAAGAACCACGGCATGAATTTCCGCGTCATCTGCAAATGGATGCGCATGGCCGGCGTCGACCACATCCATGCCGGCACGGTGGTCGGCAAGCTGGAAGGCGACCCGCTCATGATCAAGGGATTTTATGACACGCTGCGCGAGGAGCGCACGCCGCAGAACCTCGAAACCGGGCTGTTCTTCGATCAGGAATGGGCCTCCCTCAACAAGGTGATGCCCGTTGCCTCGGGCGGCATCCATGCCGGCCAGATGCACCAGTTGATCCACTATCTCGGCGAGGACGTCATCCTGCAGTTCGGCGGCGGCACGATCGGCCATCCGGACGGTATCCAAGCAGGCGCGACGGCCAATCGCGTCGCCTTGGAAGCGATGATCCTGGCCCGCAACGAGGGGCGCGATTATTTGCGCGAAGGGACCAAGATCCTCGAACAGGCGGCCAGATGGTGCACGCCGCTGAAGGCTGCCCTGGAGACCTGGAAGGACGTCACCTTCAACTACGAATCGACCGACACGGCCGACTTCGTGCCAACCGCAACGCCCAGCTTCTAGACGAAAGGAACCGTCGTCATGATGACCAATCCGGGAAACAAGGTCACACAGGGGCAGTTCTCGTTCCTGCCCGACCTGACCGACGAGCAGATTTCGGCGCAGATCAAATACGCGCTGAAGAACCATTGGGCGGTCAGCGTCGAGTACACGGACGATCCGCATCCGCGAAACACCTATTGGGAAATGTACGGCAACCCGATGTTCGACTTGAAAGATCCGGCGGGCATACTGCTCGAGGTCAATGCTTGCCGGAAAGCCTGTCCGAACATGTATGTGCGGGTAACCGCCTTCGATTCGACCAAGGGCTGGGAAGCGCCGCGCATGTCGTTCATTGTCAACCGGCCGCCCAGCGAACCCGGGTTCCGGCTGCTGCGCCAGGAGCGTGACGGCCGCAGCCAGGGTTATTCGATCGTGCCTTATGCGACCGACAGGCCCGAGGGCGAGCGGAGCTAGCCGAACCATGCTGAACGCGATGACAAAGGACGCTGCCGCACAGGACGCGACGGTTGATCTGCAGGCCGAGTTCGAGGCGTCCAACATCGACGAGGTGATGGACAAGCTCGACCGAGAACTCGTTGGCCTGAAGCCGGTCAAGACCCGCATCCGCGAGATCGCCGCCCTCCTCCTGGTCGACCGGCTTCGCCGCAGGTTCGGACTGACATCGGGCGCGCCGACGCTGCACATGAACTTTACCGGAAATCCCGGCACCGGAAAGACCACCGTAGCGCTGAGGATGGCCGAAATCCTGCATCGTCTGGGTTATGTCCGCGAAGGCCACATGGTCGCCGTGACGCGGGACGATCTCGTCGGCCAGTATGTGGGTCACACCGCGCCCAAGACCCGCGAGGTCATCAAGCGTGCCATGGGGGGCGTGCTTTTCATCGACGAGGCCTACTATCTCTACAAGCCCGAGAACGAACGCGACTACGGCCAGGAATCGATCGAAATTTTGCTGCAGTGCATGGAGAACAACCGTGACGATCTGGTTGTGATCCTTGCCGGCTACAAGAACAAGATGGACCGCTTCTTCGACAGCAATCCCGGCATGCGTTCGCGCATCGCCCACCACCTCGACTTCCCCGACTATGGCGTCAGCGAACTGAAATCGATCGCCGAGATTATGCTCGCGGAGCAGAATTATCGCCTCAGCGAGGCGGCGTCCCAGGCGCTCGAAGAGTATCTTCCGATCCGCATGAGGCTGCCGCATTTCTCCAACGCGCGTTCGGTTCGCAATGGGCTCGACCGGGCGCGGCTGCGGCAGGCCAACCGGCTTTTCGCATCGCGCAGCCGGGTGTTGACCAAGGCCGATCTTATCACCATCGAGGAATCCGACATTCGCGGCAGCCGCGTGTTCGCGGAAGGGAAACTGGAAGGCGAACCGGAGACGAAGATGCGCTGACAGGACGAAGCGGCCGGCGCAGCGACCAACACCGCAGACAGAATTGGAGACGACGACCATGGTCACCGGGACAATCATCGCACCCTCCGTGCTTTCCGCGGATTTCTCGCGGCTCGGCGACGAGGTCGAAGCTGTCGTGCGGGCGGGTGCCGACTGGATCCATCTCGACGTGATGGACGGCCACTTCGTGCCCAACATCACCTTCGGTCCGCCGGTGATCAAGGCGATCCGCGACCGAACGGACAAAATCTTCGACTGCCATCTGATGATCGCGCCGGCCGACCCCTATCTGGCCGCCTTCGCCGACGCCGGTTGCGACATCATCACGGTGCATGCAGAGGCCGGGCCGCATCTCGATCGTTCCCTGCAGGCGATCAAAAATCTCGGCAAGAAGGCCGGCGTATCGCTGAATCCTTCGACGCCGGAGAGCGTCATCGAGTATGTGCTCGACAGGCTCGATCTGGTGCTTCTGATGACGGTCAATCCAGGCTTCGGCGGCCAGGCCTTCATTTCCGCGGTCATCGAGAAGATCAGGCGAATCAAGGCATTGGTTGGCCACCGCCCGATTGACATCGAAATCGATGGCGGCGTCACGGCCGAAACCGCCCCGCTGGTCGCCGCGGCCGGCGCTAATGTGCTGGTCGCCGGGTCGGCCGTGTTCAAGGGAGGCGCCGAGGCGGCCTACCGCACCAACATTGGAACCATCCGACAGGCGGCCGACGGCGCGATCCGGAAAGCCGCGTAAACCATTCCATCGGAGGCAAGCATGGCGGCCGTCCCCCCTGTCTGCGATTTCGGCTGGCGCGCGATCGATGCCGTTTTGCCCGGCGTCGACGGCAGGTCGCATTCGATCCTCAGCCAGGCCGGCCCGAACGGCCTGGTCGTGGCCTTCATCTGCAATCACTGCCCTTATGTGAAGGCGGTGATTTCACGTATCGTGCGCGATGCCAACGACCTCAAGGCCGAAGGTATCGGCTTCGTTGCGATCAACTCGAACGATGCCGACACCTACCCCGAGGATTCCTTCGACCAAATGAAGCTCTTCGCCACGACGAACGGCTTCAGCTTCCCCTACCTGCACGACCAGCGCCAAACTGTAGCGCGCGATTACGTGGCGGTGTGCACTCCCGATTTCTTCGGGTTCAACAGCGAGTTGGGATTGCAATATCGCGGTCGGCTGGACGCCTCGCGACGAGAAGCCGGAGCGCCCGGGCTGAGACGCGATCTGTTCGAGGCGATGAAGCAGGTTGCCCGAACCGGCGACGGGCCGCTGAACCAGGTCGCCTCGATCGGCTGCTCGATCAAGTGGAAGGATGACGCATGAACGTCGGCGCAGGTAGGCCGCTTCGATCGCCGAAGGCGATCCTGTTCGACCTCGACGGCACGCTGGTCGACTCGGCACCGGACATAGCGGCCGCCGTCAACGAATTGCTGGCCAGCCGCGATCTGCCGCCGCTGCGCCTGGACCGGGTCAAGGCCATGATCGGCGGCGGTGTCAGGAAACTGATCGAGCGAGCCTTCGCGGCATCGGGAGCGCCACTGCTCGGCAACGCTCTCGATGAGGCAAACCGCGTCATGGCGCCTATCTACCGCCGGCATCTGACCGGCCTGACAAGGCTGATGCCTGGCGTCAGGGAGGCCCTCACCCACTTTCATTTGGGCGGAGTAAGCATGGGGGTGGCAACCAACAAACCGCAGTTGGCGACCCGCGAAATCCTGCTTCATTTCGGATTGACGGAATATTTCGGTGCGATCGTCGGCGGAGACGCGGTGACATACCTGAAACCGGCGCCCGATGCCCTGCTGCTGGCGTTGGCACAGCTAGGCGTCGACCCGGGTGACGCGCTGCTGGTCGGAGACAGTGGCGCTGACCTGGGCGCCGCACGCGCCGCCGGCATGCCCGTCATCCTGCTGCGTGGCGGCTACAGCCACATTCCGGTGGAAGAGCTTGGCGCCGATCTTGTTTGCGACAGCCTTTTCGATCTGCCTTCGGCAATGCAGGGGCTGCAAGCCGATGCGTAGGCGAACGCCGGCCGAACGCAAGTTCGAACGGCCGGCGGCGCGCTATTTCGAGAATTGCTTCAGATAGGCGATGACATTGGCGATGTCTTCGTCCTGTTTGAGGCCGACAAACGCCATCTTTGTTCCTTTGACCATGGCCTTGGGATCGTGAAGGTAAGTCTTCAGCGTGGGTTCATCCCATTTGACGCCGGACTTGCCTGCCGCGACCATCGCCTGAGAATAGCTGAACCCCGGGTGCGTGCCGGCTGTTCGGCCGATGACGCCGTTCAACGACGGGCCGACCTTGTTCTTGTCCTGGTCGGCGACATGGCAGACCTTGCATTTGGCGAAGACCTTCTCACCCGCCGCCGCGTCCTGTGCCTGGGATTGGCTCGCGATGAAGGGCACAACGGACATGACTGCGAAAAATGCGATTGCGCGCATGGTATTTCCTCATTGATCGTCTGGGTGCCCTGGACGATTTGCGCATGCCGATCCTTTGATCCGTCGGCATGCGCCTTACGCGGTGGCGTGGAAATTCCGCTTCTCCCGTGGAGCCGCGCCGCGTCACCTGGAAGCTAATCGGCATGTTGTGAAAGTCAATCGTACAAAGGTTTAGAGGCCTGGGTTCTCAAGGATCCTGTCCATTCGTCTTTGTTGACGGCTATTGGGCGAGCGCGTAGCTTGACCTCATTCCGGTTTCTCCATTGGCACCTTGAGAAATCCGGCAAGTGGCGGTTTTGTCCTGGCTCCTGGTTGGGCTGGACTCGCCGAGATGGGCGTTTGGGAACGCGCAAGAGGTGCTGAATGGACATGGTCGATCTCATATTGACGGTTTGCCTCAGCGCCAATCCGAGCAATTGCCGAGACGAACATCTCTATTTCGAGAGCCGCGGCACCCTGTTCCAATGCATGTTCCTTGCCCCCAGCGAAATCGCGAAATGGTCTCAAGAACACCCGACCCTCAAGGTCATGCGCTGGAAATGCGCATTTCCGAGCAAGGAACGAGCCATCTGATTTGGCAGCGCGGAACCCTGGGGAGGAGGTGTCATGATGGTTTCACGGCGCATGACGTTGCGTCTGGCGGTTCTCGGGACAGCCGCTGTTCTTGCTACCAGGCCAGCCGTTGCGGCAGCCAGGATTCGCCTCGGTGTGCTGAAGTTTGGAACCGTGAGTTGGGAACTCGATACGCTACGGCAGCACAAGTTCGATGCCGCGAACGGGATCGATCTGGAGATCATCGACTTCGCCGGCGAGGATGCAACCAACGTCGCGATGCAGGCTGGCGCGATCGACATGATCGTCTCCGACTGGCTATGGGTCTCGCGCCAGCGCTCCGAAGGCGGCGACCTCACATTGTTCCCCTATTCCACCGCCGTGGGCGCGATCATGGTGAAGGAGGGTTCACCGATCCGGACGGTCGCCGATCTCAAGGACAAGAAGATCGGCGTCGCCGGCGGCCCGCTCGACAAGAGTTGGCTGCTGATACAAGCGCTGACCAGACGCGATCTCGGCGTCGACCTGTCGGCAACCAGCGACATCGTCTTTGGCGCGCCGCCACTGATTTCGGAAAAGGCGATACAGGGCGAACTCGATGCAGTGCTGAATTTCTGGCATTTTTGCGCCCGTCTCGAGGCCAATGGCTTCCGTCGATTGATCGGCGTGAATGACGCGGCAAAGACGCTTGGGGCTCTGGGACCCGTGTCGGCGCTCGGTTACGTCTTCCATGACCAATGGGCGAACGAGAACCCCGATGCCGTCAGGGGGTTCGTGAGAGCGTCCGCGCAAGCCAAGGACTTGCTGGCCAGATCCGATGACGAATGGCTGCGCCTGGCGCCGATCATTCGCGCGGAAGGCAAGGAACTGGAAAAACTGCGCGATCGCTATCGTCAGGGCATTCCCAGACGGTCGGTCGCCGAGGAAGCGGCTGACGCCGGCAGGCTATACCATGTGCTGGCGGCGATCGGCGGCGCGAAGCTGGTCGGCAGCGCGCCGGAGATGGCGCCCGGCACATTCTGGCAGGAACCCTGGAAATGACCGCATCGGAAACCGACGGCACGCGTGATGCCCCGCCGAGCATGTCCGGCCGACGCAGCCTGGCGACGGCACTGGCGCCCGCGCTGACGGTAGCGGTTTCCCTGCTCGGGCTTTGCCTGCTGTGGAACCTTGCGGCAGGCGTCTGGCCAAGCCGTGCCTTTCCAGGACCTGGGCAGGTCTGGCAGGTGCTTCTCAGGGAGGCTGCGAGCGGCGACCTCTTTTACCATCTCGGCGTGACCCTCGGCCGGGTCGCCGCGGCGTATATCGTCGCAATGATCATCGGATCCGTCATCGGCGTTTTGCTCGGCAGCTATCGTCGCGTCGACCGTTTTTTCAACCCGTGGGTGATCCTGTTCCTCAACATCCCGGCGCTGGTGGTCATCGTCCTCGGCTACATCTGGTTCGGCCTCAACGAGGCGGCGGCGATCGGCGCGGTGGCGGTGAACAAGATCCCGAATGTCGTGGTGACGATGCGTGAAGGCGCCAGGACGCTTGACCCAAGCTACGCCGAAATGGCCACCGTCTATCGCTTCGGCCGCCTTGATCGCATCCGCCATATCCTGCTGCCGCAACTGCAGCCCTATCTTGCCGCCGCGTCGCGATCCGGCATCGCCCTCATCTGGAAGATCGTCCTGGTCGTCGAACTGCTCGGCCGCTCGAACGGTGTCGGCTTCCAGATCCATCTCTATTTCCAGCTTTTCGATGTCGCCGCCATTCTTGCCTACACGCTGGCTTTCGTGGCGGTGATGCTTGTCATTGAACTTCTCCTGGTGCAGCCCGTTGAACGACATGCAACCCGTTGGCGCCGTCGTCCCGCTTAAGGTCGACATCGCCGAAAAGACCTTCAGGTCCGCGCGAGGCGTCTCGATCACGGCGCTTCAGGACCTTTCCTTCGAGGTCCGGCAAGGCGAATTCGCCTGCTTGCTTGGACCGTCGGGCTGCGGCAAGACCACGACGCTGCGTATTCTGCTTGGCTTGGACAAAGACTTTTCCGGCTCCTTCCAGTTGCCGCAAGGAGGTTCGAACCGCATCGCCGCCGTATTCCAGGAACCGACCCTGCTGCCGTGGCGAACGGTGGAGCAGAATGTCAGGCTGGCGTTGCCGAAAAGCTTGAGGGCGAAAAATCTCGACGGGCTGTTCGACACGCTCGGCCTCGCGGCCATGCGCTCGCTCTATCCTGCCGAACTGTCGCTCGGCCTTGCGCGCAGGGCAGCACTTGCCAGGGCTTTCGCCACGGAGCCGGCGGTGCTTTTCCTGGACGAACCCTTTGTCTCGCTCGACGAACAGACCGCCGAGCGGCTTCGGCATCTGCTTTTGACAGTGTGGTCGGCACGGCCCACGACCGCCTTGATGGTGACGCACAATCTACGCGAAGCACTGATGCTGTCGGACCGCATCATCGTGCTCGCGCCGCGGCCAACCCATGTGCTCGGCGTGTTCGACGTACGGTTGCCACGGCAACATCGCAATTCGCAGGTGATGAGCGACCTTCTGCGGTCGTTCCATCATAGATTTCCGGACGTCACCTGATCGCCTGCAGGCGAAATGCATATCGGAGGCCTTCATGTCGATCGATCGGCTAAGACGCAGGCTTGTGAGTGGCTTCGCCTGTACCGCCGCCAGCGCCGCCTTGCTGCCGTGCTGCCTCGGACGAGCCGCGGCTGGCAACCTGGGATTCTCGCTCAGGCAGATCGCCGACGGCGTCTTCGCCTTCCAGGGCACGGATGAATTGATGACCGCCGCCAACGACGGTGCGATCTGCAATCTGAGCGCCGTCGTCGGTACCGATGCGGTTGCCGTCATCGACAGCGGTGGCAGCCTGATCGAGGCGCACGCCTTTCTCGCCGCGATCGGAAAGGTAACCGCAAAGCCGGTTCGCTTCCTGGTCAACACCCACATGCACCCCGACCACATCTTCGGCAATGCGGCATTCAGGGAGATCGGCGCGACCATCGTCGGTCACCGCAATCTGCCGCGCGCCCTCGACGCGCGTGGCGTGTTCTATCTGCACAACTATCGCGAACAGCTTGGCGAGGCGCTGATGGAGGGGGTCGAGATCGTGTCGCCGACCAGGCTGGTCGACGATCACCTGCAACTCGACCTCGGCGGGCGCACGATCGAACTGCGGGCATGGAAGGCGGCGCACACCGACAACGACCTGACCGTATTCGATACCACGACCAGAACGCTCTTTGCCGGCGATCTGGTGTTCATGGGCTCCTTGCCGACGCTCGACGGATCACTGCTTGGATGGCTCCGCCAGATGGATGCACTCACCGCGATCGACGCCGCGCGCGTCGTTCCAGGTCATGGTCCTGTAACGGCCGACTGGCCACAGGCACTGGCGGGGGAGCGACGCTATTTCGAGGTTCTGGCGCGCGATATCCGCAAGGCGATCGCCGACGGAACGCCGCTGCGCGAAGCAGTCAAAACCGCAGGCGGAAGCGAACGGGACAATTGGCACCTGTTCGACGATTACAACGAGCGCAACGCAACGGCCGCATTTGCCGAACTCGAATGGGAATAGACGACGCCGACATGCGCCAGGCGGCCGCAAAGCACGGCGATTTGCCAAGGCGTCGCCAAAGGCTTATCCTCAACGCCAGCCTGGGCACCACCTCTCTTGCATTGGTGGAGGCATCGAAATGCAAAATCAAGCTTACTCGAGCCGGCAGCTCGCCTTGCCGCTCGCATCCGTTTTCGCCGCGATCATCTTGACCATCGGCACGTTGCTCGGCTCCTCGGGAGCCGCCAACGCACAGCAAACAACCGCGTCCTCGGATAGAATCTGGCATGACTTGAAGGGCGACGTGTTCGGCGATCGGGCAATTCTGGTCGATACCGGCGTCGTCAGGATCGAAGCACCGAAGCGGGCGCAGGATGCCGCCATCGTGCCCGTCGACATCTATCTCGATCCAGCCAAGGCGCCAGACGGCATCAAATCCGTTACCTTGATCATCGACGCGAACCCTGCACCGGTGGCGGCAACGTTCCAGCTCGGCAAGGATGCCGGCGTGACGCATCTGTCGACGCGCGTGCGCGTCAACGACTATTCCTATCTGCGTGCCATCGCTGAGACGCAGGGTGGTCAACTCCATATGGTACAGACCTTCGTCAAGGCGTCAGGTGGCTGCTCCGCCCCTGCGGTCAAGAACCAGGACGAGGCCAACGCGACAATGGGTCAGATGAAGCTGCGCCAGTTCCCGCCCAAAGAGACGATGACCAAGACCGAGGAACTGCAGTTGATGATCCGGCACCCTAACAATTCGGGGCTGCAGCGGGATCCGCTGACCCAATATTTCATACCGGCGCATTTTGTCCAGAAACTGTCGATCTCCCAAGCCGGCCGGCCGATCCTCTCCATGGAAGGTGGAATATCGATTTCGGAAGACCCCAACTTCCGATTCGATTTCACCGTGCACGGCAATGGCGAAATCCAGGTTGAAGCGATCGATACGGACGGCAAAACATTTCGCAATCAGTGGCCGCTCGAGACAGCGGGACTCTGAAGTCTCGATATCTTGCGCTGGACTGCCGGGTGCTTGCCACTTGATCCCGAAAATGGAGCTCGTTCGGGAAGATCACGCCCAGGCAGAGGACGGAGCTCCATCCGGCTTCCGGATGGAGCAGGCTCTAAAAGCAGCGCACGTCGGCTTCCGACTGCGCGCGCTTCAATTCGGTACGGGCTGCCTTCGCCGGTGCGCTTTCGCGAAACAGCGCCGCGCTTTCGCCTGTGGTCAAAGACATGCTCTTGAAAGTCTCGGCTCTCTCATAGTGGTCGTAGGGAAGGATCGAGGCGATGACGTCGATCGAGCAGGAACAGCTTTCCAGCGCCTGACGTGTCTGGCCGTTCGTCTGCATGCAGCCGAGCACGTAGTCGGCGATCGTTGCCGTCGGGTAATCACCCGCGGCGCCCGCGGGGTTTGCGAAGGCCAGCGGCGCGGCAAGGAGCAGCGGCAAAGTCGAAAATCCAACATATCTGATCACGGGAAAACCTCCGGTTAGCCTAGGCGCGATGCGCCCAGTCGGGATCACCGTGGCAGTTGGCAACGTGCAGCAGAGTCAGTCAAGCGCCCATGGCTTCCGTATGCGACCAAAGGAGGAATGCGGGGCTTGTCGACCGTGGTTCCGCATGGCGGCTCCGTGGCCTGCTCCACGCCCCGACTCCAACGATCATCTCATGCTTGGCCCACTATCGATTCCCAATGGAGCACGCGCATGACCATGCCGAGACATCGAAGCGAATACCTCCAAATAAAATCAACGCTTAGGCGAAATGTAAAAATCAAAAAATAACTAAATTTTATGTGCCCCATCGTTATTTCGCGGTCATAAATACTTTATCTAACAAATACCGTCCTGCTTATTTTCTTATATTGCACCGCATCATTTACGATATTGCGGTGCAAAAACACCAGCAGGCTTTTTTGCTTGCCTAGCCTTTTACGATGACATAGCCTCACCCTGTTTCCGGCTTCAAGGGCGTCACCGTCATTAGGGAGCGGCGACAGTCTTTCGTAGGCCAAGGTGAGGTGGGCAGTAACGGTGCCCTCTGCACATCTGGCTTAGGTCGTGACACGCTGCCGGAAATATTTCCCCCCCGTGAATCGCTTGGGCAAGCCCTTGTGGGCTCAGCAAATGATTCATCACTATGAACCTCGGGAGGAATTCGGATGCGTGTACTTACGAAAGCTACCTATATTCTAACGACTGCGGCGTTTCTGTCGCTCGGCGCGGCCTATACGGCGTCGGCTAACGAGGACCTTGCAAAGCTGGCTTCGGATTCGAAGAACTGGGCAATGCAGACGGGTGACTACGCCAACACCCGCTATTCCAAACTCAACCAGATTACTGCGGACAATGTGAAGAACCTGCAGGTCAAGTGGACCTTTTCCACCGGCGTGCTACGAGGCCACGAGGGTGGACCGCTTATCATCGGCGATGTGATGTATGTCCACACGCCTTTCCCGAACAATGTCTTTGCGCTCGATCTCAAGAATGACGGGAAGATCCTCTGGAAATACGAGCCCAAGCAGGATCCCAACGTCATTCCGATCATGTGTTGCGATACGGTCAACCGTGGCGTTGCCTATGGTGACGGCAAGATCATTCTCAATCAGGCCGACACCACGGTCGTCGCCCTCGACGCGAAGACTGGCAAGGTCGTCTGGTCGGTCAAGAACGGCGACCAGACCGATGGCGGCAAAGGCGAATCCGGTACGGCTGCCCCCGTCGTCGTCAAGGACAAGGTGCTCATCGGCGTCTCCGGCGCCGAATTCGGCGTTCGCGGCTGGCTGGCCGCCTACAATCTGAAAGATGGCAAACTCGCCTGGAAAGCCTATTCGGAAGGTCCGGACGCAGACACCCTGATCGATCCCGAGAAGACCACGCAACTCGGCAAGCCGGTTGGCAAGGATTCCGGCACGAACACCTGGGAAGGCGAGCAGTGGAAGACCGGCGGCGGCACGACATGGGGATGGTATTCCTATGATCCCAAGCTGAACCTGGTCTACTATGGCACCGGCAATCCCTCGACGTGGAACCCGGTCCAACGCCCCGGCGACAATCGCTGGTCGATGACGATCATGGCCCGCGATGCGGATACTGGTGTTGCCAAATGGCTCTACCAGATGACCCCGCATGACGAATGGGACTATGACGGCATCAACGAGATGATCCTCGTCGATGGCATGGAGGTCAACGGCGCCAAGCACGACGTGCTGGTGCATTTCGATCGCAATGGTTTTGCCTACACCATGGATCGCGCCACCGGCGACCTTCTCGTCGCCAAGAAATACGATCCGGCCGTGAACTGGGCGACCGAAGTCGTCATGGACCCCAAGAGCGAACAGTATGGTCGCCCGCAGGTCGTGGCGAAATATTCGACCCAGCAGAACGGCGAAGACACCAACTCGACGGGCATCTGCCCGGCGGCGCTTGGAACGAAGGACCAGCAGCCGGCGGCCTATTCGCCGAAGACCGGGCTGTTCTATGTCCCGACCAACCATGTCTGCATGGACTATGAGCCTTACAAGGTGAGCTACACCGCCGGTCAGCCTTATGTTGGCGCCACCGTGTCGATGTATCCCGCACCTGGCGGCGACGGCAACATGGGCAACTTCATTGCCTGGGATGCGGCCAAGGGCGAGATCGTCTGGTCGAAGCCCGAGCAGTTCTCGGTGTGGTCGGGCGCGTTGGCGACAGATGGCGACGTCGTCTTCTACGGTACACTCGAAGGCTACATCAAGGCGGTCGATAAGGACGGCAAGGAACTCTACAAGTTCAAGACCCCGTCCGGCATCATCGGCAACATCACGACCTACGAGCAGGGCGGCAAGCAGTATATCGCCGTTCTGTCGGGCGTCGGTGGATGGGCTGGTATCGGCCTGGCAGGCGGCCTGCTTTCGCCTGACAACGCCGCTGCCTGGCATGGCGCCGTCGATCAGGGCCGCGCGCAAGGCGACCAAGCCGCTGTCGTTGGTACAGCTGGCCTGGGTGCCGTCGGCGGCTACGCGGCACTTGCCGACTACACGACGCTGGGCGGTCAGCTCACCGTCTTCGGTCTCCCGGATTGATGCGCTGGGAACCTTGAGCATGCCTCAGGTCTTGTGAGACCAAAGGCTTGAAGAACGAGAGCCCGGACATCCGGAAGCCATGGCCGGGCTCTCGATTCGGTTACGCACCCAAAAACACCGATCAATGCCGGTCGCGACAGCAAAACCGTGTCCATTGGCAAATGAAGGAAGCGTTTGAATGTCCGTTCGCATTGTAATTTCGGCTTTCGTCCTGGCTCTGCTGCCTCTGGCAAGCTCGAGCCTCGCCCGGGCCGACGACAGCATGGAAAAAGCCAAGGCGGTAAAGGAAGAAGGCGGCAAGTATTTGGATGCGGATGGAAATCCGACCTACAAGATCGAAAACGGAACCGTCGATTGGTACACGTTCAGCGGCTACCGCCGGTATCATTCCGATTGCCATGTCTGCCACGGACAGGACGCGACAGGTTCGAGCTATGCGCCGGCTTTGGTCAACAGCCTGAAAACCATGGATTACGCCACATTCCTCTCGATCGTCGCCGAAGGCCGCAAGAATGTCGGCGGCGGCAAGGAAAACGTCATGCCTGCCTTTGGCGACAACAAGAACGTCTATTGCTACCTGGACGATCTCTACGTCTATCTGCGCGCGCGCGCGGATGGCGCGGCGCCCCGCGGAAGGCCGCCCAAGCACGAAGACAAGGCCCAGGCGGCGAAGGATGCCGAAGCATCCTGCATGGGTGGATGACATGATCGGCCGCGATGCATTGAAGCTGCGCGTCGTCCTGCCGATCCTCGGCACACTCGCCTTGCTGCCGTCGAACGCGCATGCGCAAAGCGCCGGCCTTGGCGCGGCGGGAGAACTGGTCGACCCTGACATTCTGCGCGTCTGCGCCGATCCCTCGAATATGCCCTTCACCGACAAGAGCGGCGAAGGCTTCGAAAACAAGCTGGCCGAACTGGTTGCCGCGAAAACCGGGCGCAAGTCCGTCTCCTACACCTGGTTTCCCACGATCACCGGCTTCGTGCGCAATACGTTGGGGGCCAACCGATGCGACATCATCATGGGCTATGCTCAAGGCGATGAGCTGGTGCAGAACACCAACGCCTACTATCGCTCCGCCTATGTGCTGGTGCATCCGAAAAGCCACGATATGGAAGGCGTGGAAACGATCGAGGATCCCAGACTCACAGGCAAAACGATCGGCGTCGTTGAAAGCACGCCGCCAACCGCCAACATGGCCGCCAACAAGCTTCTGCGGACCGCCAAGATCTATCCGCTTGCGGTGGATACGCGCGTCACCCCATCAATGGGGGAGGTCATGATCAAGGACATGCTGGCACACAAGATCGATGCGGCGGTGCTGTGGGGACCGATGGCAGGTTACTACGCCAAGGAACTCGGAGCTGATGTGACGATCGTTCCACTGGTGAAGGAAAAAACCGGCTCGCGCATGTCTTACCGCATCACCATGGGCGTACGTCCGTCGGACCAGGAATGGAAGCGGACGCTCAACCGGGTGATCAGGGAAAACCAGGCGGAGATCACCAGGATCCTGCTGAGCTACAACGTGCCGCTGATCGACGAACACGACAACCTGATTACCCAATGAATGGAAGGGAGACTATTTTCGTGCTGGTCGCCGCGAGCCTTCTGGGTCTGGCCGAGCCGACATGGGCTGGCGACATCGCCGAACCCAGCGGTTTCCGGATGGACGACTATCGGGCGCCGGTGCCGCGGACGCTGCAAGGCGCGAGGGTGGTGACGACGATGGAAGCGGAAGCGCTGTGGCGAGCGAAAAAGGCGATCTTCTTCGACGTGATGCCGGACACGCCCAAACCGGCCAATTTGCCGGCAGGGACGATATGGAGAGACAAGGTCAGAAAGGACATTCCAGGCAGCATATGGCTGGCCAATGTGGGATACGGCGCTATTTCGCAGGAGACCGCCAGCTATTTTCGCCAAGGCCTCGCGGCCAAGGCCGGGACGGACAAGTCGCGCGCGATTCTGTTCTACTGCATGACGAATTGCTGGATGTCGTGGAATGCGGCGAAACGGGCCGTCCAGTGGGGCTACAGTTCAGTAATCTGGTATCCGCTCGGCGCCGATGGGTGGGATGATGCAAACCTTCCACTAGAGGAGAAGAAACCCTACGCAACGAACAATTGAAGGGAGGACTGCAATTATTCTCGATAGTTTGTTTTCAATTTTTCAAAACCTATTGTTTCATTTGTCCATTTTGAAACTTGATGGACGAGCCATTGCGTCGGTGCCCTGCAATGGTTGGCTAACGACAGGATCGGTCCCTTCGGGCTGGTATAACAGGAGAAATGTCATGAAGAAGAACTGGAAAAAACCGACCATGTGTCAGGTTGCCGCTGGCTTCGAAATTTCACGGTATCTGCCTGCTGAAATTACTCCCAAGAAGTAGGCCGCAGAGGTGCGCGTCCCTGGCGACAGGGGCGCGCATCCCCTCCCCGCATGGGATTTTCGTGAAAGATTTTGACGCACGCAAAGCGCGCGGAGTGTTGTTTGTGACTGCAAATTGCCTGCAGGTCAGAGAAGCCGGCGCGCGGGCATTTTCATGCATTTGAGGATCATCGGATCGGCGGCGGGCGGCGGCTTTCCGCAATGGAACTGCAACTACCGTCTCAGTCGTGCGGCTCGCTCCGGCATGGCAAGCGTGCATCCACGAACCCAGTCAAGTGTCGCCGCCTCGGCGGACGGGTTGGGCTGGGTTCTTTTCAATGCCTCGCCCGACATTCGCCAGCAAATCGCTGCAACACCTGAATTGCAGCCTGCGGGCGATGCGCCGCTGCGCTCGACACCTATTCGCGCTGTGGTGCTGACCAATGCCGACGTCGATCATATCGCCGGACTGCTCAGCCTGCGCGAGCGGCAGCCTTTCGCCATCTATGCAACGGCGCAGGTTCTGGCAACGCTGGAGGCGAATTCGATTTTCAACGTTCTCGATCCAGCGCTTGTGCCGCGGCGCATCCTGCCGCCGGCGAAAGAATTGGCCATCTGCGACGCAGAAGGCCGCGATACCGGCGTAATGATCGAGCCCTTTCCCGTGCCCGGGAAGATAGCACTCTATCTGGAGGATAGAGACCATCCGGATGCCAATTTCAGCTCCGACGCAGGTGACACGATCGGAGTCCGAATTGCCGGCATCGGCAGCCGCGGCTCCGTCTTCTATATCCCAGGCTGCGCGCGCATCGATGCGCGGCTACGCGCGCGTCTCACCGATGCCGCCTGTCTTTTGTTCGACGGCACGGTCTACACCGACGACGAGATGATCGTCGCCGGCGTCGGTCAGAAAACCGGCGCGCGCATGGGGCATCTGGCGATCTCGGGAGAATTGGGTTCGATTGCGGGCTTGGCCGATGTGAAGGTCGGCCGTCGCGTCTTCGTCCACATCAACAACACCAACCCCATCCTAGACGAGAATTCCGCCGAGCACGCGGCGGTCAAGGCGGCAGGCTGGGAAATCGCAAACGACGGTATGGAGATGGAATTTTGAGCGACTTCCGCGATGCAGCCAAAGGCGGACTCTCCACGAGCGCTCTCGAAGCCGTATTGAGGCAGGTTGGCGCCGAGCGCTATCACAATCGTCATCCCTTTCACCACAGGATGACCAGCGGCGCGTTGTCGAAGGCCGAGATGAAGGCTTGGGCGCTGAACCGCTATTGCTATCAGGCGGTCATCCCACGCAAGGATGCCATGATACTCGTACATGCCGAGGATCCAGCGTTTCGTGCCGCGTGGCGCAAGCGGATCGAGGATCATGACGGCGAGGACGGCTGGAGCGGCGGCATCGCGCGCTGGCTGTATCTGGCAACTTCACTCGGCCTGGACGCCGAGGCCGTGAAGAGCGAAAGGCTGGCACTGCCGGCGACACGCTTCGCGGTGGGCGCTTACCTTTCCTTTTGCACAAACCGGACGCTGTTCGAGGCGGTCGCGTCCTCGCTGACCGAGATGTTCTCGCCACTCATCATCGGCGAGCGGGTGCCGGCAATGCTGGCCAAATACGACTACATCACCGAGGATACGCTTGCCTATTTCAAGCAACGGCCCGAACAGGCCTCGCGTGACGCCGACTTCGCCCTTGCCTACGTGCTCAGCCACGCCGATACGGCGGAGCGCCAGCAGCAGGCAATCGATGCACTGGTGTTCAAATGCGATATACTCTGGGCCATGCTTGACGCGCTTCAACACGCCTATGGCGAGCGGGGAAACATACCGCCCGGCGCCTTCCAGCCCGAGGCAGCCCTATGACGGCGCTGCGCGAAAGAGCTGTGGTGTCGTTGCGATCGGTACCTTCGCTGCCGAAGCACGTGCGCATACAATACGATCCCTTGCGGCAGGCATTCGCCGTGCTTTCACCGGAAAAGATATTCTGGCCGAACGATGTCAGTCTCGACATATTGCGACGCTGCGATGGACGGTCCACGGTCGGCGACATCATTGCCGGCCTTGCCGCCGATTATGAGGCCGAACAGGAGGCCGTGGCGACCGACGTCATCGCCTTCCTGCAGGAATGGTCGGACAAGCTGCTGGTGAGGCTATGAGCACGCCCCTCCTCCCTCCAATCGGCATGCTGGCGGAACTGACGCATCGCTGCCCGCTGCAATGCCCTTATTGCTCCAATCCGCTCGAACTGCTCAAGGCCAATCGCGAACTCGACACAGAGACCTGGCTCGCCCTGTTCTCGGAGGCCGCCGATCTCGGAGTGCTCCAGGTGCATCTGTCCGGTGGCGAGCCGACACTGCGCCGCGACCTCGAGCAATTGATCGCCGGGCTTGCGGGGCGCGGCGTCTACACCAATCTGATTACCGCGGGCGTTGGCATCGTCGAGGGCCGTGTCGAGGCATTTGCCGAAGCCGGTCTAGACCATCTGCAACTGAGCTTTCAGGGCGCGCGGCCGGCGACCACGGATCGCATCGGCAACCACAAGGGTGCCCACGAAAAGAAGCTGGAGACGGCACGCCGCGCGCGCGCGGCCGGTCTGCCTCTAACCATCAACGCGCCGATCCATCGCCATAACATCGAGGAGGTGCCGGAATTCATCGATCTCGCCCTTTCGTTGGGCGCGGAGAGGCTCGAGATCGCCAATGTGCAATATGCCGGCTGGGCGTTAACCAATCGCGATCAACTGATGCCGGAGCGTGAAGCGGTCGATAGGCAGGCGGAGATCGTCGCGGAGGCACAGGAGCGGTTGGCCGGCATCATCAACATCGATTTTGTGACGCCGGACTATTTCGCGATCTATCCCAAGCCGTGCATGGGCGGCTGGGCGCGGGACGCCTTCATGGTGACGCCTGACGGCACCGTACTGCCCTGCCATGCCGCACAGACGATCCCGTCGCTCAGCTTCGAGCGTTTCGAACCACGCAGGCTGTCCTCGATCTGGGCCGATTCCCCGGCGTTCAATGCCTTTCGCGGTACGGACTGGATGCAGGAGCCATGCCGCGGCTGTGAGCGGCGCGAGATCGACTGGGGCGGCTGCCGCTGCCAGGCGATGGCGATCGCCGGCGATGCCGCTGCAACGGACCCGGCTTGCGCGAAATCGCCGATCCATGCTCGCATGGCAATGCTGATCGACGAAGCCAGGCGCATTGCCACAGTTCCTTCGAGAGAAGAAGCATTCGTCTACCGGCGGATCGGTGCGGTGACCGAATCCGCCTGACCTGGCGAGAAAGCGCTTCTCACCCCCTCGGCAAGACGCGTAGCGTCTGCTCGTCAAACAATGGCTCGTCCTGGCCGATGCGCACAAAAAGCAGGCTGTGCCCCTCACCCGCGGGCACCTCGAAATACTGCATGCCGTCAGGCATTTCACCCCAGTCGCCGCAGGGCGGTTCGGGAATCTCGTCGGAGCTGGCAAGTGCTTTCAGCTCTTTCGCATAGGCGGCGTCGGGGCTGAATGTGTAGCGTTTGACGCCGGCGGGTACCGTGCCCTCGGTGTAAGGCGCCAGCACACAGCGGGCGCCTGACGGCTTTGTCGGTCTTTTCCAGGAACAGGCGCTGCAACGCAGCCTCGGCGGTTTCGCCAGGCTTGATGTCAAAGACCTCGGCAAGAGGGTCAGCCGCGCCGCCGTCGCTGTATTTGATGGCGAGCGCTTTGCCGGCGAATTCGAAATGGATCTGGCGGAAGCCGAAATCGCAGCGCTGCGTCCAGGCGGCCAGCCCGACAGTTTTGTCAGACAATTTTTCCCAGGCGCATTTGTCGATGGGCGGGCGCGACGGGGCCGGCTCGTCCGCCATGGCTGGTATCGTCGCGGATGCAAGCAGGGCACTGGCCCAGATGGTCGATCGCACGCTATTCATCGCTGCATCCTGTTAAAATGAAGGCGTCCCAGGCCGAACCGCCTGGATTGGCATTGGCGAAATCGGCTCCTTCGGTGAAAGCCACGCCGAAACCGGGCAAGAGCAGCCCTCTCGGCGCCGGTGTCGCTTCGCGCGAATTCAACTGCTCGGCGCCGCCGCCGGTCAAGGCATAGACCTGGCCCTCCCATAGCCTGCACAATCCGCTACCGTCCTGCAGGCCGCCTTCCCGGTCGTCGTCGGTGCAGGCGTGGCGAATGGTGCCGAGCGGGAAGGAATTCTTGCCGTTGGTCCAGGTGATGTCGGCGGGCAGGCTCGTGCCGGTGTTGGGCACGGCCAGCGAAAACACTTCGGCCGTCAGCGCCGCCGGCTCGTTGGCGAGCGGCCGGAATTGCACGACGGCACCCGAGCGCGGCTCCTGATAGGTGGCGTGGCTCAGGAGGCATTCTTTTGCCAAGGCCGCCTGCATCGGGCCGAGCAGGCCCAGGAGGAAGAAGGCCAGTATGCGGGTGATCATCCAATGTCTCTGGGAAAGCGTTGAGTCGGCCCGCACAGTCGCATCATCCGCGCAAAAGCATAGCAAAATCCGGAACGGCGGCGTTTGTCCGCTCCTGGACAAAACTTGTCCACGCAAAATCCCACCAGCCTGTATGGTCGAGCGCACTGATCGAAGGAGTGGTGATGCGGCGTTTGGTGATGACGACGGCAATATCCGCATTCGCCGGTGGCTCCGCGCTGGCGGCGCCGCCTTATGTTGGGACATGGTCTAGCGACAGGCTGAACTGCCACGCGGCTCCCGACATCCAACGCGAGACTGTGTTCACAGTGGACCAGGCGTCGCTGTCGTTCCCCGATCTCGGCTGCGAGCAGGCGACATTTCGCAAAAGCTCGACCGGCTGGGTGGTGCATGCCAGCCAATGCTACGGTTCCGACCCGTCGATCGAGGAGCCGTTCGCGCGTGTCATCCATATCGTCAGGCATGGGGCCACGCTGCGGTTCACCTGGCCTGGCTTCAACAGCGGACCGCTCGTCCGCTGTTGAAGGCGTCCGGCGCCTCAGACCAGGCCGACCAGAAAGGCGGCGCCACCGAGAAAGCCTGCCGAGCAGATCCATAACAGCCAGAGCCCCCGTACCCGGCATTCCAGCACCGCCGAGCCGGGGTTGGCGGGGTCATAGTGGACGTCGACCTTGCTGCCTTCGACATACTGCCGTGCCTGGCCGCCGACGAGGCCGGGCAACGAAGCCGTCACGGTTCCGCCGAAGGTCACACGATCGGCACTGTAGCGCTGGCCGGCGACGTCATAGGAGTAGACGATGCGGGATTTGAAGACGGTGCGCCAGCGACCATAGCCTGAATGGTTTCGGAGCGCCTGCAGGCCCGAGGCATCGATGCGGCCGGCAGTGACCGGCCATTTTGCCGCCTGCTCGGCCATCGATTTCTGGACGAAGCCCATGCGCAAGGCAAACAGGCCCATGAACAGCAGCAGCGCTCCCGCGCCGAGGTTCTGCGGCTTGGGCAAATGCGGCCTGATCGCCTCCAGGACGCCGCCGACGGAAAACACCAGAACCAGCGCGCCGACCACCAGCCCGGCCGAGAGCTGGATCATGAACTTGAAGGCGCCTTCGGGCATGGTGCGCTCGATCACGGCTTTGCTCGGATCGGCCGGATTGTAGAAGACAGTCACCTCCGCGCCGCGGGGAAACTGGGCAAGGGTTTCGGTGACTTCGAAATTCCCCAAATTCTCCTTCACGCTGTAGCGCGAGCTTTGAAATTTCTTGCCGCCGACCTTGTATTCGAAGGTGATCGCCGGAAAATTGCGCATTTCGGTGGTATCAGTGCTGTCCGAACCAACGCCCGAGCTTCTGACCTCGCGTGCCTCGACGCGCGACGAGATGATCTTTCCCGGCGTCGGCAGCCAGCGGCTGAGTGCCTTCACCTCTCGCCATTTCATGAAGGTGATGAACGACAGCGCGCCCGCGACCACGCAGGCAAAGCCGACAAGCATGATCTTGAGTTCCAACTCGTCTCCCCCCAGGAGTGCAGGAACCCGCACATAGACAGCATGGCGGCGGCAATGTCTTGTATTTTCGCAAATCTGAAAAGGCTGAGCAGCGCAAACGGCAACAGCCCACGCCGCGTTATGCAGGCTTCACGGCCAGGAACGTGTTCCATTCTTCGCTATTGCGGCCGACGTTGAAATCGTCCCTGATGAGGACCAGCCCGGCGCCTTCGAGACGGGCGGCGAAGTCGTCCCTGCGCCAGTAGACCATGTGATATTCGCCTGATGTCTCGCCATCGCCATTGCGCATCGAGACGAGGAAGGCGCCGCCCGGGCGCAGCGACCCGGCTATCTTGGCAAGCACCTGGTCGGTCTGGTCGCGAGGCACGTGGATCAGGACGCATAGGGCAAGGACCGCGTCGTAGGGGCCGCCGAGATCATCGGTGATGAGATCGAGCAACTCGCCATGCTTACCACGCGCGGCCTGCAGCTCGAGAAACCGCTTGGTCGCGTCGGTGCGCCGAACCTTGACGCCCAAATTTTCCAGAAAATCCGCATCGTATCCGGCTCCGGACCCGACTTCCAAAATCCGACCGCCTGTGCCGGCGATTGCCACCAGGCGCTTGAGCGATGCCTGCTCCCTCTCGTTGGGAACATTGCGCACGATGGCATCATATTGTTCCGCATAATCCTCGTAAGCGCTGATCGTTTGACGGCTCTGTGCCAGAGCCTCCGATGACACACCCATCTTTTCCTCCCATGCGTCCTTGTTGGTCAAAGAGCCAGACACTTTCCTCAGCGAATGCTGCCGGCGGAAGCGTGTCCATCGAGCAGTCCGATATCGCGCTTGAAATGGTCCGACAGCGCACGCTGGTCAAGCAGGCCGCGTGAGCGGGTCCTGAAGGGAGCGGCGAAGAGGTCGAGGATCGGCGGACACCCGAGAAAGCGAACGACGCCAAGCCTGATAGCTTGTCTCAGTTGGCGTCGGCTACCGTCTGCCGGCCGCCGGCCCAGGCGCGCCATTGCCGTTCGTCGCCATGGAAGACATTGAGGTCTATGCGGCCAGTGACGCCGTGCGACAGGCCGGAGCCGGAATACTGCCAGAACAGCCATTTGCGGCCGGGATAGACCTTTGACGGATGCTGGGCGACCGCACGCAGCCAAAACGGATAGTCGAGGAATTCGCCCCTGAGATTGTCGCGGTAGAAATCGGGCGCGGTGTAGATGATGGGCCGCTGGCCGTAATAGCGCTCCAGCTTGTCCATGAACACCTGCATCTTTTCCAGCACCTTTTCGCGCGACGGCCGCCGCTTGCAGCTGGACTCGCCGTTCCACTCGACGTCGATCACCGGCGGCAGCGCGCCTTCGACCCTGGGCACGTTGCGGATGAACCAGTCCGCCTGCTCGCCCGCCGTGCGGCACCAGTAGAAGAAATGGTAGGCGCCGCGCTTCAAGCCGGCGGCGTCGGCGTTGCGCCAGTTTTTCATGAACATCGGATCGAGGTGGTCGCCACCGTCGGTCGCCTTGATGTAGGCGAAGTTGGCGCCCTGCGCCCGCAGCTTGTCCCAGTTGACGTTGCCTTGCCAACGCGAGACGTCGACGCCGTGCACTGCAAGGCGGCGAGGCGAACCCTTGCCGAAATTGATCGGCTTGGCGTCGCGAAAACCGTAACGGGTGAGCGGCCCGGCAAGCATGGCCGGTGCCGCGCGGGTCAATAGCTTGGGCGGCGACACCAAGGCTGCCGGCTCGACCGGCAGCCCGCCGACATCAGGCACTTGGGGATCAGGCGCATCAGGTGCGGCAAACACCCCCGTCTCTTCCTCCTCCGCCAAGCCGAACGGGCGCGTTTTTTCCCCCGGACCGTTGTCAGACATGGGAGCCAATCCGGCCCTCGCCCTGTTACCCCTTGCCGCCGGAGCAGCGGCGATCGGTGCCGGCGGCCGGATCACGGAACTGGTGGTCTCGTTGGAGGGTTTCTGCAAATCCAGCGCATCGACGCCGGCCGTTGACGAGCAGCCGGCAAGGCATAGCGATGCTATCAAAAAACTGACGACGCCCGGAATCCGCATCTGGACCTGTACTCAAAACACAACAGACCGAGGGCAAAACGACAGCCGACGGACAAACCGGATCAGTTATGAATGAGAAATTACCAATAAAGTTTGAATCAAGTTTTTTTCGCCATACCGCGTGCGGGTAAGCGCGGTGGAAAACCGGCTAGGACTTCCTGAAAACGCCGATCATCGGCCCGAGATTCCAGTAGTCGTCTTTGCGGCCGATGGCAGGCGCAAACAGGCTGGATATCGTGCCGTCGAGGAACAGCGCGTTATCGCAACCGAGCGCGTCGCGGAAAAGCCGGGCAAAGGCATGAAAGGTCACCGTGCCATTCGAAATCGCAAAGACCGCGACGCCATCCTTTCGCACGCCGACACCGTCGCGGGTTTTCCGCGAGGTACCGTCGGCCTGGAATTTCGGATGCAGCTTGCCGTCGATCACCAGCATCGGCCCCGATTGCGTTGCATAGTCGACGGTCGGGCGCCTCTTCACGAAGTCCCTGGTGGCGCGGACCGCGGCCCTGCCGTCGCGTATGTAGAAAATGCCGTTCGGCTGCAGGGAAAAGTTGCCGCTTCCCGAACCCGTTTTCACCGACGCCATCTCCCGGCCGCGCTCGACATAGAGACCGACCGGCGCGAGGTTCGGGTGATACATGCCGGCATTGATGCCGAACAGCATCGTGCGCCCGATCGCCTGTTGCGCGGCATGCAGATTGTGCAGCGACTGAAACGGCTTGCCCGCCGCATCCTTCCAGAACAGCTCGAGCTGATATCGTTTCGGATCGACCTCGCAAACGAGATAGCTGGTCGCCTCGAAGGTGAAGTCCCGGCATGGCGGCAGCGAGACAACCCACTGGCCGAACGACGCGCCAAGCGCCGCCACCGACGGCAGCGCCCCCTTGGCCATCGCCAGCAACAGTGGCACCGATTGCAGGAGGGTCAAAAAATCCATGTGCGTACCGGAATCGAAGTTCGAGGTCCGGTACGGATATAGCTCGTTTCAAGCGATACTGTGGAACTGCCTTAGACGAGCCATCCCATGGCGACGCTCGACAACAAGACGATGCCGAGCAGGCCGCGATAGATGACGAACGGCCAAGCCGAGAAACGCTCCAGCACGCGCATCAGCCCCCATATGGCGAAGAAGGCGGAGATCGACGCGACGACCAGCCCGACAGCAAGCACCGACCAGCCATGGGCGTCGAGATGGACCTTGTGCAGTTCCCAGAGTTCCTTGAGGCCGGCGAGCGCGATGGCAGGCAGCCCGAGCAGGAATGAGAAGCGCGCCGCTTCGGCCCGCTTGAAGCCGAGCCCCAGTGCCGCTGTCAGGGTCGAGCCCGAGCGCGAGACGCCGGGGACAAGCGCGCCGATCTGGGCGATACCGACGAGCAGCGCATCGGTCAGCGACGCATCGCCCATGCTGCGCCGGTGACGGGCGAAGATCTCGGCCAGCGCCAGCAGGATAGCCATGGCGATGCAGGCCCAGCCGATCACCGTCAGGCTACGCAGCGGCGAATTGCAGGCGTTGAGCAGGCCCGACAGCGCAACGCCGGCGATGACGATGGGGATCGTCGCCAGCACGATCCAGAGCGCCAGCTTGAAATGCCGGTCGGCGAAATCGCGTCGCGCCAGAGCGTCGAGCGATCCAAACAGGATATCCCTGACGTCGCTCCAGAAATAGCTGACCACCGCGGCAAGGGCCGCAAGCTGCATGGCGGCGGAGAAGGCGGAGCCAGGATCCTGCCAGCCGAGCACGGCCGGCACGATGCGCATATGGGCAGTCGAGGAAATTGGCAGCAGTTCCGTGATGCCTTGCACCACGCCGAGGAACGCCACCTTGGCGAACCCCAGGCCGACGAAGCCCGTGTCGAGGCCTTGGGTGCAGATATCGGCCAAAATCGAATTCCGTGCATGAGAGATCGGAGTTGCGTGGACCGACCATCGGTCAATCCCGGGCAAGCCTTATCGTCATGGGCCGGATAATCAATTTACGGATTTGTAAGCTGGCACGCCGAGGTGCACGCCGTTCGAAAACCGGCCCACCTTGGGGCCGGCTTGAGGTACACAGGGAAAATCGCAAAGCGACTACGGGCAGAGCCAGAGTTTCTGGCATGTCCTGGCGATCACATGCGCCGGCGGCACTTCGGGCTCATCGGTCGAAGGCCGGCGAGCCCGTTCGAGCAGCATGCGCACCTGTTCGGGACGCACACGATCGCGCTCCATCACAAGCAGGACCATCGGATCGCTCAAAAGCTCGTCCAGGGTGCTGATGCTGTCGTTCATCCGTCGTCTCCTCGAATGCCGTACCCGCGACCCTTAAATAGGACGACAAAGATGGCTCGCCAATGACGCTTTGCCGGCTATCTCGTGTCGATTTGGATTAAATTTTGGCCATGCTTGCGCTCTTCCCTTCCCCTGGCGCTGCGCGTCGATCCACCTTCTTCCACAACAAGGGGAGAAGGGAAAAATTAGCCTGGCGGAGGGGCGCCTTCGTATTTCGGCAGGCCGTCATCAAGCACCAGCCAAGGCTGCTTCGAGGCCGTGAAAATATGCATTTGCGGCTTGAAAACCGTGGGATCGTCGAGCGAACCGGTGGTGATGCCGATAATGCCTGCGGAATCACGTCGGGAGAACAGCGTTGTGCCGCAGCTCGGGCAAAAGCCGCGCTTGAGATCCGGTGAAGAGCCTATAGTCGCCAGCGGCCCATCGATCGTCACGTCCTCGATGCGAAACAGCACGCGTGCGTTGAAGGCGGCGCCGATCGCCTTCTGGCAAAGCCGGCAGTGGCAGACGCGTTCGTTGATGGGAGCCGCGTCCGCGCGGTAGCGCACCGCCTTGCACAGGCATCCGCCCTCATATCTTGCCATTGTCTGGATCCACTGGTGGGAGAGAATAGGCGCGCAACGTATCGGCGGGGCCGATTGGGTCAATTGAAAAGCTTTGATGCAATGTCATCGCTTGTGCTGATGCGAGTTGGGATGAAGCCATGACGCCGAAAGCCGTCATGGAGCCACGGAATGCCGGCTGCCCGCCAACAGTCGGCGGTTTTGGCGTTCACTCCATTTCGCCGACGACCTCGTCCCAGGTCTTGACCTTGGTCTGGCCGTTTAGGAACGGCAGCGCGGCGGCCGTCAGCTCCGGGGCGAAGAAGACATCGTAGTGGGTGCGGTTGGGCAGGATCGCCAGGCGGTTCTGCGACAGGTTCTCGCGCATCCAGCCGGCGTCCTTCAGTCCGCCGCCGAGCATCTGATAGAACTTGATCTCGTGTTCGGGCTTATACATATCGCTGTCGCCATAGACCAGCATGACAGGCATCTTCAGCTTGGCGACATCGGCCGAGTAATCGCGGTTCTGACGCATGAAGCCGCCCAGCGCATCGAGGAGCTTCGGGAACTCCTCCGGATGCGGCGCCACCGCGACGTAGGATTTGTACATCGGCGTGTCCTTCATGAACTCAGCCGCGGCTGCGCTCACCTGTGCCTGCTGCGGACGCATCTCGTCATAGAAGCCGTCCGTGGCGTAGCCGGTCGATACCAGGACGAGGCGGCGCACCGCTTCGGGATGCTGGACGGCCATGCGGAAGGCGACGCCGCCGCCCAGCGAATAGCCCATGACATCGACCTGGCTGTAACCGAGCGCCTTGACGATGGCGGCCATGTCGTCGCCCATCGCCTCCACGGTGAATGGTCGGTCACCCAGCGCGGTGCGGCCGTGACCCTGCAGGTCGACGCCGATGACGGTGCGGTTTTCGGCAAGTTTCGGCAGGATCGGCGCGAACATATCCGTGGTGCCAAGACCACCATGCAGCAGAAGCAGCGGCTCGCCCTTGCCATAGATTGCATAGTAGTAGTTCAGGCCGTTGATCGTCAGAAGGCCGGACTTTTCCGGCTTCGGCAGTGCATTCGTTTCAGTCGTCATGGCAGGTTTTGTCTCCTCTGCATTGGTGATGCCCGGGCAGGCAAGCAGTGCTGCGGCCGAAGCAAAAATGGCGAGAAACAGGATTTTGAACATATCGATCTCCTCTCCTGTCGATATCAAGGCGTTATGCGGATCAAAGCGTTTTGGCGAGTTCTTCGAGCTGGTCGGCGCACTGTCCCCAGCCCTCGTGGAACCCCATCTTCTCATGCTGTTCGCGGTCGGCGACGCTCCAGTGCCTGACCCGAGCGATGTAGCGGGTCTTGCCGTTGCCCTCGTCCTCGAAGGTCAGCGCGACGGTCATGAACGGCTTTTCCGAAGGCTGCCAAGCCTCAGTGTAGGCGTCGGTGAGGACGATCTTCCTGCCGGCAACGACTTCGAGGAAGACACCTGGGTTGGGGAACTCGTTGCCGTCCGGGCTGGCCATGACGACAAGGCTCGAGCCACCGGCGCGCACATCCATCTCCGCGCGCGGCGTCGTCCACGGTTTTGGCGAGAACCAGCGCGTGATCAGTTTCGGATCGGTCCAGCAGCGATAGACGTTCTCGCGCGGCGCATCGATGATGCGGGCGAGAACCAGTTCGCGGTCGTTGGTGGGGGCGATGTCGAGCTTGGTGGTCATGATGGCGTCCTGCGTTTGATCTGGCTTCCGTCCCAAGGACGAGCCGATGAACCGCAAGCCGACATCGGCCAGCGAAAATTTTGCGACACCGTTTCGATTGACCCGAGGCGTCACTCACCTTCGTCATCCACGGGCGGAGCAGGAACGCAGCTCCGTCGCGGAGACCCGAGGATGACGAAGTGATCGATGGGCCAAAGCCTCAGTGGCGCTTGGCTTGCACCAGATAGGCCTCGATCTCGGTCTCGCCGAGCCACTTTGCCGCTTCCAGCCGGTGCAGGCCTTCGACGAGGATGTGGCGCTTGCCGTCATGGCGGACCTGGATCGGCGTCTTCATGCCGTTTTCCAGAATGTCCTCGGCGAGATGGCGGACGGTCTCGGGATGCAGCGTCTTCTTGCGCGCCGTCGGCACGTAGATCTCGTCGACCTTGACCTTTTGCACTCTGAGCATGCCGACCCCCGTGGCGGAAACGCCGCCACCCCTGAGATAGTCCGTTTGATGGAGGTGGCCAAGGGTGCGGCTAACGAATACGAAGTCCGAAGGCCATTCTCGGTTCGAAGATGCCAGGGACAGCAGATCGTTTGCCTGTCGTCGCGCGTTTCGATATTGCGTCTGCGCGATCGTCGAAGGCCACGGAGCAAATCCCCATGAGCAAATCTCTCGTCACCTTTGTCGGCGTCGCTCATCCCTGGATGTGCGACGTGATGGGGCACGTGAATGTGCGTCACTACGCGGCGATGTTCGATGATGCCAGCTTCCAGCTTCTCGGCCATATCGCCGGACAGGACGACAACCAGGCGTCGCAGATCGGATGGGCCGACGTGCGCACCGAAATCGACTATCGGCATGAAACGAAAGCCGGTGCGCTCATCACCATCCGCTCGCATGTCGTGAAGATCGGCCGCACCTCCATCACCTTCGAACAGGTGATGTTGGGCTCGCTCGACGGCATTGTCCGCGCATCGAGCCGGACGACAAGCGTGCGCTTCGACCTTGCCGCGCGCGCCTCGGTCGCTCTGGACGAGCCGATGCGCGACCGCTCTTCGGCCTTCCTGATCGAATAAGCCTGTCTCCGCCCGTCAGCCTATGTAGATGCGGTCCTCGAGGGGCGTGTCGGCAATCAGCGTCTGCAGCCCTGACAGCAGCGCCTTCTCGGCGCGGTTCATCACCTTGTCCGGATTGACCAGCAGGAAGATGTCGATGGCCGGCGGCGCGTCATAGGGCGGCAGCCGCCACAGCATTCCATCCGCCACGTCCCGCCGCGCGACGTGCAGCGGCAGCGGCCCAATGCCCAACCCGGCGACGATCATGCGCCGCACCTCTTCCAGGCTCGAGGACACGCCGACGACATCGGCGTTGAGCCGGGCCTCGCTGCGCAACAGCGCGACCGGCCGCAACGCATCCGAGATGTGGTCGGTCTGGAACGATACCGAGGGCTCGCCCCGGAGATCGGTCAGCGTCAGCCCGGTTTGCCCATAAAGCCTGTGCTGCGGCCCACAGAAGAAGCCGAAGAACTCGCGGTAGACCATCGCATATTCCAGCGCCGGATCGCGCTGGCTGACCAGGCAGATGCCGAAGGAAGCACGCCGCTCCCTCACCTGCTTGGCGACTTCGGTGCTTGCTGCGACTGAAATGGTGATGCTGGCGTGCGGGTAGTTGCTGTGGAACTCGGACAGCGCCTGATCAAAGAGCGGCGAGACGACATGGCTTGCCGTCGCGATCATCACATGGCCGGTAACATCGTCGCTGATGCCGCGCATCAGCAGCGGCAACTGCGATATGGTGCCGAACACCTCGACGCTCTGCTCGTAGAGAAGCCGCCCGACCTCGGTCAGTTCGAAGCGCGTCGCGTCGCGCTCGACCAGACGCCGGCCCACCCGGTCCTCCAGCCGCCGCAGAGCATTGCTGACGCTGGGTTGCTTGAGGTTCAGTCGCTCCGCAGCTCGCGTGATGCCCTTCACCTCCGCGATGACGACGAATGTCCGCAGAAGGTTCCAGTCGAGATCCCAGACCAGCCGTTCGGGGCGTGGAAGTGCCATTCCTGATATCTATGCTCTCTATTCCCATTATCTATTTGCGCAATGATACCGCAAAGGCAATCATTGATGACAGGAAAGCGTCTGCACGCCTCCCAAGAACAAATCTTGCGCGCCATCCAGAGGAGAGGAAATCAGATGAACAGAGTATTTTCCGGCATCGCCGTTGCGGCCCTGCTGCTTGCGTCGACCTTCACTGCCGTTTCGGCCAGGGCCGACGACCTCGAAAAGATCAAGGCGGCGGGCGAGCTGAAGATTGCCATGAGCGGTCAGTATCCGCCCTTCAACTTCGTCAACGACCAGAATGAAGTCGTCGGTTTCGACGCCGATATCGGCAAGGCCATCGCCGAGCGCATCGGTGTCAAGGGCACCATCATCACCACGGCCTGGGACGGCATCATTGCCGGCCTGCTCGCCAACAAATACGACACCGTCGTTGGCTCGATGACGATCACGCCTGAGCGTGAGAAGGTGGTCGATTTCGTCGGGCCTTACTACCACGCCGGCCGCGCCGTTTTCGTCAGCGAGCAGTCGAAAGTGCAGAGCCTCGACGACCTCAAGGGCAAGACCATTGGCGTGACGCTGGGCGAGACGCATGAGAAATGGGCGCGCGAAAAGGGCGGCTGGGATATCCGTACCTACAAGGGCCTGCCGGAACTGCTGCTGGAACTGAGGGCCGGCCGCGTCGACGCGATAGTCGTCGACAACATTCCGGTCATGGTTGCCGTCAAGGAGACGGGCGAGAAGGTCCGCAAGCTCAACACGCCCGATATCGAAGGCGGCGCTGTTGCCATCGGCATCGCCATCCGCAAGGACAATCCGGAGCTCAAGGCTGCGATGCAGAAGGCGCTGGACGACATGCTGGCGGACGGCAGCTACGAAAAGATCTCGATGAAGTGGGTCGGCAGCGACATCCGCTGATCTCTCCTGGCTTCAGGCGACCAAAGCCGCCTGAAGCCGAGCGTTACTCCTGCTGGACCCTTTCATGGATTTCTCCTTGATGCAGCGCGTCTTCCCGTTCTTCGTGGAGGCCGCCTTGGTGACGATCGAGATCACGGTGTTGGCCCTGATCCTGGGCCTCGCGGCTGCTTCATTGGCCGCGGCCGCCAAGATGTCGAAATCGGCAATCCTGCGGACCATCGGCACGCTCTATGTCAGCCTGTTTCGCGGCACGCCGTGCCTGATCCAGCTCTTCGTGCTCTATTTCGGCGGCCCGCAGATCGGCATCAATCTGGAGCCGTTCGCCGCCGGCGTTATCGGCCTCGGTCTAAACATCGGCGCCTATATGGCGGAATCGATCCGTGGTGCGCTGGTCGCGGTCGACAGGGGCCAGACGGAGGCCGCCCGCACAATAGGCTTCAGCCGTTTCCAGACCTTGCGCAAGGTCGTGCTGCCGCAGGCCGCACGGCTGATGATCCGGCCGCTCGGGGTCAATACGGTTGCTTTGTTGAAGGGATCAGCACTTGTGTCGACCATTTCAGTCGTCGAACTGACCTACACCGCCCAGCGCTTCATCGGCTCCACCTACAAGCCGTTCGAGATATTCGGCGTTGCAGCCCTGCTCTACATGATCATGGTCTACGCGGTTGCGCGGGTCGTCGACCTGCTCGACAAACGCTTCGCCATCGTCTGACCGGAGAGCACGATGCAAGGTTTGGATTTCACCGTCGTCGCGCCCTACTGGGACCTTCTGTTGATTGGTGCCTGGTGGACGGGGGTGCTGACGGTCTCGGCGGGCGCACTCAGCTTCGTCGGCGGCATCCTGTTCGCGGTCATCGTGCTCTACGCTCCGAAGATCGTCGCCTATCCCGTGCGCGCCCTCATGTGGGTGTTCATGGGTACGCCGCTGCTGTTGCAGCTGTTCCTGATCTATTTTGGCTTGGTGCAGATCGGCATCGACATTCCTGCCCTTGCCGCCGGCATTGTTGGGCTCGGCCTGCACTTTGCCGTCTACAATGCCGACATCATCCGCGCCGGCATCGTGGCCGTCGATGTCGGCCAGACGGAGGGTGCGCGCAGCATCGGCTTCGGCAAGTGGCAGACGCTGCGCCATGTCGTGATACCGCAAGCCATCCGCAACACGGCACCACCGATCGGCGGCAATCTGATCGCGCTGTTGAAGGAATCCTCGATCGTCTCGGTCATCGGCATCGCCGAGTTGGTCCATTCGGCCCAGCTGGCGATCAGCGAAACGTTCCGCCCGTTCGAGTTCTACATCACCGCAGCGGCGCTTTATTACATTCTCAATCTTGTGCTCGAGGCGGCTTTGCGTCGGTTTGAAAGACATGTGGAGGTTTCCCGATGAGCACGCAGCGGCCAATGGTCGAGGTTCGCGGCGCGCGCAAATCGTTTGGCGCCGTCGAGGTTCTCAAAGGCATAGGCCTGTCGGTCGATCGCGGGCAGATCGTCGCCATCATCGGCCCGAGTGGCTCCGGCAAGAGCACGCTGCTGCGCTCCATCAACCATTTGGAATCCCTGGACTCCGGTGAAGTCTGGCTCGACGGCGTGCAGGTCAACCAGAAGCTGCACGGCCATGCCTTCGAGCGGCACATCAACAAGGTGCGCCAGCAGATGGGCATGGTGTTTCAGCACTTCAATCTGTTCCCGCATCTGACCGTGATCGAGAACATTTGCATGGGACCGATCATCCTCAAAGGCATGACCAAAAGTGACGCGCATGCGCTGGCGCATAGCCTTTTGTCCAAGGTCGGGCTCGCCGACAAGATCGACGCCTACCCCTCGCGGCTTTCGGGCGGCCAGAAGCAGCGTGTGGCCATTGCCCGTGCGCTGGCGATGCAGCCCAAGGTGATGCTGTTCGACGAAGCCACCTCGGCGCTCGATCCGGAACTGGTCGACGAGGTCAACGCGGTGATGAAACAGCTTGCCGCCGAACACATGACCATGCTCATCGTAACGCATGAGATGCGCTTTGCCGGCGAAGTGGCCGACAGGGTGCTGTTCATGGATGGCGGCGTGATCGTCGAGGAAGGCCCGCCCGGCGACATGTTCCGCGCGCCGCAGAAGGACCGCACGCGCAGCTTCCTCAAGAAATATCTTTCCGCCTGAGGATGACCATGACCAGCCCAAACACGGAATTCCCCGATTTCGGACTGACGCCGGAGCAGCGCCGCCACGCGGTGCGCGGCCACTATTACGAGTGGCCAGGCATGGATGGCGAGCGCGGCGAGATCTGGTGCTACAGCGACCGGTTTTCCTATCGCGCCGGCGAAACGGTGGCTTTGCATGTCAGTTCGACAGCTGCGACGTTCGGCATCACAATCACCCGAGATGGCGGCAGCGAAAACAAAGTATTCGAGAAATCGGGCATCGCGGCACGCTGGCAGGACACACCCGACCAGTGTTCGGCTGAAGGCTGCGGTTGGGAAGCCTCGTTTGAATTCCGTGTAGAGAACGACTGGCCGTCCGGCGCCTATCGGGTCACGCTGACCGCCGACGGGCTCGACGGCAAGCCGATCCAATGCCACCATATTTTCATCGTCTGCCCGCAGCCGGGCCGCAAACCTGGCCGCGTGCTCCAGGTGGCGGCGACAGGCACATGGCTGGCCTACAACACCTGGGGCGGCTCCAACCATTATCAGGGCATCACCGGGCCGGATCGCAACCAGTATTCGCCCATCGTCTCGACGCAGCGCCCCTGGTGCCGTGGCTTCGTCGTGCTGCCCAAGGATGCGCCGCGTGTGCCGCTGGAGGTCGCTGTGCCGCCGAAGACCGTGCCGCGCTATCCGCACATGGAGTGGGCGCTCGCCACCGGCCATTCGAAGAAATACGCTTCGTCCGGCTGGGCCAGCTACGACAGCCATTTTTTCCGCTTCGCCGAACAGGCCGGCTATGGCGTCGATCTCGCCAGCCAGCATGATCTGCATTTTTCGCCGGAAATTCTCGACGGCTATGACTGCGCCGTGTTCGTCGGCCATGACGAATACTGGACCTGGGAAATGCGCGATGCCGTCGACGCCTATGTCGAGCGCGGTGGCCATGCAGCGCGCTTTGCCGGCAATTTCATGTGGCAGACGCGGTTCGAAGACGAGGGCCGCCGGCAGGTCTGCTACAAATATCGCTCGCGTGCCGAAGATCCGGCCTATCTCCCAGACGGCGACGTCACCCGTGCCACCAATTCCTGGGAGGCGCCGGAAATCGGCCGGCCGGGTTCGGCGACCTTCGGGCTCAACGCGACGCGCGGTGTCTATGCCGGCTGGGGCGGCTGTGCACCGCGCGGCGTGCGTGGTTTCCCGGTCTACCGGCCCGAGCATTGGGCCTTCGCCGGCACCGGCATCTACTATGGCGACCTGCTGGGCGCCGACAGCCATGTCTATGGCTATGAGGTCGACGGGCTCGACTTCGAGATACGCGGCGGCCTGCCCTACCCGACTGCGACCAGCGGCGCGCCAGATGGCCTGCAGGTTCTCGCCGTCGGCATGGCCTCCCAGGTCGAGGAAAGCGCCGATATCCCGATCGAGGACCAGTTCCTCACCGACGAAGACGGCCGCTTCACCGCCGAAACGCTATTTGGCGAGGCGAGCGACGCCAATCTGGAAAAGGTCAAACGCGGCAACGGCATGATCGTCAATTTCCCGCGCGGCAAGGGCGAGGTGTTCCATGCCGGAAGCTGCGAATGGGTCGCCGGCCTGCTAAGACAGGACCCGATGGTCGAACGCGTCACGAAAAATGTCCTCGATCGTTACCTCGGAAAGTCCTGACATGTCGAAAGTCCAATCCGCCGTTCAAGAAACCGAAGCCCGGCGAGACTCGCATCTGTTCTATCTGTCCAGCCTGCGCCGGCCGCTGATCGACCGCGCCGAAGGCATCTACATGTGGACGCAGGACGGCCGCCGCTTCATCGATGGCTCGAGCGGCCCGATGGTGGCCAATATCGGCCATTCCAATCGCAATGTGCTCGACGCCATGAAGCGGCAGATGGACCGCGCCACCTTCGCCTATCGGCTGCATTTCGAGAACGAGCCGGCGGAGGAGTTGGCGCGGGAGTTGGCCGGCAAGCTGCCGGAGGGCATGGACCGCATCTTCTTCGTCTCCGGTGGCTCGGAGGCGACGGAATCCTGCATCAAGCTGGCGCGGCAATGGGCGGTCGCCACCGGCCAGGCCAGCCGCTGGAAGGTGATCACGCGTTTCCCCTCCTATCATGGCGGCACGTTGGGTTCGCTCTCGATCACCGGCGACGATGCGCTGGCCGAAACGTTCGAGCCGATGATGCGGGTGATGCCAACCGTGCCGGCGCCGAATGCCTGGCGCGACCGCGACAATCTCTCGATTGAGCAGCGCGGCATCCGCTATGCCGACATGCTGGAGGAGAAGATTCTTGCGGAAGGCCCGGACAGCGTGGTTGCCTTCATCATGGAGCCGATCGGCGGCGCTGCGACCTCAGCCCTGGTTGCGCCCGACAGCTACTATCCGCGCATCCGCGAGATCTGCGACCGCTACGGCATCCTGCTCATCCATGACGAAGTCATGAGCGGTGCCGGCCGCACCGGCAAATTCCTCGGCGGCGATCACTGGAACTGCAAGCCAGACATCGTCGCCTTGTCGAAGGGGCTGGGCTCCGGATATGCGCCGCTTGGCGCACTCGCCGCACCGATGCGGCTGGTGCAGCCGTTGCTCGCCTCCGGCGGCTTCCAGCACGGCCACACCTATGCCGGCAATCCGCTGGCCTGTGCCGCCGGCCTGGCTGTGCTCGGCGAAATGGACCGGCTCGACCTGATCGCCAATGCGGCAGCCATGGGCGACGTGCTGATGGACGGGCTTAAAGGCCTGGCGAAGCGGTTTCCGTTCCTTGCCGACGTGCGTGGCAAGGGCCTGCTCACCGGCGCCCAGATGGTCGCCGATCCCGAGACCCTAAAACCGATCGACCAGAACAAGAAAGCCACGCAGCGGCTGCTCGACCTCGCCTATGAACGCGGGCTGATCATCTATGGCCGCAGGGTCAAGGGCGGCGTCGACGGCGACAATTTCATGGTCGCGCCACCGATGATCGTCACGGCCGAGCAGGTCGGCGAGATCATCTCCATCATCGGTGACTCGCTGGAGGTTCTGGCCGCCGAGCTCGACCTGCCGGTCGGAGGCCAGGGGTAAGAAATGGCACCGCGAAAAGTCATCATCACCTGCGCCGTCACCGGCTCGGTGCACACGCCGTCCATGTCGCCCTATCTGCCGGTGACGCCGGACCAGATCGCCGCAGACGCGATCGCGGCGGCGGAAGCCGGCGCCTCGATCCTGCATCTGCACGCCCGCGACCCCAGAGATGGCCGCCCGACCGCCGATCCGGACGTCTACATGCAGTTCCTGCCGCGCATCAAGCAGGCGACCGATGCAGTGATCAACATCACCACCGGCGGCTCGTCGCTGATGACGCTGGACCAGCGGCTGGCAGCCCCTTTGCGGGCCGAACCCGAAATGTGCTCGCTCAACATGGGTTCGATGAATTTCGCGCTGTTCCCGATGCTCGACAAGCCGAGGGAATGGCAGCACGAATGGGAACCCAAGCTGCTGGAAGCCACCCGCGACACGATCTTCAAGAACACCTTCGCCGATATGGAAGCGGTGCTGGAAAGACTGGGAAAGGGCTGCGGCACGCGCTTCGAATTCGAATGCTATGATGTCGGCCATCTCTATTCGCTGGCGCATTTTCGCGATCGGGGGTTGGTGTCGGGACCGCTGTTCATCCAATTCGTCCTTGGCATATTGGGCGGCATCGGCGCCGACCCGGACAATCTCGTCCACATGAAGCGGATCGCCGACAAATTGTTCGGCGACAGCTACCAGTTCTCGGTGCTCGCCGCCGGCCGCCAGCAGATGCCGCTGATCTCAATTGCAGCAGCCATGGGCGGCAATGTCCGTGTCGGGCTGGAGGACAGTCTCTATGACGGCCGCCAGCTGGCGAAATCCAATGCCGATCAGGTGCGCCGTATCCGTGGCATTCTCGACGGGCTGTCGCTGGAGGTTGCAACGCCCACCGAAGCGCGCGACATGCTGGCGCTCAAGGGCGGCGACCGGGTGGCGTTTTGAGATGCTGATCTGAGATGAACCTGAAATGATTGCCTCGCCCAAAATCCGCCTCCGCCCCGGCCGAGTGGAAGACGTCGAAACCATCCACGCCGCGATCCTGAAACTCGGCACGCATATCGGTGCGCCCGAGGAGATCATTTCGACAGCAGATGATTTGCGCACCTACGGCTTTGGTGAAAAGCCCGCTTTCTCCACCCTGATCGCCGAAGTGGGCGGCGAGTTTGCCGGCCTTTGCCTGCATTTCCCGATCTTTTCGACATGGATGGGGCGGCCTGGCGTCTATGTGCAGGACCTCTATGTCGAAGACCGGTTTCGCGGCCGCAAGATCGGCGAGCGGCTGCTGCGGCACGTTGCGGCGCAGTGCCGGAAGGAAGGCGGCGTCTATCTCCGGCTGTCCGTCGACACCGACAATGAAGGGGCCAAGGCCTTCTACGAGAGGCTGGGCATCGCCTGGTCGAGCTACGAACAGACCCAGAAAATCATCGGCGAGGCCTTCTTTGCTTTCGCCGACGCGCCGGAAAACGGGGATCAGGAATGAAAGCCTTCTATGCCGAGGAACAGAAGCGCCACGACCCCAAGGCCTTTCTTTCGAGCGGCGCGGCACAGCCCAATCCGGAAAAGCCGGAGCGCATCGAGAGATTGTTGGTCGGCGCACTATCTGCGGGTTGCACGATCGAGCGACCTCGGGATCATGGGCTCGGCCCGGCCGCGGCGGTGCACACGCCGGAATATCTGGATTTCCTCGAGCATATCTACGCGCGCTGGCAGCGCATCGAGGGCGCTTCGGCCGAAGTGATCCCCAACATCCATCCGATCGCGCGCAACGGCTCCTATCCGGCCTCGGCGGTCGGCCAGGCCGGCTATCACATGGCCGACACTGCCTGCCCGATCTCGGGCGAAACATGGCAGAGCGCGCTGTGGAGCGCCTGGAGCGCGGTCGAAGCCGCCGAGGCGGTGATATCAGGCGCGCCGGCCGCCTACGCGCTGTGCCGCCCGCCCGGCCACCATGCCTTTGCCGATGTCGCCGGCGGCTTCTGTTTCATCAACAACTCGGCCGTCGCCGCGCAGGTTCTGCGCAAACAGGCCGCACGGGTGGCGATCCTCGATGTCGACCTGCATCACGGCAACGGCACGCAAGGCATCTTCTATGCACGGCCGGATGTGCTGACCGTCTCGCTGCACGCCGATCCGGTGCGCTTCTATCCGTTCTTCTGGGGCCATGCCGACGAGCGCGGCGAAGGGCCCGGCCTCGGCTACAATTTCAACCTGCCGCTGCCGCGCAAATCCGCCGACGCGGCGTTTCTCGAAGCGCTCGAGACGGCCTTCCAGCGCATCCGTGCCTTTTCGCCCGACGCGCTCGTTGTGGCGCTCGGCCTCGACGCGTTCGAGGGCGATCCGTTCGGCGGACTTTCGGTGACGACGCCTGGCTTCTCGCGCATCGGCGAGGCCATCGCAAAGCTCGACCTGCCGACGGTCATCGTCCAGGAGGGCGGCTACCTCTGCGACGAACTCGGCGACAATCTCACGGCGTTCCTCACTGGTTTCGGCGGCAAGATGCGGTGAATGCTCAAGCCAGCGTCAGGAGCGCTGCTGCCTGAGCATGGCGATGACCCGATGCACACTTTCCAGCGTTTCGTCGATTTCGGCTGCCGTGTTGTAGTGAGCAATGCCGATGCGCACGACGCCATGCTCGGCCGGAATGCCGAGCTGGTGGACGATCTCCCAGGCGTAGTTGTGACCGGACCACAGGAAGATGTTTTCGGCGTTCATCTGCCGCACGATTGTCTCCGGCACGATGCGCTCGACCGTGAAGGAAACCGTCGGCACGCGATCGCCGAGCCGCTTCGGGTCAGTGATGCCGTGGACGGTCAAGCCCTCGATATCGGACAGGCCGTCGATCAGTTGTTGCGCCAGCGGGTTTTCGTACGCGATCGAAGCCGCGAACGCCTTGGCGATCTTCTGCCTTCTTGAACCGCCCTCGCCCGCCGCCGCGCCAAGGTCGGCAAAGTAGTCGACCGCGGCGGTGAGGCCGGCCATCAGCTCGATCTGCGGCGTGCCGAGTTCGAACCGCTCCGGCAGACCGTTGGAAGAGCAGCGGCATTTGTAGGGCTCCAGCGTCTCGATGACATCACGGCGGCCCCACAATATGCCCATATGCGGGCCGAAGAATTTGTAGGCCGAGCAGATCAGGAAATCGCAGCCGAGCTCCTGCACGTCGATCAGCCCGTGCGGCGCGAATTGGACGGCATCGACATAGACCAGCGCACCGGCATTCCTGGCTATCGCAGTCAGCGCCTTCACCCGGTTGATCGAACCGGTCAAATTGCTGGCGTAGTTCAACGCGACCAGCCGTGTCTTCTCCGAAAGCAAGCCAGCCAGCGTCGCCTCCTCGACCTGCCAGCTGGTTTCGTCGAACGGCAGCCAGCGCACGACGAGGCCGTGATCCTCGGCCAGTTGCAGCCAGGGCGAGACGTTGCCCTCATGGTCCATGCGGGTGAGAATGATCTCGTCACCGGGCTGCATCGTGCGGCCGAGCGTGCGCGAGATGTGGTAGGTCAGCGTCGTCATGTTGGCGCCGATGACGATTTCCTCAGGGCTTGCGGCGCCGAGGAAATCGGCCATGGCCTCATGTGCCTCATCGACGACCGCCTGCGCGGCAATCGTCGTTTCGAAGTAGCCGCCAAGGTTCGCATTGGTGGTCAAGAGACAGCGCGATACCGCATCCGCCACTGCCTGTGGCACCTGCGTGCCGGCAGGGTTGTCGAGATAGATGCGGCGGCGGCCCTTGTCGGTCAGAGAGAGAGCGGGAAATTTTCCCCGGATAGCCTCGATCGGAAAATTCATTGCCGCCCTTCTCCCATTGTAATCATTGGATATTCGGCCAGCGATCCCCGTTCAAGGACAGGGATTGCCGACCCGCTGGTGGATCGCATCCACCGCCTTCTGCATTTCATCGGTCCAGACGACGTCGACGGAAGACAGCGCCATATCGAGCTGCGCAACGGTCGTCGCGCCGACGATGTTCGAGGTCACGAACGGCCGGCTCGAGACATAGGCGTTGGCAAACAGTGCCGGCTCCAGGCCAAAGGAGCGCGCCAGCTCGTTGTACTCAAGTTGCGCTTCGGCGGCACCTGGCGTCTCGTAGCGCTGGCCGCGGTTGAACAGCTGCGTGCGCGAGCCCTGAGGCCGCGCCCCGTGGTCGTACTTGCCGGTGAGATAGCCCTGCGCCAGCGGCGAATAGGGCAGCAGCGACACCTGCTCGCGCTCGCAGACCTCGGCGAGATTCACCTCGAAGGTGCGGTTGACGAGATTGTAGGCGTTCTGGATCGACGCGACGCGCGGGCCGATACCCTGGTCGGCTTCGGCAAGGAACCGCATCACGCCCCAGGAACTCTCGTTCGACAGGCCGAAATGCCGGATCTTTCCTGCCTTCACCAATTCGTCAAACACGGCAAGCGTCTCGGCGATCGGCGTTTCGCCGGCCGGTGCGCCGACGGAATCGGCGCGTGGCGACACGGCGCCGACGCGCGTCGGGTTGGCGCCCCAGGGGATATCCCGCTCCGGCCAGTGGATCTGATAGAGGTCGATGTAGTCGGTGCCGAGCTTGGCTAGCGACTTGTCGATGGCGTCAAAGATATCGGCGCGCACCAGTTGCGACGGCCTGTCGCCGCGAAACCAGCTGTTGGCCGTGCGGCCGACGACCTTCGAGGCCAAGATCACCTTGTCGCGGTTGCCCTTGGCCTTCATCCAGCTGCCGATGATCTTTTCGGTCCGCCCCTGCGTCTCCGCCTTGGGCGGGATCGGATAGAGCTCGGCAGTGTCGATGAAATTGACGCCGCGCGAGAAAGCCAGGTCCATCTGGGCGTGGCCTTCGGCCTCGGTGTTCTGCTGGCCCCAGGTCATGGAGCCCAGGCAGATCTGGGTAACAAGAAGATCAGTCCGACCGAGACGGCGTTTGTGCATGGAATTCGGCTCCGGAGGAAGGCTGGCGCGACTGCGCGGAGGAGCCGCATCTATAGGCAAAGCAGAGCCGCTCTCCAAGCCTCGCCAGGCCGACTTTTGCGTGAACCAGCCGGGTTAGCGGCGAGCACCGGCCAGTGCACGACGCTTGGCCTCGTCGATCAGCATGTTGGCCACTTGCATGCGGATCATGGCGCGCTGGCGCAAATGTGGGGCGACGCGGTCGGGATGGTTGGCAAAGGCAAAGCTGCGGCGCATACGGCCGAAATCGGCGACCTGCTTGGGCTGATTGAGGCCGAGTTCGACGGCGATGGCTTCGGGATCGATCGGCGGCAGTTTTTCCTCGGGCTTTGGCTCTTCGCCGGCGAGAACCAGCTTGGCATGATCGAGCAAAGCGGCGAATTCGGTCGCCAGATCCGCTCCCGCCTCGCGATATTCGGCAGCGGAAACCTTGATGCGGCCGGAATGGAGTTCATCGGCCACCGAAAGATAGTCGAACGGGATGGATGGACGAGCGCCGGCCGCTTCGCCCTCGCCATTCTTGTCGGGGGCGATGAAGAGGTCGTCGAGCAACGAAGCGAAATCCCGCTTGGCGCCAGTAGCGATGTCAGCCTCCCCCTCGCCCGACCATTCGGGTATCGAAGCATAGAACCGGCTCGTTAAAAATGCATGGCACCGATCTCAATGAATTTAGCCGTCGCCTCGTGGCAGCCATGCAGCCAGCATTCGAGGCTACGATGCGCGTCAGCAAAAGTTTCACCCGGTTGCGGAAAATGGCGAAAAAAATCGCCAAGACATGGCAGGTATGCAAATGCTGCACTGCACAATTGTCACGATTCACCTATATTGGCAGCCGTGGAGGACCAATTTGGGGCTTGAATCATGGGTTTCTTCACTGAAATGTTCGCCCGGCCTCGGCCACAGGAACATCTGAGATACCGCTCGGCGCTCGCGCTGCTTCATTCGATGAGCAATGCCGACCGCGCCGACATAGGGATCAAGCCGGCCGACTTCCCCCGCATCGCCCGCGAAATGTCCATTCGCTAGCTGCATCCGGTGTTCAGGATGTCCCGGATCGGTCCGGGACACCTCCAAAAAATTCAATTCCTTAGCGCGATCCCAGGAACGTCGCCTTGCCCAACGGTACGCCATTGTGGCGAAGGATGTCGTAAGCCGTGGTGAGATGGAAATAGAAGTTGGGCATGGCCACATGCAGCAGATACTGCAGGCCGGGCATCGAGCTTTCGCGTCCACCAAGCTTCAGCTCGATGATCTTGTCATCGGAGCCGTCGAATTCGGCAGCCGAAAATGTCGCGAGAAGGTCGAGCGTCTTCGTGATGCGAGCCTGGACATCGGCAAAACTCGCCTCATTGTCCTCGTATTTCGGCACTTCGCGGCCGGCGAGCCGTGACGGCGCGCCCTTGGCATGATCGGTGGCGATCTGCACCTGCCTGGTCAAGGCGAACATGTCCGGCGCCAGCCGCGCCGTCAGAAAAACCTGCGGGTCTATCTTGCGGTCCAGCGCATTCTGTTCGGCGGTCGCAAGCACATTGGAAAGCGCTTTCAGCCTGGCCGAAAACACCGGCACGGATGCCTCATACATCGATATCGTCACGTCAAATCTCCTGCCCGGCCCAGCGCCGGCGGACGCGACGTAGCGCCTTCGTGCAGGATTTTTCAAGGCCGCCGACGCCGCGTCACCACGTTGCCGCAATCGCCGTCGTAGAATCCTCTTATCGAGCGGAGGTTCCCGATGAGATGCGCCCTTTTCGCAGCGACTGCCTTTCTCTCCCTTGCCCCGATCGGTCAAACGACCTTGGCAGCCGAAGATGCCCGCGAAACGCCCTATGTCGACGACCGGTCGAGCGCCGATGCTGTTGTGCGTTCGCTCTACAGCGCCATCAGCCGGCACGAATTCGCTCGCGCCTGGGGGTATTTCGGCGATACAAAACCGGCAAAGGATTTCGACAGTTTCGTCAAGGGCTATGACGGCACCGACAAGGTCGAGGTCTTGACCGGGGCGGTTTCCGACGAAGGGGCGGCCGGCAGCATTTTCTACAACGTGCCCATCGCCATCCGCGCCACCGACAAGAGCGGCGGCGAAAAGGTTTTTGCGGGCTGCTACACGCTGCGCCAGGTGAATGCCCAGATCCAGGCGGAGCCACCCTTCGATCCGATCCACATCGAGAAGGGGGCACTGAAACCCTCCACCGCCGATTTCGAGGAGGCGCTGCCGCCAAGCTGCGGCGATGGGCCGCCGCCACCGAAGAAGGACACTGCGCTGGAGCAGGCAAAGAAGGCGTTTCTGGCAACCTATGGCGGCCAGTGCGACAAACAGTTCCTGGCCGACGAGCCGACGGTCTTTTCAATCAAATACAAGGACAAGGATGCGCAGCCCGGCGACCCCGACAAGGAGACGCGGCTGTTCCATTTTTCCTGCTCGGCCGCCGCCTACAATGAAAGCTCGGTCTATTATATGACCGACGAGACATCGGCCGTGCAGCAATTGCAATTCGCCGAACCCAAGATGGACATCCGCTACGAGAACAATGACAGCAACGGCAAATTGCTGGGCATGAGCATCGTCGGTTTCCAGACGTCCGGCTGGGCGGTCAATTCCGACTATGACGAGGCCACCCAGACGATCACCACGTTCAACAAGTGGCGCGGGGTCGGCGATGCTTCCGACGCCGGCACGTATCTGTTCCGCAACGGCAATTTCTCGCTGGTCCAGTACGACGTCGATGCATCATATGACGGCGAGCAAAATCCCGAGACTGTCGTCGACTACAACACTGCGCCTTGAGCGTCACACGGGCTTGCAGGCAGCCTGTCAGGGCGACTTCGACAGCATCCAGTTGAGCGTGCCGCGCCAGTCGGTCATGCGGATCGGGGTGCCATGGGTGCCGGTCTCGAAACGAACGAAACGGGTCGGGTAAGTCTTCGATTTGGCCAGGATCGAGCGAAAGAATGCCTCCTGATTTGCCACTGGGAAGACCACGTCGTGACTGCCCTGGCCGAAAAAGACCGGCACACGGCGCTTGAATGCTGGGCTGGTGAAAAAGCTCTCATCCCATAGCGAGCCGAGCAGCAGCAGGCCGTTGATGCGGCCGCCCATGTCCTTGCGCGCGGCAAGCTTCCAGCACAGCGCACCACCCATCGATCCGCAGGCAACGAAGATCTTCGCGCCTGGCGACCGGTCGGCATAGTGACCGATCAGCGCTGCCACCTGCGCTGCTCCCTTGTCGCCGAAATCGGTAAAATCCGGGCTAAGGTAGAGGCCGCCATTGCTGGCCATCAGGTTCTTGAGCCGGTTGAAATTGCCGCCGAAGGTGAAGTCGTCGACGCCTTGCTTGCGGCTGCCGCCCTGCCCGTGCAGGTAAAGCACGATGATGCCGGCGCCCTCGGTCTTGCCGACGGCGACATGCCTGATATCGCCGGCGTCGGTTTTCAGCAACAGATCCTGCTGCACCTTGCGCACGCTGGCGTCGGTATATTGGGCGTTCACCCGCCGCTCGGGCACCTGGTCACGCTGGTTGATGTCGCGCATCTCGCGGTAGTCGATGACCGTGTAGGCGCCGTTGCTGTCGGACGACAGCGTGGGCGGATAGGCGAAGAGATCGTCCTTGAAGGGTTTTAGGGACAGCGTCTGACTTTGCGCAGCCGACGACAGCAACGCGGTCGTGACTGCAAAGGCACAGAAAATTTGGCGGCGAAAAGACATACCCAACGCATGCGTAATTCGGCTTGGGTTTGTCAATCCTGCAGCACGCCGCCGGCGCCTTCCAGCGCCTCGCGCGTGTCGACATCGACAGACGCCGCCGCGCCGATCTCGACATCGATGACATCGAGCCCTTCGGTCTCGACCAGATGGCGTGCGCCGGTGTCGCCCTCCAGATGGGCGATCGCCGGAAACAGCGAACGCGGCAACAGCACCGGATTGCCGCGCTTGCCGTCATGCGAAGCGCGGACCACCGCATTGCCGCCGCCCTTGCGGAACGCATCGATCAAGCTGTCGAGATCGTCGGACGTGATATCGGGCATGTCGCCGAGCGCGATCATCACACCGGCGGAGTCCTCCGGCAGATAGGCAATGCCGGCCTTCAGCGACGTGGACAAGCCGTCGGTAAAATCAGGATTGTCGGCGAAGGTCACGTCGAGGCCCGCCAGCGCAGCGCGCACCCGCTCGCGCTGGTGGCCGGTGACAACGACAGTTCTGGACGCCTTCGAGCCAAGCGCCCGCTCGGCGGTGCGGCGCACCAGCGGCTTGCCGTCGAACAGCGCCAACAGCTTGTTCGGCCCACCCATGCGGCTCGACCGGCCGGCCGCCAGCAGCACGATGCCGACCTTGAGCTGAGATTTGGCCGGCAGCGGTTCGCGCGGCTGCGGCCGTGTGGGGATTTCCATCAGCAGCCCGCCGACCCCCATGCCGGCAATATCCCTGGCGGTCACGTCGAGACCGGCGATCAATCGGTCCAGCACCCAATCGAACCCGTTCTCCTTGGGACTGCGGGCGCAGCCGGGCGCGCCGATGACGTGCTTGCCGCCGAGCGTACCGAGCACCAGCAGATTGCCGGGATCGACCGGCATACCGGCCCGGACGACGGTACCGCCCGCTTTCTCGATCGCCGCGGGAATGACATCGGCGAAATCGCTCATCGCCGAGGCGCCGAAGATCACCACCATGTCATTGTCGCGCACCAGGGAAGCCGTGGCCTCCGCCACCGGCGCGATCTCATGCGCCGTGCGGCGCTCGGCCGTCAGCCTGCCGCCGGTGCGCGCCAGCCGTGCTTCGGTGACCCGCAGCGTCTTGTCGAGCACGGAAGGCTTGATGCCCGGCAGAACCGTCTGGATGACGCCGACACGCACGGGCCGGTAGGCATTGACGGCAAATATCTCGCCTGCGGCGCAGATTTCTGTCGCAGCGTCGACCAGCGCTGAACCGACCGCGAAGGGAATGATCTTCACCGTCGCGACCATCTGGCCTTTTTCGACCGGCGCATGCTGCGCCAGCGTGGCGATGGTGATGGCGGGATCGATGGCATTGATGGCGTCGATGGCAACGGCATCGACCGTGAAGATGCCCGGCGCCTTGGCGTGGAGGTTGACCCGCCCGGTCGCGGCAGGCTTGGCTTCGATGCCGCGAAAGGCCATGCTCCCGGCAATCGTTTGCGCGGCCGCATCCTCGCCGAGGTCGTCCTCAGCCAGAACAGCCGCAACGACCTCGGAAACACCGGCAGTCCGTAGCAGCGCCACATCTTCGGCGCTCAGCCTATGCGCCTTGCGGAAGCGGCGTTCACCAGCGGTGGTGGAGTGTGCCAGCACCGCGCCTTCCGCCGTCTCGATCGGGATCGGTCCGAATTTCACGCCGCCGCACCTTTTGCGTCCAGCCCGCGCGAGCGGAAGGCATGGATCGCCTGGGCCAACACCGCAACAGCAATCTCTCCCGGGCTGGCAGCACCAATATCGAGCCCGATCGGCGCATGGATACGGGCGATCTGGTCGGCGCTCGCGCCCAGCGCCAGCAAACGTTCGACACGCTTGGCATGCGTCTTCCTGCTGCCGAGTGCGCCGACATAGAAACAGTTGGCGTCTAGTGCTGCCTTCAGGGCGAAATCATCGACCTTCGGATCATGGGTGACGGCGGCAAGTGCGGTGTAGCTGTCGAGCGGCTGACGCTTCAGCACATCCTCCGGCCATTCGGCATGAAGCGCCACATCGGGAAAGCGGTCCGGCGTGGCGAAAGCGGTGCGGGGGTCGATGATCTCCACGGGATAGCCGGCGATCTTCGCCATCGGCGCCAGCGCCTGGCTGATATGGACAGCGCCAATCACGACCAGACGCGGCTGCGGCAGATGCGCGTTGAGAAAGAAAGTCCGCCCCTCGGCTTCGACCGAACCGGAATTACCGGTGCGAAACGCCCTGGCGATCGCGGTTCCGAGATCGCCGGCGACGTGATCGCCCTCGCGCACGATCCGGTCGCGGCCGTCACCGAGATCGGTGACAAGGATCGCCGCACGGCGGGCGCGTCGTTCGGCGTTCAAAGTTTTTAAGGCGTAGGGATCCATCAGGAAATCTCTTGTCCGAGCATCATCTTGTCCAAAAACCGGGTCCCACTTTTTGGGATCATGCTCTAGCCCAGTCTTTCCACGTACACCTTGATGCGGCCGCCACAGGACAAGCCCACTTGCCATGCGGTTTCGTCGGCAACACCGAACTCCAGCATCCTGGCCTTGCCGCTGTCGATGACGTCGATGGCCTCGCTGACCACAGCGCCTTCGACGCAGCCGCCCGAGACGGAGCCATGGAAATTGCCGTGTGCGTCGATGACCAGATGGCTGCCTACAGGTCGGGGCGCCGAACCCCAGGTCTCGACCACTGTCGCGATGGCCACGTCCTTGCCGTCCTTCATCCAGCCCTCCGCAATGATCAGCGGGTCGCGGGCCTCATCCAGATAAATGCTGTTTTCCATGATCGTTTCTCCAGAAGTCTGTTTTTCTCGGGATCTGTTTTCCGGATGGGAAGGATATGGTTATGCGGCGCGCCTCGCGCCAGCTTCCAGCCATCGGCGCGGATCGACGGATTGTGCCGACTTCTTGTCCAATGACGCGCAGAGATCGGCGAGCGCATCGAGATTGTGCACCGAGCGGAACTCGTCGACATGCGGCAGCATCGCCTTGACGCCACGGGCGCGCGCCTGGAAGCCGTCGAAGCGCAGCAACGGGTTCAGCCAGATCAGCCGCCGGCAGGATTTGTGCAGGCGCTCCATCTCCTCCGACAGGCCGGCGACATCGTCGCGCTCCAGCCCATCTGTGATCAGAAGCACGACCGCCCCCTGCCCCAGCACGCGACGCGACCATATCAGGTTGAACTCGGCCAGCGTGTCGCCGATGCGGGTGCCACCCGACCAGTCCATGACCGCCGCCGAACAGTCGGCAAGGGCTGCATCCGGGTCGCGATGGCGCATCTGCCGCGTCAGATTGGTCAGCCGGGTACCGAAGACGAAGGTGTGCACGCGACGCCTTTTTTCCGTCAGCGCATGCAGGAAATGCAGGAAAATCCGCGTGTACTGGCTCATCGAGCCGGAAATGTCGGCCAACACGACCAGCGGCGGATGAACCTCGCGGGCTGAGCGGAATTTCGGCAGGATCAGTTCGCCGCCGGTGCGCGCGGCCGAACGCATCATGGCGCGCGGATCGATGCGGCGGCCATGCGCATCGGCCTTGAAGCGCCGCGTCCGCACCATATCGAAAGGCAACCGCAACTGCGCGATCGCCTTCTTGGCGTCGGCCATCTCGGCGGCGTTCATCTGGGCAAAATCCTTGGCCCGCAGCACCTCGTTGCCGGAAAAGGTGAAGCGGGCGTCGACCTCGATCTCGGGAATTTCCTGTAGCGGCTGATTCTTCTGGTGTCCCTCGAACATCGCCTGGCTGACCCGGTTTTCAGCGGCGCGTGGCTTCTGCTTTTCCCTGGTGTCGGGCGCCACCGGCGAAAACATCGCCAGCATCTTTTCGATCAGTTCGCGCGACTTCCAGAACAGCCGGAAGGCCTCGTCGAAAATGGCGTGATCCTCATGCCGCGACACCAGCACCGCGTGCAGCGTCCAGTAGAAATCGTCGCGCGAACCGATGCCCGCGGCGAGCACCGCCTCGATGGCGTCCTTGACCGAGGCCGGCCCGACCCGCATGCCCGCCTTGCGCAAGGTGCGGGCAAAATAGACGATGTTGTCGGCGATCCGCCCGTGCGGCATGGCCTCTTTTGGCTCGGGGCGCGGCATCGCCTACTCCGCCGCCGAAAGCTCGGCCTTCACCTCGTTGAGGATGCGCCGGCCTTCGCCCTGCTCGATGCGGGCAATGTCGTCCTGGTATTTCAACAGCACGCCGATCGTATCGGAGACGGTTTCCGGATCGAGCGCCACCTTGTCGAGCTCGGTCAGCGCGCCGGCCCAGTCGATGGTTTCGGCGACACCCGGCACCTTGAACAGCTCGATCTGGCGCAGCTTCTGGATGAAGGAGACCACTTCGGCCGAAAGGCGCTGGTTGGCCTGCGGCACCTTGCGGCGCACGATCTCCAACTCGCGCTCGGCATTGGGATAGTCGACCCAGTGATAGAGGCAGCGCCGCTTCAGCGCGTCGTGGATCTCACGGGTGCGGTTGGTGGTGATGATGACGATCGGCGGCTCTTCCGCCTTGATGGTGCCGAGCTCGGGCACCGTCACCTGGAAGTCGGACAGGATTTCGAGCAGGAAGGCCTCGAACGCCTCGTCGGTGCGGTCGAGCTCATCGATCAGGAAAACCGGGGCAGCCCCCGCCTTGCCGGTCAGCGCATCGAGCACCGGGCGGCGGATCAGGTATTTTTCGGAGAAGACGTTGCGCTCCATGGCGGAGCGCTCGACCTTGCCGGCCGCCTCCTCCATGCGGATCTCGATCATCTGCGCGGCGTAGTTCCACTCGTAGACGGCGGACGAGACGTCAAGGCCTTCATAGCATTGCAGGCGGATCAGCCGGCGGCCGAGCGCCTGTGCCAACACCTTGGCGATCTCGGTCTTGCCGACGCCGGCCTCGCCCTCAAGGAAAAGCGGCCGCTTCATACGCAACGACAGGAACAGTACGGTCGCCAGCGACCGGTCCGCCACATAGTCCGCACCGGTCAGGAGATCGAGCGTCTCGTCGATCGTCCGTGGCGCGGCGCGCGGTTTCAGCTCGGTCATTCTTTCTCCGTGAACGCCGCCGCTCCGCTTTCCAGTACGTGGTAGCCGCGGGCGTGATAGATCAGCGGCCGCAAATTATCGCCCATCCGCAGGCCTGTCACCTTGCCAAAAAGCACACGATGGGTGGCCAGGTCCTTGGTATCGATCAATTCGCAGTCGAACACGGCGAGCGCACCCTTCAGCGTCGGCGCGCCGGTGGAGATCACGTCCCATTCGCCGAGCGCGAAGCGCTCCTCGACCGGCAAGCCGGTGATTCCGGAAAAGCCGACTGACAGCGGCTCCTGGTGGGAAGCCAGGGTGTTCAAGGCAAACCTGCCGTTTTTCACGAACGGTTCGTTCTTGGGATTTTCGCGATTGAGACAGACCAGAATGGTCGGCGGGGTGTCCGAAACCGAGCAGGCCGCGATCACCGTCGCGCCGCGCTTGCCGGCCGGCCCGTCGGTGGTGACCACATGGACGTGGCCGGCAAAGTGGCTCATCGCGTCGCGATAGGCCTGCGGCCCAATGTCGTTCTTCTTCAGCACCGTATTTTTTCCATTGTCAGGATCCTATCGACATATATGGCCAGACATAGCCCGCCACAAGCGAAGTGCCTGAGCCATATCCCGAAATTCGCGTGTTGCACCAAGGCCGGGCAGCCTTTAGGTCTTGGCGGCAACAGTGCCGGGAGCATAGGACCGGCCCGGAGGATCCCATCGCTCGAATGCGACCCAGGACAAGAACAATAGCGGCGCTGTTCTGGCTGTTCCTGGCCAGTGGTGCGGATGCCCGGACGCTGCTGGTCGGCGTCTCGGCGCCCCTGTCGGGACCATCGGCCATTCTCGGCAAGCAGATCGAGGCCGGTACCGGTATGGCCGCCGAAGCGGACGGCATCGAACTCAAGACCGTGGATGACGCCTGCACCGCCGATGGCGGCGCTGCCGCGGCCAGGGAATTCGCAGCCGTCAAGGTCAATATCGTGGTCGGCTTTCTCTGCACCGAGGCGATCGAGGCGGCGATGCCGATCCTGAAGGACGCCAACATTCCGGTCATCACCATTGGCGTGCGAACCGAAAGCCTGACCGACCGCCGCGCCAAGACCGGCTGGCCGGTCTATCGCCTCGGACCACGCGGCGACGATGAGCGCAATGCGGTCGCGTCAGCCCTCACCCGCCTGTGGCAAAACGAATTGTTCGCCATTATCGACGACGGGACCATCTACGGCCGTGAAATCGCCGAGACGTTGCGGGCAGCGGCCGAACAGGCAGCGCTGAAACCTGTGTTCGTCGACACGTTCCGGCCCCAGCTCGACAATCAGATCGGCATGATCGGTCGGCTGAAGAAGGCCGGCGCGACGCATGTCTTTGCCGGCGGCGATGGCGACGACATCGCCATCATGGGCCGCGATGCCGCACAGCTTCAGGCGGGCATCGTCTTTGCCGGCGGCGAGAATCTGCGCACGCCGCCCGGCGACGTGCCCTATTCCTTGGGCACACTGATGATCGCACCGCCGGAATGGGCCGATGTCGCCGATCCAAAAGTGCTGGCGGCCTTTGCCGCGCAGAAAGTCGTGCCCGACGGCTATACGCTGCCGGCCTTTGCGGCGGTCGAAATCGCCAAGGCAGCGTCGGGCTTGTCCGAAAGCTCGGGCAAACCACTGACCGAAGCTCTGACCGGACAGGATTTCACCACGGCGATCGGGCCGATCCGGTTTGATGCGAAAGGCGATCTCAGCCGGAGCCCCTACCGCGTCTTCCGCTTCGATGGCACGCGCTTTGCGCCCTTGGAAAGCAACTGATGTTTCGCACCGGCCCACGCAACCTGATCACCGACGTTGCCGGCCTGCGCGTCGGCAATGCGTCCGACGCCAAGCTGAAATCCGGGGTAACGACCGTGCTTTGCGATGCGTCCACAGTGGCGGGCGTTCAGATCCTGGGCGGTGCGCCGGGCACCCGCGAGACCGACCTGCTCGAACCGCACAATTCCGTCGATGTGGTGCACGCTGTGGTGCTTTCGGGCGGCTCGGCTTTCGGCCTCGACGCAGCTTCCGGCGTGCAGGCGGCGTTGCGTGAACGCGGCATCGGCCTCGAGGTCGGCGGTTTTCGCGTTCCGATCGTGCCGTCGGCGATCCTGTTCGACCTGCGCAATGGCGGCGACAAGGATTGGGGCCGTTATCCGCCCTACCGCGAGCTTGGCTATGAAGCCGCGCAAACCGCCACCGCCGATTTCCAACTCGGCACCATCGGCGCCGGCACCGGCGCGCTCACTTCGGGGCTGAAAGGAGGCCTCGGCTCCGCCTCGACGCTGCTCGACAATGGCGTCACCATCGGCGCGCTGGCCGCCGTCAATCCGACCGGTTCGGTGACCACAGGCCGAACCCGCCATTTCTGGGCGGCACCGTTCGAAATCGGCGACGAATTCGGTGGGCTTGGCTATCCCTCGCCGATGCCTGACGAGGCGAAACGGATTCTTTTGAAGTACCGCGACAAACATTTTGGCCGGCAGACGGAGACCGGCGGCAACACCACCATCGCCGTCATTGCCACCGATGCGGTGCTCACAAAGGCTGCCGCCAAGCGCCTGGCGATGTCGGCGCATGATGGATTCGTGCGCGCCATCTGGCCGACGCACACTCCGGCCGATGGCGACCTTGTGTTCGCGCTGGCGACCGGCACGAGCGGTATCGAACTCGCCGCCGATGCAGCAATCGATCTCTACGCCGCCGCCGGCGCCACCATGGCGCGCGCCATCAGCCGAGGCGTCTATGCCGCGACGCCTGCCGAAAACGATCTGTTTCCGGTCTGGTCGTCACGCATGAAGTGAAGCGATCAATCAGACCGGATCGGACTTTTCTTCCTCGAACGTCACCGCGACATCAGAATTCGCCGACAGCCAGACCTTCTTGCCGTCGACTTCGGCAATCAGGCTCAGGGGAATGTAGTGGTGATGGCCCTTGTGGGCGCCCTCGCCGCTATCGGCCTTGGTCAGCTTGATGCGCTGGCCATCGACCTTGTCGACAGTGCCGACATGCACGCCATCGGCGCCGACGACTTCCATATGCTCACGAATTTTGCTGGTGTCGGTCATGGTGGTTCTCCATTGGGACTGCCGACAATAACAAATGACGGGCCGATTGGATGCATCGGCTTTCGCACCGCACGACGTTTTGATTCCGTCGTGCTAGGGGATTGAAACGATCATGGGGGTGAAGACCGATGCGAATGCTCTTTCTGTTTGCCGTTGGCCTGCTTGCACAGCTTGCGACCTCGATCGCGGCTCATGCCGGCGATGTCGCTGAACTTGAAATCCTCGGCTTCACCAAGGACGGCAGCGTCTTCGCTTTCGAGGAATATGGCGTGCAGGATGGATCGGGCTTTCCCTATGCCAACCGCTACTACATCGACACCAGCACCGACAGCTTTCTGAAGGGCACGCCGATCCGGGTCCGGCTTGAGGACGAGAATGCCAAACTGGATGCGGTGCGCCTTCAGGCCCGGCAAAAAGGCGAATCCATTGCCAGCCAGGCCGAGTTGGACGCCAACCGCGGCATCACCGCAGGTTTCAACCCGGTGACCGAGCTTTCGGCGGATCCGCACCGGATGGCGGTCAATCCGCGCCCGATCTTCACTCCGGTCGACCCACCGCTCGAGTTCCGGCTCGACGAGTTGGGCATGAACAACGCCGATGGCTGCGAGAGCCAGGGCGAAATCAACGGCTTCCGGCTGCTGCGCATCGAGGCGCAGGATGGCGGCACGACCAAGCTGCTGCACGAGGACAAGGCGATACCGAAAAGCCGGGGTTGCCCGAACGGCTATCGCATCGGCGCCGTGCAGACCTTTTCCATGGACAGCCTCAGCGCCTATGCCGTGCTGATCGCGGTGCGCCAATACGGCTTTGAAGGCCCGGACTTTCGCTGGATCGCGGTGACCGGCCGCCTGTGACACCCCCTGCTCAACCCGCCGCGCGCGATCGTGCGCTGAACCGCCTTCGCCGCGCGATACCGACGCCGCGCACAGCGCTTATCGGCGCCTTGTTGTGGGCCGTGACAATGGGCGCCAGCGCGCTCCTCACCTTGTCTTTGGGCGACTGGGAGACGCCGGCGAAAATCCTCATAGTCACCATGCTGTTTGCGGCGGGAGCTGCGCTGGCCTTCCCCATCGGCCTGTTTGCGGCGCGGCTGGTCTCGCAGGGAAGACGCTGGGAAGTCGCTTTCGCCGCCGCCTTCGTGTGCCTAGCAGCGGCGACGATCGGCCTGACCGGCGGGCTGTTTGCCCTGCAGTACCGCTCCTACTACGCCGAGTGGCATGCGCCTGCTTTCACCCGCACCTGGGTCCTCCAGTTCGTCTTCACGACGTTGATTGCGCTCTATCAATTCGTGGTGCTGGGCATCCGGCTCTATTTTCCAGTTGGTTTCATCGCTCTGTTTACCGCGGGCGTCTGGTTTGCGCGCCAGCGGCGTTGAGCATTTTGCTCGCCTCTGTTAGGACGCGGGCAAACTTCTCGATATGTCAGGACTGACCGATGATCCCTCGCTATTCCCGGCCGGAAATGGTCGCCATCTGGTCGCCAGAAACCCGGTTCCGCATCTGGTTCGAGATCGAAGCCTATGCCTGCGACGCACTGGCCGAACTCGGCGTCATCCCCAGGGAAGCGGCAAAAACCATCTGGGAAAAGGGCAGTGCCGCAAAATTCGACGTCGAGGCGATCGACGAGATCGAACGCGTCACAAAGCATGACGTCATCGCCTTCCTGACCCATCTTGCCGAATTCGTCGGACCGGACGCCCGCTTCATCCACCAGGGCATGACCTCGTCCGACGTTCTCGACACCTGCTTCGCGGTACAGCTGACCCGCGCCAGCGACATCCTGCTCACCGACATCGACGGTCTGCTTGCAGCGCTCAAGCGCCGCGCCTTCGAGCACAAGAACACAGTCACCATTGGCCGCAGCCACGGCATCCATGCCGAGCCGACGACATTCGGCGTCAAGCTGGCGCAAGCCTATGCCGAGTTCTCGCGCTGCCGCGAGCGGTTGGTGCACGCGCGTGAGGATATCGCCACCTGTGCGATCTCCGGGGCTGTGGGCACCTTCGCCAACATCGACCCCTATGTCGAGGAACATGTGGCGGCGAAGCTCGGCCTGAAGCCCGAGCCGGTGTCGACGCAGGTGATCCCGCGCGACCGCCACGCGATGTTCTTTGCCACGCTCGGCGTCATCGCCTCGTCGGTCGAGCGGCTGTCGATCGAGATAAGGCATTTGCAGCGCACCGAAGTGCTCGAAGCGGAAGAGTATTTTTCGCCGGGCCAAAAGGGCTCCTCGGCCATGCCGCACAAGCGCAACCCGGTGCTGACCGAAAACCTCACCGGCCTTGCCCGCATGGTTCGCTCCATGGCGATGCCGGCGATGGAGAATGTGGCGCTCTGGCACGAGCGCGACATTTCCCACTCCTCGGTCGAGCGCATGATCGGCCCTGACGCCACCGTGACGCTCGATTTCGCACTGTCACGGCTGACCGGCGTCATCGACAAGCTGCTCGTCTATCCCGACAACATGCTGAAGAACATGAACAAGTTCCGCGGCCTCGTGCATTCGCAGCGTGTCATGCTGGCGCTGACGCAGGCTGGGTTGTCTCGCGAAGACTCCTACCGTCTGGTCCAGCGCAACGCCATGAGGGTGTGGGAGCAAGGCGCTGATTTTCTTGAAGAATTACTGGCCGACAGGGAAGTGACCGCTGCCCTGCCCGAGGCCGAAATCCGCGAGAAATTCGACCTGGGCTATCACACCAAGCATGTCGACACGATCTTCAAGCGGGTGTTTGGCAAAGCCTGAGGCAAAGCGCTATACCGTCGCTGGCGTCAAGCTGAGCACCCCTCATCCGACCTCGCTTCGCGAGGCCACCTTCTTCCACAAGGGGAAAAGGAAAGGCTGCGGCAACCTTGCCGCCAAGCATCAGCGATCGAGATTTGCAGAGCCGCGAGCGGCAGGCTTCACCTTCTCCCCTGTGGGAGAAGGTGGATCGGCGCGCAACGCCGCGACGGTTGAGGGGTGCTCCAGCTTGGCGCAGCCCTCAAATCAAGCCTTGCCGGGAACAGTCCTGATCACCGTGCCCCATGGATCTTCGCGGGTCACCGGGCTGGTCACATTGTCCGAACGCATCTCCACCCAGGCCAGACCCGACCGGCTGGGATCGCGGCGGCCGGCGCCCGAACTCTGCCAGGCGTTGGCGCCGATGTGGTGGTGATAGCCGCCTGACGACAGGAACACCGCCTGGCCGCCATATTTGGCCACCGTGTCGAAGCCGAATTCCTGGTTCCACCAGGCTTCGGCGTCTTCCGGACTGCCGACGCGCAGGTGGACATGGCCGACGACGCTGTTTTCCGGCGCGCCCTGCCAGCCGGCGTCACCCGCAGGCACTTCGGCAACGACGGACGGAATGTTCATCCGCTCGGTCGCCATCGCCACCTTGTCGCCATTCCACTTCCAGTCCTGCGGACGGCGGTCGGCATAGATCTCGATGCCGTTGCCTTCGGGATCGGTCAGGTACAGTGCTTCGCTGACCAGATGGTCGGAAGCGCCCTCGATGGCGATCTTGTTTGATATGGCGTGGTTGATCCAGCGGCCGAGATCGGCACGGCTGGGCAGCAGGAAGGCCGTATGGAACAGGCCTGCGCTGCGAGGATCATCCGGCTTGGCCGAAGGATCGGCCTCGATGACCAGCAACGGACGGTTGGCGGCGCCCAGCGTGATCGCCCCATCGGCGCGGCTCAGTTCCTGCAGACCGACGATGCTGCGATAATATGCGGCAAGGCTTTCCGCGTCGCGCGCCTTCAGCCCGACGCGGGCAACGCTGACCGGGGTGGTGGCGGCAAAAGGCAACTCGCTCATCAAATGCTCCGTTCGACCGGCCTGCGATGAAGCTCCCAAAGCGAGAAACCCCACTCCGCCGATCATTGTACGTCGTGTCAGTTCCAAAGTCAGGGTTCCCGCGCACGGCTGTTTCTTTTCCTGACCACAGATCGTCCATCCGCATCGTTCACACAAGACGCGAAGAAGCGAACATGGTGTTCACTATTGTGATCAAACGTGGCGTTTCTGCCGGTTGCACGAAGCGATGCCGCTCGCTATCTCAGCGCCATGAAGGTCAGAGACGCAGATATTCTCATCGTGCCGGGCTACACCAATTCCGGCCCCGACCATTGGCAGAGCCGCTGGCAGTCGAAGCTGTCGACGGCGCGCCGCGTCGAACAGGCGGAGTGGTCGAAGCCGGTGCGCGAGGACTGGACGGCGAGCGTCGCCAAGGCGGTCAACGAGGCCGAGCGGCCGGTCGTCCTGGTCGCGCACTCACTTGGCGTCGCCACCGCGGTGCAAGCCATTCCGCAATTCCGCAAGCCGGTCGCCGGGGCCTTCTTCGTGGCGCCGCCCGATGTCGCTAACCCCGAGATCAGGCCCAGGCACCTGATGACCTTCGGCCCCTACCCGCGTGAGCCGCTGCCCTTTCCCTCGATCGTGATTGCCAGCCGCAACGATCCGTTCTGCGCCTTCGATGTCGCCGAAGACATTGCCGGTGCCTGGGGCTCGCTGTTCATCGATGCCGGCGAAACCGGTCATCTCAACGCGGATTCGGGCTTCGGACCGTGGCCCGAAGGCTCGATGACCTTCGCCAAGTTCCTGACGGACCTGTAATATATACGGTCAAAGCCTGAACACGAAGCTGCTCGGCAGGCCATCCGGCTTGCGTGAACAATAATTTAATGCAGATCGCGATAATCTCTCCAGCAACGGCGAACTCTGTTCGCCGAACGATTATATTCGCGCGTACTAAATAGCAATTATTCAAAGAAAGCCCATACTTGGCCAAGGATGCTTCACTCGAATTGTTAAGAGGTGTCGCCGCGCTCGTAGTTCTGAATGGGCATTGTTTGGGTGCTTTTGCGCCATTGATGGAAGGCGAGGGAGACTTGGCCGGGCAATCGCTCAAAACAAGCCTGGCTTTCGTCGCGTTCAATGGCGGCTCCGCCGTCTACCTGTTTTTCGTCCTGTCTTCCTACGTGCTCGTGAAGCGTTATTTTCAGACCAGCAAGGCACAAGATCTGCGGTTGGGTGCGATCAAGCGCCTGCCACGCCTGGCCGGCCCGGTACTCGTTACGACGCTGGCATCCTGCATCATCTTCAAGCTCGACCTGTATTTCATCAAGGATGCGGCCGCTGTCACCCAATCCGACTGGCTGAGAAGTTTCGGCAATGCTTCAAAGGTGCTATCGCCGGAGACTGCGAGTTTCGCCGACGCGTTTCTGCAAGGGGCGTGGCGGACGTTCATCTACGGCGACAACTATTATGACAGCAGTCTGTGGACCATGACGGTCGAGTTCTGGGGGAGCATGCTGACCTTCGCCCTCGCCCCGATCGTCTTTTTCCTTCAAGGCCGCTGGACGTTATCGTTCCGGGTCTGCATAGCAGCAGTCGTGTTCCTGGCGCTGCAAGTCAGTTACTTTCTTTGTGCCTTTCCGGCCAGCCTCTTGCTCTATCCGCTTCTCGCCATGGATTTTCGCCCGAATCGGTGGGTGAGAGGCGCCATGGTGATGATTTCCCTGGCGCTGCTGGGTTATGCGGGGAGTGCCGTGGGCATATATCGCCCGTTCGCCGTGCTTGACGTGGCTTCCGATGTGGGCCTGCGGCAAGCCTGCGTGGCCATCCCGGCAAGCGTCATGTTGGTCTACGCGGTGCTGAGTGTGGATGAGCCTCTATCATGGCTCTCGGGTAAGGTGGCACGTTTTCTGGGCGACCTGTCCTTCCCACTCTACCTCGTGCATGTACCCGTTATCTGCTCATTGGGGTCATGGGTTTTGTTGACAAGCGGTTCCACCGCACTCGGCGCCGCCGCCGCCATACTGGGTTCGATCCTCGCGGCGTTGCCGCTCATGACTTTCAACAACTGGTGGGTCCAGATGGTCGGCGCCCTGTTCAACAGGTTCAGGCACGGCGGACCTATCGCCGCGGCGCCTGCGGCGTCGAGCGCCTAACCGCCCGGCGCTGTGACGGCAGTGCTTCCGGTTCGGGTTCAGGATCCGATCGAATCCTTGATGCCCTTGAGCAGGGTCTTTGCGCCCAGTGAAATCAGCGCATGCTCCGAGCCCGTGGCGAGCAGGCGATAGCCCATCGACACGACCCGGCCGGCAATTGCCGGCTCGACAACGTAGATCGCCGCATGTTTGCCGGCCTTGCGAGTGCGCTCGGCCACCGACGCCACCGTCTCCATCATGCTTTCCAGCGTCGAATTGACCGTGGCGCCATTGCTCCAGGCGATCGAGAAATCCGACGGGCCCAGGAAGATGCCGTCGATGCCGGGCGTATCGAGGATGCCATCGAGCGCATCGAGGGCTGCACGCGTCTCGACCATGGCGAAGGCCATGGTGCGCTGGTTGGTGTCGCGCAGCCAGTCGGCCTGGTCGCCTTGGCCGTGGCGGGGAAAAGCGTAGGTCGGGCCCCAGGAGCGCTCGCCGACCGGCGGGTATTTCATGGCGGCGGCGAACAGTTTTGCGTCGGCAACCGAGTTCACCATCGGCGCGATGACCGCCTCGGCGCCGAAATCGAGCGCGCGGCTTGCCATGTCGAAACGGCCAACGGGAATTCGCACCAGCGCCGGCTTGCCGGTAGCGAGCACCGGCACCAGGCCACGCAGCACGCTGTCTTCGTGATGGCCGCCATGCTGCATGTCGAGCGTGACGGCATCGAAACCCTGCTTGGCGACGATCTCGACCGTCAAGGCATCCGGCACACCGGACCATGCGGTGAACAACGTTTCATCGGCCGCGAGGCGGGACTTCAGGGACATGAACTCTTTCCTTGTTAACGACCGCAGTTTCAGCCGGAAACGGCGGCAAAGGCAAAGAAAAACCGCCCGGATAGGCCGGGCGGTCGATTGGTCCAGCGTATGGCCGCGGGATCAGCGCATGGTCCGGATCAGGTGTTCTTGATCTGCTCGATCGCCTGCGCCATCAGTTCGTCCATGGTGCGGCGGATCTGGTGGTCCGACTGCTCGACGCCGGCCGCGTCGAAATCCCCGCGGATCTTGCGGAACACGTCGTGGTCGCCGGCCTCCTCGATGTCGGAGATAACCACTTCCTTGGCATAGGCGTCGGCATCGGCGCCGGACTTTCCGAGCTTTTCGGCGGCCCACAGGCCGAGCGCCTTGTTGCGGCGCGCCGAGGCCTTGAACCGAAGCTCCTCGTCGAATGCGAATTTACGCTCAAAGCCCTCTTCACGGTCTTTCATGCTGCTCATGGCGTCCCTCCGGGTCAAATTCGATTCGTTGGCGGTGAATATGTGCGTTGTCAAAGCACAAACCAAAAGGTCGCGGGCCGGTCAATATGCTTCATCGCATGCTGCGCTGCGGCATTTCAGTCCCGAAAGCGGTTGATTGGAAGGATTTGCCGATTGAGCAAACGATGTGATTGGGATAGACCCGGCATTGAACCCTACCGTAGCCGCACTATTTCAGGCAGACGGACAGGAAATGGTCTGATACCGCCTGTCCGGAACCCCAGAGAAAAATCAGATGAAAAATCGCCGCCGCATTTATGAAGGCAAGGCCAAGATACTCTATGAGGGACCCGAACCGGGCACGCTTATCCAGTTCTTCAAGGATGATGCAACCGCGTTCAACAAGAAGAAGCACGAGGTCATCGACGGCAAGGGCGTCCTCAACAACCGCATTTCCGAGTATATTTTCAACCATTTGAACCGCATGGGCATTCCGACCCATTTCATCCGCCGTCTGAACATGCGCGAGCAGCTGATCAAGGAAGTCGAGATCATTCCGCTCGAAGTGGTGGTGCGCAATGTCGCCGCCGGCTCGCTGTCCAAGCGGCTCGGCATCGAGGAAGGCACCGTTCTGCCGCGCTCGATCATCGAATTCTATTACAAGGCCGACGCGCTCGACGACCCGATGGTGTCGGAAGAGCACATCACCGCGTTCGGCTGGGCGAGCCCGCAGGAGATCGACGACGTCATGGCGCTGGCCATCCGCGTCAACGACTTCCTCTCCGGCCTGTTCATGGGCGTCGGCATCCAGCTCGTCGACTTCAAGATCGAATGCGGCCGCCTGTTCGAAGGCGACATGATGCGCATCGTCGTCGCCGACGAGATCTCGCCGGACTCCTGCCGCCTGTGGGACGTGGCGACGCAGGACAAGCTCGACAAGGACCGTTTCCGCCGCGACATGGGCGGCCTCGTCGAGGCCTACCAGGAAGTTGCCCGCCGCCTCGGCATCATGAACGAGAACGAGCCGCCGCGCCCGACCGGCCCGGTGCTTGTCGCCTCGACCGACGGCCTCAAAGGCAAGCCGCACTGATCGCGGTTTGCGACCCGATAGTCAGAACAGGAGCATGTCCAGCGTGATCAAGGCCCGCATTACCGTCACACTCAAGAACGGCGTGCTCGACCCGCAGGGCAAAGCGATCGAACACGCATTGTCCGGCCTGGGCTTCGGCGGCGTCGGCGCGGTGCGGCAGGGCAAGGTGTTCGATGTCGAGCTGGCGGAAAGCGACAAGGCCAAGGCCGAAGCCGACCTCAAGGCCATGTGCGACAAGCTGCTGGCGAATACGGTGATTGAGAACTACGCGGTGGATATCATTAAACAATGAAGGCGGAGTATTTACAGAGATTTTATATGAATCTTTGGAACTACACTGTCCGCGTAAATGCGGAAAAGAACTTCAATGAAATTTTGGCAGTGCAACACTTTTCCGACAAGGATGCCGCAAAGAAAACAATCGATAAAAACATCAATTCCTTAGAATCCAAATTCCAACACTATAGATACGATACGTACTTATTTCGTTCAGGACTGAAGAATGGGTCGGATTTTGATAGATTCCTTACTCCAAAACTTTTACTACCAATAAAACAAGCATACTCCGATTACGATATAAATGACACTTTTTTTGAAATCACTCGCGGCCTTAAAGAAAAGTATATAGAAGCAAGAAGTTCAGTTTCTAGCATCTATATTGCGATGGTGCAGGCAGACGCCATTTATGCTCCAGATAGTCCGAACGAAGGTCCAATAATAGAGATTGTATTCCCCGAATACGTCAATCTTCTTTCTTTTTCAAAGCTTACATCCGATCAAGATACAATATTAAAATTGCTAAATGAATGCCTATTTGGCACGCAGGAAGATATTGAAATCCTCTCAATATCCTCCTCGAGAATTAGTGCATTTTTGAAATCTAACTACAAATACATTACGCATTTTAGCGCAGCCGTTTGCTTCATACTTACATCAGCAAACTCAATGCTTGATATTCGTATAAAGATGAATGAAATCAGCGATGCTACTGGCTTACCTTACGAAAGTGAGTTCTACAATAAAGCCAAGGAGCAAATAGCGCTTAAGTGCGCTGAAAAGATATCTGAGGCGTTTACTAGTGGAGATAAATTCGACATTCAGAAATGCACATTGGTGGCAAAGCGGCTGCTCGACAGCATCGAATCAGGCTTTGAGTACCACGTTCATATTCCTCCTATCGGCGAGGCATCAGACGGCCAAAAGAACGAAGCTGAGGCTGTTAATTCGGAGGCTGAGGCGCGAAAGATATTGCTGGATCGAGCAGCTGAAATAGATAAAAGATTTGAAATGCTGCCCCCTTTGAAAGGTCCTCGGTTGATAGCGAACAAGGGTGAGACATCAGAATGAAATCAGCCGTCGTCCTCCTGCCTGGCCTCAATCGCGACCGCGACATGATCGCGGCGTTGACCAAGATTTCGGGAACACCGCCGGTCACCGTCTGGCAGACCGACACCGAAATCCCCGATGTCGACCTGATCGCCATTCCGGGCGGCTTTTCCTTCGGCGACTATCTGCGCTGTGGCGCGATCGCCGCGCGCATGCCGGTCATGCGGGCAGTGGCCGAAAAAGCGGCCGCGGGCGTGACGGTCATCGGCGTCTGCAACGGTTTCCAGATCCTGGTCGAGGCCGGCCTTTTGCCGGGCGCCTTGATGCGCAACACCTCGCTGAAATTCGTCTGCCGGGAGGTGAAGCTCGAGATCACCAACGCCAACACCATGTTCACCCGCCGCTATCAGCCGGGCCAGATCATCCGCTCGCCGGTCGCGCATCATGACGGCAATTATTTCGCCGACGCCGACACGCTTGCCCGTCTCGAAGGCGAAGGCCAGGTGGTGTTCCGCTATGCCGAGGGCACCAACCCCAACGGCTCGATCAACGACATTGCCGGCATCGTCAACAGCCAAGGCAATGTGCTCGGGCTGATGCCGCATCCGGAAAACCTGATCGAAGCAGCTCATGGCGGTACCGACGGCCGCGGACTGTTCGAGAGCGCCCTCGGCATCGCTGCCTGACGATATCGAAGCGAACAGCTTGAAAACAGCCGGACATTCCTGTCTCTTTGGAGCAAGTCTGGTTCATTGGGGAGAGAGACGGTCATGAAACTCTATTCGCGGCCGTTGTCGCCCTACTCGTCGATCGTGCGGGCATTGGCCTACATCAAAGACGTACCACTCAAGATCATCGCGCCGCCGCCCGGTTTTCCCATCCCGGAAGAGTTTCGCGCCATCTCGCCGATGAACCGGATTCCGGTGCTGATCACCGGCTCGGGCGAGACGATTGTCGAATCGGTGGTCATCGCCGAATATCTCGAGGAACGGTTTCCGGAACCGGCGCTGCTGCCGCCCGATTCCAAGGACCGTGCGCTGGTGCGCATGTTCGCCCGCATCACCGATCTCGATGTGCTGACCCCGTTGATGAAGCTTTTCGAGCTTCATTCCGTGCCGAAGCGCAACAATGCCGAGATCGACGCTCAGTTCGCCCGTCTGCATCATGGACTGGCGGCAATCGAGGCCCGTATGGCGCAAGGGCCCTTCGCACTCGGCGACGACATCAGCTTCGCCGATGCCTGGCTGACGCCGACGCGGTTCATCTTCAACAATTTCCGCGCCATGACAGGACGCCACGACCTGCTCGACGCCTATCCCAAATTCGACGCCTACCAGCAGATCGCCTCGCAACACCCGGCATTGTCGCGTGTGTGGGGCGAGATGACCGACGGCTTGAAAATCTTCCTGTCCGAGCTTGAGATGGGTGCCGCTTGATCAAGTCGAGGACGATCGCGCTGGTCGCCGCGGCGGGCTTTGTGCTGGCATCCTGCCAGTCGACGCCAAAGAGCACGCCTGTTCCCTCGGGCAAAAGTGCTGCGCTGCTGGCCATGGAACAAGTGGCGATCGCCGCCCACAAATGCTGGATCGCCAGCAAGGACCCGGCCTTCAAACCGTACCAGATGGCCAATGAGCTGAATTCGTTCAGCGGCACGCCGCGTTTCCTGCTGGTTCCGGCCAAGCACTATGGCGGCAAACCTTTGCTGGTCGTGCAGGCGCAAGGCAATTCTAGCCGTGTCGACGTCTTCGGACCGCTGATGAACGATCCGCTCGGCGCCCGCATCGGCTCCGACATTGCGCGCTGGCAGGCCGGCAATCCGGCCTGCGCCGCGACGGCCTAGCCCATGGGCCGGTTCCTGCAGATTGTGGGGCTGGTCATCGGTCTGGCCGGGCTCATCCTGCAGTTCTGCATCAGCATTCCTGCATCGATGGAAGCAGGCCGCAGCCTGCTTGGCTCCGTCATTTTCGTCTTCAGCTTCTTCACCATCCTGACCAACATCGGCGCGGTGCTGGTGTACACGTCGCTGCTGTCACCCACCTTCTATGCCTGGCTGCCGGCCTTTGCAGGGGCGCGGATGCGCACCGGCGTTGCGGTTTCGATCGCACTGGTCTTCATCATCTACGCAACGGTTCTGGCACGACTCTGGCAGCCGCAGGGACTGTTCCTGCTCTGCGATGTTCTCCTGCACTACGTCACGCCGGTGCTGTTCGTGCTGTGGTGGCTGATATCGGGCGCCGACGGCCGGACACGCTGGAGCGACATTTCGTGGTGGGTGATCTATCCCATCGCTTATCTGGTCTATGCGCTGGTGCGGGCGCCGCTTGCCGGCGAGGTGCCCTACCCTTTCCTGAACATCGCCAAGAACGGCGCGACCAGCGTCGTCATCTCAGCTGCAGCCATCACCGGACTTTTCCTCGTGCTGTGCGTGGTCGCCGTCCTTGCGGACCATGCCGTTGCACGCACCAGGGCGTCGAGGGTCCGTTAGAACTGTGCGGACCTTCTGTCCGGATTTCCCGGGACCATCATCTTTCCCAAACCGGTTCCCACTTTTGGGATCACGGTCAGTCCCAGAACGGCCTGATGCCCTCGCGGTGGGCGTCGCAGCGCGTGACGCCGATATCCTTGAGCTGGTCGTCGGTCATCTCCAGCAGAGCCAACCGGCTGCGGCGGCGATCCAGCAGGTTGTCGATCCATCCTGCCAGCGACCTCAGCACGCGCACAAGGCGGCTGACAAAGCCGCGCTGAGCCGACGGGCGTGTCGATTGGGCCGATAATGCAGCGCTCGAATGACGTATTATCGCAATTGTATTCATTTTCTTTCTGCCAAAGTCCTAAATTGTACCCTTTTGGCACGCGATTGATATGTATTGACTCATCTATCGGTGCAATATAGAAAATTGTCACCATGACAAATTGGCTTCCAGATCTCACTGCCGGCTCCGGCCCGCTGTATCAGCGGCTGGCGGATTCCATCGAGACGGACATCGATCGGGGCGTGATCGATGCCGGCGCAAAGTTGCCGCCGCAGCGCGACCTCGCCTACGACATCGGCACCACCGTCGGCACGGTCGGCCGGGCCTATCAATTGCTGCGCGAGCGTGGGCTGGTGAGCGGCGAGGTCGGGCGTGGAACCTATGTGCTCGGCCAGCGCGCGAAGCCGGATTTTCCGGCTCCGGACGTCGGCGGCGAAGGCACGCGCTATATCGATGCGCCTAAAGGCAAGCTGCGTTTCGACAGCACCGCAGCACCTGATATCGGCCAGGGCGACATTGTCGCCGGTGTCCTGTCGCGCACGGCGCAGGACCATCCGCATGAGATTTCGAGCTACACCAGGGATTTCCCCGAACGATGGTACGAAGCCGGCGCCCGCTGGTTGGCGCGCAATTCCTTTCGCCCGGATGCCGACACCATCGTTCCCACGCTCGGCACCCATGCGGCGGTGATGGCGGCGATCGCGGCGCTCACCATGCCTGGCGACTATGTTGCCTTCGAGCACCTCACCTACTCGCAGGTTTCCCGCAGTGCCGGCTTGATCGGCAGGCGCACCGCGTTGGTGGCATCGGACGATGAAGGCATCGATCCGCAGGATTTCGAGCGCGTCTGCGCGCAAAAGCATCCCAAAATGATCTTCCTGATGCCGACGGCGCAGAATCCGACGCTGGCCACCTTGTCGGCGGCGCGCCGCGAAACGATCGCCCATGTCGCACGCGAATACAATGTCGTCCTCATCGAGGACGACCTCTATGGCAATCTGACCGATGATCCGACGCCGTTGCTGGCCGAATATGCTCCTGAGAGGACCATTGTCGCGGGCGGCCTGTCGAAGTCGGTCGCAGCCGGTGTGCGCGGCGGCTGGCTTTCCTGCCCGCCCGCCTACCGCCACCGCATCCGCGTCGCCCACAAGATGATGACCGGCGGCATGCCCTTCCTGCTGGCGGAGGTGAATACAAGGCTGGTGCTGTCCGGTCAGGCGGATGAGATACGAAAGCGCAGCATCGCCGAAATCAGCGCCCGCATCGCCATCGTACGCGAGACTTTGGCCGGCTTCGCCTTCAAGTCGCATGACAGGGTGCCCTTTGTCTGGCTGACCCTGCCCGACCCCTGGCTTTCCGGCACCTTCAAGAACGCTTGCCTGGAGCACGGCGTGCTGATCGACGACGAGGACGAATTCAAGGCCGGCCGTTCCGAGCAGGTTTTCCATGGCGTCCGCTTCGGCGTTTCGCAGCCGAGACAGCGCGGGGATATCGCTGAAGGCGTTGCGGTGATCCGGCGACTTCTCGATGAAGGCCGCGCCGGCTACGACAGCTTCTCCTGACACTGCGTGGCTTTGTCCGGTTTTCCGTCGTTTTTCGTCAATCCATGGGTGTATCGGCCGCAAGGCTTGCGATAAGACGGGACTCAAAATCCCAACGTCCCGGATAAAAATCGCCGCCCATGACCATTTCCAATTCCGTGCCGATCACCCCCGAGCTCATTGCCTCACACGGGCTCAAGCCCGACGAGTACCAGCGCATTCTCGACCTCGTCGGGCGCGAGCCGAGCTTCACCGAACTCGGCATCTTCTCGGCGATGTGGAATGAGCACTGCTCCTACAAATCCTCGAAGAAATGGCTGCGCACGCTGCCGACCACCGGACCTCAGGTCATCCAGGGGCCGGGCGAGAATGCTGGCGTGGTCGACATCGGCGATGGCGACTGCGTCGTCTTCAAGATGGAGAGTCACAACCACCCATCCTACATCGAGCCCTACCAGGGTGCGGCGACCGGCGTCGGCGGCATATTGCGCGACGTCTTCACCATGGGCGCGCGGCCGATCGCGGCGATGAATGCGCTGCGTTTTGGTGCGCCCGACCATCCCAAGACCAGGCACCTCGTTTCAGGCGTGGTTTCCGGCGTCGGCGGCTATGGCAACGCGTTCGGCGTGCCGACGGTCGGCGGCGAGGTCAATTTCGATGCCCGCTACAATGGCAACATCCTGGTCAACGCCTTTGCAGCGGGCCTTGCCAAGACCGATGCGATCTTCCTGTCCGAAGCCAAGGGAGTCGGCCTGCCGGTCGTCTATCTCGGCGCCAAGACCGGCCGCGACGGCGTCGGCGGCGCCACCATGGCTTCGGCCGAATTCGACGACAAGATCGATGAGAAGCGTCCGACAGTGCAGGTCGGCGATCCCTTCACCGAAAAGTGCCTGCTGGAAGCCAGCCTCGAACTGATGGCCTCGGGCGCCGTCATCGCCATCCAGGACATGGGTGCGGCCGGCCTCACCTGCTCGGCGGTCGAAATGGGCGCCAAGGGCGACCTCGGCATCGAGCTCGATCTCGACAAGGTGCCGGTGCGCGAAGAGCGCATGAGCGCCTACGAAATGATGCTTTCGGAAAGCCAGGAGCGCATGCTGATGGTGCTGCGTCCGGAAAAGGAAAAGGAAGCCGAGGCGATCTTCCACAAATGGGGGCTCGACTTCGCCATCGTCGGCAAGACCACCGACGATCTGCGCTTCCGCGTGCTGCACCAGGGCGACGAGGTTGCCAACCTGCCGATCAAGGATCTTGGCGACAAGGCTCCGGAATATGACCGGCCGTGGACCGAACCGAAGAAGCCGGCGCCGCTGGCCGCCAATGATGTTCCGCAAGCCGATGTTGCAGACGCGCTGCTGAAGCTGCTCGGCGGTCCCGACCTGTCTTCGCGCCGCTGGGTCTGGGAGCAGTATGACACGCTGATCCAGGGCAATTCGCTGCAGCTTCCAGGCGGCGATGCCGGCGTGGTGCGGGTCGAAGGCCATGCGACCAAGGCGCTCGCCTTCTCGTCCGACGTGACGCCGCGCTATTGCGAGGCTGACCCTTACGAGGGCGGCAAGCAGGCGGTGGCCGAATGCTGGCGCAACTTGACCGCCACCGGCGCTCTGCCGCTGGCCGCAACCGACAACCTCAATTTCGGCAACCCGGAACGGCCCGAGATCATGGGCCAGCTGGTCGGTGCTGTGAAAGGCATAGGCGACGCCTGTCGTGCGCTCGAATTCCCGATCGTCTCCGGCAATGTCTCGCTCTACAATGAGACCAACGGCCAGGGCATCCTGCCAACCCCGACCATCGGCGGCGTCGGCCTGATCGCCGATTGGTCGAAGATGGTGCGGGCCGGCTTTGCGGCCGAGGGCCAAATGATCCTGCTGGTCGGCGCGCCGGCGTCCTGGGGAACGCATCTCGGGCAATCGGTCTATTTCAGGGACATACACGGCCGCACGGATGGACCGCCGCCGCCGGTCGACCTCGAGCATGAAAAGCGCGTCGGCGACCATGTGCGCGCGCTCATCGCCTCCGGCATCGTCACGGCGGCGCACGACGTTTCCGATGGCGGTGTCGCCGTGGCACTTGCCGAAATGGCGATGGCGTCCGGCATCGGCGCCACCGTCCCCGGGCTTGTCGGCACCGACCCGATCCCGGTCTGGTTCGGCGAGGATCAGGGCCGTTATCTGCTGACGCTGTCGATCGATCCGCATGGTGACGAATGGGACGCCATTCGCAAGCAGCAGGGCGAGCTTGGCATCTTCGCGCCGTGGATCGGCTCCACAGGCGGCAGCGCGCTGAAGCTTGGCGACGCCAGGGCAATCCCGGTCAGCGAACTCTCCTCGGCTCACGAAGGCTGGTTCCCGCGCTTCATGGATCAGGCTAGTTGACCACACTGGCTGCCCGGGCGCTGCTTGCAGTCGTTTTCTGGCCGTCGCTGTTCTTCTTCTGGTTCCTGGGACCGTTCGTCTTTTTCCTGCTGTCGACAACCTCGAGCGAGGTTTGTATGCGGCTGGAAACACGTGCGGAGTTCCTTGCCGCGGCGAACGGCGCCGTCCCGATGCTGGCGCTGCAGAACCTCCTCTACGCGGTCCCGATCATCTGCCTGGTGCTCTGGGGCCGCCTTTTCCCGGATCCGGCACGGGCAAGGCACATCGTCACCTGCGTCAAGCTTTTCGCCGGCACGGTGGTCGTGGGCGCGTTGTGGGAGTACGGCTCGTCGCTCATCTGCGACGGCCATGGCCAAGGGTTCTTCTCGCCGGCTTGGCAAATGACGAGCTATCTCCCCATTGTCAGCCTGCTGCTCAACGCGCCGCTCTATGTGCTTGCCTTCAGCCTTGGCCGCGCTTTCTCGACACGCGAGGACGTTGCCGAGGATGAAGCAAGCCCACCGGCCTAGTCTTTCTCTGAAGCCGTGTGGCCGTTGGCGGGACAGAACGGCTTCAATCCGGACCGGAAAGGCTTTAGGCTCACCCGACTCTCATCTTATGGCCGGCTACCGGCCGCTCGAAACAGGATTTTGCCATGGCAATGGATGCCCACGACATCGAAAAACTGATCAAGGACGGCATTCCGGACGCCAAGGTGACGATTCGCGATCTCGCCGGCGACGGCGACCACTATGCGGCCGAGGTGGTGGCCGAGAGCTTTCGCGGCAAGAGCCGCGTCCAGCAGCACCAGATGGTCTATGACGCGCTGAAGGGCAATATGGGCGGCGTGTTGCACGCACTGGCGCTGCAGACCAGCGTTCCCGACTGACCTTAGCGCTTGGCCCAACACGGCTCATCCTTTGCGCCATTTCAGCCACGGCGCGGCTAACGTCTTGTTTCGAGCAATCGTTGGGTTTATTTGAAGGGTATGTTTCGAGCCTGACTCCCACAGGCGGGAAAGGATATTCCATGAGCGGCATCAACGACTACATCGACAATGAAGTGAAGGGCAACGACGTCGTCCTTTTCATGAAGGGCACACCTGGTTTCCCGCAATGCGGATTTTCCGGCCAGGTCGTCCAGATCCTCGACTATATCGGCGCCGACTACAAAGGCGTGAACGTCCTGGACTCGGCTGAACTGCGCCAGGGCATCAAGGAATACTCCAACTGGCCGACGATCCCTCAGCTCTACGTCAAGGGAGAATTCGTCGGCGGTTGCGACATCGTGCGCGAGATGTTCCAGGCTGGCGAGCTACAGACGTTCCTCGTCGAGAAGGGCGTCAGCGTCAAAGGCGCCGCCTGATTTCTGTTTTGTGCATGCCCGAAATCGACGTTGATTTTCGGGCATCGAGCACCAGGCACCGGGGCAACCCCACCTCGGCAATTTTCATGTCCTGACCCCAGGACCAGGACGAGCCAATGCGCCGGCCCGCCGGCGCATTTTCGTTTGAAAGATCGGACTTGCCGTGGACCAGCCAAGACCAGCGCCGCAATCGGCAAGCAAACTGCCCATTCCGCGCTGGGAGTTCATCGCTCTGTGCGCGGCGCTGATGGCGCTGAACTCGTTGGCCATCGATATCATGCTGCCGGCTCTGCAGCAGATCGGCGCCTCGCTCGGCGTCGAAAATGAAAACCACCGGCAGTACGTCATAACGGCCTACATTCTGGGCTTCGGTGGCGGGCAGCTGTTCTTCGGGCCGATCTCGGATCGCTTCGGACGTCGCGCACCACTGGTCGCAGGGCTGGTGATTTATGTCGCCGCGGCTGCGGCCGCCGCCGTTGCACCAAGCTTTGAAACACTTCTGCTGTGCCGGGCCGTGCAAGGCATCGGTGCAGCCGCCACTCGTGTCATCGCGGTCTCGATCGTGCGCGATACGTTCGACGGCCGGCGCATGGCCGAGGTGATGTCGCTGATCTTCATGGTGTTCATGGCGATACCGGTCATTGCTCCCGGCATCGGCCAATTTATCATGCTGTTTGCGACCTGGCATTGGATCTTCGTCACCATGGCCGTCGGTGCGCTGCTCGTCTCGGCCTGGTCGCTGCTGCGCCTTCCTGAAACGCTGCATCCCGAACATCGCCGGCCGCTGACGCTCAACTCCATTGTCGGCGGGTTTCGTATCGTTCTCACCAACCGCATTGCGATCTGCTATGCCTTCGCCAGCACCTTCATTTTCGGCGCCATGTTTGGCTTCATCGCTTCGGCGCAGCAGATCTATGTCGACATTTTCAAAGTCGGCGAGATGTTCCCGGTCATCTTTGCTGGGGTTGCGGGCGTGCTCGCCTTCTCCAACTTTCTGAACTCGCGCCTTGTCGGCCGCATCGGCATGCGCCGCCTGTCGCAGAGTGCGTTGCTGCTGTTCCTGGTCATCAGCCTTGCCTGGCTGGTGATTTCGCTGGAGATGAAGATGCCGCTCTGGCTGTTCATCACCTTCTTTGCCTGCGCCATGCTTCCATTCGGTGCGCTCGGCGCGAACTTCAACGCGCTGGCCATGGAGCCGCTCGGCCAACTGGCCGGCACGGCTTCGTCGATCCTCGGTTTCATGCAGACGTTTCTCGGCGGCATTCTCGGTACGCTGATCGGCCAGGCCTTCAACGGCACGGTGACGCCGCTGGCCGCCGGCTTCTGCAGCGTCTCGGTCGCCGCGCTGCTGATGATCTTCATCGCTGAGCGCGGCAAGATGTTCCAGCCACAGAACCCGCCCGTTTCAGGGCACATCACCGACTTGCATTAGGACGCACCTTCAAGGGCTGCCGTGAACCGAGGGGCAAGCATGCGCCCCGCAATTGCTTCGCCCATGCTGTCCGAAAAGTGCAATGGCAGAGCGTCATCGAGTGCCCTGAGGATGGATGCCACGAAGGCCCGGCTGCGCTGGGCATCGGTTCCCAGATCGGAATATGTGGCGCGAGGTTTGCCGATCAGCGTGCCGTTGCGGCGAAGCGAGAACCGCAGCGTGAGGGACATGCCCGCGGTTCCGGGTGGCGGCTTCCAGCAGGCATAGATCGCGTCCGACATCTCCTTTATCGTGTCGACGAGATCGGTACTGCGACAGCTGCGCTCTTGCGACCTTGCTTCCAGGGAACTGGCGAACAGACCGGCGGCAAGAGCCACCGCGACAAATGCAAACCGAGGTTTCATTCGAGAGCCTCCGGATTTGCGCGAGATTGTACTGCTTTCGGCTAATGCAGCAATCGATCCTACTGCGCCCAGAGCTCGCGGCGCAATTCGTGCCAGCTTTCCTTGTCCGGCGCGACAAGCAGGCCGCCGCCGAGATGCGAGGGCAGATAGGCGCTGCCGTCGAAGCGCGCCGCATGGCCGCCGGCCTCGGCATGGATCAGCACGCCGGCCAGGTGGTCCCACGGCATCAGCTTGTTGTAGACGACGAAGTGGGCATGGCCGCTCGCCAGCAGGCGATATTCGTGCGCGGCGCAGCGATAGGCGAACTGCGACAGGATCTTGGTCTGGTTGCGCGCCAGGCGTGTCCGTTCCGGCTCGGCCATATATTGCCAGGAGACAGAGCCGGTCATCTCCGAGATCGGCGCGGGTACCGCTACATGCACCTTCTCGATGCTGCCATGCGCATGCCGGATATGGCTGCCGGCGCCCCTGGCGCCAATCAGCCAGTCCTTGCCGACGGGATCGTGGATGATGCCGGCGACAGTCTCGCCCTTGACCACGACCGCCAGCATGACGCCGAACAGCGGCACGCCGGAGGCGAAATTGAAAGTACCGTCGACCGGGTCGATGACGAAGGCCAGATCGGCATCGCCCAACCCGTTTAAAAGCGCTGGATTGTCGGAACAGGCCTCCTCGCCGACGACCATCGCTGAGGGATACCGCTCGCGCAGCCGCGCGGTGATCAGCCGCTCGGCATTGACGTCGGCTTCGGTCACCAGGTCGGCGGCCGACGTCTTCTGCCTGACATCGCCATCGCCCAACCGGCGAAAGCGCGGCATGATCTCGGCAAGTGCCGCCTCGGCCAGAATGCCGGCCAGCCAGTCGATCGCGGTGTCGTCAAATGTCATCGGCTTGCCTTGTGGTGAGGGTCTTGAGGGCAGCGAAATCGAACAGCTTTCTGTCGAGCAGATGCGATGGCCTGCTGTTCGACAGCGCGCGCAGCATCGTATCCTTGCGGCCCGGCATGCGCTTTTCCAGATCCTCGAGCATCGCCTTCATGGCGTTGCGCTGAAGACCTTCCTGGCTGCCGCAGAGATCGCAGGGAATGATCGGGAATCGCATGGCGGCAGCGAATTTTTCCAGATCGACCTCGGCGCAATAGCTCAAGGGCCGCAGCACCATGACGTCGCCTTCGTCATTGAGCAGTTTTGGCGGCATGGCGGCGAGACGCCCGCCATGGAAGAGGTTCATGAAGAAGGTCTCGAGAATGTCCTCGCGATGGTGGCCGAGCACCAGCGCCGAGCACCCCTCCTCGCGTGCAATGCGGTAGAGATGGCCGCGCCTGAGACGCGAGCAGAGCGAGCAATAGGTGCTGCCCGCCGGCAGCTTGTCGGTGACGACGGAATAGGTGTCCTGATATTCGATCCGGTGCGCAATGCCGTTGCTGTCGAGATAGTCCGGCAGGATATGTTTGGGGAAATTCGGCTGGCCCTGGTCGAGATTGCAGGCCAGAAGATCGACCGGCAAGAGCCCGCGCCATTTTAGGTCGAGCAGCACCGCGAGCAGGCCGTAGGAATCCTTGCCGCCCGATAGCGCTACGAGCCAGCGCTGGCCGGGCTTGACCATCGAGAAATCCTCGATCGCCTGCCGGGTCAGCCGCAGCAGCCGCTTGCGCAGTTTGTTGAACTCGACCGAGGACGGCACGTCGGCGAACAGCGGATGGAAACCGCCTTCGCTGTCGGCGACCGGTTCGAGCGTTTCAATGTCTGGAAGCATGTTCATGGCATGTCGCTTTCAATGGCCCAGAGCGCCGGATTAGCGGACATGACCGACAAAGAAAAGGCCGCCTCGACGGGCGGCCTTCGCAGGATGTCGCAGAACGCGCTCGTTTAGCGCGAATAGAATTCGACGACCAGGTTCGGTTCCATCTGCACGGCGAACGGAACATCCGCCAGGCCGGGGATGCGCGAGAAGGTCGCGACCATCTTGTTGTGATCGGCTTCGATGTAGTCCGGCACGTCGCGCTCGGCGAGACCGACCGCTTCCAGAACGATGACCAGCTGCTTGGACTTTTCGCGGATTTCGACGACATCGCCCGGCTTGCAGCGGTACGAGCCGATGTTGACGCGCTTGCCGTTGACGTTGACGTGGCCGTGGTTGACGAACTGACGGGCGGCGAAAATGGTCGGCACGAACTTGGCGCGGTAGACGACCGCGTCGAGACGCGACTCGAGCAGGCCGATCAGGTTCTCCGAGGTGTCGCCCTTGCGGCGGTCAGCCTCTTCATAAACCTTGCGGAACTGCTTTTCCGAAACGTCGCCATAGTGCCCCTTCAGCTTCTGCTTGGCGCGCAGCTGCAGGCCGAAATCGGAAAGCTTGCCCTTGCGGCGCTGGCCATGCTGGCCGGGGCCGTATTCACGCTTGTTGACCGGGGACTTCGGGCGGCCCCAGATGTTTTCGCCGAGACGGCGGTCGATCTTGTACTTCGCGGATTCGCGCTTGCTCATCGCATTCCCTTTTCAAAACAACACACCCGGAACCTCATGGTCCGGGTGAAGGAAACGCGCCCTCCTCTGGCCTCCGTTTTCGAGACCTGACAGGGTTTTCCCACGCAACGCGGCGGAAAACCCACGGGACACGTCAGTTCAAACAAGATAGTAGAATTGGATTTCCATCTTGCGCACATAAAGAAAACCACCGGGCATTGCGGCCCGGTGTTGGCGCGCTGATTAAACGGAGATTTAACCGGTGTCAAGCTTGTGGCTGGCGTAGGCCATGGCGACGATATAGCGTCTCTGGGTTGAGTACAGTGCCGGATGTGGCGGGAGGTTGCGCCAGCGGCATCAGGAAGGGACCGGAGCAGAGGAGCTACATTCGCATGAAGAAATTCTTCCTTACCCTGACAGGAGCCGCTGTGTTGGCGGGATCCATGGCGGTCATGACACCGGAGCCGGCTGAGGCCAGGCATTGGCAAGGGCACCGGCACCACCAGGCTTGCCGCATCGTGATCAAGAAGAAAATTATCTGGCGGCACGGCCACAAGAAGGTCATCCGCTACAAGATCAAGCAGTGCAGAGGGCGCTGGTAGGCTCCAATCCGGTCTCAGGCGGCCGACATCACTTCAAAGCCCGCGGTTTGGCCGCGGGCTTTCGATTCCGGCTCGTGTTCTTCGGCGTTTCCCTTGAACGGCGGACCGCACTCTAGCCTTTCGACTTCTTCTCCGGCAGGCCCTTGCGCTTCGTCTCGGCGAATTCCTCGAGCTGCTTTTCGCTCATCGATTCGTACATTCCCTTGGAAGCGCCCTGGAGTTCGCTCTTCTTGGTCTCGCCGCGCTTGGCCGACAGAGCCGCGCCGGCGGCTTTCTGCTGGGCTTTCGAGGTGGCTGGCATGGCTCTTTCTCCCGTTGGCATCAGGAGAAAAACGCAACGACTGCCGTGATGTTCCGCTTCGCAATCACGACATCGCCAACCCGAACCCCTGCATCAGGCGGCGGGTGGGGAAATCGGCTCTTTTCGATGTGAAGACGGCAAGGTCGGGCCCTTCAGGCAACATCTCGCCACGACCGCTCGGATCGATGTCGGCGAGAAGCGACAGCGCCCGGCGCGCGATCGCTTCGGCGGGGTCGAGCCAGTCGACCGGCCAAGGCGCCGTCTTGCGCATACGATTGGCCAGAAAGGGGTAGTGTGTGCAGGCGAGCACGACGATATCCGTACGCAGCGCATCACGTTCGACGAAGCATGGCGTGATCTCGGCGCGCACGGCCTCCTCATCGACGAAGCCCTCACGCATGTAGATCTCAGCCAGTCCCGCCAGCCTGTCGCTGCCGACCAGGCGGACATGGCATTTCTGCGCCCATTTGCTGATCAGGTCGCGCGTGTACTGGCGCTTGACGGTGCCAGGCGTCGCCAGCACCGAAACCAGCCCTGAGCGCGTGCGTTCCGCCGCCGGCTTGATCGCAGGCACCATGCCGACAAAAGGATGCTCGGGAAATCTGTCGCGCAGCGCGTCGATCACCAACGTCGAGGCGGTGTTGCAGGCGATGACCGAAATGGCCGGCGCAAACCGCTCAAGCAGTTTGCCGAAGACTTCGAGGATATGCACCCTCAGCGCCGGCTCTTCCCAGGCGCCATAGGGAAACGCAGCGTCGTCGGCGACATAGATAAAGCGGCGGTCGGGCATCAGCACGCGCGCCTCGCGCAGTACGGTGAGCCCGCCGATGCCCGAATCGAACATCAGGATCGGCCGCTCAGTCATTGTCGGTTCCTTTTCCGCCAAGCGGCGGTATGTCATCGTCCTTGCCGGCGCCGGCAAGGCGCGCCGCTTCCGCCTTGCGGGCCCGCGCGGCGGCCGCGGGCAAGCGCCGTGGATCATCGCCAGGGGACCCGTCGCCGCGCGGCATCGCCGGCGAAAACCTGTCGAGCGACGAGATGATGCCGCGCAGCACCTTCAGCTCCGGTTCGGCAAAACCGGCGCGCGTCAGCACCGCACGCAGATTGTCGATCATTTTCGGCTTCTTCGGTGCCGGCCGGAAATAGCCGCGTGCTTCCAGTGCGCCTTCGAGATAGGCGAACAGGCCGTGCAATTCCTCCTTGCTTGCCGGCTTCATGTCCGGGCCGGAAAAATTGGTCTTGGTCTCGTCTTCCAGGCCGGACTTCATCCATTCGTAGGACATCAGAAGCGCGGCCTGGGCGATGTTGAGCGACGAGAAATCGGGATCGACCGGGAACGTGACGATTTCGTCGGCAAGGCCGACCTCGTCATTGTAGAGGCCGAAGCGTTCGCGTCCGAACAGGATGCCGGTGCGCTGGCCCATCACGTGGCGCGCCCGCAGCAATCTGCCCGCCTCCACCGGCCCGCGCACGGATTTGAAGCCGTCGCGCTGCCTGGCCGTGGTGGCGAAGACGAAGTTCAGGTCGGCGAGCGCCGAGGCCAGATCGTCAAAGACGGTGACGGCGTCGATGACATGATCGGCGCGGCTGGCCGCCGCGCGTGCCTTCTCGCTCGGCCAACCGTCACGCGGATTGACGAGGCGCAGCTCCGACAGACCGAAATTGGCCATGGCGCGCGCGACCATGCCGATGTTCTCGCCAAGCTGAGGCTCGACGAGGATGATCGCCGGGCCGGCGACTGCAATGCTATCAGGATCTTTGGTGACGGGCATGATTGTCAATGAACTGCTGTTTGCGGCATTTCAGCGTCCCCTGCCATATTCGGCCGGGAAAATGAAGCATTCGCAAATGACGACGGCTCTGGCCAATTCGTGACCGATCGCCGTTTGCGTGGCCAAAAGCGCTTTGATATACGGGCGACATCTCCCGGCCCAACGCCACGCGGGCAAGGCCGTCCCACATCCCAGCAACGAGGCATTCTTTCCATGGCGAAGATCAAGGTGGCGAACCCGGTCGTCGAGCTCGACGGCGACGAGATGACCCGCATCATCTGGCAGTTCATCAAGGACAAGCTGATCCACCCTTATCTCGACCTCAAGCTGGAATATTACGACCTCGGCATCGAGCATCGCGACGCCACCAACGACCAGGTGACCATCGATTCGGCCAACGCCATCAAGAAATACGGCGTCGGCGTGAAATGCGCGACGATCACGCCTGACGAGCAGCGCGTCGAGGAGTTCAAGCTGAAGAAGATGTGGAAGTCGCCGAACGGCACTATCCGCAACATCCTTGGCGGCACGATCTTCCGCGAGCCGATCATCATGAAGAACGTGCCGCGCCTGGTGCCCGGCTGGACCAAGCCGATCATCGTCGGCCGTCACGCTTTCGGTGACCAGTACCGCGCCACCGATTTCCGCTTTCCCGGCAAGGGCAAGCTGACGATCAAGTTCGTCGGCGAGGACGGCAAGGTGATCGAGCACGACGTGTATGATGCGCCCGGCGCCGGTGTCGCCATGGCCATGTACAATCTGGACGAGTCCATCCGCGAGTTTGCCCGCGCCTCGCTGAACTATGGCCTGCTGCGCAATTATCCGGTCTATCTGTCGACCAAGAACACCATCCTCAAGGCCTATGACGGCCGCTTCAAGGACATCTTCCAGGAAGTCTACGAGGCTGAATTCGAGGCCGAGTTCAAGGCGAAGAAGCTGTGGTACGAACACCGCCTGATCGACGACATGGTTGCCTCCGCCCTGAAATGGTCGGGCGGCTATGTCTGGGCCTGCAAGAACTATGACGGCGACGTGCAGTCCGACACGGTGGCCCAGGGTTTTGGCTCGCTCGGCCTGATGACCTCGGTGCTGATGACGCCGGACGGCAAGACCGTGGAAGCGGAAGCCGCGCACGGCACCGTTACCCGCCACTATCGCCAGCACCAGAAGGGCGAGGAAACCTCGACCAATTCGATCGCCTCGATCTTCGCCTGGACGCGGGGGCTCGCCCACCGCGCCAAGCTCGACGACAATGCCGAGCTGAAGCGCTTTGCCGACACGCTGGAAAAGGTCTGTATCCAGACGGTCGAGTCCGGCTTCATGACCAAGGACCTGTCGCTGCTGATCGGCCCCGACCAGCCCTGGCTGTCGACCACCGGTTTCCTCGACAAGATCGACGAGAATTTGCAGAAAGCGATGGCCTGATAAGTAAGCAAGATGGGCAAGCCCATCGTCTACGGGGCGGATTACAGCGTCTATGTACGCATCGTCCGCCTCGTATTCGCGGAAAAAGGCATCGACTACGAGCTTGTGCCGGTCGATGTCTTTGCCGCCGAGGGCGTTCCCGCCTGGTATTTCGAGCATCATCCGTTCGGCCGCATCCCGGCCTTCGCGCATGACGGGTTTCGGCTGTTCGAGACCAATGCGATCGCCCGCTATATCGACGAAGCCTTCGACGGGCCGGCGCTGCAGCCTGCCGATGCGCGCACCCGCGCAACCATGAACCTGATCATCGGCTTGCTCGATGCCTACGCCTACAGGTCGATGGTCTGGGATGTCGCCGTCGAGCGGCTGGAGAAGGCTCAGCCGGATGAGGCGTTGATCGCCGGCGGCCTTGCTCAGGCGAGCAAAGCGCTTCGGACGCTGTCCGCGCTGAAAGCGCCGGGACCGTGGCTGCTGGGCGACCAGCTGACGCTGGCCGACCTGCATGCCGCACCGATCATCGGTTATTTCGTCAAGGTCGCCGAGGGGCAAAATCTGCTGGCCGAGTTCCCTGATATCCGGGACTGGTATGCGCGCATTGCGGCTCGGCCGAGCTTCGTGCAGACTGAAAAAATCGGCTGATAAGTGACGTCCGCTGTCCCTCCAACCGTTGCTTTAAATTCAGTCCACTCGCCTACGCCGCTTCGAGTGCCGCCCTTACCGCAGCAATCGCATCATCGGCCTTGGAAGCGTCGGGGCCGCCAGCCTGGGCCATGTCGGGCCGTCCGCCGCCGCCCTGCCCGCCGAGTGCTGCGGAGGCCACACGGACAAGGTCGACGGCGCTGAAGCGGCCGACGAGGTCGTCGGTGACGGCGACGACGACGCTGGCCTTGTTGTCCTCACCGGAGCCGACGAAGACGACGACGCCGGAGCCGAGCGACGTCTTGCCGGCATCGGCCAGCGGCTTCAGGTCCTTCGGTGAGACACCTGAGACCGTCTTGCCGAGGAAGCCGACACCGGCGACCGTCTCATTGGCGGCTGGAGCATCGGCAGACGATCCGCCGCCCAATGCCAGCTTCTTGCGCGCTTCGGTCAGTTCCTTTTCGAGCTTCTTGCGCTCTTCGAGCAGCGTCTCGACGCGCGCCGGTACATCGGCCGGCGAAATCTTCAACACGGCTGCCGTCGCCTTCAAACGCCTGTCTTGCTCGTCGAGATGTTTGCGCGCGGCTTCGCCCGTCAATGCCTCGATGCGGCGCACGCCGGCGGCGACCGCGCTGTCCGATACGACACGCACGAGGCCGATATCGCCGGTCGCCCGGACATGGGTGCCACCGCAGAGCTCGACCGAATAGGGCCGGTTCGCCTTGGCGCCGTGCAGGCCGGTGCCCATCGACACGACGCGCACTTCGTCGCCGTACTTTTCGCCAAACAGCGCCATGGCGCCCTCGGCGATGGCATCGTCGACCGACATCAGGCGCGTGGTCACCGGGCCGTTCTGGACGACGATCTCGTTGGCCATGCGCTCGACCTCTTCGAGGTCTTCGGCCGAAATCGGCTTGTTGTGCGAGATGTCAAAGCGCAGGCGCTCGGGCGCGACCAGCGAGCCCTTCTGTGCGACATGGCTGCCCAGCACTTCGCGCAGCGCCTCATGGATCAGATGCGTCGCGGAATGGTTGGCGCGCAGCCTCGAGCGCCTTGCATGATCGACCTTCAGCTCGACAGCCGCGCCCGTCTTGACGGTGCCGCTGGCCACCTTGCCGATATGCACGAACAGCCCGTCGGCCTTCTTCTGCGTATCCGAAACCTCGATCGAGAACCCCTCGCCGGAGATGACGCCGGTGTCGCCCATCTGGCCGCCGGACTCGGCATAGAACGGCGTCTGGTTGACGACGATCGCCACCGCGTCGCCCTTGCCGGCGCCGTCGACAGCCTTGCCGTCCCGGACAAGCGCCTGGATGATGCCTTCCGCAGCTTCAGTCTCATAGCCGAGGAACTCGGTGGCACCGGCCTTCTCGCGCACCGAGAACCAGATGGTCTCGGTGGCGGCGTCGCCGGACCCGGCCCAATGCTTGCGCGCCTCGGCCTTCTGCTGCTCCATCGCGTTGGTGAAGCCGGCAAGATCGACCGAGATGCTGCGCTGGCGCAGTGCGTCCTGCGTCAGGTCGAGCGGGAAGCCATAGGTGTCGTAGAGCTTGAAGGCCGTCTCGCCATCCAGCATGTCGCCGGCATGCAGCGTTTCGGTCGCCTCGGAAAGCAGGCCGAGGCCGCGCACCAGCGTCTTGCGAAACCTGGTCTCCTCGAGCTTCAGCGTCTCGGTGATCAATTGTTCGCCGCGCAGCAGTTCCGGATAGGCCTGGCCCATTTCGCGCACCAGCGCCGGCACCAGCTTCCACATCAGCGGTTCGTTGGCACCGAGCAGCTGTGCATGGCGCATGGCGCGGCGCATGATGCGGCGCAGGACGTAGCCCCTGCCTTCGTTCGAGGGCAGCACGCCATCGGCGACCAGGAAGGAGGACGAGCGCAGATGATCGGCAATGACCCGGTAGGAGGCGACCGTCTCCTTGTCGGGACCATGCCCGATCGCGGACGAGGCCGCGTCGATCAGGTGACGGAACAGATCGGTCTCGAAGACGCTTTCCACCCCTTGCAGGATGGACGCCATGCGCTCCAGGCCCATGCCGGTGTCGATCGAGGGGCGCGGCAGGTCGATGCGCTCCTCCTTCGTCACCTGTTCATACTGCATGAATACCAGGTTCCAGAATTCCAGGAAACGGTCGCCATCTTCCTCCGGGCTGCCGGGAGGGCCGCCCCAGATGTGCTCGCCGCGGTCGATGAAGATCTCCGAGCACGGCCCGCAGGGTCCGGTGTCGCCCATCGCCCAGAAATTGTCCGAGGTCGCGATGCGAATGATGCGGTCGTCGGAAAAACCGGCGATCTTCTTCCAGAAGCCGGCCGCCTCGTCATCCGTGTGATAGACGGTGACCAGCAGCTTGTCCTTGCTCAGCCCGAATTCCCTGGTGATCAGGTTCCAGGCAAGCTCGATGGCGCGCTCCTTGAAATAGTCGCCGAAGGAGAAGTTGCCGAGCATCTCGAAGAAGGTCAGATGACGCGCGGTGTAGCCGACATTGTCGAGATCGTTGTGCTTGCCGCCGGCGCGAACGCTCTTCTGGGCGGTCGAGGCGCGCGAATAGGGCCGCTTCTCCAGGCCGGTGAAGACGTTCTTGAACTGTACCATGCCGGCGTTGGTGAACATCAGCGTCGGGTCGTTGCGCGGCACCAGCGGACTCGACGCGACGATCTCGTGCCCCTCCTTGCGGAAGTAGTCGAGAAATGTCGACCGGATTTCGTTCACGCCACTCATGAATGCTGCCTTTTCGGAAGGGCCGCCGGCAAACCGGCGGAAATGGGCTCTGCGTTTTAGAAGATTAGGACTTGGCCTTTTAGCCGCCGCGCTTCACCCTGTCCAGAAACACGGAATTGGTCCAATCCACGGCCTTTGCCGGCCGTTCGAACCGGCCTGTTTTCGCCGCCGAAACGCAAAACCGCCGGCACTGGGCCGGCGGTTTCAAAACGCATTAACGCGGAACTCGATTACTTAAGCCCGAGATAATAGAATGCGATTATGGCCGAACTCCGGCCGACCTCGCGAGTTGTCACATCGCGCCGGATTCCTCCTCGAACCCGTCGTCGCCACCTTCGGAGCCGCCATTCTCAAGGAACTTTTCGGCGATCAGCCCGGCATTCTGTCGGAGCGCCAGCTCGATCTCGCGTGCGGTGTCGGGATTGTCGCGCAGGAACAGTTTGGCATTCTCGCGGCCTTGGCCGAGACGCTGCGAATTGTAGGAGAACCAGGCGCCCGACTTCTCGACCACGCCGGCCTTGACGCCGAGATCGACCAGTTCGCCGGTCTTGGACACGCCTTCACCATACATGATGTCGAACTCGACCACCTTGAAGGGCGGCGCCAGCTTGTTCTTGACCACCTTGACGCGGGTCTGGTTGCCGACGACTTCGTCGCGGTCCTTGACCGAGCCGATGCGGCGGATGTCGAGGCGCACCGATGCGTAGAATTTCAGTGCGTTGCCGCCGGTCGTCGTCTCGGGCGAACCGAACATGACGCCGATCTTCATGCGAATCTGGTTGATGAAGATGACCATGGTGTTGGAGCGCGAGATCGAGGCGGTCAGCTTGCGCAGCGCCTGGCTCATCAGGCGGGCCTGCAGGCCGGGCAGCGAATCGCCCATCTCGCCTTCGATTTCGGCGCGTGGCGTCAGCGCCGCGACCGAATCGACCACCAGCACGTCGATGGCGCCGGAGCGCACCAGCGTGTCGCAGATTTCCAGCGCCTGCTCACCGGTGTCGGGCTGCGAAATCAGCAAGTTTTCGAGATCGACGCCAAGCTTGCGGGCATAGACCGGGTCAAGCGCGTGCTCGGCATCGACGAAAGCGCAGATGCCGCCCTTCTTCTGGGCTTCGGCCACGGTGTGCAGGGCCAGCGTCGTCTTGCCCGAGCTTTCCGGCCCGTAGATCTCGATGATGCGGCCGCGCGGCAGGCCACCGACGCCAAGCGCGATGTCGAGGCCAAGCGAGCCGGTCGGCACCGTTTCGATCTCGACGACCTGCTCGTTGGCGCCGAGCCGCATGATCGAGCCCTTGCCGAAAGCCCGCTCGATCTGCGACAGCGCCGCATCCAGAGCCTTTGATTTGTCCACTGCCTTGTCCTCTACCAGCCGCAAAGAATTCTGAGCCATGATACATCACCCCTTGGTCGTCAATGAAGGCCGGACAATCCGTAATCCCTGCCTATTTGTACCTTTTTTGTTCTCATTTGGCAAGAGGGACCAAATAACTGAAAAACAAGCAATATCCGGATTTGTTCTTTTTTTGTCCAAGGATTCGATCAGGAATGCACCGCACGTTGGGCCAGACGGCTCGGTTGTTTCGACCTGCCGAATCGCCGCCTTGCATGCGAAGCTCGGTCGCACAGCCTAGCGCTTGTGCGGCTGGAATAACAAAGGTCATATCGCCGGCATGCTGAAATCCGCGAAAATACTGGCCGTAGGCGGCGCCCATATCGACCGGCGCGGCCAGGTGTCCGGCGCCTACGTGCCCGCCGCCTCCAATCCGGGCACGATGCGCGAGGATGTCGGCGGCGGCGTCTTCAACGCCTTGCGCAGTGCCGTGCGGCGCGGCGTCTCCGCGTCGCTGATGTCGGTTCGCGGCGGCGATCCCGCTGCCGACACCGTTTCGCGAGCCATCGCCGAGGCAGGCATTGCCGACCTGTCGGCGGTCTTCCTCGACCGCACGACGCCGAGCTACACGGCGCTGATCGACAGCGAAGGCGAACTGATCGTCGGCTTTGCCGACATGGCGCTCTACGACCTGGCGTTTCCCAAGCAGATCAGGCGCTCCAAGGTGCGGGAGGTGATCGCTGCCGCAGATGCCGTCTTCTGCGACGCCAACCTGCCGACGACGGCGCTGGAGCGGCTGGTCGCGCTCGCCGCGGGCAAGCCGGTTTTCGCGATTGCCATTTCGCCGGCCAAGGTGGTGCGGTTGCTACCGGTGCTGAAGGAGCTTTCGCTGGTCTTCATGAACCGGCGCGAGGCCATGGCGCTGGCCGGCGTCGCCGCGAATGCCACGAAGCGCGAGGTCGTCGACGGGTTGCGATGCAGCGGCCTCGTCAGCGGCGTGGTGACGGCAGGCGGCGGGCCCATGCTGGGCTTCGATGAAGCCGGCGCCTTCTCTATCCTGCCGCCGCCACCAAGAAAGGTCGCCGACGTCACCGGCGCCGGCGATGCGCTGGCGGGCGCAACGGTCGCTGCCTTGCTGCGCGGACTGCCGCTGCGGGCAGCTCTGCGCGAAGGCATTGCCGGGGCGACGCTTGCCATCGAAAGCGCCGCCGCCGTTCCGGAGTTCACCGCGGCGAGCTTCGCGGAAGCGTTGGCTCTTGTGCCGGATGCCAGGGAAGTGGCATGAGACCGGCGAATTCATAGTGCCGCGATGTTGCCGAGCGTCCGACGGACGCGCCGCATTCCGGATAGGAGACCTTGATGACCCCTGAGACCGCCCGCCCCTTCATCGACATCCACGCGCCGGTGGCGCAGGCCCTGGCCGACGGCCGGCCGGTGGTGGCGCTGGAAAGCACCATCATCACCCATGGCATGCCCTACCCCGACAATGGCGCCATGGCGGCTGATGTCGAAAAGATCATCAGCGATGGCGGCGCCGTGCCGGCGACGATCGCCGTGGTTGGCGGCCGCATCAAGATCGGGCTTTCGGACGGCGAGCGCGAATCGCTGGCGATGACGGGCGACGCCATGAAACTGTCGCGCGCCGATCTCGGTTTTGCCGTGGCGCAAGGGCGCACCGGCGGCACCACGGTCGCCGCCACGATGATCGCGGCGCATATGGTCGGCATAAAAGTGTTCGCCACCGGCGGTATCGGCGGCGTGCACAAGGGCGCCGAAAAGAGCTTTGACATTTCCGCCGATCTCGACGAGCTGGCGCGCACCCCGGTGATTGTCGTCTCGGCCGGCGCCAAGGCCATCCTCGACATCGAAAAGACGCTGGAAGTGCTGGAGACGCGCGGCGTGCCGGTGATCGGCCATGGCTGCGAGACGATGCCGGCCTTCTGGTCCAGGCAATCGCCGTTCCGCGCGCCGCTGACCTTGCACGAGCCGGAAGAGATCGCGCATTTCTACCAGACGCGGGCGGCACTAGGGCTCGCCGGCGGCATGCTGATTGCCAATCCTGTGCCGGAAAACCAGGAAATCCCGGCTGAAGAGATGACGGGCTATATCGAGGCCGCGCAGAAGGCCGCCGAAGCGCTCAACGTGACCGGCAAGGCGGTGACGCCGTTCCTGCTGGGAAAAATCCTCGAACTGACCGGCGGCAGGAGCCTCAAGACCAACATCGCGCTGGTGGAAAACAATGCACGGCTGGCGGCGAGGATAGCCAGGGCATTGTAGGGCACGGCCTCCAAGGTCGGCGGGACAGAGGGGGGTGCTGTCCCTCCGCTGTGCCAAAGTTGGCATTCACTTCCCCGCCCTTCGCCCCGCCTCATAGGCCCGGCGTGCCCAGGCCGTCATCTCGTCGGGATCATCGAAAGCGCTGTCGGGAACGCTCCAATAGGGCATGGCGACCAGCTTGCCGTGGCGCGAGCCGGTATAGGTCCATTGCGTGCAGCCGGCGGCCTCGAACTCGGGGGCGCTTTGCTCGTCGGCCTTCAACAGCAATTCGCTGCGCAGCACGATGGCGACGATGACGCCGTCGAAATAGATGCCCTTGCCGCCGAACAGTTTGCGGATGCTGACCGGGCCTAGGCCCTCGAACAGTTCGGCGATGCGTTCATTGTCCATGCCGAGATCATGTCACCGGCATCTGGCCTTGTCATCGCCGCAACCAAAATCATGCTGACAGGTTGAGAGAGGTATCGGAGTTTTCCCGCCATGCCGCTTCTGCTGAAAGGGTCCTGCCGCTGCAATGCCGTGCGTTTCGAGGTGGAGAGCCACACGCCGGCGCCATTCATGCTGTGCTACTGCTCGATCTGCCGCAAGCAGCAGGGCGGCGGCGGGTTTGCCATCAATCTCGGTGCCGACAACGAGACACTGAACATCAGGGGCAAGCGCAGCCTCGGCGTCTTTCGGGCGGAGATCGAGGACGACGAGCATCCGCATTGCGAAATCTCAACCGGCGAGCGCAATTTCTGCAAGAAATGCGGCTCAGCCCTTTGGCTCTACGATCCGACATGGCCGGAACTGGTGCACCCCTTCGCCTCAGCGATCGACAGCGATTTACCCATTCCGCCGAGCCGAGTGCACCTGATGCTGAAATACAAAGCGAACTGGGTGGAGCCGGTGGTTGGCAAGCACGACAAGGTCTTCGACGTCTATCCCGAGGAATCGATCGCCGATTGGCACAAGCGGACGGGCATGTGGGTGGAGTGAGTTTCTTCGCCCCGTTTACGGGGAGGTGAGGAGTGATCCGCGCAGCGAACGAAAAGCCAATTGCTTGGATTTTCTAACGACGTACGCCGGCAGGCTGGGCGGAGCTAACTCTGGAAAGGCTGGCGCTGCCCCTCATCCGTCACTTCGTGACACTTTCTCCGCGTAAACGGGGCGAAGGAAAAAATCAAGCCGAAGCGCGGGCCTCTGCCAGCGCCTTCAGGTCGGCCGGCTTCAATTCGACGGATTCGCCGCAGCCGCAGGCCGAACTCTGGTTCGGGTTGTGGAAGGTGAAGCCGGTGCGCAGCGTCGTCTGCTCGAAATCCATCTCGGTGCCGAACAGGAAAAGGGCTGCTTCCGGCGCGACATAGACATGGGCGCCGTCGCGCTCGATATGGTCGTCCTTGGTGTTGGGCTCGCTCACCAGATCGACCGTATATTCCATGCCGGCGCAGCCGCCCTTCTTGATGCCGAGGCGGATGCCATGCGCGTTGCCGCGGGTGGCGACGATCTCGCGCACCCGGTCGGCGGCCTTTTCGGTCATGGTGATGACGGCGAAGCGTCCCATTCTTTTTCCTTCCATTCCATGCAGGTTCAAGGCCTGCCGAATGATTCCTCACCTAAAATGGTGAAGTTTTATCCATGGCGCAAGTGCACCAGCCTCTGTCGGGCTAGTACCAACCCACCGCCACCTGCGCCTCTTCCGACATGCGGTCGGCCGACCAGGGCGGGTCGAAGGTCATGTTGACCTCGACGCCGGACACGCCTTCGACGGCGCCGACGGCATTTTCGACCCAGCCGGGCATTTCGCCGGCGACAGGGCAGCCGGGAGCGGTCAGCGTCATGTCGATCTTGACCGAGCGATTGTCCTCGATGTCGATCTTGTAGATGAGGCCGAGCTCGTAGATATCGGCCGGGATTTCCGGATCGTAGACCGTCTTCAGCGCCGATACGATGTCGTCGGTCAACCGCGCCAGTTCGTCGGCTGGAATGGCCGATCCCGAAACCAGCGCATTGGGCGCGGTTTCCGGAGTGGTCTCGGCAGCGATGCTTGCATCATCCATGGTCGTCACCCAAAAAAATCGTCATCCGAAGAATTTGCGCGCTTTTTCAAGCGCCTCGGCCAAAGCGTCGACTTCGGCCCTGGTATTATACATGCCGAACGATGCCCTGCATGTGGAGGTTACACCAAAACGTTTCAACAGCGGCTGGGCGCAATGGGTGCCCGCGCGGACAGCAACGCCCTGCCTGTCTATCACCATCGACACGTCGTGCGCATGAATGCCTTGCAGTTCGAACGAGATGATGGCTCCCTTGCCGGGAGCATCGCCGAAGATGCGCAGCGAATTGATGGCGCGTAGCCGCTCATGCGCATAAGTCTTGAGGTCTTCCTCATGCGCGGCGATGCGCTCGCGGCCGATCGTTTCCATATAGTCGAGCGCGGCACCCAGTCCGATCGCCTGCACGATCGGCGGCGTGCCGGCTTCGAAACGATGCGGCGGCTCGTTGTAGGTGACGATGTCTTCCGTCACCTCCTCGATCATCTCGCCACCGCCCATGAAGGGGCGCATGCCCTGGAGAATGTCCTTCTTGCCGTAGAGCACGCCGATGCCCGAAGGGCCATAAACCTTGTGCCCGGTGAAGACGAAGAAGTCGCAGTCGAGATCCTGCACATCGATCGGCATATGCACGGCGCTCTGGCTGCCGTCGACGAGGACGGGAATTCCGCGCGAATGCGCGATGCGCACGATCTCCTTGATCGGCGTCACCGTGCCCAGTGCATTCGACATCTGCGTGATGGCAACGAGCTTGGTGCGATCGGTCAGCCGCCTCTCGAATTCCTCGATGTGGAAGACGCCGAGATCGTCGACCGGCACCCAGACCAGCTTGGCGCCCTGCCGCTCGCGGATGAAATGCCAGGGAACGATGTTGGAGTGGTGCTCCATGATCGACAGCACGATCTCGTCGCCCTCGCCGATGTTGGGCATGCCATAGCCGTAGGCGACCGTGTTGATGGCCGAGGTCGTGTTCGAGGTGAAGACGATGTTGTCGGTGCTTGGCGCATTGAGGAAGCGGCGCACCGTTTCTCGCGCCTTTTCATAAGCGTCGGTCGCGGCGTTCGAGAGGAAGTGCAGGCCACGATGGACGTTGGCGTATTCCTGGCTGTAGGCGTGCTGGACGGCGTCGAGCACCACCTGCGGCTTCTGTGCCGAGGCGCCATTGTCGAGATAGACCAGCTTCTTGCCATAGACTTCCCGCGACAGGATCGGGAAATCGCGGCGGATCGCTTCGACGTCGTAGAAATCTCCGATCTTGCCCGGTGCGTTCATCAGGTCACCCGTGTGCCACGAACCAGCCGTCGAGCCGCGCTTCCAGCGCTTCGACGATCGCCTCGTCGTCCAGTTCCTCGATCACCTCGGCGACGAAGGCCTTCACGAGCAGCCCCCGCGCGCTTTTCTCGTCGACGCCGCGCGCCATCAGGTAGAACAGATGATCGTGGTCGATCTCGGTGACCGTCGCGCCATGGCCGCAAATCACGTCGTCGGCGAAGATTTCCAGCTCCGGCTTGGTCGAGAATTCGCCGTCGTCCGACAGCAACAGCGTGTTGCAAGCCATCTTGGCGTTGGTCTTCTGCGCATATTGATGGACGTTGATGCGGCCCTGAAACACGCCGCGCGCCTTGCCCGTCACCACGTTGCGGATGATCTCCGTCGAGGTCGTGTGCGGCACGGCGTGGTCGAGAACCATGGTCACGTCGGTATGGGTGTCGCCGGCCAAGAGGTTGATGCCGCGCAGCTTGAAATCGGCGCCTTCGCCAGTCGTCCTGACCATGATCTCCTGGCGCACGAGCTTGCCGCCGGCGTTCATGACGAACAACGTCAGCTTGGCATTCTTGCCGATATGGGCCTTGAACTGGGCCAGATGCGTCGCCGTTTCCGGCTGTTCCTGGACAATCAGCCACGTCACCTCGGCGCCTTCGCCGAGCACGAGCTGGCTGACCGAGCTGCCCAGGGCAGCGCCGTCACCTGTCTGCCGTTCGACGATGACGGCCTTGGCGCCGGCGCCGACACGCACTGGCAGGCGCACATGGGTCTGGCCGCCGGCCTGCAGGTTCTGCAGCTCGACCGGCTTTTCGAGTTCCACGCCATCGGCGATGTCGACAAAATATCCGTCGGCGACGAAAGCCGTGTTCAGCGCGCCGATGGCGTCGTCGCTGCCATAGGGGTCGAGCCCAGGTGCTGCGCTGCCGTCGACCAGCTTTTCCGACAGGCGCTGGAAAGAGACGCCTTCAAGAACCGGCGCTTTGGCGTCGGACTTGCCGTTCAGGATCGACACCACGGTGGAACCGTCGACGATCGGCGCAATGACTTTGGCCAAGGCGGCCGGGTCGAAGTCCGGCACGGTATTCAGCAACCGGCGCAGGTCGGTATAGTGCCAGGATTCGACGCGCCGCGTCGGCAGGCCGTGCTTGATCGTCTCGATGGCGTCGTCGCGCTTCAGCATCACCGCGCCGTCGCCGGGCAGCAGCGACAACCGGTCGCCGAACGCGTCGATCAACGCTGTCTCGGCCGGTGTCCGCTGCGGTTGTGCGTGCATGTTCATCGGTATTACCTCTGGCATCTCACGCTGCTTCGCCGATCACGCCGGCATAGCCATTGGCTTCCAGGTCGAGCGCTAGCGACTTGTCGCCTGACTTGATGACCTGCCCCTTGTAGAGCACATGCACGGTGTCGGGCACGATGTGCTCAAGCAGGCGCTGGTAATGGGTGATGACCAGGAACGCCCGGTCCGGCGCGCGCAGCGCGTTGACGCCATCGGACACGATCTTCAGCGCATCGATGTCGAGCCCGGAATCGGTTTCGTCGAGCACGCACAATTTCGGCTCCAGCAGCTTCATCTGCAGGATCTCTGCCCGCTTCTTCTCGCCACCGGAAAAGCCGACATTAAGCGGCCGCTTCAGCATCGCCATGTCCATGCTGAGCGAGGCGGCGGCTTCCTTCACGCGCTTCAAAAATTCCGGGATCTTCAGCGGCTCCTCGCCACGCGCCTTGCGTTGCTCGTTCATCGCCACCTTCAGGAATTCCATGGTGGCGACGCCCGGTATCTCCATCGGATACTGGAAGGCGAGGAAAATGCCTGACGTGGCGCGCTCGGCCGGATCCATTTCGAGGATCGACTGGCCGTTGTAGAGGATGTCGCCTTCGGTCACCTCATAGTCCTCGCGGCCGGCGAGGATGTAGGACAGCGTCGATTTGCCCGAGCCGTTCGGCCCCATGATCGCGGCGACCTCGCCGGCTTTCACCGTCAGGTTCAAGCCGCGGATGATTTCGGTGCCGTCATCGACGATGCGAGCGTGCAGGTTTCTGATTTCAAGCATTCTTTTCTACTTTCGTGTTCTTGGTGTTCTCGACGCTCTGCCCTTGACGGGATCCCCTTGGAGACAAGCGCGCTAGTTTGCCCGCAACGAACATCCAGCCAAAAAACCCAGCCGCGCCTAGGCCCGCAATCGAACCACCAATATTCTTCACCGAACTCAAGCCAAACATTGCGCCAATTAGAGCCACCACGGCACCTCCAATAGCCAGCGTCAGCAAGAGCACCAGAACGACGACTATCAAGCTCTCGATTCGCGCGAAGAACTTCCAGGAGCGCCGTTCCATCTAATCAACCCACCGAACCTTCCAGCGAGATCCCAATAAGCTTCTGCGCCTCGACGGCGAATTCCATCGGCAGTTGCTGGATGACGTCCTTGACGAAGCCGTTGACGATCAGCGCGATCGCCTCCTCTTCAGGGATACCGCGCTGCATGACGTAGAACTTTTGGTCCTCGGAAATCTTCGACGTCGTCGCTTCGTGCTCGAACTGCGCCGTCGAATTCTTGGCTTCCATGTAGGGCACGGTGTGCGCGCCGCACTGGTCGCCGATCAGCAGGGAATCGCAGTTGGTGAAGTTGCGGGCGTTGGTCGCCTTGCGGTGCGCCGAGACCTGGCCGCGATAGGTGTTCTGCGAGAAGCCGGCGGCGATGCCCTTGGAGATGATGCGGCTCGACGTGTTCTTGCCGAGGTGGATCATCTTGGTGCCGCTGTCGACCTGCTGATAACCGTTCGAGACAGCGATCGAATAGAACTCGCCCGAGGAATCGTCGCCGCGCAGGATGCAGCTCGGATATTTCCAGGTGATCGCCGAGCCGGTCTCGACCTGCGTCCACGAGATCTTCGAGCGATCGCCACGGCAGTCGCCGCGCTTGGTGACGAAATTGTAGATGCCACCCTTGCCCTCGGCGTCGCCGGGATACCAGTTCTGCACCGTCGAATATTTGATCTCGGCATCGTCGAGCGCCACCAGTTCGACGACGGCGGCATGCAGCTGGTTCTCATCGCGCTGCGGCGCCGTGCAGCCTTCGAGATAGGAGACGTAAGCCCCCTCCTCGGCGATGATCAGCGTGCGCTCGAACTGGCCGGTGTTCTTCTCGTTCATGCGGAAATAGGTCGACAGCTCCATCGGGCAGCGCACGCCCTTGGGCACGAAGACGAACGAGCCGTCGGTGAACACGGCGGAATTCAGCGTCGCGTAATAATTATCGGAGGTCGGCACAACCGAGCCGAGATATTTCTTCACCAGCTCCGGATGTTCGCGGATGGCTTCCGAGATCGAGCAGAAGATGACGCCGGCCTGCGCCAGCTCCTTCTTGAAGGTGGTGACGACGGAAACGGAATCGAACACGGCGTCGACGGCGACGCGGCCCGATTTGTAGACATTGTCGCTGACTTCCTCGAGTTCCGAGGCGTCGGTCTTCTGCACCCCGGCGAGGATTTCCTGCTCGCGCAGCGGAATACCCAGCTTCTCGTAGACCTTCAAGAGTTCGGGATCGACATCGCTGAGCGAGGTCGGGCCGGGCGTGCTCTTGGGCGCCGCGTAGAAGTAGATGTCCTGGAAATCGATCTTGGGATAGTGGACGCGCGCCCAGGTCGGCTCGTCAAGCGTCAGCCAACGGCGATAGGCTTCCAGACGCCATTCCAGCATCCAGGAGGGTTCGTCCTTCTTGGCCGAAATGAAACGGATAATGTCTTCGCTGAGGCCTTTGGGGGCCTTATCCATCGCGATTTCGGTCTGGAATCCATATTTGTATTGGTCGACGTCGATCTTTCGGACCCGATCGATCGTGTCCTGCACAGCAGGCATATGCGTTCTCCATCCACGCCGGGGTCAAGGCCCGACAGTTTTCAAACTATGGCACCGCCAAAACGAACCCCAAAAAAGGCGCTTGCGGCAGCGTAAGTTTCATATAGTGCGCTTCGACCGGAAATTCACCCGGCCAGCATGAAACGCACGGCTCTACCAGGCCGAATGGCCCAAATCATTTTCGTCAAGCATCGGATTTTCCCGAAAACCGCTACGCGCTTTTCGGTCCGATGCCCCAACCGCTCACGCGGCTTTTTCTCTATCCGCCCGACGCGCGGCGATTCCCGTCAGCGCAACGCGAAACAACTCGATGTCTTCCGCGCCCGTCGCCGGACCGATCGACACGCGCAAGGCGCCAAGGCTGTCACCGTATCCCATGGCTTTCAGCACATGGCTCGGTCCGACCTTGCCCGACGAACAGGCAGAGCCGGCCGACAGCGCTACACCGGCCAGGTCGAAGGCGATCTGCGCGGTTTCGGCTTTGACGCCCGCAATAGCGAAGAATGCCGTATTGGCAAGCCTTGGCGCACCGGTTCCGAAGATTTCCGCGTCCGGTACCAGCGTTTTCACGATGGCCTCGATCTCGTCGCGGCGCCGGCGCACCGCATCTATGGCCGGCAACCCGGCCAGGGCTTCGCGTGCGGCGGCGCCAAAGCCGGCAATGGCCGCGAGGTTTTCGGTGCCGCCGCGATGGCCCTTTTCCTGGCCACCGCCATTGATCAGAGGCTTCGGCATCATCAGGTCGGAAGCGGCGACGATGGCGCCAACGCCCTTGGGGCCGCCGATCTTATGCGAGGACAGAATCAGGTAATCGGCGTAACCCGCTGACATATCGATCGAAACACGCCCCGCCGCCTGAACCGCGTCGACGACGAGGACGCCGCCCGCAGCCTTGACGATCCCAGCGATGCGATCGATCGGCTGGATGACGCCGGTCTCGTTGTTGGCGGCGTGGATGGCAACCAGCGGCAGGCCTTCGCTCTTGTCATGACCACTGAGCGCTGCCGCCAAAGCGTCGAGATCGGCGATACCGTTGGCGTCGACGCCGATCCGGTTTACCTGCACTGCCGGGAAATGTCCGCCGTTCAACAGGCAGGGATGATCGGCCTCCGACACGTAAAGCCGGCTCATGCGCACTGTGCCGCGCCCCATCTGCCAGTCGGGTGACAGCAGCGTCGAGGCTGCTTCCGTGGCACCGGAGGTGAACACGACGTGCTCGGGCTTGGCGTTGACGAGCGCCGCCACGTCACGCCTTGCGGTCTCGATCAGACGGCGGGCCGCCCGCCCCTCGGCGTGAACCGATGACGGATTGGCGGCGACATCGAGCGCCGCGACCATAGCTTCGCGGGCCGCGGCAAGCAGCGGCGCACTGGCATTGTAGTCGAGATAGGCGCGTTTTGCGGCCATTTTCGTCCGTCAAGTCCCGTCAGAAGCCATTCCGCCGTCGTATGGCGTTATTTCCTTGAAATTCCAAGGCGAGCCGTCCTATTTACGCGGCTTGCGGCGCGGGTGGCCGGGCTCGATGTCTTGCCACTCAGTTTTGAACAATTCTAAACTAGCTTCTAAGAAGACGCTCGCCCTGCGTCAAGGCCAGAGGAAACGTTCCAGGCACCGCGCATTCGTATTACCTAGTGGAGTATTTTATGCCTGAGGTCATTTTCACCGGTCCTGCCGGCCGCCTGGAGGGTCGCTACCAGCCTTCCAAGGAAAAGAGCGCGCCGATTGCCATCGTCCTGCACCCGCACCCGCAATTCGGCGGCACGATGAACAACAAGATCGTCTACGACCTCTTCTACATGTTCCAGAAGCGGGATTTCACCACGCTTCGCTTCAATTTCCGCGGCATCGGCCGCAGCCAGGGCGAGTTCGACCACGGCACCGGCGAGTTGTCGGATGCCGCCGCGGCGCTGGATTGGGTGCAGTCGCTGCATCCCGATTCCAAGAGCTGCTGGGTCGCCGGCTACTCGTTCGGATCCTGGATCGGCATGCAGCTTCTGATGCGCCGGCCCGAGATCGAAGGCTTCATCTCGATCGCCCCGCAGCCCAACACCTATGATTTCTCGTTCCTGGCGCCCTGCCCCTCATCGGGCCTGATCATCCATGGCGATGCCGACAAGGTGGCGCCGCCAAAGGATGTGCAGGGCCTGGTCGACAAGCTGCACACGCAGAAGGGCATCACCATCACCCAAAAGACGTTGCCCGGCGCCAACCATTTCTTCTCCAACGATGCCGACCTGCTGCTCGAGGAATGCGCCGACTATCTCGACCGCCGGCTGGCCGGCGAATTGTCGGATCCGCGGCCGAAGCGGCTGAGATAAGCAAAGAAAGCAGGGACGGCGATGTACGAACCTCCTCATTTCAGGGAAACGCGGCCGGAAATCCTGCACGGGCTGATCCGGACGCATCCGCTGGGCCTGTTGATTTCCAGCGGACCCGATGGGCCGGTCGCCAACGCCATCCCGTTCCTGCTCGACGCGGAAATCGGGCCGAACGGCAGGCTGCGCGCCCATTTGGCGCGGGCCAACCCGCAATGGCGCCTGTTGGCCGACAATCCGGCGTCAACCGTACTGATCGTCTTCCAGGGCAGCGATGCCTATGTGACGCCGTCCTGGTACGAGACCAAGCGCGAGACCGGCAAGGTGGTGCCGACCTGGAATTATGCCATCGTGCAGGTTCGCGGCACCGTCAAGGTGATGGATGATCAGGACTGGCTGGCGCAGCAGATCGCCGATCTGACCGTCTCCCAGGAAGGCGCCCGCGCCGCGCCCTGGGCGGTGACCGATGCGCCGGAGCCCTTCATCCAGTCGCAGATCAAGGGCATTATCGGGCTGGAAATCGAGATCAGCGAAATCCACGGCAAGTGGAAGGTCAGCCAGAACCGGCCGGTCGCCGATCGCGTCGGCGTTGCACAGGGGCTCGAAAGCGAAGACCACCAATCGCCCGGCATGGCCGACCTGGTCAGATCCTATGGCGGACTGGACGGCAACTGAACTTCGAATGCTCAGGCAGTCTTCCTTGTCGGTCCGATCAGCCGAAACGTTCTCTTGCGGACCGGCAGTCCCGACGGCATCGGCCGGAAGATGAAGCCGAGCCGGGCAAAGACCAGCCCGCAGGCAAGCGCGAAACCGCAGCCAAGGCCGAAGCCGGCGACGGTGTCGCTGGGATAGTGCGCGCCAACGAAGATACGGGTCGAGGCGATGCAGGCGGTGATCGCCAGGGCGATGTACCAGCGCCGCGGAAACAACAGCAAAGCGACCCCGAACACCGCGCCCATTGTCGTACCATGGCCGGACGGAAAGCCGGCGAAGCGCGCATCGAAAGCGAAGGGGTGCAGGGTCAGCACGCCAAAGTCCTCGTAATAGAGCGGGCGAGCCCGGCCAATGGCATATTTCAGCACATTGACGGCGATCCCCGACAGGCCGGTGGCGCACAGCACCAGAAAAGCCAGGCAGGTCCAGTTGTAGAGGAGCATCAGCGAGCGCCGCGACAGGCTTCGCCAATCCGTCAGGTTCGCGGCGACAAGCAGAAGCACTGAGGGAATGATATACCAGCCTCCCAGGCCGAACTGGGTGAAAAAGTCGGCAGTCCGGGCAAATCCCGCCGACCACTTGCCGTGAAGCATTCCGGCCGGAGTGTCGAGACGAACAAACGCCGCCGCCGTCAGCAAGACCCAGACCAGCACCCAGACCGACCACAAAATATTCGGGTATCTGGCCGGCCGGGTGGCAAGGCGGCTTTTGGCGATCTGCATCGTATCGCGAAAGTTGTCGAGCGACCGGCGCCCTATGCCAAGGAGCAGGCTCGAAACGGGCGGGCGTGATTTCACCAGCATAGGAAATTCGACCCCATTGTTGCCGTCATGGGCATCGGCGAGCCGTCACTGGCTTACACGATAGAGGCCGAGCGACAGTTTGTCTCCCGACGAATAGTTGAGGCCGTCGACCTCGGCAACGCGGCTCGCCGACTTGCCTTGCGCCTCCAACAGGCCATTCAGCTTCTGCTCGTCGCCGATTTGTGCCAGCGCCAGCGCGCAGGCCGGATCGCCGAGCAGATGCTTGGCGACGCCATCGACATCGGTCAGGACGGTCTTGGTGCCGACCAGGAACACCAGGCTCGGCTCGTGATATTCCGCTGAGGCGAGCACCGTGGTGTCGCAAGGCCTGTTGGCCTGGACTGCCGCCTCGATCGCCGGGCTCAGCCAGATCGGCTTCAGCGAAGGCGCGATGACGCCGAACAACAGCCCATAGGTGATGCCGGCGCAAACCGCAATGGCGCCGATGCGGGAGAGCGGCACTTGCAGCTGTCGCGAAAAGGCGAAATACCCTGCCGCCAGCGCGGTCGCGGCGGCCGGGATGCTCCACCAGGAAAAGGAGCCGGTGAGATAGATCGGCGCTCCGACGCAGACCGCCGCCAGGCCAAGGCTGACCACGGCAAGACCGAATGCGGTCGACCACCACAACCAGTCCTGCCAGCGCCTGAGCGGCGCATTGGCCTCCTGCGGCGACAATGTCAGCAGCCAGCCGATCAGCAGCGCCATGCCGGGATAGGCCGGCAGGACATAGTGCGGCAGCTTGGTCGGGATCAGCTCGAACACCAGCCAGAACGGAATGTACCAGGCGAGGCAGAAACGCAGCCGGGGATCGTCGCGCAGACGGTTGAGGGCCTGCAGCCCGGCGCCGACCGCGATCAGGCCGAACGGCCACATGAACAGGGAATAGGTCAGCATGTAGAAACCGGGCGGCAGGCCATGTGATTCCTCGCCCGAGGCGACCTTGGCCATCATGTCCTTGCCGACGGCATCGCTGAGAAAGGTGCCGCCGCTCTTCCAGGTGATGAGGGCGACCCAGGGCAACACGATGAGCACCACCAAAGCGACACCGCGCACCAGCTTCAGCTTCAGGAGCCAGCGCCAGTCGCGCTCGACGGCAAACAGGGCGGCGACCGTGAGCAACGACAACAGCGGAGCCACCGGCCCCTTGATAAGAATTCCAAGGCCTTGAGCGGCCCAGAAAATCCACGGCAGATGGGCGGCTACCGGTTCGTTGCGGCGCGCTGCCAGATAAATCTGGGCGAGCGCGCCTTGCGCCGCCACGCAGCAGGCCAGCAGCATGGCGTCGGTCTTGGCGTCACGGCCCTCGAAGGCGGTGGCGAAGATCGCCGCCATCATCAGGCCGGCGGCGAGACCGGCGTTGGCCCCGAACAGCTTCGTGCCCGTCCAGGCGATGCCGACAACGGCCAAGGCAATGCCAAGCATGGAGACGAGGCGGTAGACCCAGATCGGCGCCGCCGCCCCCTCGCCGCTCAGCGCCACGGCCGCCGATTGCAGCCAGTAGATGCCGATCGGCTTCTTGTAGCGCGAGGCATCCTGAAAACGGATGTCGACATAGTCGGAGGTTTCGACCATCTGCTTGGTGGCCTGGACAAAACGGGATTCGTCGCGGTCGATGGGTGGAAGGCTCGCCAGTCCGCTGAACGTCATCAGCATGCTGAACAGAAAGAGAAAAAGATAGTTCCTGTTCATCGCGGAGCTTTCCGGATCTGATCTGCGGGATGGCCCCGTCGCGGCGCCTCAGGCCCTGCCCTGCGCGGCGCCTCAATACGCCAGCCCAAACGACGAAGCAAGGATTCGCAAACGCCCTCCGCGCGGGCTGCAAAACCGGAAAGCACTTTTGCTGATCGCTGGACCTTTGTCTGGCGCGATCAGACGCAAAACCGGAAACCACTTTTGCTGATCGCGCTTGGATGCTAAACGCCCGCGTTCATGCACGCCTGAGCCACAGCGGCCGGACGCTTTCGGGAATAGAAAAAATGCCTGCCTTCAAATCGGATTTCCTGCGCACGATGAGCGAGCGCGGTTTCATCCACCAGACTTCGGATGATGCCGGTCTCGACAATATCTTCGCCAAGGAGACCGTGACAGCCTATATCGGCTTCGACGCCACCGCCAAGAGCCTGCACGCCGGCTCGCTGATCCAGATCATGATGCTGCACTGGCTGCAGCAGACCGGTCATCGGCCGATCGCGCTGATGGGCGGCGGCACCTCGATGATCGGCGACCCGTCGTTCAAGGACGAGGCGCGCAAGCTTTTGACCCCGCAGGACATCGAAGACAATCTTGCCGGTATCCGCCGCAATTTCATGCCCTACCTCAAATTCGGTAGCGGTCCCAACGACGCCATCATGGTCAACAACGCCGATTGGCTGATGGAGATCAACTACGTCAATTTCCTGCGCGATGTCGGTCGTCACTTTTCGGTCAACCGCATGCTGGCGTTCGATTCCGTCAAGCTGCGGCTCGATCGCGAGCAGTCGCTGTCGTTCCTCGAATTCAACTACATGATCCTGCAGGCCTATGATTTCGTCGAGCTCTACAAGCGTCTCGGCTGCCGCCTGCAGATGGGCGGCTCCGACCAGTGGGGCAACATCATCAACGGCATCGATCTCGGCCGCCGCATGGAGGACGCGCAGCTCTATGCACTGACCACGCCGCTGCTCACCACCTCGTCGGGCGCCAAGATGGGCAAGTCCGCGTCGGGCGCGGTCTGGCTCGACGCAGAGATGCTGAGCCCCTACGAATTCTGGCAGTACTGGCGCAACACCGAGGATGCCGACGTCGCCCGCTTCCTGAAGCTCTACACGACGCTGCCGCTGGACGAGGTGGCGCGGCTCGAGCGGCTCGGCGGATCCGAGCTCAATGAGGCCAAGAAGATCCTCGCCACCGAGATCACCGCCCTGCTGCACGGCCGCGCGGCCGCCGAGCAAGCCAGCGATACGGCGCGCAAGACGTTCGAGGAAGGCGCGCTCGCGGAGTCGCTGCCGACTGTCGAGGTCGACAAGACAGCGCTCGAAACCGGCGTCGGCATCCTGTCGCTGTTGGTCACCGCCGGACTGGCGGCGTCGAACGGCGAAGCGCGGCGGCATGTGCAGGGCGGCGCCGTGCGCCTGAACGACGAGCCGGTGAGCGACGAGCGCCGGCTGGTGACCCCTCAGGATTTGAGTCCGGAAAACGTCGTAAAGCTTTCCTTGGGAAAGAAAAAACACATTCTGATACGGCCGATTTGAACTCGGTCACCGATACTCAAAAATCGACCTGAATATTCCGGGCGCGATCACCGACAGCGGATTGATGTCCAGCAACGGCTTGTTGGCGTTGCCTTTGAGCCGGTAGGTGACGCCGATCAGGCCACGGTCGCGGCCATTGCCGAGCAGCGCGCCAACGATGGGCAATTCGCCGAAGATGCGATTGAGGCCATAGACCGGCATGAACGTGCCGGTCATGTCCATGTTGTTGTTCTGGTCGTAGAGCGTGCCCTGGAACGTCGTGCCGATGCGCGGTCCGCGCAGCACGCCATTGGCCAGTTTCAGATAGCCGCTGCCCTTGTCGATCTCGGCGTAGCCGCGTTCGAACTTCACCCGCGACGTATCCAGCTTGCCCTTGACCGCCTGGTTGAGGCTGCGGTTGTCGCCGGCCGGCGTGGTCGAGACGATGGAGGCGAGTTTCGGTTCGTTGACGACGAAAAAATTGCTGGTGTCGACCTTGCCCTTGAGCGATCCGTCGCTCGGCCCGGCCAGTGCGAGCGTGATCACGCCGCCTTCCATATGTTCGTAGATGTTGAGGAACCTCAGGATGGCGCCGGCGTCCGCGGACTGCATGTTGAGCGTGCGCCGGCCGGCGCCGGTCGTGTTGCTGATCGATATGGCCGCACCTGAACTGGCCGTGGCGCTGACCTTCAGCCCGTTCACCCGCGAGCCGGCCGCGCTGTAGTCGAGCTTCAGATTGGACAATTGCTCGTCGTGGAAACCGGTCAGCCGGTCGACATCGGCGCTGACGGAAATGGCGTCGGAACCGGTGGTCTTGGTAGCCGTGTCGACGTCGGAGGTGAACTGCTTGATGAGCGAGCGGGCATCGAGCGCGTTGCCCGATATGTCGACCGCATAGCCCTTGCCGGACCGCTTCACCGACACGGCAACGTCGTCTCCCCTGTTCAAGGTGACCTTGCTGAACCGCGCCGACGACAAGGCGCCATTGACCAGCACGATGCTGCCGTCGACGGAGAACGTCTTTCCGTCGAGATTGAAATCGGACAGCGTCGTGGTGTCGCCGGACTTGGTCATGACGAAGGTGACGTTGGCGGGCACCCCCGCCCCCTTGCTCCAGCCCGCCCAGGGAATGTCCAGCCTGGCGTTGGTCAGATCGGCCGAGACGTTCTGGTCGCCGCTGCCGTTCTTGTCGATCGCCACCTTCACCGTTCCGGCAAGCAGCGGCTTCAGGCCGGGCATGGCGGCGGCGCGGATCTTGTCGTCGAGCACCAGGGCCACCTTGCGGCTGCGCGCCGGCCCCTCATCCCTGAGCGGCTCGATCAGATCGAGTTCGGCCGGAATGCCGTTCAGCAACGCCTTGGCGGAGATCACCGCCTTCTCGGGGTCGACCGTGATCGAACCGTCGGCATCTGTCACGACCTGTCCTTCGAAGGGCTTGGCCAGGGACATGCCGGTGTAGTCGAGCGACACCAGCCAATCGAGCTTCGAGGAGTCGACGCCGGACTGCAGCGGAATATCCGCCTTGACGTGACCGGTGACGCTGCCCGACAGGTCCTCCGGCAGAATGCCGACATGGCGCATGGCGTTGATCGGCTCGTAGGATGCGAGTTCGGCAACGGCGGATGCGTCGCCGTCGACATCGATGTCGAGCGCGCCGACGACCGGCGGGCGGTTGGCCGCCTTGACCGTCAGCGTGCCGTTGCTGGCCGCCACGGTGCGGCCGCTGGGCATGTAGACGGTGCCCGAGGACAGCGAGATATCGACATCGTTGCCGTGGAAACCGACGACGCCGACCGCGTCGCGTATCGGCGGGATGCGGCCGGCGGTGTCGAATCGCGATCCCTCGATCTGGAAGCGGCCGAACACCTCATCGGCCGAAAGCGGCACGCCGTTGCCGAGCCGGCCCGGCACCACCTGGAACTGAAGGTTGGCGTCGACGACACGGCCGCCGAACAGATTTGCCAGCACCCACAGCCGGGCATTGCGCGCCGAAAACCACGGCCATAGCTGCTTGACGTGAGAGACCTGCATGTCGTGGATGTTGAACGCCAGATTGATCCCCGGCACTTTGCCGTCGACGAACGCCACGGCGGCGGTGCCAAGCACCTCGCCGGAGCCGGCGGACCGAAGCGCGATCTGCTCGGCCACCAGTTTGTGGCTCACCGTGTTGTAGACACCGGCGATCCGGGCGAGGAAGGTGAGCGCCGGCTCGGGCGACTCCGAAGGCGCAAGCGACGATCCGTCGCTGGTCAGGTCGTAGCGATAGGAGGGCTCTTCACCCACCGCTCCGCTTGCCGGCTTCGGCCCGATCGAACCGGCGAAATCGAATGTCGAGCGGCCGGTCTTCAGCAGCAATCTGTCGACCTGGACCTTGTTGCTGCCAGCAACCAGCGTCGCATTGATATCGACGTCCGCCGCCAGCAATCCTCGCGTGCCGAGATCGAGGACAGAGCCCGTCGATGACAAAGCGGCCGTCAGCCGCGATGCGTTCACGCCGAATCCTTCCGATCCCGTCAGCTTCAACGCGACGGGTCCCAACTTGCCGGCAGCGGCCGCGCCGGTGTCGGCCAGATCGACGCTCGCATCCAGCGCCGTGACCCGGTGCGCCGCGATATCACGGGTGGCGGTAGCGGCAACCGTAAGCGTCCTGCCGTCGATGTCCGCCTTCGAAGAAAACTGCATGCCTCCCGGTCCCGACTGCACGACGGTGGCGTCGGTGATCTTGACGAGCTTGATCGCTCCGGTTTCGGGCAGCACGAATTCGACATTGCGAAGATCGATGCGACGCAGCGAATCCTCCCGCACGGCATCGAGTGCGTGGTTGATGTTTCCGAACACCGCGGCGGACAGCTTCTCCGGATCGATGAGGCCGTCCGCATTGCGCAGGCCGGCGGTCCAGTCGCCGCCTGACGGCATCGCCGCCACGACGATGCGGGCATCCGAGATCCTGGCGCTGGTCAGCCGCACATCTCCCCACAGCAGCGGGAACAGACGCACGCCGAAGCGCACGCGGCCGGCATCGGCCATCGGCTTGCCGTCTGATGTCTTCAAGCTGACGTCGCTGACCTGAAGCGCGATGAAACTCGAACCGTCGAGCGTGATGCGGGCAGGCCCGACCGCGACATTGACATCGACGCCCGCCAGTTTCTCAAGCGCCGTTTCCGCCTCGGCGCGAAGCCGGTCGGCTCCGATGCCGGAGGCGCCAACCAGATAAACGAGCACGGCGGCCAGCAGCACGAAAGCGACCAGACCGGCGAACAATCGCGACAGGATGCGAAAACCGCGTCCGATCGACGCCTGACCAAGCGGCGGCACACGGCAGGCGGACGGAAAGGTCCCCAGGTCGGTGATCTCATCACGCCTGAACCGGATCTTCTCGTGCTGCGGTCGCTCCTGATCCACGCAATTTTCCGTTGTACGAACTCGATCGTGGACGAATCCCCGTCCGACACTATATCGGTGTGGCTTCGCGCGTAACCTCAAACAAGGGCATCGGTATGGCTGACCTCGACGTAGGCGATCTCGCGCCGCAATTTGACCTGCCGCGGGACGGCGGCGGATCGGTCAGCCTTGCCGCATCGTCCGGCAAGCCCATCGTGCTCTATTTCTATCCGCAGGACGACACAACAAGCTGCACGCAGGAGGCGATCAGCTTCTCGCAGTTGAAGCCGGAGTTCGAGAAGGCCGGCGCCGTGGTGATCGGCCTGTCGCCCGACCCCGTCAAGAAGCACGACAAGTTCAAGTCGAAATACAATCTCACCATCGACCTCGCCGCCGACGAGGAACGCAAGGTAATCGAGGCCTACCATCTGTGGGTCGAGAAATCGATGTATGGCCGCAAGTATATGGGCGTCGAGCGCGCGACGTTCCTGATCGGCCGCGACGGGCGGATCGCCAGGATCTGGCGCAAGGTCCGCGTCAAGGGCCATGCCGAAGAGGTGCTCGAGGCCGTTCGAGCGCTTTGAGGTTTGCCGGCGAGGCTGGCCCAGGTTCCCTTGCAACCTTACGCACGCCTGGCGGGCAATCGCTGTGAGCAAGCTATCGCTGCAAGCCTTTGTTAACCCTAATAATGTGTAATCAAGCTGTCGTGGTGTCGTAAACGAAAGCTTGGTCCCGTGAACGCAACCGGTCAGTCCGCAGTCTTCGGCAAGCGTAAGGAGCCCCATACGGTCATCATCGCCCGGGGCAACGAGATCAGGCATTTTACGATCCGACCGTGGCTGGCGGCCTTTATCGGCTCGGCGCTGGCCGCCATTGCCGTCGGCTACCTCATGGCCACCTCCTATCTCGTGCTGCGCGACGATTTGATCGGCGCCACAACGGCGCGTCAGGCGCGCATGCAGCAAGCCTATGAAGATCGCATTTCGGCGCTTCGCGCCCAGGTCGACCGCATCACCAGCCGCCAGTTGCTCGACCAGCAGCTGATGGAAACCAAGGTCAGCGAACTGCTTGAACGCCAGAGCCAGTTGAGCCAGCGTCATGGCCGCCTTGGTCCGCTGCTCGAACGCGCCGAGAGCGAGGTCGGCGCAGCGCCGGCCGAAGATCCGGCAGCGGCTGCGAAGCCGGACAAACGCGCCGAAGCGACCGGCAGCATCAAGGAGCCCGCGCGGAATTATGCGGTCGCCAGCCTGAGCGCCGATCTCGGCGCCGGCGACACAAGGCCGTTCTCGCTGTGGTCAACCCGCTCCGATCCGCTGCCCAATGATTCAGCCGCCGATCGTGCCGACAAGCTCTTCGTCTCCATCAACCAGTCGTTGAAATCCATCGAGAGCGATCAACTGACCCGCATCAGCACGCTTGCCGACAATGCCTATAAGAGCGCCGATGCCATCACCCAGGCGCTCGAGGCGGCCGGACTGCCCGTCGACAGCGACTTCGGCAAGGGCGACAGCGACGTCGGCGGACCGCTGATCCCGCTCGACAGTTCGATGATGTTCGACAGCAAGGTCAAGGAATTGGACGAAGCGCTTGATGCGCTCGATCATCTCAAGAAAGAAGCGCGCCAGCTGCCGCTGACCAACCCCGCGCCGGGCCACTCCGTCACCAGCCCGTTCGGCGTGCGCACCGACCCTCTCCTTGGCACCGCCGCCCTGCATTCCGGCATGGATTTCAGGGCGCCGATCGGCATGGCCGCAAAAGTCACGGCGCCTGGCACCGTCACCAAGGCAGGCTGGAACGGCGGCTATGGCCGCATGGTTGAAGTCGACCACGGCAATGGTTTTGCGACACGTTACGGGCATCTCAGCGAGATCGACGTGACCGTCGGCGAGAAACTGGACGCCGGCGCCGTCATCGGCAAGACCGGTAGCAGCGGCCGCTCGACCGGCCCGCATCTGCACTACGAAGTCCGCCACAATGGCGAAGCGATCGATCCCTTGCGCTTCCTCACGGTCGGCAAGAAGGTCGCCCAGTATCTGTAAGCGATCCCAGGCTCCTGCCCCATGCGCCGATGACCATCATGATGGCTGACTAAGGCGCTCCCGTCGACAGAAACGCCGTCGCTGCCGCAACCAAGGTGGTCGCGCCGACCTTCAACGCGGCCTCGTCGATACGAAACCGGGCGTGATGGAGCGGAAAGACCGATCCGATCTCCTCGTTCCGGATTCCCAGCCGAAAATAGACCGAAGGACGTTTCTCGCTGTAGTAGCCAAAGTCGTCCGCGATCGTCCATCCGGGCGTGTTGAGGACGTTGTCGGCACCGATGCAGGCCTTGGCGCTGGCGGCAATCAGCTCTGTCATCTCGACATCGTTGACGACGCCGGGTTCGCCCTTGTGGATGTCGACCTCGACACGCGCGCCGTGGCTCGTCGCCATACCCTCGGCTATCGTACGAACGCGGTGCCAGGCCCGCTCGCGGGTTGCATCGCTGCCGCTGCGGATGGTGCCTTTCAACGTGACCCTGCCGGCGGTGACATTATATGCGTTGCCGCCATTGATGGCCGTGACGGAAATCACCAGCGGATCGTACGGATCGGTCTCGCGCGAAACGATCTTCTGCAATTCGCTCACCAGGGAGCAAGCCACGGCCAACGCATCGACACCTTCATGCGGTTTTGCCGCGTGTGCCGCCGAGCCGATGACGGCCACATCGAACGTGTCACAGGCCAGAGTATAGGGACCGGAGCCGACGGCGATCTTGCCGGTCGGTGTGTACGGATCGACGTGGACGCAGATGGCGGCGTCGATGTCGTCGAGAAGCCCCTCTTCCACCACCCGCTTGCCGCCCGACGGTTCGTCCTCCTCCGCCGGCTGGAAGATCAGGCGAACGGTACCGCCAAAACTGTCCCGCGACTGGTGAAGATGCGCGGCCACCGCGAAAGCCATCGATGCATGGGCGTCGTGACCGCAGGCATGCATCACGCCTGGATTCGTCGATGCATAATCGACACCGGACTCCTCCTCGATCGGCAAGGCATCGATGTCGGCGCGAATGGCGATCTTTCGATTTGACGGCCTGCCGGCGCCGACAATATCGACGGCAAGGCCAAAGCCGGCGACGTCGCGAATATCGACGATTCCCTGATCCACCAGCATCTGCCTGAGGTAACGCTGCGTGCCGGCCTCTTGGTTCGAGAGCTCGGGATTGCGGTGCAGATGGCGACGGACCTCGATCATCCGGTCGAGAATTCCGGCGTCGATATCGGTCGTCACGGTTTTCACAACACCACCCGCCGTGGCCGAACCCTCAGGATTTGACATGGATCTCTCGCGGGAACTTCGTCAGGGTCTCGTGGCCGGTTTCGGTGACCAGGATGGTCTCGCTGACCTCGATGCCCCAGCCGTCCATCCACATGCCAAGGATGGAATGAACGACGTTGCCCGGTTCAAGCACCGTCTTGTCGCCCGGCCTGAGGCTGATCGTGTGTTCGCCCCAATCCGGCGGATAGGCGACGCCGATGGAGTAGCCGATGCGCGATTCCTTCTTCAGTCCATAACGCTGGATGACCTTGCGCCAGGCAGCTTCGACCGCTTCGGCAGTCGTTCCCGGCCTGACCGCGTTGAGCACCGCGTCCATGCCCTCGATCACCGCTTTGGCGGTATCCGAGACATTTGTCGGCGTCTTGCCAAGCTGCATGGTCCTGGCGAGGCCGGCAGCATAGCGGCGGCAAACGCCGGCAAGTTCCAGCGCAATCGTCTCGTTTTCTCCGAACCGCCTGTCGCTCCACATGATGTGCGGCGCCGAGGCATTCTCGCCACCGAGGATTGTCGGCGGAAGCGCTGTGATGTCGCCGGCAAAATCCGGGCTGCCCGCGATCTGCGCCGCCTGGATGGCGGCGATGGCGTCGCATTCGCGAACGCCCGGCGCGATCACCTCGAAGGCTCGCGTGACGGCCGCTTCGGCGAGCGTCGATGCCTTGCGCAAATAGGCGATCTCCGGCGCCGATTTGACCGCCCGGATCCAGTTCACCAGCAGGTCGGCATCGTGCCATTTTGCATTGGGAAGTCCGGCGACAAGCCGGGCGTGCGCCTTGGGGGAGAAATAATAGGCTTCGAGTTCGATGCCGATACGGCGACTCCCCCAGCTCTTGGCGACAATCCAGTTCGCAATCCAGTCCATGGGATGGCGATCGCCTCGCTGGACATGGTCTTCCGGAAAGCCGACCACGTTTTCCGGTTTCATCCAGGCTGTCAGAAGACCGCCGGCCGCATCCATGGCGCGCCCGATCCAGACCGGCTCGACCTCCTCGATTGGAACCAGCACCATTTGCGGCGTGTAGAACGACCAGCCGTCATAACCGGTGATGTAATGCTGGTTGGCAACGTCGTTGACGACAAGAAGCTCGAGACCGCGCTTGGCCATCTCGGTGCGGATCTTGCGAAGCCGCTGTCGGTACTCGTCGCGGGCAAACGGCAATTCGATCATCTTTGCTCCATGCTTTGTCATCAACGGTCGCGGGTTCGCTCACCATTGAAGAGGTTTCGCCATGGCGGCAATCGGCCAGGGCGGCGTGTGGGCAGGTCCTGAACCGGGTACGTCCATACCCGGCCTTCCCCAGATTTGTGTTTCACTATCATTTATTTTTGAATTCCATTTGACTGAATAAATAAGCGGTGCCAAGCTATCCTCTCCTAAGGGGCGCAAGGCATGGCACTGCGGGGGACCAATCAGGAGTTCGGGCGGCCATACAACCGGCGCATCGTGCTTGAGTCCATCCGCCTGCACGGGCCGATCGCGCGCGGCGAGATCGCCCGGCGCGTCGGCCTCACCGTCCAGACGGTATCGACCATCGTTCGCGAACTGGAAGATCAGGACTACATCCTGTCGCTGCGCGAAGAGCCGAGGGGGCGCGGCCTGCCGCCGGCGACGCTCCGGATCAACCCCGAGGGCGGCTATGCCGTGGGTATCCACATCACTCCGCTTGGTATCAGCGCCGCCTTGATCAATCTGAGCGGCGACGTGATCGAGAGCATCTACCGCGAAGCGCCGAACGCGACGCCGGACCGCGCCTTCGAGTTGATCGGGGCGATGGTGGTGGAATTGACCAGACTGCGGGCTGGCGGACGGGTGCTGGGCGTCGGCATGGCCCTGCCCGGCCCCTTCGACGTGGAGTCCATGAGTTTCGTGGGGCCGACCACCATGACCGGCTGGAAGGATGTGGCGCTGCGCGAACGGCTGGCGGCCTCCACCGGATTGCCGGCCTTCTTTGAAACCGATATGGCCGCGGCCGCCATGGGCGAGCGTCTCTACGGCCTCGGCGCCCAGTTTTCCGAGTATTACTATCTCTATTTCGGCGTCGGCCTTGGCGGCGTCATGGTTCATGACGGCAGCGCCTTGCGCGGCGCCTGGGGAAATGCCGGCGAGATCGGACACATTCCCGTCATTCCCGGCGGCGAGGCCTGCCCGTGCGGCAACAGCGGCTGCCTCGAAAGATATTTGTCGCTCGAGGCGCTCCGGCGCTGGAACGGCAGCGAGGCCGACTGGGTGGCCGAAGTCGCACCGATCTTTCACAACGCCGTCGCCGTCATCGAGAACCTGTTCGACCCGGAGACGGTCATCCTCGGCGGGCTGGCATCCACCGACCTGCTCGAAATGCTGGCTGGTTCGGCCGCAGGCCTGCACAACTCCGTCTCGGCTCGCAAGGACCGCACGACGCCCAGGGTCGTGGTCGCACGCGGCGGACAGCATTCCGTGCTGCGCGGCGCCGCCGCCCTGGCGGTTTCCGGGGTTCTGTCACCTCGCTTCGGGCAGATGTTTGCGGCCGAACGCGAACGCGAGCGCGACCTTCTCAAAGGCAGGGAGATTGCGGCATGAGTGAACCCCTGCTGGTGCTCGACAACGTCACCAAGAACTATGGCGCGATCGAAGCGCTCAAGGGGATCAGCTTCTCGATCGGCAAGGGCGAGGTCGTGGCGCTGCTGGGCGACAACGGCGCCGGCAAATCGACACTGGTGAAGATCATATCAGGCGGACTGGAGCCGACATCGGGCCGCATGCTGTTCGAGGGCAAGGAATTCCTCGCCAAATCACCGGCCGAGGCCAAGGCGGCCGGCATCGAGACCGTCTACCAGGATCTCTCGCTGTGCACCAATGTCGACGTGGTCGCCAATTTCTTCATGGGCCGCGAGATCACCCGCAAGTTTCTCGGCATTCCCGTGCTTGACGAGCGCGCCATGGAAGCCGTCGTCGGAAAGGCGCTGGCCAATGCCGGCACCCGCATTCCCTCGCTGCGGGCCAATGTCGAGCATCTCTCGGGCGGCCAGCGGCAAGCCATCGAGCTCAACCGCTTCGTGCACTGGGGCGGCAAGCTGGTGCTGCTCGACGAACCATTCGCCGCCCTCGGTGTCGAACAGACGCGACGCGGCCTCGACATGATCCGCCAGGTGGCGAACCAAGGCATCGGCGTCGTCATCATCACCCATATCATGCAGCAGGCTTTTCAGGTCGCCGACCGGATCGTGGTGATCCGCCAGGGCGTCGTGGCCGGCGATGTCGCACGCAATAAAACAAGTCCCGACGCGGTGATCAACATGATCACCGGTGAGACGCTTGCCGGTGCCGGACCGACAGGCTGAGGGACAAAAGAGGGGTCCGGCTTAAGAGGAGCGAACGACATGAAGCGAATACTTCTTGCTGTCTTCGGTATCCTTGCACTGGCCTTTGCCACGCTCACGCCGGCATTCGCCCAGTCCAAGGGTATCGTCTACTATATGGTGCCGACCCTGCTGGACGAGTTCCAGACCGGCTCGGTGAGCGCGCTGGAACTGTTCCTGAAGCAGACCGGCTACGAGATGAAGACGCTGAACGCCGACAACAAGACCGACGCCCAGCAATCGCAGATGAACGACGTCATCGCGCTGAAGCCGGCGGCCATTATCCTGGCTGCAGTCGACTTCAATGCGCTGAAACCGTCCATCGAAGCCGCACGCGCCGCCGGCATCCCGGTGGTCGAGTTCGACCGCCAGATCACCTCGACCCCGTCCGACTTCACCTCTGTCGCCGGAACGGTCGAGATCGGCTACGTCGCCGCGGATCAGGCCGAGAAGCTGCTGAAAGCCAAGAACGGCTCGGTGAAGGGCAAGGTTCTGCAGGTGCTCGGCGACCCCGGCGATCCCTACACGCTCGACATCCAGAAGGGTTTTGAGGAGAAGATGAAGGCTTTTCCGGACGTCAAGATCATCTCGCTTCCGGCCATGCAATGGGAAGCCAGCAATGCCGGCACAATCGTTGCCGACCAGATGCTGGCCAATCCCGACATCGACCTGATCTTCAGCCATGCCGCGCACCTATCGGTCGCCGCCGTCGCCTCGCTCGAGGCGGCCGGCAAGAAGCCGGGCGACGTCATGCTGATGAGCTCGAACGGCGCTCCGGTCGGCCTCGACCTGATCCGCAAGGGCTGGCTCAACGCCGAAATCGAGCAGCCGCTTTACGCGCAGGCCGCGGCTGTCGCCATGTTCATGGACAAGATCGTCAAGAAGCAGGAAATCAAGCCCGGCGAATACGACGTGCTCGGCCTGAAATCGACCGTGACCAAGGAATCCTGGGGTCCGAACATCAAGATCCCCGGTGCCGCGATCACCAAGGAAAACGTCGATAATCCGGCCTTCTGGGGCAACCAGAAGCCGCCGACGGACACCGTCAAGTCGGTCGAATAGTCATCTGAAGCGCTCCGGGCCGTAGCGGCCCGGAGCCTGCCTTTTCACAACGCCGCGTCCGAAAGGATGCCGTGGCGAATTTGAATCCGCGCCTGAACCCGACGGAATCGAGTTGATTTCGCGGGGGCGCCAACCGGATCAACCCATGAACCCGCGCACACGCAAAGCCCTGGAGTTCGTACTCGACAACCTCGTCTGGTTCATGCTGCTGTTCGTGCTGGTGGTCTTCTCCATCTTCGTCCCGAACTACTTTCAGCTCGGCATCTTCGCCAACATCATCGAGGCTTCGAGCGTGCTCGGCGTGATGTCGATCGGCCTGGCGCTGGTGATCATCGCCGGTCACATGGATCTGTCGGTCGAATCCGTCGCAGCGCTCAGCGCTATGGCGGTCGGCATCCTGTTTTGCTCGTCGGGCATCGGCATGGGCGTGCAGCTGCATCCCGAGTGGCTGATGGTTCCGGTTTCGCTGCTGCTGGCGCTGGCAGTCGGGGGTCTCATCGGCGCCTTCAACGGCTATCTGGTGGTCAAGGTGAAGATGAGCGCCTTCATCATCACGCTGGCGTCCTACATCTGGGTGCGCGGCCTCGTGTTGGTCGTGTCGGGCGGCCGCTCGGCGCAGGACCTGGCGCCGGCCATCCGCTGGTTCGGCATCCAGCGCCTTGTCGGCCTGCCGCTCACCGCCTGGATCGCGGTTGGCTGTTTCGTGGTCTTTTCGCTGATCATGGCCAAGACGCCGTTCGGCCGGCATCTGGTGATGATCGGCGGCAACGAGACGGCGACCTTCCGCGCCGGCATCCGGGTGAACCGCAATCTCATCATCGCCTTCGTGCTCGCCGGCGCCATCGCCGGCCTCGCCGGCTGGCTGCTGGCGATCCGCACGTCGGGCGCCACCGCCAATCTCGGCGTCGGCTTGCTGTTCAACGCCTTCGCCGCGGTCGTCATCGGCGGCGTCAGCCTCAAAGGCGGCGTCGGCACCCTCCCCGGCGTCTATGCCGGCGTGCTTTTGCTCTCGGCCATCAACACGGCGATCAATTTGATGGGCCTGCCGGCCAATTTCACCCAGGTGATTCATGGCCTGCTGGTGCTGGCCGCGGTGCTGCTCGACGCCTTCAAGCAAACCATTCGCCAAAGACTCGCATGACAGGACGGCTCGCATGACAGGACGGCTAAAAGACAAGGTGGCGCTCATCGTCGGCGCCGCCCGCGGCATCGGCAAGGGCATTGCGCTCCGCTTTGCCGAAGAGGGAGCGCGGCTGGTGCTCGCCGACACCGAAGTCGAGGCCGGGCAAGCGACCGCTGGCGAGTTGGGCGTCCCCTTCATCCGCACCGACATCTCGCAAATGAGCGACGCCGAGGCCGCCGTGGCGCTGGCGCTGAAGCAGCATGGCCGTCTCGACATCATCGTGCAGAATGCCGGCATCTATCCCTGGCAGCTGATCGAGAACACCAGCGCCGACGACTGGGACCGCGTCATGGCGGTCAATCTGCGCGGCACCTTCAATGCCAGCCGCGCGGCCCTGGTGCCGATGAAGGCGCAACGCTTCGGCCGCATGCTCTACACCTCCTCCATCACCGGTCCGCATGTCACCAGCCCGGGCCATGGCCACTATTCGGCCAGCAAGGCCGGCATCAACGGCTTCATCCGCGCCGCGGCACTGGAATTCTCCGGCTACGGCATCACCGTCAACGGCGTCGAGCCCGGCAACATCCTGACCGAAGCGATCGAGCTGCATCGCGGCGAGGCGTTCATCAAGAACATGGAGGATTCCATCCCGCTTGGCCGCCTCGGCAGCCCGCGCGACGTCGCCAATGCCTTCCTGTTCCTCGCCTCGGACGATGCCAGTTACATCACCGGCACGACCATCGTCGTCGATGGTGGGCAGTTGCTGCCCGAAGGCAGCGATTTCCGGCTCGTTCCGCCATGATCATCGATTTCGGCGATGGCTTCTTCCTGCGCCAGGCGACCGAGGCCGACCATCCCGCACTTGCCATGATCTGCCTCAAGACCGGTGATGCCGGCCAGGATGCAACCGGTCGCGAAGACGCTCCGGATCTGTTGGGCCAGATCTACACCATCCCCTACCAGGTGCTGGAGCCCGACCTCGCTTTCATCGTCGATGGGCCAACGGGCGCCGCGGGCTATCTGCTGGGTGCAAAAGACACAAAGGCTTTCAATGCCGGCCTGGCCGCAAAGTGGTATCCGCGCCTTCGCGCGCAGGTGACCGATCCCGGACCCGACCGCACACGCTGGAGCGGCAGCGACTGGGCTCGCCACCAGATCCATCATCGCGACTTCACCATTCCGCCGGCCCTGGCTGCCTACCCTTCGCACGGTCATATCGACCTCTTGCCGCAAGCGCGTGGCAAAGGCATCGGCCGGCGGGCGATGGCTTTTCTCGAGCAAAGGCTCGCCGCGCTCGGATCACGCGGGCTTTGCCTCGAAGTGATGCCGGACAATCACAACGCGCTGCGCTTCTACAGGGCCATCGGATTCGCAGTGTTGCGGGAGCCGGGATTGCCGGACCACAGCATCTATGTCGCCAAACGGCTGACAACCGCACCGGAAGAGATCGTGTGAATGGTGGGCGATGACGGGCTCGAACCGCCGACATCTTCGGTGTAAACGAAGCGCTCTACCAACTGAGCTAATCGCCCGCTCCGGGCCGGACCTTTAAGCTGTCAGGGTCCGCTTCGCAAGGCCAAATGAGCGCAGGACGCCCTGGTTGGATGCCGGTTTTGCCAACAAAACGCCGGCTGTCAAAAAACCTTCTCCTGTTTGCTGTTATGATGGTTTGGTGCGCTTGACACCCGGTGGCGAACCCCTTATCCAGCGCCCCAACGACGAACACGGCTGACACGTGTTCGCCATGCGCGGGTGTAGCTCAGTTGGTTAGAGTGCCGGCCTGTCACGCCGGAGGTCGCGGGTTCGAGCCCCGTCACTCGCGCCATTTCTCTCAAGGGTATCAAGCCCTTGGCTTTGGAGAAATGTCGACATTGATTGTCAAAAATGTTGTCTTGCAAGAGACCTGAGGTAACTCAGGTTCTTTTGGCCCGCGCCTAGGTCTGGCCCCGCAAGATCATCCTCTCGCCAGCAGCGCCTCGACCTCCTGCAGCGTCGGCATGGATGGCGCAGTCCCTGGCCGGGTCACTGAGATTCCGGCGACGGCGCAAGCGAAGCGCACCGCCTGCAGCGGTTCCACGCCCCTCGAAAGTGCTGCCGCAAGCCCGCCATTGAAAGCATCGCCTGCCCCCGTGGTTTCGACCACCGGGCCGGCGCTGACGGCTGGAACGTGGTCGGAGCGATCTTTCGAGTGCAAAAGCGCGCCCTTGTCGCCGAGCGTGACGATGACTGTGCCGACCCCCTTTTCGAGCAGACTGTCGGCGGCGGCTCGCGCCTCGTCGACCGAGGACACCTTCATCCCGGTCAGTTCCTCCGTCTCGGTCTCGTTGGGCGTGAGGTAGTCGCAGAGCGTGTAGATGCGGTCGGGAAGCTTTGCCGCAGGGGCTGGGTTGAGGATCGTCGTCACCCCTGCCCCACGCGCGATCTCCAGCGCCCGCATGGCTGCTTCGATCGGCTGTTCGAGCTGCGTGACAAAGACACCGGCATTGCTGATCAATGCGGCATTGGCTTCGATATCGGCTGGAGAGATCAGCATGGCAGCACCGGGGCTGACGATGATGGCGTTGTTGCCGGTCGTCTCCTCGACGAAGATGTAGGCCGCGCCGGTGTAGCTTTCCGGCGTATCGATGACGGCATCCTTGACGCCCGCCTGCGCCCAGGTCTGCCTGGCCATGTCGGCGAAGGGATCGACGCCGAGGCGGGTGAGGAAGGTGACGTCGGCGCCGAGCTTGCCGGCGGCCACCGCCTGGTTCGAGCCCTTGCCGCCGGGACCCAGCGTGAAGGATGTGCCGAGGATCGTTTCGCCCATGCGCGGCTGCCGCTGCGCCCTGTAGGCGGTGTCGGCGACGAACACACCCAATATGACGACCGGCTTGCCCGAAGCCATGCCGCTACTCCGCATCCGGCGGCACGACGCCCTTGCGGAAGGCGAAGCAGCCATAGAAGCGGCGTTCGCCGGTCTGGATGACACAATAGGCTTGTTTGGCGCGCTCGTAGAAGGCGTAGCGCTCGACCGCGATCATCGGCCACGACTTGCCCTCGGCCTTATCGACTTCCTTCTGCACTTCCTTCTGCACTGCAGGAATCTCGTCCGGCTTGTCGACGATTTCCATGCGCGCGGCCGAATCGTCGACGAACGTGTCGAGCGGGTAGAGCGACAGCACCGCCTTGACCACTTGCGCGGCCGAGGCATCGATGCGCAGCACGCGGCCGAGCGCCGTCTGGCGCGCCACCGAATCGGACGGAAAATTGGTGTCGGCGATGATCAGATCATCGCCATGCCCCATTGCCCGCAATGCCTGCAGCACGTCGGCATTGAGCAGCGGGTTGATGCCTTTGAGCATGGTATTCCTCGTGAGTTGAGATCAGAGACGCTTGCCGGTCTCTGCGTCGAAAAGATGGATCTGGTCGAGCCTTGGCTTCAGCTTCAGCGTATCGCCCGGCTTGAAGTCGTGGCGCTCGCGAAACAGCGCCACCATCTCGCCTTCGCCGAAGCGCAGGAACACCAGCGTTTCCGAGCCGGTCGGCTCGACCACCGAAATCTTCGCCGGCACGCCGTCGGGATGGATCTCGAGGTGCTCCGGTCGCACGCCATAGACGACCGCTTGACCGTCCTGCGCGGCATTGCCCGATCCGATCGGGAACAGCGTGCCTGCGATGTCGACACCGGGCTTGTCGCCCTTGCGCATGGTGCCCTTGAGCAGGTTCATCGAAGGCGAACCGATGAAGCCGGCGACAAACAGGTTGGCCGGGCGGTCGAACAGTTCCAGCGGCGCGCCGACCTGCTCGATGCGGCCGTCGCGCATGACAACGATCTTGTCGGCCATGGTCATGGCCTCGATCTGGTCGTGGGTGACGTAGATGGTGGTGGTCTTCAGCCTCTGGTGCAGTTCCTTGATCTCGGTGCGCATCTGCACGCGCAGCTTGGCGTCGAGATTGGACAGCGGCTCGTCGAACAGGAACACCTGCGGATTGCGCACGATGGCGCGGCCCATGGCCACGCGCTGGCGCTGGCCGCCGGAAAGCTGGCGGGGATAGCGCTTCAGATAGGGATTGAGGTCGAGGATGTCGGCGGCGCGCTTGACCCGCTCGGCGACCACGGCCGGATCGGTTTTCCTGAGCTTGAGCGCGAAGGCCATGTTCTGCTCGACCGTCTTATGCGGATAGAGCGCATAGTTCTGGAACACCATGGCGATGTCGCGCTTGGCCGGCGGCAGATGATTGACGACGCGGTCGCCGATGGCGATCGTGCCGGCGGAGACGGTCTCCAGCCCGGCCACCATCCTGAGCAGCGTGGACTTGCCGCAACCCGAAGGGCCAACCAGCACCACGAACTGTCCGTCTGCGATATCGACGCTGACTTCGTGCAGAACCTTGACCGTTCCAAAGGCCTTGGCCACCTTGCTGATCGCGACTTGCGCCATGTCTCCCCCATCGGCTCCATTAGCCGTAGGCGCAGAAGCTAACCAACGCGACCTGCCAGGGCAAGTCGGTCCCTTATAGATAAAAACCCGCTCTCGTTGACACGGCGTTGGGTTGTGAGAATAGTGGCAGGCGCTGGTCAAAATGTCGGTGCCCGATCCGCAATCGGAACTTCAATCGACGCAGGGTGGGGTCCTGCCTAATTCGTTTCCGAAACGGGAGCCTCGTTGGCGCTCCGGCGTCCGACAGTTGGCCGATTTATTCACACTGATGTTCTGGGAGGAATAGGCGATGAGAACGGGTCTTTACGACAAACTGGTTCGAGCCGGCGCCACAAGGCGCGACATATTGAAGGGTGCGGCAAGCATGGCCGCGATCGCAGCCGCATCCGGCGCCGGACTTGGCGCCTTGACGCGCCCGGCCTCCGCGGCAAGCGAATTGCGCACAAAAATCCTGCAGATCCCCGGCGTCGGCAAAGGCCAGCCGACGGACGCCGATTTCCAGAAGGTCGGTGAACTCTGCCTCGAAGCCACCAAGGCCAATGTCAAGGAAGGCGAATTCGCCGGCGTCGAGCTGACCTTCATGGGTCTCAACAACCAGAACCTGCACAATGTGCTGTTCCGCGGCTTCCTGAAGCCATGGGAGACCTATACCGGCGCCAAGATCAACTGGATCGACCTGGCGCAGGCCGACTACAACGCCCGCCTGCAGCAGTCGATCGCGACCGGGACCGTCGACTTCGACATCATCGAAATGGGCGCGCCGTTCGAAGGCGATGTCTGCGGCAAGGGCCTGACGTCGGAAATGCCCGACTGGGTCAAGACCCAGATCGATTTCGACGATCTGGTCAGCTATCTGAAGCCGCCGGTCGGCACCTGGGACGGCAAGCAATACCGCGTGACCGTCGACGGCGACGCGCACAACTTCAACTACCGCACCGACGTGTTCGCCGATGCCGACCTCGCCAAGGCCTGGAAGGACGGCGGCGGCGAAGGTGAATGGGGCGTGCCGAAGACCTGGCAGCAGGTTCAGGCGGTGACCAAGTTCCTAAAGGGCAAGAAGCTCAAGGACCAGGACGTCTATGGCTATCTCGACGCGCCGAAGCCCTGGGGCGGCTTCGGCTTCTATTTCCTTGGCAGCCGCGCCACCGCCTATGCCAAGCACCCCGACGACAAGGCCTGGCTGTTCGACGCCGACACGATGAAGCCGCGCGTCAACAATCCGGCCTGGGTGCGCGCCATCCAGGACGTCATCGACGCGCTGCCCTCCGAACCCGCCGACCAGATCAACGCCGATCCGAACACGACCGCCTTCCAGCAGTTCCTGGCCGGCACCGGCTCGATGGTCACCTGGTGGGGCGACGTCGGCTCCAACGTCAAGACCAACGACTCTTCCGTCGTCGGCGACGTCACCGGCTTCTCGATCCTGCCGGGCTCGGACGATGTCTACAATGCGAAGACCGGCGCCTGGGACAAGCTCGCCAGCGGCCCGAACTATGCGCCCAACTGCGCCTATCTCGGCTGGGGCGTCTATGTCATGGCCCGCGTCGATGCCGACGAAAAGAAAAAGAAGGCGGCATGGTCCGCTGCAGCCCATCTCGGCGGCAAGGACCTGTCGATCTGGACGGCGATGTATCCGTCGGGCTTCCAGCCTTACCGCAACTCGCATTTCGACATTCCCGAATGGGTGGCGGCCGGCTACGACGAGGCCTTCATCACCTCCTACCTCAAATCGGAATCCGACAGCTACAACCATCCGAACGCGGCGATCGAGCCACGCATCCCCGGCATCTTCCAGTACTACAGCGCCGCCGAGGACATCCTGGCCAACACTTTCGCGGGCAAGATGAAGGCGCAGGAAGGCGCCGACGCCATCGCGGCGGCATGGGAGAAGCTGACCGACCAGATCGGGCGCGACAACCAGATCAAGCTCTACAAAGCTTCGCTCGGCATGTAGGCTGGCCTATGAACCGTGGTCCGGCGGCAACGCCGCACCACTTTAGACAGGCTCCGGCTCCTCGAGAGCCTTCAAACGGGCGAGATTTGTGGCTGACCAGACATCGACCGCGAACCCGTGGCCGGCAGATGCCGGCACTTCCGATCTGATCTCTCCAGGCCGTAAACGCCTTGGCTGGGCGCTGATGGCCGTTGCGACGCTTGGCCTGCTGGCGACGATCGTGCTGGAGATCCTCTACAAGGGCAGCCCCGATACGATCGGCTTCGAGACCTGGCGCCCCGTCGTCTATGCCTATGTGCTGTGGGGCGTGGCGATCGGTGTCGGCCAGGTGCTGACGCGCGGCGAAGACGGCCAGCGTGCCCTGTTTCTGCTGCCGGCGCTGCTGTTCACCATCGCCATGGTGATCTTCCCGACGCTGTTCGGTTTCTACATCGCACTCACCGACTGGAACCTCAGTTCCTTCAGCGGCCGCCGGTTCAACGGGCTCGACAATTTCTGGCAGATGCTGGGCGATCCCTACTACCGCAACGCGCTGTTCAACATGGTGCTCTACGTGCTGGCGGTGGCGGTCGAATATGTCATTGCCTTCGGCTTGGCGCTGCTCCTCAACGCCCAGATCCGGGCGCGAAAATTCTTCCGCGTCGTCTTCCTGATGCCGCTGATGCTGTCGCCGGTCGCGGTGTCGTGGATGATCGGAAAATCGCTGATGGAATACAGGTTCGGACCGGCCGCAACGCTGGCGCGCCATCTCGGCTGGGAAAATCCGGCCTTCTTCTCCGATCCGATCATCGCGCGCATATCGATCATGATACTGGATGCCTGGACCTTCATTCCGTTCATGATGATCATGCTGCTGGCCGGGCTGCAGGCGATGTCGCGCGAGGTGCTCGAAGCCGCACGCGTCGACGGCGCCAATGCGTGGCAGACCTTCTGGCAGGTCACCTTCCCGCTGATGCTGCCGGTGTCGGTGACGGCGGTGGTCCTGCGCATCATCTTCAAGCTGAAGCTTGCCGACATCATCATCACCGTGACGTCCGGCGGCCCCGGCGGCGCCACCGATTCCGTGTCGAGCTTCATCTACCGCGAATACCGCGACCGCTCGAATGTCGGCTACGGAACCATGCTGGCGATGGCCTATCTGGTGATCATCGTCGTGTTCGTCACGTGGTTGTTGAAATTTGCCAACCGTTTTGTCCGCAATGTCAATTAAAGCAAGATGGGGGTGAATTGAGCCCGATGAGCGTTCAGACCACCGAATATGTCGCCTCGGAGATCCGCTCGCCGGCGAGCTTCCTCGCCAGCCGCGTCTTCATCTATGGCGCGCTGGCCTTCTGGGCGTTCATCTGCCTGTTCCCGATCTATTGGACGATCACGACCTCGTTCAAGACCGCAGTCGACGTCACGCAAGGCCATCTCATCCCCTTCGTCGACTTCCAGCCGGACTGGAAGGGCTGGCGTTCGCTCGGCCTGTCGCCGGACTCGATCTTCCAGACCTCGACCGTGCGCGAGGAGTTCCTCAAGCGCTTCATGAATTCGGTGATCACCTCGGTCGGCGCGTCGAGCCTCGCCATCATCATCGGCAGCCTCGCCGCCTACGGGCTCACCCGCTATCGCTACCATTTCGCCTGGTTCAAGAACGAGGACATCTCGTTCTTCTTCCTGTCGCAGCTGATCCTGCCGCCGGTGGTGCTGGCACTGCCCTTCCTGGTGCTCTACCGCGAGGTCGGCCTGCTCGACACGCGCATCGGGCTGATCCTGCTCTACACGCTGATGGTGCTGCCGATCGTCATCTGGATCATGCGCGACCAGTTCAACTCGATCCCGGTCGAGCTCGAGGAAGCCGCCCTTGTCGACGGGCTGTCGATCTGGGGCGCGTTCTTCCGCATCGTCATGCCGATCGCGCTGCCGGGCATGGTCGCCGCCTTCATCCTGGCGATGGTGCTGTGCTGGAACGAGTATTTCTTCGCCGCCCTTTTGACCTCGACCGACGCCAAGACAATTCCCGTCATGGTGGCGAGCCAGACCGGCTCGCAAGGCATCAACTGGTGGTCGATGGCGGCACTAGCGACGGCGGCCATCGCGCCGCTCGCCGTCATTGGCATCGCGTTGGAGCGCTATCTGATCATGGGCATGACCGCGGGCGCGGTGAAGTAGCATGGCGCCCTCTTACCTTGGGAGAAGGAAGAACCGCGCTAGGGCCTTAGAATCATCCGCAGATGATCCATGATCATGGCCACGCCCTTCTGCCCGAGCTCGGCCGAGGCGTCCTTGGCACTCGCCGTATACCAGCCGGTATTGTCGGCGAAGTGATTGGCATCGACAGCCTCCGGGCATAGCGCCAGCATCAGCGAGGTCTCGCCGATGCCGGCATGGTCGAACGGGTACTTGCCGTTCATGTCAGCCGACATCAGCGGATGCACCTGCACCCAGTTGAAGAAATTTTCACCCGCCGCGTGTCCTGAATAATAGTCCGCCATCGCCTGCGACCCCCACCAGCCCTCGCCGCGCTCCTTTTCGAGGAAGCGGAAGATCGCCTGGCGGCCGGCGGCCTTGAACGCCAGATCGGTCGGCATGCCGGCGGCAAAGTTCTCGGTCTGGTGGTGGATAATGGCGTGGATGTTGCGAAAGCCGATGCGCAGCAGGCTGTAGAACAGCTCCTCGCCGAACGGCGCCAGCGCATTGCCGCCGACCTGCACCGAGCCGCTGCCTTCCGGCGGCGCCACCGCATAGCTTGCCGCACCGTAGTAGAAGGGCGGCAGGATGACGACGTCCTTCTCCTTTTCGAACAGCTCCAGCGTCTTGATGACGGCCAGCGTGTCCATGCCGACGGCCATGTGCTCGCCATGGTATTCCAGCACGCCGAGCGGCAGAGCGACCGGCCAATTCTCGGCGATCGCCCTGCGGATCTGGTGTGGCAGCATCAGTTCATAGCGCATGATCTATTCCATGTTGGTGTGGCGGGCGCGCATGGCTTCGGGCGACGCGCCGGTCAATTCCCTAAGCTTCAGCACCATCACCTCAAACAGCAGGAACAGCGCGCCTTCGAACACCGAGCCCATCGGCAGGACCGATGTTTTTTGCGCCCCCTGATCGTTGGCCATGGTCTGCGCGGGAATGAGCAGCGTGAAGTCGGCAAGCCTTGCCGCGCTGCCTTCGGCCTGGGCGGTCAGCAGGAGATTGGTTGCACCTGCTTGGCGCGCGACCTGCATCAGGGTCAGCACGGTCGAGGTTTCTCCCGGCCCGGAACTGACCAGGAAGACATCGCTCTGCCCCAGCGGCGGCGTGTTCATGTCGCCGACCACGGAAACCGGCAGGCCCAAATGGTAGAGCCGCATGGCAAAACCCTTGACCTGCAAGGCCTCGCGGCCGCAGCCATAGACGACGATCTGTCGCGCGCCGGCCAGCATTTTGCAGGCGGCGTCGATCCGGCTTTCGTCGGTGCGTGCCAGCACGCCACCCAGCTCCTCAAGTGCGGTCTCGAACAGGCTTTTGCTCTTGTCGCTCACCGCAAACCCGCCATTGAAAAATCACCCTGGTATTTGCCGCTCTTGCTGCCACGAACAGCTTGATTTCGTTCATGCTAGCAACCGCGAAAATGCGTGTCCAACGCGCAGCTATGCTTTTGCCTGATCACAGGCGTGATAGTGTCATGTCAGACAAATCAGGCGAGGCAAACAGCAGGATATGAAGACACGGCATTTCGACCGCATCGGCAATGGCGGCATCAGTTTCACCGAGCTCGGCTTCGGCGCGGCGCCGCTCGGCAATCTCTACCGTGCCGTCTCCGACGAGGACGCCAACGCCACGCTGGAGGCCGCCTGGGCGACCGGCTGCCGCTACTACGACACCGCGCCGCTCTATGGGCTCGGCCTCTCGGAAACGCGGCTCAACCCGTTCCTGCGCGGCAAGAAGCGCGACGACTATGTGCTGTCGAGCAAGGTCGGCCGCATCATGCGTGCCTGCCCGCCCGAAGAGCGCACCGGCATCGGCAAGTTCTTCGACACGCCATCACGCCGCGAGGTGTACGACTACAGCTATGACGGTGTCATGCGCTCGTTCGAAGCCTCGCTTGAGCGCCTCGGCGTCGACCGGATCGACATCCTCTTCGTGCACGATGTCGACATCTTCACGCATGGCAGCAAGGAAGCCTCCGACCGGCGCATCGAGGAGTTCATGCGCTCGGGCTATTACGGCCTGCTGTCGCTGCGCGACCAGGGCGTGATCAAGGCGTTCGGCGGCGGCATCAATGAGTGGCAGGTCGCGCAGACGCTGGCTGAGCGCGGCGACTTCGATCTGTTCCTGCTGGCCGGGCGCTATACGCTCTTGGAACAGGAGGCGCTGACGTCCTTCCTGCCGCTCTGCCAGGCACGCGGCATCGGCATCGTTCTCGGCGGACCCTACAACTCCGGCATTCTCGCAACAGGGCCGAAGCCCGGAGCCTACTACAACTACTCCGAAGCGCCGAAGGACATACTCGACCGGGTCGCCGGGATCGAGAACGTCTGCAAGCGTCATGGTGTCAGGCTGATCGAGGCCGCCCTGCAATTCCCGCTGCTGCATCCTTCAGTCGTTTCGGTGATCCCCGGTGGCCAACGGCCGAGCGAAGTCGAGAGCAATCGCTCGCTGCTCGATGCGAAACTGCCCGCAGCACTTTGGGCGGATCTCAAGGAGGAAGGTCTTATGCGCACTGATGCGCCGACCGCATAAGCCGGCCGCGTCGCGTCAGCGTTGGGCACCAAAATGAAAAGCCGGGCAAGCCCGGCTTTTCTGAGGTCTCTGAAAAGAAAAAACGCTTAGTTGACTGCGTCCTTGAGGCCTTTGCCGGCCGAGAACTTCGGCACGGTACGCGCCGGGATCTTCACTTCGGCGCCGGTCTGAGGATTGCGGCCGGTCGAGGCGGCACGCTTTGACACGGTGAAATTGCCAAAGCCGACAAGCCGGACATCGCCGCCCTTCTTCAGTTCGCCGGTGATCACGGAAAATACCGCATCGACCGCCGACTGCGCGTCACCCTTCGAAATGCTCGCGGCGTCGGCGACAGCGGACACCAGTTCGTTCTTGTTCATAAAAATTCCCTTCCATGAGAACACCGGAACTATCGACTCATCCGGCAGGAAACGGACTTTAGAAAGAAGCGCTCCCGCAACCAAGTCGAAAAGGCAGGAAAAAAGCGGAAAAAGCCCGGAATTCCGGGGTTTTTCACATGAAAAAGCCGGGCGTCAGGCCCGGCTCTCCGTTTGTGCGCTGCAACCTCGACGAAAACCAACGCATGGCCCCGAAAACCGTAGCCGGTTTGCGGCAAGGGCCATGCGCAAGTCTGGGCGTTAGAGCGTCCTTTGTGCGTCCAGATGGACGCCCGGCGCTCTAATGCGCCAGGGACTTTCCAGCGTCGTCGGCACTGTCTGTCGCAGCCGGCGGATTGACCGGCTCGACCCATTCGATCGGCTCCGGCATACGCACCAGCGCGTGGCGCAACACCTCGCCGACACGTGAGACCGGAATGATCTCCATGCCGTTCTTCACATTGTCCGGAATCTCCGCCAGATCCTTGGCATTGTCTTCCGGGATCAGCACCTTCTTGATGCCGCCGCGCAGTGCGGCGAGCAGCTTCTCCTTGAGCCCGCCGATCGGCAGGATGCGGCCGCGAAGCGTTATCTCGCCGGTCATCGCCACATCCGCCCGGACCGGAATACCCGTCAGTACCGATACAATGGCTGTCGCCATGGCAGCACCTGCAGACGGGCCGTCCTTCGGCGTGGCGCCTTCCGGCAAGTGCACGTGGATGTCGCGCTTGTCGAACAGCGGCGGCTCGATGCCGAAATCGACGGCGCGCGAGCGGACATAGGAGGCCGCCGCCGAAATCGATTCCTTCATCACGTCGCGCAAATTGCCGGTCACCGTCATGCGGCCCTTGCCGGGCATCATGACGCCTTCGACCGTCAGCAGCTCGCCGCCGACTTCCGTCCAGGCGAGTCCGGTAACGACACCGACCTGATCGTCAGCCTCGACCTGACCGAAGCGGAAGCGTTCAACACCGAGGTAATCGGCGAGGTTCGCCGCCGTGATGTTCACCGTCTTCTTCTTCGTCTTCAGGATCTCGGTCACCGCCTTGCGCCCGAGCTTCATCAGCTCGCGCTCGAGGCTTCTGACGCCCGCTTCACGGGTGTAGGTCTGGACGATGGCGCGGATCGCGTCCTCACCGACGGAAAACTCCTTCGGCTGCAGCGCGTGATCGCGGATCACCTTAGGCATCAGGTGCCGCTTGGCGATCTCGATCTTCTCGTCCTCGGTGTAGCCGGCGATACGGATGATCTCCATGCGGTCCATCAAGGGCGCCGGGATGTTCAGCGTGTTCGCCGTCGTCACGAACATGACGCTCGACAGATCGTATTCGACCTCGAGGTAGTGGTCCATGAACGTCGAGTTCTGTTCCGGATCTAGGACCTCGAGCAACGCCGATGACGGATCGCCACGGAAGTCCTGGCCCATCTTGTCGATCTCGTCGAGCAGGAAGAGCGGGTTGGACTTCTTGGCCTTCTTCATCGACTGGATGACCTTGCCGGGCATCGAGCCGATATAGGTGCGCCGGTGGCCACGGATCTCGGCCTCGTCACGCACGCCGCCCAGCGCCATGCGGATGAACTCGCGTCCAGTCGCCTTGGCGATCGACTTGCCGAGCGAGGTCTTGCCGACACCGGGAGGGCCGACGAGGCACAGGATCGGCCCCTTCAGCTTCTTCTGGCGGCTTTGCACGGCGAGATACTCGACGATGCGCTCCTTGACCTTGTCGAGGCCAAAATGGTCGGTATCGAGCACGTTCTGCGCGAAAGCCAGATCCTGCTTGACCTTGGAGTTCTTGCCCCACGGGATCGACAGGATCCAGTCGAGATAGTTGCGCACGACGGTCGATTCAGCCGACATCGGCGACATCGTCCGGAGCTTCTTCAACTCGGCTTCCGCCTTTTCGCGGGCCTCCTTGGAGAGCTTGGTCTTCTTGATGCGCGCCTCTATCTCGGCGGCCTCGTCGCGGCCGTCCTCGCCTTCGCCGAGTTCCTTCTGGATCGCCTTCATCTGCTCGTTCAGGTAGTACTCGCGCTGCGTCTTCTCCATCTGGCGCTTGACGCGCGAGCGGATGCGCTTCTCCACCTGCAGGACGGAGATTTCGGCTTCCATGAAGCCCATCGCCTTTTCCAGCCGCTCCTTGACCGAAAGCGTGGCCAGCATCTCCTGCTTCTCGGGGATCTTGATGGCGAGATGCGAGGCAACCGTGTCGGCGAGCTTGGAGTAGTCGTCGATCTGGCTGGCAGCACCCACCACTTCGGGCGAGATCTTCTTGTTCAGCTTGACGTAATTCTCGAAGTCGGTGACGACCGAACGCGCCAGCGCCTCAACCTCGACCTCTTCCTCTTCCGGCTCGACCAGCGCCGCGGCGCGGGCCTCGTGGAAATCGGGACGGTCAGTGAACGAGACGATTTTCGCACGCGAAGCGCCTTCGACCAGAACCTTGACGGTGCCGTCGGGCAGCTTGAGCAATTGCAGCACATTGGCGAGCGTGCCGATGTCGAAAATGGCATCGGGCTCGGGATCGTCATCGGCGGCATTCATCTGGGTGGCAAGCAGGATCTGCTTTTCCTGACCCATCACCTCTTCCAGCGCCTTGATCGACTTCTCACGCCCGACGAAGAGCGGAACGATCATGTGCGGGAACACCACGATGTCGCGCAGTGGGAGAACTGCGAAGACGCCGTCGCTGGGTGCCTTGGATACTTTGGCCATTGTCCAACCTTTCATGTCGCGGCCGCTAATTGAGCCAACCGCGAATCCTATATTAACGACCGGGGATCGTTCCGCCTACCACCCTTTGTGACGGGAGTTTTACAGCACAGAAATCGGGCACCTCGGCCTTCTCCAGTTAGTTGGATGCACGACCCCCAAAGATCAAGGGGCGTGTCCAAATCCGCACTCCCAACCCGTCCGCGAGTGACACATTTGCGACGCCAGCCCGTACGCCGCGCAAAACCGCTGTGCGACAGCAAAACGGCGCCTTGCGGCGCCGTTTCAGAATTTCGCTGCGGGCTCATGTCAGGCGCTGACATTGCCCTTCTTTTCCTTCTGCTCGGAGTAGATGTAGAGCGGCCGGGCACTGCCGGTCACCACCTCCTCCGAAATCACCACTTCGCGCACGCCTTCGAGTGCGGGAAGCTCGAACATCGTGTCGAGCAGGATCGCCTCCATGATCGAACGCAGGCCGCGCGCGCCGGTCTTGCGCTCAATGGCGCGCTTGGCGATCGCCGAAAGAGCGTTCTCATGGAAGGTCAGGTCGACATTTTCCATCTCGAACAGCCGCTGATACTGCTTGACCAGCGCGTTCTTCGGCTCGGTCAGGATCTGGATCAGCGCCGGTTCGTCGAGGTCTTCCAGCGTCGCCAGGACCGGCAGACGGCCGACAAACTCAGGGATGAGACCGAACTTCAACAGATCCTCGGGCTCGACCAGGCGGAAAACATCGCCAGTGCGGCGATCCTCCGGCGAAGCGACGACCGCGCCGAAGCCGATCGACGTCTTGCGGCCGCGATCCGAGATGATCTTGTCCAGCCCGGCGAAGGCGCCGCCGCAGATGAACAGGATGTTGGCTGTATCGACCTGCAGGAATTCCTGCTGCGGGTGCTTCCTGCCGCCCTGTGGCGGCACGGAGGCGACGGTGCCTTCCATGATCTTCAAGAGCGCCTGCTGCACACCCTCGCCCGACACGTCGCGGGTGATCGAGGGATTGTCCGACTTGCGCGAAATCTTGTCGATTTCGTCGATGTAGACGATGCCGCGCTGGGCGCGCTCGACATTGTAGTCGGCCGACTGCAACAGCTTCAGGATGATGTTTTCGACGTCCTCGCCGACATAGCCGGCTTCGGTCAGCGTCGTCGCGTCAGCCATGGTGAACGGCACGTCGATGATGCGGGCCAGCGTCTGCGCGAGCAGCGTCTTGCCGCAACCGGTCGGGCCGATCAAAAGGATGTTGGACTTCGCCAGTTCGACATCGTTGTTCTTGCCGGCATGCGCGAGGCGCTTGTAGTGATTGTGGACCGCCACCGACAGCACGCGCTTGGCGTAGGGCTGACCGATGACATAGTCGTCGAGAACCTTGAGGATCTCCTGCGGTGTCGGCACGCCTTCGCGCGACTTCACCATCGAGGTCTTGTTCTCTTCACGGATGATGTCCATGCAGAGTTCGACGCACTCGTCGCAGATGAAGACCGTCGGACCGGCGATCAGCTTGCGCACTTCGTGCTGGCTTTTGCCGCAAAACGAGCAGTAAAGCGTGTTCTTGGAATCGCCGCTGTTGTTGCCGACCTTGCTCATTTTCATGTCCTTTCATGGCCGCCCGCCGATGGTCTGGCTGAAAGGGCGCATACTCTATCTATCGCGGGAATCCGCCGCCGCCAGTGTGTCCCGGCTCCCGCAACGCATTCCGTACGAAACACAAATCAGAAAACGTGGCAATGATTCGCGACAACCCCGCATAAAGCTAAGCCGCCGAAACTCAACATAGCCTTAACGTAGGCAATCCTGTCCCCCGAGGGAACAGCCAATTGTGGCCGAAATGCCGCAAGACGCGCCAAAAGCGCGTGATGGTGCCATCCAACTGCCAACTTGCCTTTATGCCAGCGCCCCTTCGGCCGCCTCGCGCGACGAAATGACCTTGTCGATGAGGCCGAAATCCTTGGCTTCGTCGGCGGTCATGAAATGGTCGCGGTCGAGCGTTTTCTCGATCTCTTCATAGCTCTTGCCGGTGTGCTTGACGTAGACCTCGTTGAGGCGACGCTTCAGCTTGATGATATCCAGGGCATGGCGCTCGATGTCGGACGCCTGGCCCTGAAAGCCGCCGGAAGGCTGGTGAACCATGATGCGGGCGTTCGGCGTGGCAAAGCGCATGTCCTTGTGACCGGCAGTCAGGAGCAGCGAACCCATCGAAGCCGCCTGGCCGATGCAGAGCGTCGACACGGCCGGCTTGATGAACTGCATGGTGTCGTAGATCGCCATGCCCGAGGTGACGACGCCGCCCGGCGAATTGATGTAGAGGTTGATTTCCTTCTTCGGATTCTCGGCTTCGAGGAACAAAAGCTGCGCGCAGACCAGCGTCGCCATGCCGTCCTCGACCGGACCGGTGATGAAAATGATGCGCTCTTTGAGGAGGCGCGAGAAAATGTCGTAGGCCCGCTCGCCGCGATTGGTCTGTTCGACCACCATCGGAACGAGGTTCATGTAGGTTTCGACGGGGTTCTTCATTCGTTGTCTCTTATCTCGCGGTGGGATTCCGGCGCCGGCAATGCAGGCAGATCGGGCAGAATCGGTTCTGGATCGTTATTCCGTAAATAGGATGCCGGCTCATCCTTGTGCAAGGCCGACCCCTCCTAGCCATCTGGGTAAGTCGAATCAAGCTTTCTGACCAAGGATTCGCGGCGGCGGATGCTTCCGCGGGTCCGGAGCCGCATCGCCGGCCCCGCAACGTAGCAGTTTCTTAACCGCGTCACTTAACGAAATGCGCCGAAACCGCTTTTTTCCGAGACGGCTTCCTCTACAATTCAACGTTGAACTTATGCATAGAGTTCAACAGGGGGAGTGTCATGCCCGGGAAAACCGCATGCTTCACCATTGCCCGGCCTGACCGTGCTCGGCACGATTTCGCAGACGGCGGCCGGCGGCCGCGCCGTCGAATGTTATGAGCCGGTCCGCAGTCCGGCCGTCTATGACACGGTCTATGAAGACGTGATGATCAGTCCGCCCGGTCAGCAGGTCGACTATATCGCCCCTATCTTTGGCACGCGCGAGCGCGTCGTGATGACCGTTCCGGCGCAAGTGACCTACCAGATCGTACCGGCCGTCACCCGCACCGTCTATCGTACGGTCCGGGTCGATGGCGGCGGCTATTCCTGGGAATGGCGCGTCATCCATGGCCGCAAGGTGCTGTGCAAGGTATGGCACAAGGCGCGCTACGAACGCGTCGCAGAGACCGTCGTGATCCGGCCAGAACGCACGCGGCGCGTCGTCATTCCCGCACAATATGACAGCATCGCCGAGGAGGTGCTGGTGCGGCCGGAACAAAGGCGCGTCATCGATGTCCCCGCCTCCTACCAGGCCGTCGCGCGTCGTGTGTTGGTCCGGGAAGGCTCATCCAGTTGGCGGCGGGTGCATATTCCCAGGCATTGCCAGGATTAGCGCGCATGGCGTACCCTGCTTCGCAGCGGATCTCCGTTGGGCTGAGGGCATGCGCGACCTGGAAATTTCCAATCAGGAATTGTCAGACCTTGCCGAAGAAGCCTTGGCGCTTGCCAAAGCTTATTGGGCCTCCCTCGAGGAACGTCGGACGTATCCCACGACCAGCGGCAAACAGACGACGGAACTCTTCTCGCGGCCTTGGCAGGAGAGCGGTCGTGGTCGGGAAGTCTTGCAGGATTTCAAGTCGATAGCGGAGCATGTGCGGCCTTCAACCGGCAGGTTCTTCGGTTATGTCGTCGGCTCCGGCGAACCGATCGGCGCGCTGGGGGAATTGCTGGCTGCGGTGCTCAATCAGAATGTGACGTCGTGGCGCTCGGCACCGGCTGCGACATCGATCGAACGCGCCGTCGTCGAATGGTTGGCGGAGGCTGTCGGTTGCCCCGGATTTACAGGCAGCCTGTGCGGCGGCGGCTCGACGGCGAACCTCATGGCCCTGGCGATGGCGCGGGAAGCGAAGCTGCCAGCCAACGAAACAGGCGTGCGACCGTGCGTGATCTATGCTTCCGAGCAAGTGCACATGTCCATTCCCAAGGCCGTCGCGCTGTTGGGGATCGGTAGAAAAAATCTCCGTTTGATCCCTGTCGACGACAAATTCAGGATGCGGACGGATGCCCTCCAGGCAGCTATTGCAGCCGACCGCGGCATCGGCAACATGCCCATCGCCATCGTGGCCACGGCCGGCACCATCATCTCCGGTGCGATCGATCCCCTTCCCGAAATCGCAGACATTGCCCGCAGGGAAGCGTTGTGGATGCATGTCGATGGGGCCTATGGGGGACTGGCGGCCCTGACCGTCCCGGAAAAGTTCCAGGGACTGTCTTTGGCGGATTCGCTGTCGCTCGATGCGCACAAATGGCTCTATCAGCCACTCGATTGCGGCTGCCTGCTCAATCGCCACCCAGACATTGCGCGCACGACTTTCTCGCACAGCGACGACTACGTCAGGATATTGAGCGAAGACCCAACGGAAGCATTTGCATTCTTTGAAGAGTCGATCGAACTGTCTCGGCGCTTCCGTGCGCTGAAGCTCTGGATGTCGCTGCAGTATCACGGGCGCCGTGCCTATCGCGAAGCCATCGCGCGCGATCTCTACCATGCCCAGATGCTGGTACAGGCAATCGCTTCACAGCCGGAGCTTGAGCAGCTTGCGCCGGTATCGCTAAGCGCGGTCTGTTTCCGTCACCGCTCTAAGGACAACGAAGCGATCCTGCGCCGCGTGATCGCGCGCGGCCGCGTGTATCTGTCGAATGCAACGATCAGCGGTCAGTTCGCGCTGCGGGCGTGTTTCGTCAATCACAGGACGACCTTGGATGACGTGCGGGCGATTGTGTCCGAAGTCATTGCCGCCGCAGACGAACTCAATCATTGAACCGCTGCGGATTTGGCCTCGTGTTTCAGGCGACCTCCGCCCGCAGCCATGCCTTCAGACCGGCGATATCCCCATCGCCGACAGCAGCGGCAACGCGCCTGCCGACCGCAGCGCCGAACTTGTAGCCGTGGCCGGAGCATGCCGAGACAACAAGGCATTTGCCCTTTTCATGCGCCATGAATTTTTCGTCTGATGTGAAAGTGTAGGCGCAGGTGACGACTTCGGTCACCTGATACTCTTCGATGCGGGCGATCGGCGGCGAAAACAGGTTGCGGATCGCCTCGCCCTCGCCCGCCACCGGCTCGCGGTTCCAATCGGCGTCGCTGGTCGGCACCTTGTGCAGCCCGGACCCGAACTTCATGCCGGCGCCGCCGGAGGGCGGGATCACATAGCCGTCGATCGCGCCGCCGACATCGAGCACGACCGGTGCCGCCTGCCAGGCCGCCTTGAGGTCGGCCGGCGGTTCGACATAGGCAAGTGCGGTTCGATAGGTCTTCAATTCTCCATCCAGTTCTGGAAACAGTTTTAGCACCCAGGCGCCGGCGGCGACGACGATGCGGTCGGCCTGCATCGTCGAGCCGCTTTCGAGCACGATGTGGCCGGCTTCGGCGTCGACCTCGACCACCTTGCTGTTTTCGTAGACATTGGCGCCGTTGGCGCGCAGCCACTTTGCCAGGCCGGACGCGATCTTGCGGCAATGCAGGGCGCCGCCTTCGGTCGAGAAATAGGCGTAGCGAAACGAGCCGGCTTCCAGAAACGGCCAGCGTTTCACGGCTGCATCGGGCTCCAGCAGTTCGAACGGAAAATTGCCTTCTTCCAGGCCCTCGCGATATTCCTCGGCCTCGTCGCCGGGCTCGCGCGAAATGCAGACAAATCCTCTGGGATCGAGGTGGCTTTCGCCGAGATCGGCCCACATCTCGTCCCAGGCCTGGTAGGCTTCGGTGATCAGCCGGCCGTAGCCGGTCCCCGCGCGATAGGCGCGGCGGATGATGCGATGATGGTCGCCCGACGCGGCCAGCGGGTTCGGGATCGGCCCCTGCTCGACGATGGAAACGCTGTGACCCGCCTTGACCAGCGACCACGCCGTCGAGAGGCCGACAATACCCGCACCGACAACGATCACCTTCATCAAATCAGACTTTCCGCAGCCGGTCGGCTGGCTCAACGTATTGGATTGCGGGCGCCAACATACGGTCTGGAATCAGGCTGGCAAGCCGCGCTATTGGTCTGGCATGAGCAAATTGACGCCACCCGCCCTGGCCTTTGATCCAGCCACTCGACATCTGCGGCTCGACCCGCACGAGCCGGCTTTTTTTCAAAACCCTTATGATGCCTATGCTTTCCTCCACGGCGTATCGAATGCATTCTTCTGGGAAGAATTCGGCTTCTGGTGCTTTGGCGGTTTCGACGACGTCAACCGGCTGCTGCGCGACCGCCGTTTCGGCCGCCAGAATCCGGCCGGCATTCCACACAGTCGCGGCATCGGACAGGACCGCAGCCATCTCAGGGCCTTCGACGGCGTCGAAGCCAATTCGATGCTGGAACTGGAGCCGCCGGTGCACACGCGGCTGAGAACACTGGTCAACCGCGCCTTCGTCTCGCGTCAGGTCGAACGGCTGCGGCCGCGTGTCGAGGCTTTGGCCAACGAGCTGATCGACCGTTTCGAACCAGGCAAGACGGTCGACCTGTTGCCTGCCTTCGCGGCGCCCTTGCCGATCACCATCATTGCCGAAATGCTCGGTGTGCCGGTCGACATGGGGCCGCAACTGCTCGACTGGTCGCACCAGATGGTTGCCATGTACATGCATGGCCGCACGCGCGCGATCGAAGAGACGGCCAACCGAGCCGCGGGCGAATTTGCCGATTTCCTGCGTTTCCATGTCACCGAGCGACGCAAGAACCCTGGCGACGACCTGCTGTCGCTGCTGATCTCGGCGCAGGAGGACGGCAAAAAGCTGTCGGAGGACGAGATGGTGTCCTCGGCGATCCTGCTGCTCAATGCCGGTCATGAAGCGACAGTGCATCAGACCGGCAACGCTGTCCGTTCGATCCTTATGCAAGGCGCCGATGTCAGCCGCTTCTTCGGCTCACCCGAAGCGACGGCGGCAACGGTCGAGGAATGCCTGCGCTTCGACGCGCCGCTGCACATGTTCACGCGCTATGCCTACCATGAGATCGAAGTCGCGCCTGGCATTGTCGTGCAGCCGGGCCAGACGATCGGGCTGCTGCTGGGGATGGCCAATCACGATCCGCGCGCCTTCGCCGAACCGCAAGCCTTCCGGCCCGATCGTGCGGATCAAAAGAACGTCTCCTTCGGCGCCGGCATCCATTTCTGTATCGGTGCGCCGCTGGCCCGGCTCGAATTGCAGGTGTCGCTGAAAACCCTGTTCGAACGCCACCCAGAGCTGCATCTTGCCGAAACCCCAAGCTTCCGCGACACTTATCACTTCCATGGGCTGGAAAGGCTCGCCGTCGGCTTCTGACGATCGCGAGCCAGGGGCTGCGATATGAGATTGTTTTCGATACGGGCGACGTTGTTTGCCCTGGCGCTGGCGTGCGCATTCCCTGAGATCGCGGCCGCCCAGCAGCAGCCGGAAAACATCCCGTGGCAAAACAGCATGGCCATCGCCCAGAAAATGGCGACGGTTCTGCTGGAGCGGCAGACCGGGTCGAAGGGCCTGCCGCCGACATCCTTTGCCATCGAGGTCGATCTCAACCTCGACGGTTTTCCGGAGATTTTCGCCTATCGCCATGCGCCCGGCTGTGATGGCACCAACTGCGGCAACTTCCTGTTTGTCCTGGAAGGCGACAGCTACCAGGAGGTTCTCGGCGACATTCCGGGGGCGAGGCTGGTGCCGCAGGACAAGATCGGGCTCAGCGCCTTCAAGCGAAACGGTTTTCTTGACATGCAGTCCGACCAGATGACGATCGGCTGGGACGGCAAGCGCTATCTCGACGCCTCCGCCTTCCCGGCCTCGTCGCTCGACGGCGCGGCCTTCCTGGCGGCTTGCCAGAAAAGCAAATCCAACGGGCAGCCGGCGGAGGGCGAAGCCGAGCGCGTGAGCGCCGAATGCCAGTGCCAGCTCAACCGGTTTCAGGTAACCAGCCTCACGCAGGCCGATCTCGACATGTACACCGCGTCGCTGGCAGAAAACTTCGAATATCCGACGGGTGAAAAGTGGACGGCGCTGCTTGCCGTCCAGAACAGTGCCAAGGATGTCGGCACCGGCTGCGATGTCGCCAGCGGCAAGAACCAATGGCCGCCAGCCTATTTCAACCATGGCGACCAGCCGCAGCAGAAGTTGAGTTTTGACGGCTTTCTCGATGCCTGTCCGGCGCAGGATTTCATTCTCACCAACCACAAGATCGGATCACCGGACCGTGCGCTCACCCTGTGCGGCTGCCTCGCCCGCGAGATGCCGACGCAGGGCATCAGCCAGGAGGGACTCGATCTCATGGCGCAGTATTATCGCGACGAGATCTCCGACGCGGACATCGAGGCGCAGGACGCCGACGTGCTGACTTTCCACGACAAGGCCTCGGAAGCCTGCCTTAGCCAGTTTCCGGCGAAGTAGACAAACCGGCACGCTGGCGACAGACCGAGGAGCCGAGATAGCCGGGACAATGAAATTCGGATTCTTGCGGGAAACCTCTATTGGAGGCCGATACTTTCCCTCAAATGCTAAATACCAGCAGTATCGTCGAGGCCACCGCAAAAACCGCCAACGTTGGAAAGAACACTATCGCCAACCAAAATCTCTTCGGGTGCATTTCTCGCAGGTAGACCCTACCGGGCGCAGGATAGATTCCTGATTTGATCGCTGGAAACACAACTGAAATGCAAAAATTTATGATCCAGACATCCGCAAATATACAAGCAATAGTGACAGCTATTTTATATACATCCATACCTAATTGTACTGGAATTTCAAACTAGCGCAAGCTCTCCGCTGTTATTGTTCATGAAAGCGATCAGAGCTTGATCACATACTCCTTGCGAGTCGTTTCAAGCACTTCCCAGCTGCCCTTGAAGCCGGGCCTGAGCACAAAACTGTCGCCGGCCTTGACGGTGCGCGCCTGCCCATCGTCCTCCGTCACCACCGAAACGCCGGACAGGATGTGGCAGAACTCCCATTCGTCATAGGCGATGCGCCATTTGCCGGGGGTCGATTCCCAGATGCCGGCGTAGAGGCCGCCCTCCCGCTCCTCGACATTCCAGGTGCGGAATTTGGGATCGCCCGAGATCAGCCGATCCGGCGCCGGCGCGCCAGATTCGGGTTCGACGCTGTCGGTCGATATCGTCAAGTAGTGCACGGACAAGACTTGTTCTCCATGAAAGAGCCGGCAATCCGCCGGCTCACCCCCACGCCGGCGCTGCGCGCCGACCCTCCCCACAAGGGGGAGGGTAAAAGAATCAGACCTTGGCGAGCGCCTGTTCGAGGTCGGCGACGATGTCGTTGACGTCCTCGATGCCGATCGACAGCCGCACCGTGTCCGGTCCTGCGCCAGCCTTGACCTTCTGCTCGTCGGATAGCTGGCGGTGCGTGGTCGAGGCCGGGTGGATGACCAGAGACTTGGTGTCGCCGACATTGGCCAGATGCGAGAACAGTTCGAGCGCCTCGACGAATTTGACGCCGGCGTCATAGCCGCCCTTCAGCGCGAAGGTGAACACGGCGCCGGCGCCAAGTGGTGAGTACTTCTTCTGCAGTGCATTGTTCTTGTCCGAGGGCAGGCCGGGGTAGTTCACCGACGCGACCTTGGGATGATTGGACAGCCAGGCAGCAACCGTCACGGCGTTATCGCAGTGGCGCTGCATGCGCAGCGGCAAGGTTTCCAGGCCGGTCAGGATCAGGAATGCGTTGAACGGCGAGATCGCCGGGCCGAGGTCGCGCAGGCCAAGCACGCGCGCGGCAATGGCGAAGGCGAAATTGCCGAAGGTTTCGTGCAGAACGAGGCCGCCATATTCAGGGCGCGGTTCCGACAGCATCGGGTATTTGCCCGATTTCGACCAGTCGAACGTGCCGCCATCGACGATGGCGCCGCCGATCGAGTTGCCATGGCCGCCGATGAACTTGGTCAGCGAATGCACGACGATGTCGGCGCCGTGCTCGATCGGCCGGATGAGGTAGGGCGAGGCCAGCGTGTTGTCGACGATCAGCGGCAGACCATGCTTGCGGGCGATGTCACCGATCTTCTCGATGTCGACGAAGGTGCCGGCCGGATTGGCGAGGCTCTCGATGAAGATCGCCTTGGTCCTGTCGTCGATCTGGCTTTCGAAGGTCGAGATATCGTTGGTGTCGGCCCATCGCACCTCCCAGCCATAATTCTTGAAGGCATGGCCGAATTGGTTGATCGAACCGCCGTAAAGCTTGTTGGCCGCGACGAAATTGTCGCCCGGCTGCATCAGATTGTGGAACACGATCACCTGCGCCGCATGGCCGGAGGCGACCGCGAGTGCCGCCGTGCCGCCTTCAAGGGCCGCCATGCGCTCTTCCAGCACCGCCTGGGTCGGGTTCATGATGCGGGTGTAGATGTTGCCGAAGGCCTTCAGCCCGAACAGCGAGGCGGCATGGTCGGCATCATCGAAGACGAAGGAGGTCGTCTGGTAGATCGGCGTGGCGCGCGCGCCGGTCGCCGGATCGGGCTTGGCACCGGCGTGGACGGCGAGCGTGTTGAAACCTGGCGTGCGGGTCACTGAAAACCTCCCTTTTGAAACTCTTGAAATCGCCGGGCATTCTTGGCGAAGCATGAGCGCGAATGCAAAGAAGAAAATACCCTTCGGCTAGCGATCTGCGGCCGAGGCCCGAGAAAATGCGCTGGCCTAAGGAATAATTTTGCGCCTAAGGCGCATCGCGCGTCAGGCCTTGCTTTTGGTGCACGTCGTTATCCCAAAACCGCTGCGCACTTTTGAGCGACGTGCACTACTTCTGCCGCACGCCAAAACTCTGGAATCCCGACCGCATCAGCGGCTTCTTCGACGACAGCACGCCGGAATTGACGCCGGTCCAACCGATCTCGCCGGACAGCTTGCCATATTCGATCTTGGGGCAGCGGTTCATCACCACCTTGATGCCGGCGGCCTCGGCGCGCGCGGCTGCTTCGTCATGGCGCACGCCAAGCTGCATCCAGATCACTTTCGGCAAGGGATCGAGCCGCAACGCCTCGTCGACGATGCCGGGCACCGCCGCCGGCGCGCGAAAGATGTCGACCATGTCGATCGGCTCCGGAATATCGGCGAGCCTCGCATAGGTCATCCGGCCGAGGATCTCCTTGCCGGCCTGGCCAGGATTGATCGGAAACACCGAAAATCCCTTGGCCAGCAGATATTTCAGCACGAAATAGCTTGGCCGCACATCATTGGCGGACGCGCCGACCATGGCGATGGTCTTCACCGAATTGAGGATGCCGGCAATGTAAGTGTTGTCGTAGCTATCGTGGTTCATGCGGCTTCCTGCGGTAGTGGTATCGGTAAAGTTCACGGCTGAACCCAAGCGAGGCGTAGAGGGCGCGAGCCGGCGTGTTGTCGGCCACCACCTGCAGGCATGCAGCTGACGCACCCGTTTGTCGTGCCCAGTCGATCAGGACGCCCACCGTCTTGCGGCCCAGGCCTTGCTGCCTGAAACGGCCGTCGGTTTCAACCGATTCCACCACAAGCAGCCCATTGCGGATGACGCCATAGGCCAAGGCGGCAATTTCGCTGTCTCGTGTACAGGACACGAACGCCCGGTCGCCGACGATCAGCCCGGTCATCTCGCGAAAGATGCGGCGGTCGGCGTCGTCAAAGGCTCCCATGCGGAACCGCGCCGCGAGCCAGTCCTCGCCCGGCACCTTCAAAACGGTGACCTGCTCATCGCGAAATTCAGCCAGGTCGCCGATCCCGGCATGGAGATGGATCGTGCCGCCTTCCGGCTGGTAGCCGCGATGGTCGAGAGCGGCTTCGAGCTCGCCGGCGATGCCGGGAACCCGAAACAAGGGCGTCTGGCCGTGGCCGATGTAGAAGGACTCGGCGGCGTCGACGACCGCATCAGGCACGCCCCGCTTACCGCGCAAGGGATTGGCCGAATTGGTGCGCCGGATCCGTCCGCCCGATCGCCGTAGAAGCCAGCCATCAACCACCGTCTCGGTCGCCGCCGGCCAGCCTTCGCGGCACGCCTGCTCGACGCGCCAATTGAGATCATCGTCGCCGGCGCTCACGCGTCATCCTCCCGCAGCGCTTCCTCCATAAAGGCCTGCGGATCGGTGCAGAAGTCGCGCATCATGCGAAAATGATCGGTATCGCTGAAATCCGTGGGATCGAGCCCGAACCGGCTGATGCGGAACAGCCGCGCGCCAGGACAAGCCATCAGCAGCGGCGAATGCGTCGCCATGATCACTTGCGCGGTGCCCGACTGGTCCATGCGCCGCAGCATCTTGAGCAGCTCGATCTGGCGCGACGGAGACAGCGCGCTTTCGGGTTCGTCGAGGATGTAGATGCCTTGCCTGCGGCAGCGCTCCTCGAAAAAGCGGATAAAGCCCTCGCCATGCGACCAGGACAGGAAGTCCGGCGGCGGGGGCCTGAAAGGGTCTTCCAGTGCCGCCTGATCGAGATATCGGGCCACGGAGTAGAAGGATTCGGCGCGAAAAAACCAGCCGGCGGTGACTTTCGGCAGCCAGTGACCGCGGAATGCGTTGGCCAGCGCGGCACCACTCTTGTCGATGGCGCTGGAATGGTCGACCGGCCTATATCCCTTGCCGCCACCGGCTTCGTCATAGCCGGCCAGCGCACCGATCGCCTCGAGCAGCGTCGATTTGCCGGTGCCGTTCTCGCCGACGATGATGGTGATCGGCGTGGTGAATTCGAGTTCGAAGTCGTGGCCGCGAAACAGCGGCAGGTTCCATGGATATTTTTCCCAATCCTCGACCCGCACGGCATCGAGCAGGATGCGCTTCAGATAGGGAGCCTTGAGCCGCGTCAGCTGCTTGCGATGGGCCATCAGCCAGGTAGCGAAATCGTGCCGTCTTCGGCGATCGGAAAGGCCGGATTGTGCGCCACTTCCCAGACATGCCCGTCGGCGTCGGCGAAGTAGCCGTACCAGCCGCCCCAGAAGGCGCGGCCGGCCGGCTTGACGATGCGGCCGCCGGCTTTTTCCGCCCTGGCGAGCACGTCGTCGACTTCGGCGTCGGAGCGGGTGTTGTAGGCGAGGTAGACCGCCGATGGCGCCGCGGCGAAGGCGATGCCGGAATCCTCTTCTGCGCTGGCACGTGGGAACAGACCAAGAATGACGCCGCCCATCTGGAAGAAGGCGACACCGTCGGTGATACCGGCATGCCGCTTCAAGCCCATAGCCTCGTAGAAGCGCACCGCGCGGTCCAGATCATCGGTGGCGATGGTAATGATAGAGATTCGCGGCTCCATGGTGCTGCTCCTATTCGTCCGTCCATTCCGGCTTGCGCTTGCCGATGAAGGCGCCGATGCCTTCCTCGGCGTCGCGCGCGAGCATGTTTTCGACCATGATCCGGCCGGTATAGGTGTAAGCATCCGCCAGCCCCATTTCGGCCTGCGCGTAAAACGCCTCCTTGCCCGTCTTGACCACCAAAGATGATTTGGAAGCAATGGTTTGCGCGTATTTGGTGACGATCTGATTCAGGTATTCACGCGGCACGACGCGGTTGACCAGGCCGAATTCCTTGGCGGTTGCCGCATCGATTGTCTCGCCGGTCAACAGCATCTCCATCGCATGCTTGCGCGAGACGTTGCGCGACAGCGCCACCATCGGCGTCGAGCAGAACAGGCCGATGTTGACACCCGGCGTACAGAAGGTCGCCTCATGCGAAGCGATCGCCAGGTCGCAGCTGGCGACCAGTTGCAGCCCGGCGGCGGTGGCCAGGCCGTCAACCTCGGCGATGACAGGCACTGGATGACACACGATCGCCTGCATCAGCGTCGCACAAGCTGCAAACGTCTCTGCGAAAAAGGCCTTGCCATGATCGGCGTCAGTGCGGCGCGCGGTCATTTCCTTGAGATCGTGGCCGGCGCAGAACACCTTGCCGGCAGCCGACAAGACGATGACGCGAACGGCCTTGTCGGCCCTGGCGCGCTCGAGTTCGGCCGTCAGCGCCGCCATCACCGCCAGCGACAGCGCGTTGGCAGGCGGATTGGCGAGTGTGAGGCGCAGCACGCCCTTGTCCAGTTGTGCAACCACCGGACCCTCAACGGCCGCAGGCTTGATGGCAAGGATTTCGGCCATGGATAAGGTTCTCCGCGATTCCGCTGGGGCTGCCAGACTATCTAATACCGGATCAGGTTTCGTCCAACACCGATCGCTTGCGCCAAGGGATGAAGGTTGTCAGAAATGCCGCGCTGCGCTCATACAGGCCTGGCGCAAAGCGAGAGACCAAGACATGCCCGCCCAGACCAACCTCAAGCCCGTGCTGACCGCGCAACAAGTCAATGCGCTGATGGAAACCGTCTATCCGCAGCTCAATGAGCAGTTCAAATATTTCGAGGCGATCGACGTGTTCCCGGGCGGCTGCACCGTGCGGCTCAACGCCGGCGAAAGGCATTTGCGTCCCGGCGGCACGGTGTCCGGCCCCTCGCTGTTCACGCTGGCCGACATTGGCGGCTACGTCTGCGTGCTCAGCCATGCCGGGCCGGATGCGCTTTCGGTCACCGTCAACCTCGACATCAATTTCGTGCGCAAGGCCGAGGCAGGACCGATCGACGGCCATTGCCGCATCCTGAAGCTGGGAAAGAGCCTGATGGTGTTCGACATCGACATCGTTGCCGGCCCAGACGGACACACGGTGGCGCATGCCACCGGCACCTATTCGATCCCGCCGAAGCGGAATGGTGATGTGGTAAAATAATACCTTTTGTTCAAGTTATTGTTTTTGCTACATTTTACCTGATATCTACCTTTTCGTTCGCCTTGACGCGGTCACCACCCTCGCCTATAAGCCTCCACGAAGCAGCGGCCCGCAAAGGCCGCCGTTTTGTTATTGGCGGCGGGCAAGCGCCTTTCGCCAATCCAAGCAACAAGAAACGCCTTCTCTTATGAAGGTCAGAACCGAGAGCAGAAAACATGACAACCTTTTCGCAGAAGCCTGCGGATGTGGTGAAGAAGTGGATCCTGATCGACGCCGAAGGTCTCGTCGTCGGTCGTCTGGCCACTGTCATCGCCAATCATCTCCGCGGCAAGCACAAGCCGACCTTCACCCCGCACGTCGACGACGGCGACAACGTCATCGTCATCAATGCCGACAAGGTGGTGTTCACCGGCAAGAAATTCACCGACAAGGTCTATTACTGGCACACCGGCCACCCAGGCGGCATCAAGGAGCGCACCGCGCGCCAGCTGCTCGAGGGTCGTTTCCCCGAGCGTGTCGTCGAGAAGGCCGTTGAGCGCATGGTCCCGCGTGGCCCGCTCGGCCGTCGCCAGATGAAGAACCTGCGCGTCTATGCAGGCGCCGAGCATCCGCATGTCGCCCAGCAGCCCGTCGTGCTCGACGTGGCCAAGCTGAACGCCAAGAACAAGAAGGTCGCATAAGATGGCTGAGCTTTCCTCGCTCGCAGAACTGGGCGCCGCCACCGGCAACACCAATACCCAGCCGGCGGCCCCCGTCCACGTCCAGAAGCTCGACAAGTCGGGCCGCGCCTATGCCACCGGCAAGCGCAAGAACGCCATTGCGCGCGTCTGGGTGAAGCCGGGTTCCGGCAAGATCATCATCAACGACAAGGAATTCGCGACCTATTTCGCGCGTCCGGTCCTGCAGATGATCCTCAACCAGCCGATCATCGCCTCCAACCGCGCCGGCCAGTACGACATCGTCGCGACAGTCGTCGGCGGCGGTCTCTCCGGCCAGGCTGGCGCCGTGCGTCACGGCATCTCCAAGGCACTGACCTACTACGAGCCGACGCTGCGCGCCGTGCTCAAGAAGGGCGGCTTCCTGACCCGCGACAGCCGCGTCGTCGAGCGCAAGAAGTACGGCAAGGCCAAGGCCCGTCGTAGCTTCCAGTTTTCCAAGCGCTAAGCACTTCGCAGCTTCAGACAATCGAAAAGGCCGCCTCCGGGCGGCCTTTTTGTTTGCGGCTCGGCAGTCACCCCACCCACGCCTACGGCGCGACCTTCCCATCGAGGGAAGGTAGAAGAGCGCGGCGCCCTACCTCCCCTCAATGGGGAGGTCGGCGCGGAGCGCCGGGTGGGGGTGACGGCGCCGGAAAACAGGTCAGGCCTTGCCGCCCTTGATATAGTCGATGAACGCCCGCAGCGGGGCCGGAACCAGGCGCCGGCCGGGATAATAGAGAAACGGTCCGGGAAAACTCTGCCACCACGGCTCGAGCACGGGCTCAAGAGCGCCGCTGTCGAAGTAAGGGCGCAGCCAGCCCTCGAAGAGGCCGATGATGCCGGTGCCGGCGACGGCCGCGTCGACGGCAAGATCCGTCGCCCCGCCGATCCGCACGATCAAGGGGCCTGTCGGATCGACCCGCACCACCTCGCCGTCTCGCTCGAATTCCCACGGCAGCATCGCACCGCTGGCAAAGCGCCCACGCACGCAGGAGTGGCCAAGCAGGTCGCTCGGGTGTTGCGGGCGCCCATGGCGAACAAGATAGGCAGGGCTGGCGGCGGTGGCGAAACGCTGCACGCGCGGTCCGATCGGCACCGCGATCATGTCCTGTTCCAGCCGCTCGTCATAGCGGACGCCGGCATCGCAGCCCGCCGCCAGCACGTCGACGAAGTTCTCGTCGGCGATCACCTCCAGCCGGATACCGGGATAGGCGGCGAGGAAACCCGGCACGATATCGGGCAATATCAGCCGCGCAGCACTGACCGGCACGTTGAGACGCAACGAGCCCGCCGGCCTGTCGCGAAAACCGTTCACCACGTCCAGCGCCGCCTCCACCTCCGACAGCGCCGGGCCGAGCCGCTCCAGCAGGCTGAGGCCCGCCTCGGTCGGGACAACGCTGCGCGTCGTGCGGTTGAACAGCCTGACACCGAGCTGCACTTCCAGGCGACGCACCGCCTCACTCAGGCCGGAGGCGCTGCCGCCGCTCGCACGCGCGCCGTCGCGAAAGCCGCCGGCGCGCGCCACCGCCACGAAAGCATTCAGATCGCTGAGGTCCATCATTGTTCGCCATTCCGCACGGCCTGTGTGGATTGTACCGGATTATCACGAGGTTGGGCAGCGCCTATCTCTGCCTCCTCATAGGAGATCAATCATGTCCAACATCCAACAATCCGGCACCTTCGCCCCCGCCACCTTCAAGCTTGGCAGCCGCACCGTGAAGCGGCTCGGCTACGGTGCCATGCAACTCGCGGGACCCGGCGTGTTCGGGCCGCCCAAGGATCATGACGCGGCATTGGCCGTGCTGCGCGAGGCGATTGCGCAAGGCGTCGACCATATCGATACCAGCGACTTCTACGGTCCGCACGTCACCAACCGGCTGATCCGCGAGGCGCTGGCGCCCTACCCCCAAGATCTCGTCATCGTCACCAAGATCGGTGCCCGGCGCGGCGCGGATGGATCGTGGCTGCCGGCCTTTTCCGCGGAAGCGCTCACCCAGGCGGTACACGACAATCTCAGCAATCTCGGGCTCGAGGTGCTCGACGTCGTCAACCTACGCATCATGTTCGATACCCATGGCCCCGCCGAGGGATCGATCGAAGCGCCGCTCACCGTGCTGGCCGAGCTCCAACAACAGGGTCTGGTCAGGCACATCGGGCTGAGCAACGTGACGCCGGCGCAGATCGCGCAAGGACGCGGGATCGCCGAGATCGTCTGCGTGCAGAACCAGTACAATCTGGCGCATCGCGGCGACGATGCCCTGATCGACGATCTTGCCCGCGATGGCATCGCCTATGTGCCGTTCTTCCCGCTCGGCGGCTTCAACCCGCTGCAATCCTCCACCCTGTCGGAAATCGCGGCGCGCCTCGGCGCCACGCCAATGCAGGTCGCGCTCGCCTGGCTGCTGCGCCGCGCGCCCAACATCCTGCTGATCCCCGGCACATCGTCGGTCGGGCATCTCAGGGAGAACCTCGCTGCGGCTGAACTGGAATTGCCACAGGATGCGCTCAGCGAACTGGACGGCGTGGCGCTAGCGGCTTGAAGCTAGCCAATCTCCCCCCTCGTGAGGGAGATTGGCAGCGTCAGCCGCCGCTTAATTGATGCTCGCCGTATTCGCCGGCTCAACCGGCCGCGCCTCGTCGGCATAAGGCACGCGAAAACCATTCGCGGCCAGCCAGTCGATTGCCGCCTTCGGCTCGTCGGTCTGGATGATGGTGGCGCCGCGATCGGCCCAGAAACCCCAGCTTTCGCGCGGCAGGCTGGCCTGCACCGCCAGTTCGTCACCGCGGCCGCCGGCGAGGAAGCCGCCCGGTTTGTTGGCGATGGCGTAGGTGTCGGCCCAGATGTGCCAATTGCCCCTGACTGCAGCCGCGCGCATGCGCGTGCTGAACAGCGGTCCGCCGGTCTCGGTCAGCGTCTCGGCGCCTGCCCGCCAGTTGATCAACTCGATCGCGCAGCGAGAAGGCATGGTCAACCGCCTCTGCGAAACGAGCGTCATGCACGGCGTCATCAGCGATGATCGGCATGAACTGGAAGCCGCCGTCGATCGCATCCATGGCGGCCTTGACCGTGGTGATCCGTTGTGAATTCCACAGGTTCTCCTTGACGATGACCTGTTCGGCCATGCCGAGATCGCGAGCGACCGCAATCATGCCCGGGAGGGCGCCGACGTCGAGCTTGTTGTCGAGGTTGATGAGGATCCGGTCTCTGGTCGCCATCAGCATCTCGCGCAGCGTCGAGACTGTTTCACCTGTCGCCGCACCGGTGCCCTCGACCACCAGCCGGCATGTCTTCAGTTCGGCCAGCGTGTATTTGACCACCTCGCCCTTGCAGGTCGTGGTGCGGTCGAGCCAGCTGTCATGCATGACCACGAACTCGCCGTCCTTCGAGCGCCTGATGTCGACCTCGACGATTTCGGCGCCCATGGCGATCGAGCCCTCCACGGCGGCAATCGAATTTTCCGCGTAGAGCGTCTTGCCGGCCTGCATGCTGCCGGCGCGATGCGCAGCCACCATGACGTGATCGCGCCATTGGTTGGCATGCTCGAAGCGGTCGAGGATCTGTCTGGCGCGGGTCTCGCCGGCCAAGGCCTGGCCAGAGGCGGCTGCCACGGCCGTGTAAAGCAGAAAACTCAGCCAGATGGTCCGCATCGAGAATCGCTCCTTGCCGGATCGACACCCGGATAGGCGACGCCCGTGACATCTGGGTGAACGAAGCCGGCTAGCGGAATACTCGCAGCAGGTGCGTCAGATGCGTTTCGAGAGCCTGCGGAACCACGCCATGGCCGGCATCTCGACGAAACGCCAGGTGATCCAGGAGGCGGCAATGGTAGCGGCGAGCATGACGACGATCGCCACCGCCCCCGTCCAGCCGGCACCGAAGCCGGTGGCAGGCTGGCCGCGCAGCATGAAGTCGCCGATCAGGCCAAGGCCGAGCTTGCGCTCGACGAGCCCCGCGACGTTGATCAGGCGCGCCTGGACGAAGATGTGGACCATGTAGATCGAATAGGACAGCGCGCCGAGCGTCAGCATGAACGGGGCTCTGAGCAAGGCGCTGATCCAGCCACCCTCATGGGCGAACAGAAACAGCGCCAGCGCGAACACCAGGGGTGCCGCGATGCCGAAGTCATTGTCGCCCGCCAGCGAAACGAAAAGCACGATGACGGCCACCATGACGATTTCGGCAAGGGTCCAGTCCATGCGCGGGCCGCCCCTGGCGAGAGCCTGTCGCGCCCCTGCAATGGAATCATGCTGAAACCAGGCCAGCAAGGCGCCGAGCGAGAAGCCGTACAGGCAACGGATGAAGCCGAAATCGAAGGACACATCCATATGATGGGTCGAGAAGCCGAGCAGGAACAGCGGCGCGGTGACGGCGGCCGCGACGAACCATATCCAGGCGCGCGCGCCGGCGACGAAGACCACGCCGGCAAACAGGAGATAGGCGAAGAACTCGGCCGAAATGCTCCAGCTCGGCGCATTCCAGGTCAATTGATCCTCGAAGCCGACACCCTGCAGCAGAAGGAGATTGGCAAGCAGGCTGTTGAGGTCGAAGCCGCCGGTGAAGGGGGCAGCCCCCGTGCCGTGCAATTGCGGCAGCATCAGCCGCAGCAGCTCGAAACCGGCGAAGGCGGCAAGCATGAGCAGATGCAGCGGGTAGATGCGGCCGAAACGGACCAGGGCGAAACGCGCGACCTGTCCCGGTTGGTTGAGCCGATCGCCGTAGCTGCTGGCGATGACGAAGCCGGAAAGGACGAAGAAGAAATCGACGAACAGGTAGGACGAACCGATGAAGGCGCTTTGCGAAATCGTCGAACCGGTAGGAAAGTGAAACAGCGCCACCAGAAGCGCGCAGGTGCCGCGCCACGAATCGAGGACCAGGAAGCGTTCGCCGGCGACCGTGCCGGTGTGGGTCGACGCCGCGGCACGGGTGGGGTTGAGAAACGCGGTCTGCGTCATGATGATACAATCCTGTCTTGCCGTGGCACTCGGGCAGCGCCATTCCGTCTCGCCAAGCTATGACTGGCATCTTCCGTGCCGGTTCTGTAGTTGTTGCAACCCGATGAAAAACGAGGATCCGTAATGGCGAACCACACCATCGACAACGCCTTCACCGCCCGTTCCAAAACGGGCGCCGCGTTCGAGCCGACCTATTCCGGCGCGCTGTCGTTCATGCGGCGCAAATACACCAAGGACGTGAAGGGCGCGGATGCGGTGGTGTGGGGTATTCCCTTCGATGCCGCCGTCACCAACCGGCCTGGCGCCCGCTTCGGGCCGCAGGCGATCCGCCGTGCCTCGGCGATCCTCGACAACGACCCGCAATATCCCTTTTCACGCGATCTGTTCGAGCATCTGGCGGTCGTCGATTACGGCGATTGCCTGCTCGATTCGGGCAACCATCAGAAGACGCCCGGCACGATCGAGCGCGAAGCGGCGAAGATCCTCAAATCAGGCGCCTTCCTGTTGACGCTCGGCGGCGATCATTTCGTCACCTGGCCACTGCTCAAGGCGCATGCCGCCATCCATGGTCCGCTCGCTTTGGTGCAGTTCGACGCCCACCAGGACACCTGGCCGGACGACGGCAAGCGCATCGACCACGGCTCCTTCGTCGGTCGCGCCGTCAAGGAAGGCATCATCGATCCCGACCGGTCGATCCAGATCGGCATCCGCACCCATGCGCCCGACACGTTCGGCATCAAGATCCTCCATGGTCATGAAATCGAGGAGATGCGGGCGTCCGACATTGCCTACGCCATTGTCGACCGCACCGGCGGCAAGAAGACCTATCTCACCTTCGACATCGACTGCCTCGATCCGGCCTATGCGCCCGGCACAGGCACGCCGGTTGCCGGCGGGCCGTCCTCGGCCAAGATCCTGTCGACGCTGCGCCAGCTCAACCAGATCGATATTGTCGGCGCCGATGTCGTAGAGGTTGCGCCGGCCTATGATCACGCCGATATAACGGCAATCGCCGGCTCGATGGTGGCCATGCAATATCTCGGTCTGCTTGCTGAACGGAAAGCCCGGCTTGAAGAGCTGAACAACGGCAATCACAATGGTGCCGCAGTGATTCAAGGCCAGGGCATATAGTCTTGAAAACTCAGGGAATTTGAACAACCCATGAAACCGAAAATCTTCATCGACGGCGAACACGGCACCACCGGCCTGCAGATCAGGGCGCTGCTTGCCGAGCGCGGTGATCTGGAGATCATTTCCATCCCCACCGAGCGTCGCAAGGAAACGGCGGCACGTGCCGAGTTCCTCAATGCCGCCGATGTCGCTATCCTGTGCCTGCCCGACGACGCGGCGAAGGAAAGCGTCTCGCTGATCGCCAACGACACCACCAGGGTCATCGATGCGTCGACCGCGCATCGCGTGGCGGAGGGCTGGGCGTATGGTTTCGCCGAGATGGACAAGGACCAGGCAAAGGCGATTGCCTCGGCAAAGCGCGTCGCCAACCCAGGCTGCTGGCCGCAGGGACCGATCGCGACGCTGCGGCCGCTGGTCACAGCAGGCCTGCTGCCGGCCGATTTTCCGATCACCGTCAACGGCATTTCGGGCTATTCCGGCGGCGGACGGCCGATGATCGAGGACTACGTCGCCAAGGGCGAGGACGCCTCGGAATTCCTGCCTTACGGCCTCACCCTGCAGCACAAGCACGTGCCGGAATTGAGGGCCTATGCAAGGCTGTCGCATGATCCGATCATGCAGCCGGCGGTCGGCAATTTCGCGCAAGGCATGATCACCGTGGTGCCATTGCAACTCGGCGGCCTCGACCATGTGCCGACCGGTGCGGAGCTGCATGCGGCGATTGCCGACCATTTCGCCGCCATCAAGGGCGGTGTGGTCGAGGTGGCGCCCTATGCGCATTCGGAGCGCATGCCGGAGATCGATCCGGAGATCTACAACGGCACCAACCGGATGAAGGTCTATGTCTTCGCCAACGACAAACGGGCGCAGGCCCTGCTGCTGGCGGTCTACGACAATCTCGGCAAGGGCGCCTCGGGTGCCGCCGTCCAGAACATGGATCTGATGCTCGGCCTCTGATGGACACGCCAGCCTTTCCGGCGCGCTGGAAAGTCAGCGCGCCCGAACTCGTTGCCGAGACCTTTTCGAGCCGCATCTGGAAGGTTTTGCGCGAAGACGGATCGCCGGCGATCGTCAAGGCGCTGAAGCCTTTCGATGACGTCGCCGACGAGTTGCGCGGAGAGCACTATCTCGCCTGGCGGCGCGGCGAAGGCGCGGTGCGTCTGCTCGGCCGCGACGGCCAAAGCATGCTGCTCGAATATGCCGGTGAAACCCTGCTGCAGCAGGTTCTCGACGAACAGGGCGACTTTGCCGCGACCGCAATCGCGGCGGAGCTGATGGCAAAACTGTTTTCACGGGGGAAAGCCCCCTACCCGTCCGAGCTTCAGCCGCTCCGGGAACGCTTCGCCAGCCTGTTCGACAAGGCGAATACCGATCGCGACGCCGGCCTTGACAGCCTCTATGTCGAGGCAGCCGTCATCGCCGAGCGGCTGCTGGCCGATCCGCACGACATCAGGCCCCTGCATGGCGATCTGCATCACGAAAACATCCTGCACGGGCCGCGCGGCTGGCTGGCGATCGATCCGAAGGGCGTGCTCGGCGATCCCGGCTTCGACGCGGCGAACATGTTCTACAACCCGCTCGACCGGGACGATCTCTGCCTCGATCCGGAGCGGATCGCTGACATGGCCGAGATCTTTGCCAGAACACTGAGCCAGACACCGACCGCTATCCTCGATCATGCCATTGCCTATGGATGCCTGTCGGCGTCCTGGCATCACGAGGACGACAATGCGGTCGAGGAGAATCGCGAATTGTCGATCGTCAAGGCGATCCGGGCGGTGCGGGCAGGCTTCTGATCCGACCCAGTAGATCGGCTCGGGATCAGCCCCTGAGCGCTATCCCCGTCGGCAAGGGATAGGCGCCCTTGGTGCCACGCCAATGGGCTGCGGCAAAGCCCAGCACGATCAGCGCAAACCCCTGATGGGTCAGCGCCATATGCAGCGGCACATGCATCAGCAGCGTGCCGATGCCGATCGAGGCCTGCGCCAGCACCAGTAGAAACAGCAGCGTCGCGCGGCGCGCATGCGTCGAGCCTGGCAGCCGCCGGCGCGTGGCGATCATGTGCCACAAGGCCACGACGAATACCGTGTAAGCGCCAAGCCGATGCACGAACTGCACCGTCTTCGGGCTCTCGAAGAAGTTGCGCCATGCCGGCTCGAGGATCAGCAGATCGCCAGGAATGATCTTGCCGTCCATCAGCGGCCAGGTGTTGTAGCTCAGGCCCGCGTCGAGCCCGGCGACCAGGCCGCCGAGATAGATCTGGATCAGCGCCAGCAGCACGATGAAGCCGGCCAGCCTCTGCGTCGACCTATCGGCGGCAGGCTCGGAATGCGGCGCCAACCCGCGCGCGACCACCATGGTGGCGGTGAAGATCAGTGCGGCAAGCGTCAGGTGGGTCGCCAGCCGGTACTGGCTGACGGAGATCCGGTCGACCAGGCCAGAGGCCACCATCCACCAGCCGATGGCGCCTTGCAGGCCGCCAAGCAGCAGAATGCCCACGAGTTTCGGACCCAGGCCGCGCTCGATGCGGCGCGTTGCCCAGAAAAACAGCAGCGGCAAGGCGAAGACCAGGCCGACGCTGCGCGCCAGGATGCGATGCGCCCATTCCCACCAGAAGATCGATTTGAACGCTTCGATGCTCATGCCCTTGTTGAGCTCGGCATATTGCGGGATCTGCTGATAGAGCTGGAATTCCTCCTGCCATTCGGCATCGTTGAGCGGCGGGATCACGCCATGGATCGGCTTCCACTGCGTAATCGACAGGCCGGAATCGGTGAGCCTGGTGGCGCCGCCGACCAGCACCAGCGCAAACAGCACCAGAAGCACCACATAGAGCCAGGCGCGCAGCAGCGCCCGGTTATGCAGGTCGCGGTCGCGGGCGACGTATGGCGCGGCAGCTGATATGGCAGCCATGATCTTGTCCCGGCAGGTTGATTTGGCGGATTGGTGGACCATCGCACCCGTGCTGGCAAGACCATCCGGCGCGGCACGCCGTCGCGCCGCGTCTCACCGGTTGCGCAGTCTCGCCTCAAGGCCTATGCGAGGCCGTTACCCCTTGAGCCTGCCAGGCCGCCTGTGCAAATTCCGGCATGCTCGATCAGGAGACCAACCATGCCCCTGCGCCTGAAAAAGCTGATCGGAATGTTTCTGCTGGTGGCGCTGGTCATCATCTATGCGCTGGTCGCATCGATCTTCGCGGTCGCCCGGCTGTCGGAGTCGGGTCCGTGGGTGCATTTCCTGTTCTTCCTGCTCAGCGGCCTGCTCTGGGTGCTGCCGGCAATGGGCATCATCAAATGGCTGATGCTGGAGCCGAGGGCCAAGCGCTAGGCGAAACCGCCAGCGTCAGATGGTGACGACCATCTTGCCGGCATTGGCGAGCGGCGTCGTCACGCCCGACAGCATGGTGCGAATGTGGGCGAGGCTCTGATAGCGGCCGTTGACGGAAATGCGCGGCAAAGCATGCAGGAACCCGGCATGTTCGGCGCGCAGCACGCCGTGGCGCGTCGTCACGGCAGAGGTGTAGCCTGCGTCACGAGCAAAGCCGACTTCGCGACAGCCTACGGCACTCGCATAGCCATAGGGGTAAGCGAAATGGCGGGGCTCTTCGCCCAGTTCGGCCAGCAACATGGCGCGCACGGCGCCGATCTCGTGCCGGGCATCGGCTTCGGAGAGCCGCTTCAGATTGCTGTGGTTGATCGTATGGGCGCCGATCGTCACCAGCGGATGCGCGGCGATGCGGCGGATTTCGTCCCAGTTCATCAATGTGCGCAGGCGCGGACCGTCGGCGTCGATGCCATTTGCGCGAGCCAGGTCACGCAACACCGCCTGCAGGTCCTCCTCGCGGATTTCGGAGGTGAGATAGGCGTGCAGGCGTGCATTGGCCTGCAGCTTCTTCGCGGGGGTCGAGCAATCGATCGACAGCGGACCATTCGGCCGCGTCAGCGTCAAGGTATCGCGCGCGTTGACGATGTCCTCGACAACATCCCACCACAGGTCGGCTGTGCCGTTGATCAGCCCGGGCGCGACATAGATGGTGATCGGCGCGCCGTGCTTCTCCAGCACCGGCAGCGCCTCGACCATATTGTCGCGATAGGCATCGTCGGCGGTGATCGTGGCAAACTGACCGCCTTTGCCGCCCGCCTTGATGCGCTCGACGGCTTCGTCCATGGAGACGAAGGCATAGCCATGCGCCTTCATGTCGGCGATCATGGCATCGAGGAACCCGGGCGCGATATTCAGATGCCGGTTGACGCCGTCCGGCTTTTCCGGCGTCGCGGTAACACGGTGCAGCATCAGGATGGCGCCAATGCCGCCGATGAACGGTTTGGCCAGCGGTGCAAGGCCGGTATAGCGGGCGACGTTCAGCGCCAGTTTCCGGATTGCCTCCCCGCCGTCGATCATTCATTCACCTTTTGCGCCTAGGCTGATCCAAGCACGGAATGCGCCTATGCGAACCCCCAAATCGCGACCAATACGCCCTAAGGATTGAGGTATGGTTGACGCAACTGCGTCATTTGACGGCAATCGGCTTGCGGCAACCGAGGCATCGTCGCGCGCCTTGCCACGGGACCGTGCCGGCCTGTCGATCTCGGTGGCGTCCACGGACGGATTGGCGGCCTATGCCGAGTTCTGCCGCTCGGCTCTGTTTGGTCCGGCGCAGGGTGCTGCCTGGATCCTGAACTGGGCGGCCGAGACACGACCGGACCTGCTCGTCGCGACGCTGAGTGCCGAGGGCAAACCGCTTTTTTCGCTGGCGCTGGAGGTTGCCTCGAAGGGGCCGTTCCGGATCGCCCGCTTCATGGGTGGGCGCCACGCCAACGGCAACTTCGTCGCCGCGGACCCGAACTGGCTGGCCAAGGTGGATATGCCGGCCCTCCGATCGGTGCTGGCGGCCATCGCCGAGGCACGCCCGGACATCGATCTGGTCGCGCTCGAGCGGTTGCTGCCCGATCTCGACGGCGTCGCCAATCCGCTCGCATCGCTTGACCATTTTTCCAGCCCCAATCTGTCGCTGGCCGTCGATCTCGCCGGCGGCTTCGATGCGCTGCTTTCTCGCGCCAGCGGCAAACGCAAACGCAAGAAGCACCGGTCGCAGATCCGGAAATTCGAGACCGTCGGCAGCCACCGGCGCATCGAGGCCCGCACCCCAGACGAGGTCGACAGGCTGCTCGACGCCTTCTTCGAGATGAAGGAACTCCGCTTCCGCAAGATGGGCATCGCCAACGTCTTCGGCGACGCGCAGGTGCGCGGCTTCTTCCGCGCGCTGTTTTCGCAAGCACTTAGCGAGGACAAGCCTTCCTTCGTGCTGCACGGGCTCGAGGTTGCCGGTAAGCTGCGCGCCATTACCGGTTCAAGCCGCTCGGGCAAACGCCTGATCTGCGAATTCGGAGCGATCGCCGAGGACGATCTCGGGCACGCCAGCCCCGGCGACTTCCTGTTCTTCGACAACATCCAGGAAGCCTGCGAGACCGGTTTCGAGGTCTATGACTTTTCGGTCGGCGATGAGCCTTACAAGCGGCTGTGGTGCGATATCGAAACGCGGCATTTCGAAGTGCTGGTCCCCTTGACCGTGAAGGGCCGCATGCTGGCGCTGACGCTTCGGCAAGGCGCGCGGCTGAAAGCCTTCGTCAAGAACAGCCCGACGATCTGGAAGCTGACCAAGGTGCTGCGCCGCAAAGCCGCCGGCCAGGCGGCGCCCTCGGAAGAAGATAGCTAACGCAATGACGCCGATCATCCGCACACTGTCCCTGCAGGAACTGGCGCTTCTCGTCGACTGGGCAGCCGCGGAAGGCTGGAACCCAGGTCTTGAAGACCCGGCGATGCTCCAGGCGGCGGACCCCGAAGGCTTCATCGGCGCCTTTGTCGGCGACGACATGGTCGCGGCAATTTCGGCCGTGGCCTATGGCAGCGAATTCGGCTTCATCGGCCTCTACATCTCCCGGCCTGACATGCGCGGCATGGGCTACGGCAAGACGGTGTGGGACGCCGGCATGAAAAGGCTTGCAGGCCGGACCGTCGGCCTTGACGGCGTCGCCGAGCAGCAGGCCAATTACCGGCGCAAGGGCTTCGCGCCGGCCTACGAGACCATCCGCTTCACCGGGCGCAAGGCAGGCCCGGCGGCCAGGGCCGATGGGTTGCGGACGATTACAACGCAACTCCTATCCGATGTCGTCGCCTATGACGCCCATTGTTTTCCGGCGCCGCGGCGGGCCTTCCTGCAGCGATGGCTGCAAGAACCGCATCATGGGTTGGCGGCAATCGGTTCGCGCGGCGTCACCGGCTTTGGCGTGGTGCGCCGGTGCCGATCCGGCTTCAAGATCGGCCCGCTGTTTGCCGACGACATGGAAATCGCTTTGCAACTCCTGGAGGGACTGGCCGGTGCCTGTGAGGGCGGCGAGCTGCATATCGACGTCCCCGCCGATAACACCGGTTTCATAACTGCGCTCGATGCGGCCGGCTTTGCGCCGACCTTCACCACCACGCGCATGTACAAGGGGCCTGCCCCGGAACTGGACCGGCAAAGGGTGTTCGGCGTAACGACCCTGGAACTGGGCTAGATCGGGCGAACCGCTGAACGGCTCCGCCAGGCGATCCGCAGCTCTCTCAGGCGGCGGCAGTGCGCCGTCCCGGCACCGGATTGCCGGGCGGTTCGTGGCCGAGCGGCGTCACCAGCGTCAGGTCGGGATAGCCGTTCTCGATCAGTTTGACGGCAGCTTGCGTCACCTCGTCGTCGGCCTCCAGCATGGAGAGAAAAACCTCGGTGGCGTCGCCGGTCAGACGGCCGATGCCCTGCGCGTCGGCTGGTCCGCATTCGACCACGACCAGATCATAAGCCGTTGTCAGCGACTGCATGATGATCGGCAGCCGGTCGGCGGCGCGCATGGCGCGGACCGGATCGGCGGTTCCGACCGGAATGACGTGACAGTCCGAGTAGAGATCGGCATGGATGACGTCACTGAACTGCGCTTCCGAAGCGAGCAGGTTGGTGATGCCGGGAAACAGTCCGCTGTCCAGCATCGGCCGCGAGGCGGCCCCCGACGCGGTGAGGTCCAGCAACAGCACGCGCAGCCCGGCGTCGGCGACTTCGCGCGCCACCAGGATCGCCGATGCAGCCGCCTCGTCGCCTTCCGGCGAGACGAATATGGCGCGCGCCGCACCGCTTGAGATCAGCTTTTCGGCAGCCCTTTCGATGTCGATCTCGCCCAGGGTGGAGCGCGCCGGTTCGGGCTCGACAACCGTCTGCTCTGTCGCCGCCGTAGCGGGCATTGCGACCGCATCCGGCGCCTCGGCCATGGCCTGCATCGCAGCGGCATAAGGCTCCGCATCGGCTTCATGCGCAGGTTCAGGCAGTTCCTGGTGAATGACGGCTTCCTGGAAGACGGCAGGCTCGGGGCGGACAAATGGCTTGGCGGCCGGCGTCTGCGCCACATGCGGCATCGCCACCTCATCGATCCGTTCGAAACGGGAATCGCTCGCCGGCCGCATCGCGCGGCCTGAGAACAGCTCCCGCAGAAGCGTCACGATGGCCATGATCAGCAGCGATGCGGCGAAAGCCGCGCCGACGATCGGCCCCACCTTCGGGAAATAGGCCTCGGAGGGAACCGACGCCTTCGAGGCGATCCGGGCGTCGACCGGCAGATAGTTGCGGTCCTGGCGCGAAGCGGCTTCGCGGTAGTTGGTCAGGTAGAGTTCGAGCTGCTGTCGCTTGGCGGTCGCGTCGCGCTGCAGTGCGTCGAGGTCGACCTGTTGTTCGCCGGCCTGCGCCGAAGCGGCTTTCAATGTGTTGACGTCGGCGACGAGCTGGTTCTCGCGGGCCTTTGCCGTCTCGGCCTGCATCAACAGGCCTTTCATGATCTTCTGGGCCTCGCTGCGAATCTGCGCGTCGAGATCGGACAGTTGCGATTTCAGCGCGCGAATGCGCGGATGATTTCCAAGCAGCGTCGTCGACAGATCGGCGATGTTGGAGCGCAATTCGACCTGTCGCTCACGCAAGCGCTGGATCAGGTCCGATGACAGAACCTCCGGCACGGCGTCCAGCGAACCGCCATTCTGCAGCGCCCTGCGCACACCGTCGGCGGTCGCTTCGGCCGCAGCGCGGTTGGCGCGCACTTTCGACAGTTCGCTCGACAGTTCCGAAAGCTGCTGGGTGGCCAGCACCGAATTGTTGCCACCCATCAGAAGATCGGACTGGGCGCGATAGGCGGCGACCTTCGCCTCCGCATCCTTGACCTGCCGCTGCAGGTCAGCGATCTCGGGCGCCAGGAAGTCTGCCGCGGCGCTGTTCGATTCGAGCTTGGCCGCCCCTTGCCCCGCTATATAGGCGGCAGCGATGGCGTCCGGTATGGCGGCCGCGAGCTTGGGATCTTCCGATGAGAACTCGATGGCAATGATGCGGGTCTTCTCCACGCCGTAGACGTTGAGCTTCTCGTGCATTTTCTTGAGCACGCGCTCTTCCGTCGGAATTTCCATCGGGTCGCTTTTCAGGCCGACCAGGACCAGAGCGCGGCTCAGCGCCGACATGTCGAGCGCTTCATTGAACTCGGGCAGTTTTTCCAGCCCAAGCGTTTGCGAGACCTGCTTGAGGATTTCGTTGGAGGAAATGATCTGGACCTGGGTGGCGACGCCCTGCTCGTCGAGAATAGGCTTGTCGGTGTCGTTGTTGTTGCTGGCCGGCCGCGTGTAGATGGATTCGCGCGGCGCGATCTCCACCTGCGTCTCGGCCTTGTAGTGCCGGGTTGCCAGCGAGGCGAAAGCAAAGGCCAGCCCGGTCGCCAACAGGACGACGAGGCCTATACGCAGCCAATTCCTCGCCAGGCTGGCGAAGAGCTGCCTGAGATCGACATCGACATCTGCGGCCGCGGACTGAACGGACATGCATCCCTACTCCGATACTGGGTCAGCACGCACCGTAAACAACTATGGTAACTCAGCCGTTAAGATCGCGGTAAGTTTCCGTTAGGGTTTACTGGCGGGCGACAAACAAAACCGCCAGAAATCGCAAAAACTCTTGCCGATGCGCCACGTGTCGGCCGCTCCCTTTACCGGCCATTAACCCTAACAGGATGATAACGGGCCTCGATCCCTGATGTTTGCTGCGACGCCGCAGCGGCCCAGTCGAAGGTACTTGTCCGGTCATGAAAAGCACTGCTTCCCTGTTTCGCGCGCTGCTTGCCGTATCGATGCTGGCTGGCTGTTCCAGCTACCGGCCGACGCCGGCCGCCTTCCATGAGGTGCTCGATCAGCCCTACCGTCTTGGCGCCGGCGATCGCGTCCGCGTCACCGTGTTCGAGCAGGACGGGCTGACCAACACCTACAGCGTCGATCAATCCGGCTATCTCTCCTTCCCGCTTGTCGGCGCCATACCGGCGCGCGGCCACACCGCGCAGCAGATGGAAAAGGAGATCGCCGACAAATTGCGGCAAGGCTATCTGCGCGATCCCGACGTTTCGGTCGAGATCGACCGCTACCGGCCGATCTTCGTCATGGGCGAAGTGGGTGCCGCCGGCCAATACTCTTACGTCCCCGGCCTGACGGTGCAGAAGGCAATCGCCATTGCCGGCGGCTTCACGCCGCGCGCCAACCAGGAAAGCGTCGACATCACCCGCGACATCAACGGCAAGGTGATGACCGGCCGCGTGGTCACCTCCGACCCGCTGCTGCCGGGCGATACGGTCTACGTCCGCGAACGCCTGTTCTGACAGATACCAAGTGGCGGACAGGCTCAGGATCGTCCATTGCTTTCGCTCACCCGTCGGAGGAATTTTCCGGCATGTGCGCGACCTGACCGAGGCGCAGGTCGCCGCCGGGCATTCCGTCGGCATCGTCTGCGATTCGACGACGGGCGGCGCGTTCGAGGAACATCTGTTCGAGCAGATGAAGAACATGCTGGCGCTCGGGATTCATCGCACGCCGATGCAGCGCCACGTCGGTCCCGGCGACCTTGCCTCGGCCTGGCGCACGTACAGGATCATCAAGGAATTGCGGCCGGACGTACTGCACGGGCACGGCGCCAAGGGTGGCGCCTATGCCCGTCTGTTCGGCTCGTTGTTGCGGGTATCAAGGTCTCGCGTAGCCCGCCTTTATTCGCCGCATGGCGGCTCCCTCCACTATGACGAGAACACGACCACCGGAAAGCTGTTCTTCGCGCTCGAGCGCTTCATGGCTCGCTTCACCGACTATCTGCTGTTTGTCTCGGACTATGAGCGGCGGACCTATCGCCACAAGGTCGGCGAGCCGCCCATTCCCAACACCTTGGTCTATAACGGCCTGCGCGCCACAGAATTCGAGCCGGTGATCACCGCCCCGGACGCAGCCGACCTGCTTTATATCGGCATGATGCGCGACCTGAAGGGGCCGGACATCTTCATCGACGCATTGGCGCTCGCCGGCCCACGGTTCGGCCGCGCGCTGACCGCGGTGATGGTCGGCGACGGCGACGACCTACCGCGTTACCACGGGCAAGTGAAACGCCTCGGGCTCGAGCGCCATGTCCGCTTCCTGCCGCCGATGCCGGCCAGGGAGGCCTTTGCCCTTGCCGCGCTTATCATCGTTCCCTCGCGCGCCGAAGCCATGCCCTATATCGTCCTGGAAACGCTTGCCGCAGGAAAGCCGATGATTGCAACCGCGGTCGGCGGCATTCCGGAGATATTCGACACCGGTTCCCCTGCCCTGATCCGACCTGACCCGATCGAGCTCGCCGAAAGGATGAGCCAGGCGCTGGCCGACCCGGCCGCCTATCGCGACCTGATGCCGGATGGGGCCGACCTCAAGGCACGCTTCGGCGCCGATGTGATGGCCGCCGACATCGAGAACGCCTATTTCGCCGCGCTCGACAGGTAGGCGCAGGACCAAGCCGTTCCAAAGCCGTATGTTGTTTCAAGGGTTTCTTAGCTCTCTTTTGCTATGACCGGGGGGAAGCTTGCGGAAAGCCCTCATGAACGAGATCGACCCCGCGCGCCGCTTTTCAGCAGAGGCGGTGCGTAAATTCGACGGCCCGGCCGATGGCGACACGCCAAGCGGCATGAACGATGTCGCGCGCCAGGTCGCCTCGCAGTACCGGCGCGATACGATGTCGCCGATCATGGTCAGCGGTGTCCTGCGCATGGTCGAATTCGGCTTGCTGTTCCTGTCCGGGCTCGCCGTCTATTTCCATTATGTCGGGTTCTTCAATTATCTCGCCTGGCAGTATCCGGTAACGATCGCCGCCGCGTCGTTCCTTGCCGTGGTGCTGCTCGACGTCACCGACTGCTACCAGATCGTCGCCCTGATGCGGCCGATCGCCAATTTCGGCCGCGTGCTGCTGGTCTGGGCCGGCACTTTCGCCCTCATGGCGCTGACGGCGTTCGTCATGAAGATGTCGGAAAACTATTCGCGTCTTTTGTTGGGCAGCTGGTTCGTCATCGGCTTCGTTCTCATCTTCGGCCTCAGGCTGGTAATGTCGAAGCTGATCCGGGCCTGGGCGCGCGATGGCCGCATGGAGCGGCGCGCCGTCATCGTCGGCGGCGGCAAGGCGGCGGAAATCCTGATCCGCTCGGTCGAAAGGCAGCCCTACAACGATATTCGCATCTGCGGCATCTTCGACGATCGCGGCGACAAGCGCTCGCCGCCCATCGTCGCCGGCTACCCCAAGCTCGGCACCATTTCGGAACTGATCGAATTCGCCCGCATCGCCCGTATCGACATGCTGATCGTATCGTTGCCGCTGACCGCCGAATCGCGCGTTCTGCAGTTGCTGAAGAAGCTGTGGGTGCTGCCGGTCGACATCCGGCTTTCGGCGCATTCCAACGCGCTGCAGTTTCGCCCGCGTGCCTATTCCTACATCGGCGCGGTGCCGATGCTCGACATCTTCGACAAGCCGATCAACGACTGGGATTCGGTGGCCAAACGCGCCTTCGACATCGTCTTCAGCCTGATCGGCATCGTCGTGTTCTCGCCGGTGATGCTGGCGACCGCCATCGCCATCAAGCTCGACAGCAAGGGTCCGGTGCTGTTCCATCAGAAGCGGCACGGTTTCAACAACGAGATCATCGAGGTCTATAAGTTCCGTTCGATGTATACCGACAAGGCCGACCCGACCGCCAAGCAGACGGTGACCAAGAACGATCCTCGCGTCACCCGCGTCGGCCGCTTCATCCGCAAGACCTCGATCGACGAGCTGCCGCAGTTCTTCAATTCGCTTCTGGGTTCGCTATCGCTGGTCGGCCCGCGTCCGCACGCCATCGCCGCGCAGTCGCATAACCTGCTCTACAACGAGGTGGTGGACGGCTATTTCGCCCGCCACAAGGTCAAGCCCGGCGTCACCGGCTGGGCGCAGATCAATGGCTGGCGCGGCGAGATGGACACCAACGAGAAGATCCGCATGCGCACGGAGTATGATCTCTACTACATCGAGAACTGGTCGCTGCTGTTCGATTTGCGGATCCTGTTCCTGACGCCGCTCCGGCTGCTCAATACGGAAAACGCCTATTGAGCGCGATCAGCCATGATCTGCCGCAGGCCGTGGTCAACGCCAAGCTGGTCGCGCTGATTTCGTCGGGCGCGGTCTTCCTCGGCATTCTGCTGTCCGGCTTCGTCATCAGCGAGCCGGCGCCCTATGAGCTCTACATGGCCGGGCTGATCGCCATCTGGGCGCTTTTCGGTTTGCGGATTTCCCGCGCGGCAACGCCGCTGCTGGTGCTGCTGGTGACGATGAACATCGGCGGCATGATGTCCATGACGCAGATGGCGGACCTCGCCAACACACCGCTCTATCTCGCCGTCTCGCTGTTTCTCGCCTTCAGCGCAGTGTTCTTCGCATCGATCACCGCCGTACAGCCGAACCTCTACCGATTGATCTTCATTGCCTATGTGGTTTCGGCCGTGGCGACCTCGCTGCTTGGCATTGCAGGCTACTTCCACGCCTTTCCGGGCGCCGAGATGTTCACCAAATACGATCGTGCCGCCGGCGCCTTCCAGGACCCGAACGTGTTCGGCCCGTTTCTGGTGCTGCCCGGCATCTATCTGCTCTATCTGCTTTTGACCGGACCGGTGACACGCATGCCGCTGCTGGCGGTGCCGCTGCTGATCATCACCGCCGGCATCTTCTTCTCCTTTTCGCGCGGCGCCTGGGGCATGTTCGCGGTTTCGGCCGTCCTGCTCACCGGCTGCCTGTTCCTGCAGAGCGCCAGCGGCATGTTCCGGCTGCGCGTGGTGGTGATGACGATTGCCGCACTGGCGCTGCTGGTCGTCGCCATGATCGTCATCCTGCAGCTGCCCGGCGTGTCGGAGATGTTTTCCAACCGCGCCCATCTCGAACAGAGCTACGACACCGCACGCCTCGGCCGCTTCGCCCGCTACGGCATCGGCTTCCAGATGGCGATGGAGCATCCGTTCGGCATCGGCCCGCTGGTCTTCGGCACGATCTTCGGTGAAGACACCCACGATATCTGGCTGAAGATGCTGATGGATTATGGCTGGCTCGGCTTCGTGTCGTTCCTGGCGCTCGTCTTATGGACGATAGCAGCCGGCTTCCGCATCCTGCTGCGCGACCGGCCGTGGCAGCCCTATCTCCTGTGCGCCTACGTCGCCTTCATCGGCAATATCGGGCTCGGCACCTTCATCGACATCGACCACTGGCGCCATGTCTACCTGCTGCTCGGCCTGATCTGGGGCGCCATCGCGCTGGAATACCGCCACCAACGGCTGTTGCGGCCTGCCTTGCAGGGCTCGCCGGCACCGGCATAAAAGTCGCGGGAGTGAGAGGGCTTCACGTTGGCCTTCGGTGGAGATCCGGCCCGCTCTACATCACGACGAAGACAGCTTCGAGAGCTTCCCGAATACGAAGTTTCTGATGGATTTCCTGACTAGGCGCTCTACATGCGCTTTACTCGGCTTCATTTGCGTTTTGAAGCGTCAGGCCAGTGTAGATCGAGTGCTCGACGGACGGTTGGTCCATGGCAAAAATATGCGGTTGTGGCAAAAACATCACATAATTTCATTTCGCTCCCGGCTATTGTTGTTCCCGAGGGAATTACTTGGGTTGGGAGAAATACGTGAATAGATTCTTAGCAGTTCTCGCGGTTGCCGCCCTGTCGGCAAGCACCGCGTCAGCAGCAGACATGTTGGCCCCGGTTGCGGGGTCGGCCTATGACTGGAGCGGCCTCTATGTCGGCGGCCATCTCGGCGTTGCCAATGGTGACATCACGGCAACGGATATGACCGAGCCAAACGGTGGGTTCTTCACCGACCTCGTTCCGGCGGGAACAGAAGGATTTGACTTCAACAAAGCCGGCGTAGCCGGCGGTATCCATGCAGGCGCGCAATGGCAGTGGGGACAGTTCATTCTGGGCGGCGAAGCGACCTGGACGGCAACGGGCATCCGCAAGACCATCACCAGCCCCTATTTCCCGGACAGCGACACCGAGACCGCCAAAATCTCGAATTATGCCACGGTCGTCGGCCGCGTCGGCTACGCCTTCGATCGCGTGCTGATCTATGCCAAGGCTGGTTATGCCGGCGGCAAGGTGGATTTCCGCGCCCGAGACAACGACGCTCTGGTGACCTACGAAAAGAATGAGTGGCAGAACGGCTATGCGCTCGGCGCTGGCATCGACTATGCCCTTACGAACAACCTCTCGCTTGGCGTGGACTACACCCACGTTGACCTCGGCCATAAGACGAGCACGGGCGACAACGTGTTCGATGATGGCACTCTCGGCGACAATCCCGAGACCTATCGCACAGAGGCAAAGGTCGATGCCGTGATGGCCCGGCTAACCTACAAGTTTGGAATGGGTCAGTAGTGCATCGACATCATTTTCGCGGATCAGATCTAGCGTCAGGGGAGCTCGTCATCGCTCCCCTTTCCTCGTAGCCTACATATTCCTTCGAACATTCTGGCGATTGAACGAAGTCTTGAACTTCTTTGGGCAATTGCAGCCTAAAGCGGTGCAGGCTATGCCCTTCCAGGGCAAGACAAAGCACGTAGTGTGTCCGCCCTCGGTGACCGGAACCTAAGCAGCACTTGCGGTATGATTTCTCGGTGTGACTTTCGGTCACCAAAGGCACACCGGGACACCGTCTGTTCCCATTTCACCAATTTCAGCGAATTCGCCTCTTGCTTCTGAACCCTTGAGAATATAGGGCTTTCCGCGGTCCGGAGTGTAGCGCAGCCCGGTAGCGCACTTGACTGGGGGTCAAGGGGTCGTCGGTTCGAATCCGGCCACTCCGACCATTTTAGAAGCAGGACTTGCCCCCAAAAGTCCGCCTTTCCAGATGCCCGGTCAGTCTGGCCAAATCTCGGATCGGGACAAAATCCCGGAATGTATTCTCAATCGCCTTGCTCGAACTTCGGTTGGGCCCCCTACCCCTGGCACACATCCACCCACTCAGCGCCGATTAGCTCAACCATCCTCTGCGGGCTGATCCGCACCGCGGCATTGGTGGCGCCTGCCGCGGGCACCACTTCCTCAAATTCGCGCAGCGATACGTCGCAATAGACCGGCAGCGGCGCCGGCAGGCCGAACGGGCAGACGCCGCCGACCGGGTGGCTCGTCGCTTCGACAACTTCCGCCGCGTCGAGCATGCGTGGCTTGCCGCCGAACTGGTCCTTGAACTTGCGGTTGTCCAGCCTGGCGATGCCGCTGGTCACCACCAGCATGGTGCGGTCGCCGACGCGCAGGCAGATCGTCTTGGCGATCTGCGCCGGCAGCACGCCATGCGCCTCGGCCGCCAGGGTCACCGTCGCCGAGCTCGCCTCCGTGACGATGACGTCGATGTCAGGCGCGTGGGCGGCGAAGAACGCACGAACGGAGTCCAGGCTCATATCGAAAAACCCATGGTTCAAAAACTTGAAGGACGGCGGATTGCTGTCCAGCAGCCGGGGCCGCCGCGCATATAAGCACGCGCGGCATACAAATCGGCAAGCGCCAGGCTGAAGCAGACGCTGCGGCAGGTACAAAGAAACCCGCCAAGAGGGCCTTGGCGGGTTCTCTGGAATGCCTGGTGCGGGTCTACGCCAGCGATCGACCTTGCGCCGCCGGCGGCGCAGCCGGGGTGATCAGAGCTTCCTGGGGAAGGTGAAGCGCGGACACAATACGACGCAGCTTCGACGGATCGGTCACTCTGCCGCTTTCGATATCCTCAATCTCGTCCACCGCCAGGCCGCATGTCAGGGAAAGCTCTTCCACGCTGTAACCGCGGGTCTCCCGCATCGCTCTGAGGGTGTTGTAATCTGGCCCGCTCCCGTTGGTTGCCGGTTCGGAGTGGGGTTCGCTTTTCGCATTATGGGGCATTGGCAACTCCATGACTGAAAGAGTTTGATCAAATGAGGAGTGTTGCCTGAGACGGTCGGGAAGATGCCCTCTCACTGGTGATTTGCCAAGGGCCAAAATGGCCGTCACGGGATCGTGAACCGGGTGCCTGGCGCGCCCTCTGGCGCACACGTCGCGATCAAGTTGTTTTGAAGGCCTGATTGGCCTTTTGCCGGCAGTCTCGCCGCGGCCTTTCGTTATCTCCGGGTCGCTGGCGTGAAACCATCCGGTTCCAGCCAGTTCGTTCCCGGAAGGATTATTTGCAATGAACTTGAAGACAGTCATGGTCGTGCTCGGCACGATTTCCAGCCTTTCCGTCGCCGGCGCGGGCGCCGCCCAAGCCGCAGGCGCGCTTCGTGTGCGCGGCACGGTGGTCAGTTTTAAGCCCACGCTGCTCACCGTGAAAACCCGCCAGGGCGATACCGACGCGATCAAGCTCAAGGCCGGCTGGAAGATCTCGGGCGTCGCCAACGCCTCGGCAAAGGACATCAAGCAGGGCGATTTCCTCGGCATTGCCTCCGTTTCGAAAGCGGATGGCGGCAGCGGCGCCCTGGAGGTGGTGGTCTTCCCGGCCGCGCTGAAACGCACCGGCGAGGGTGACCGCCCCTGGGACCTGCAGCCAAACAGCCGGATGACCAACGGCACCGTCGCCGACGTTACCGATATAAGCGGGCGATCCGTCACGCTGACCTATGACAATGGCCAGACCAAGAAGATTTCGATTCCCGACACCACCCCTGTCGTCACCTTCGCGCCGGCGACGCCGAGCGACCTCAAGCCGGGTGCGACGGTCTTTGTCAACGGCGTCGTGCCGCCGATGTAGTTGGACAGGCGGCCAATGGCCGCCTCTGGATCTTGCCGTGCATGGTGGCGGGAGGCTGGATTGGGCAGAAACAGTCCAGAAACAAAATTCTACAATCGGGAAATACTGACGAAAAAATTCAGGCGCGTAATTCCATTCGCGGCGGCCGGGCTATCGCCCCGATCCATATGCGCCCGCGAAACAAAAGGAAACGATCCATGAAGAAGTCCCTCCTCTCGGCCCTCGGGCTTGCAGTTGCATTGGCTTTCACGGTGCCCGTCATTGGTGCGACGAGTGCGGATGCGGCCCCGATGGCAAAGCATCATCGTCACCACCATCATCATCGCCACCATGTCCGCCATCACCATCATCACCGCCACCACCACCATGTGATCGGAAACAAGGCCTAAGCACCGCAGACTGCCACCAAGAAGACCGGCCTTGGCTTCCTGTCCAAGGCCGGTCGTCCCTTGGCATTGCGGCGCGTCAGCTCGACACGATTTGGGCGCACCAAGTTCGTCGAATGACGGCGCCAGCTACCTCAACCATCAGAAGCACCGCCTCAGCGCCGGCTGAACAGCAGACTGGCGACAAGACCGAGCACCACAAGGCCGACAGCGGCGGCTGCCGCCGGATGGTCGCGGGCCGACCTCTCGATCACCCTGCCCTGTTTGCGCAGTGCCGGCATGGCATCGCGCAGACGCCCCGCAAGATCGGAATAGGTGTCGAAGGCTGCATCGCGACCGTCCTCGTAGTAGGCGCCGCCTCGCCTTGCCACAGCCCTCTTCAAGCTGGCCAGTTCTTTGGTGAGAGCCGCGACCTGCCTGTCGAGATCGATGTCCGAGAGGGTCGAAAATGATGCCATGATGTGTTTCCTTCACTTGCAGAAGGAAACGTAACGCCTCACCGGAAGACGGGTTCCGGTTTCGAACTATCGCGTCGGGCTGCGGTCAGCGCACCTGATCAAGCAGGCGCTTGCATTCCAGGAGGTCGAACAGCGCCTCCTGCAGCAAGGCCCTGTTGTCGCGCGAGAGTTTCGATGCATCCGGCTGCACCGGACCGTCCTCGTCGCTCTTGCCCAGGCCGAAAAAGCGACGGCTGGGTTTGACGCGCGGCTGGCCGACCAGTTCGTCGTCCATGCTGCGCGGCTGGGCCGCCGGCGTCAGCGGCACCTGGTCAGCCTGCCTTCGCTGCGAGATCGCCTCGACGGCGGCCATGTCGCCATTGCCGATGGCAACCAGGAAATGGTTGCCGTTCTCGCGCAACAGCTTCTGCACGCCCTTGATGGTGTAGCCCTGGTCGTAGAGCATGTGGCGGATGCCCTTGATCAGCTCGACATCCTGCGGCCGGTAGTAACGACGGCCGCCGCCGCGCTTCATCGGCTTGATCTGGTTGAAACGCGTTTCCCAGAAGCGCAGCACATGCTGCGGCAAATCGAGATCTTCGGCGACCTCGCTGATGGTACGAAAGGCGTCGGGGCTCTTGTCCATGGGCGAATCCTCACGCTGGACGATGATCCGGCCTAGCTGCCGAATCGGGGCTCATTTCAGCGGTTTATGAAGCAATATTCAAGCCCGGCGTCATGGCGGTGGCGGTTTTCAACCGCGCAGTAGGATTACTTGCCGCTTTTGGCCTTGCCGCTCTGATGGGAGCGCAAGATACGGCTCTTCAGCACGTTGGACGACTTGAAGGTCATCACCCGACGCGGCAGGATCGGCACTTCCTCGCCGGTCTTGGGATTGCGGCCGATACGCTCGTTCTTGGAGCGGACGTGGAATGTCGCGAAGGACGACAGCTTCACCGTTTCGCCGCGCACGATGGCTTCGCAGATTTCATCCAGCACCGCTTCGACGAGTTCGGCCGATTCAGTGCGCGACAGGCCGACCTTCCGGTAAACTGCCTCGGCAAGGTCGGCGCGCGTAAGTGTCTTTCCCCCCATGCGACCGTCCCATCAGCTCAAAACATAAAATTCGGCACAACAACGGCAGAGCCTAAGTAATTGATCCGTCAAGGTCAAGGACCGAAACTGGACCGTTCGGCACTTACCAGCGAACCAGGACAGCGCCCCAGGTGAAGCCGCCACCCATCGCTTCCAGGAGGACGAGATCGCCCTTCTTGATGCGGCCGTCGGCAACGGCCACCGACAGCGCCAACGGCACGGAAGCAGCCGAGGTGTTACCGTGCAAATCGACCGTAACCACCACCTTTTGCTCAGCTATCCCGAGCTTCTTGGCGGAAGCGTCAATAATTCGTTTATTGGCCTGGTGGGGCACGAACCAATCGAGATCATCGGCAGTGATTCCGGCTTGCGCGAACGTCGCCTCGATGACGTCGGTGATCATGCCGACCGCATGCTTGAAGACTTCGCGGCCCTCCATCCGGAGGTGGCCGACCGTACCCGTCGTCGACGGCCCGCCATCGACAAAAAGCTTGTCCTTGTGCGTGCCGTCGGAGCGCAGGCTGGCCGCCAGAACGCCATGGTCGGCGATCGTGCCCCCGCCCTCGCCCGCTTCCAGGATCATGGCACCGGCGCCGTCGCCGAACAGCACACAGGTCGACCGGTCGCTCCAGTCGAGAATGCGCGAGAATGTTTCCGAACCGATCACCAGGACACGCTTGGCCAGGCCGCCGCGGATGTAGAGATCGGCGGTGGTCACGGCATAGACGAAACCCGAACAGACCGCCTGCATGTCGAAGGCAAAGCCGTGATGCATACCGAGCCGGTTCTGGATCTCGACGGCGGTGGCCGGAAACGTGTTGTTGGGCGTCGAGGTCGCCAGCACGATCAGATCGATGTCGGCGGCCGTGAGGCCCGCATTGGCAAGTGCGGCACGTGCCGCCGCTTCCCCCAGCGAAGCGGTCGTCTCGTCATCGCCCGCGATGTGGCGCTGGCGAATGCCGGTGCGCTGGGCGATCCACTCGTCGGAGGTCTCGACCATGCCTTCGAAATCGGCATTCTTCATGATTCGGCGGGGCAGCGCGGCGCCCATGCCGCGCACGACTGATCTGATCAAAGTTCTTTCCTATTCCTTTGCGTCGGTGACGACGTCGGATTTCCTAGATGACAGGGCGCGCGGGTTGCGCGCATGAAACAGGTCCAGATCGGCCTCGATACGGTCGAGGAGGTTGTTGCGGACCATGTCATAGCCGAGTTCGATCGCGGCGGCGAACCCGTCAGAATCAGCACCGCCATGGCTTTTGACGACGATCCCGCTCAGCCCCAGGAAAACGCCGCCATTGGAGCGGCCGACATCCATCTTTTCGCGCAAGCGGTTGAAGGCGCCCTTAGCGAAGACGTAGCCGATCCTGGCCATCAGGGTGCGGCTCATCGCGGCGCGCAGATAACCCGCTATCTGGCGCGCCGTGCCTTCCGCGGTCTTCAGAGCGATGTTGCCGGCGAAGCCCTCGGTCACCACAACGTCGACCGTGCCCTTGCCGATATCGTCGCCCTCGACGAAACCGTGATAGTTCATCGAGGCCATGTTGGCTTCGCGCAGCATGCGCCCCGCCTCCTTGACCTCTTCCTGGCCTTTGATCTCCTCGACGCCGACATTGAGCAGGCCGACGCTGGGCCGGGCTATGCCGAAGACCGAGCGCGCCATGCCGGTGCCGAGAATGGCAAAATCGATGAGCTGTTGCGCATCGGCCCCAATGGTCGCGCCGACATCCAGCACCACGCTTTCGCCGCGCAATGTCGGCCAAAGGGCTGCGATCGCCGGGCGATCGATGGTGGCCATGGTGCGCAGGCAGAACTTCGACATCGCCATCAGCGCACCGGTGTTTCCCGCGGAAATGCAGGCGTCGGCCGTGCCGGCCTTGACCGCTTCGACGGCCTTCCACATCGATGACTTCCAGCGACCGTGGCGCAGCGCCTGGCTCGGCTTGTCGTCCATCCTGACCGCAATTTCGCAATGGAAGAATTCGCTGATCTCGGCAAGCTTGGGAAATTTGGCGAGCTCCGGGCGCACGACCTCCTCACGCCCGAAGATGACGAAGCGGATGTCGGGACGACGGGTCGCGACCGTCATGAGCGCTGGAATGACCACGGCTGGTCCGTGATCGCCGCCCATGGCATCGATGGAAATCCTGATCACGCGGTATTTGTCTCACGGTTAGGCGGCAGGTCGTTTAGCGACCGCGAAGGTTCGGCGAAAATAACGGTTTTGGGCTGCCACACAACCGACTTTTCCGTCGCGGGCGAGCTTTTCAGGATTTTCCCAGCAAGGATCGCAGTTTTTGCTGAAATTCATTCTCCGCCGGTTCGGTCTCGCTGCCGGCGTTGAGCGACGCGCCCTGCTTACGCGGATAGGGGTCGATGGCGAGCCCGAAATACTGTTCGGCGAGTGCCCCGACATCGATCGTGTCACCGGAAAATGTCTCTGGACTGTCAGGGCCTTCCGCGTCGAGCAGGATCTCGCCGCCACCATCGAAACCCTGCCGTCCAAGCTTGGAATCCTCGGGCAGCAGCAGCGCTTCGACCGGTTCGTCGATATGCGCTTCGACAGGCTCGAGCGTGACGATGCAGGCCTGGGTGATGTCGGCTTCGACACGACCGCTTATCTTCACGCCATTGCGCTTCCACGACGCGACCAGAAGCTCGGCGCGATAGGATTCGACCGAAATCAACCCGTGCTCCTCGGCCAGTGCCGCACGCTGTGCGGCATCGGCTTCGATAACCAGCGGCAGGCCCTTTTGCGGCAGGCGCGTGATGTTTGCACGGAAGGAGACCGGGCTTTGCGGGTCCACATGCTTCATTGTTCAACCTCCTTGGCGGCGGGAAAGGTCAGCATGCCGGAGACAATCGATTCGGATGTCTGCGCGGCCAGATGATTGCGCGCGTCGGTAACATAGTTGGCCAGCAGCGATGCCTCCAGCCAGGCGCCCGCGTCGGGCCGGACATTGCGGGCAAGAGCCGCGGTCAGCGCTTCATGGTCGTTTCTTTCCAGGGCATCGTCATAGGCAGCGGTTCGGCCATAAAACATCTTTGCCAGCTTTTTCATGCGTTTGGGCACGCCAACGTCGCCAATGCCCAATTCCCGCAACGAATGGTCGACGTCGAGGAAGAACTCGTCGATCAGCACCTGGGCGACCTCTTGCGCCGCACCGCTCTCACCGCGCAACCTGTGCTGGAACAGGAACATGTGCAGCGACAGCATCTCGAAACGGCCAAGCGGCGTGTCTGGCACATTCCAGTGGGAATAAAACACCGTCTGCCGCGCCGCCGCCACGATTTGTGCGTAAAGCGCCTCGGTGATAGCGCGGTTGGCGTAGCGTTCGCGGCCAAAAAAGCGCTGGAACATTGGGGATGGTCTCCTGGGGACCGTTTGTTGAAGTGGGCTTGTTGCATCGGCAAGCAAGCTGGTTTACCGGTTTCGCGGCCCAGCGCAAGTTGCGGCCAGCTAATGGAGTTGTTGTTGCGCGCGCTGAATTTCAAGTCGACCTTCTCGTCCAGGCCCGCCGGCGCGATCTCGCTGCTGATGATCGTTTCGGCACTATCGGCCTGCCACACCTCCAAGATGATCGGCGACCTCAGCCCGAGTGAGACGCTGACGCAAGGTTACGTCATAGACCAGCAGGCAATCGACCTGGTGCCGGTCGGTTCGAGCCGCGAGCAGGTGCTTCTGGCGCTCGGCACGCCGTCGACGACCGCGACGTTCGACAACGAGGCCTTCTATTACATTTCGCAGACGCGCAAGCGCTACGTCGCCTTCGACAAGCCACGGCTCATTGATCAGCATGTGTTGGCGGTCTATTTCGGCGCCGATGGCCGCGTCACCCAGATCGCCAATTACGGGATGAAGGACGGCAAGATGTTCGACTTCATCTCACGCACCACACCGACCGGCGGCAAGGACCAGAACTTCCTCAGCCAGATCATCAACGGTGCCAGCAAGCTGGCACCCAGCATTCCGGGTGGCGGCGCCTAATTCCTTTCGGCTTCCATTCCGGGAGCCTCATCATCTCAGGCGACCAAAAACCCGCGGGAGCGATCCTGCGGGTTTTTGTTGTGGCCTCGATCAGGGCAAGATCCCCGTATGTTTGCCGGCGATGCTTAAGCCGTCGAAACCCAAGTCGGTAGATGAGATACCGGCGCATTTACCGCATGCAAGAGATCGGCTTGTTGACGCGTCGACATGGCATTGCTCAACAAAAAACCCGCGGGATCGCTCCCGCGGGTTGTTTCGGGCTGAAGCCTAGATCAGCCGTGCGCGAGCACGGCCAGCAGCAGGAGCGCGACGATGTTGGTGATCTTGATCGCCGGGTTGACGGCGGGGCCAGCGGTGTCCTTGTAGGGATCGCCGACCGTGTCACCGGTCACCGAAGCCTTGTGCGCCTCGGAACCCTTGAGATGCTTGACGCCGTCCTTGTCGACAAAGCCGTCTTCGAAGGACTTCTTGGCGTTGTCCCAGGCGCCGCCGCCAGAGGTCATCGAGATGGCGACGAACAGGCCGTTGACGATGACGCCGAGCAGCGAGGCACCCAGCGCTGCAAAGGCGGACGCCTTCGAGCCCGAGATGAGCAGCACGCCGAAATAGACGACGAGCGGCGCCAGCACCGGCAGCAGCGACGGGATGATCATTTCCCTGATTGCCGCCTTGGTCAGAAGGTCGACCGCGCGGGCGTAGTTCGGCTTCGAGGTGCCGGCCATGATGCCCGGATCCTCGCGGAACTGCTTGCGCACCTCCTCGACGATGGCGCCCGCCGCACGGCCGACGGCCGTCATGGCGATGCCGCCGAACAGATACGGGATCAGCCCGCCGAAGATCAGGCCGGCGACGACGTATGGGTTGGAGAGATCGAAGGAGATCTCGCCCATGCCCTGGAAGTAGGGATATTTGTCGCCATTGGCGGCGAAGAACTTCAGGTCGTTCGAGTACGCGGCAAACAGCACCAATGCGCCGAGACCAGCGGAGCCGATGGCGTAGCCCTTGGTCACCGCCTTGGTGGTGTTGCCGACCGCGTCGAGCGCGTCGGTGGAGTGGCGCACTTCCTTGGGCAGGCCGGCCATTTCGGCGATGCCGCCGGCATTGTCGGTGACCGGGCCGAAGGCATCGAGCGCAACGATCATGCCGGCAAGGCCGAGCATCGTCGTGACCGCGATCGCCGTACCGAAGAGGCCGGCAAGCTGATAGGTCGAGATGATGCCGCCGACGATGACGATCGCCGGCAGCGCCGTCGATTCCAGCGAGACCGCGAGGCCCTGGATGACGTTGGTGCCGTGACCGGTGACCGACGCCTGGGCGATGGAATTGACCGGGCGCTTGTTGGTGCCGGTGTAGTATTCGGTGATGACCACGATGAGACCGGTCACCACGAGGCCGATCAGGCCGCAGATGAACAGGTTCTTGCCGGTGATGACCATGCCGGCGACCGTGCCGACCTCACCCCAGCCGAGCGTCACCTGGGTGGCGACGCCGAGGCCGACGATGGACAGCAGGCCAGTGACGATCAGGCCCTTGTAGAGTGCGCCCATGATCGAGCCGTTGGAACCGAGCTTGACGAAGAAGGTGCCGACGATCGAGGTCAGGATGCAGGCGCCGCAGATGGCGAGCGGATAAAGCATGGCCGCACCCAACACGGCGGTGCCGCCAAAGAAGATGGCAGCCAGAACCATGGTGGCGACGACAGTCACCGCATAGGTTTCGAACAGGTCAGCGGCCATGCCGGCGCAGTCGCCGACATTGTCGCCGACATTGTCGGCGATCGTGGCCGGGTTGCGCGGATCGTCTTCGGGAATACCGGCTTCGACCTTGCCGACGAGATCGCCACCGACGTCGGCGCCTTTGGTGAAGATGCCGCCGCCGAGACGAGCGAAGATCGAGATCAGCGATGCGCCGAAGCCGAGCGAGACCAGCGAGTCGATGACGATGCGGTCATTGGGCTGGAGGCCCATGAAGTGGGTCAGGATGAGGTAGTAGATCGACACGCCGAGCAAGGCGAGGCCAGCAACCAGCATGCCGGTGATGGCGCCCGATTTGAACGCGATGTCGAGGCCGGCAGCGAGGCTGTTCGATGCGGCCTGCGCCGTGCGAACATTGGCGCGAACGGAGACATGCATGCCGATGAAGCCGGCGGCGCCTGAAAGCACCGCTCCGATCAGGAAGCCGATCGCGGCGGTGATGGACAGCAACCACCAGGCGAGCACGAGGACGACGACGCCAACGATGGCGATGGTGGTGTACTGACGCGCCAGATAGGCTTGTGCGCCCTCGCGGATAGCCGCGGAGATTTCCTGCATGCGTGCATTGCCCTGATCGGCCGCAAGGACCGAACGTGTCGCCCAGATGGCGTAAAGGATTGAAAGCAGGCCGCAGGCGATGACGGCGGAAATAATTGTCATTGCCGGATTTTCCTCGATTGATGGCCCAAAAGAACCCCTCCCTGGGCCGTTGAGACAAAGACCGGATTCCGAGCACGAAATCCGCCTCTTCGCAGCGGTGTATGCGAAACAGGGCTGCGAACGTCAAGATATTGTTCGGTTTTTGCCCGGCTTTCGCCCAAATGGTTGGGACCAGGCGGCGGCTGCCGTCAGCACCCGGGGATTAGATCGATTGAAATTAGCCCTGACGCAGGACGCGGCTACTCTGCCTCCCGGCCCATCCGGCGCGCCGTGTAGCGCTCTATGGCCGACAGGCCGTCATAGATCAGCACGGCAAGGGCTGCCACGATCAGGCCGCCCTGCAGGATGAAGGCGAGATTGTTGGACAACAACCCGGCGATGATCACTTCGCCCAGCGTTTTGGCTGCCACGGTCGAACCGATGGTCGCCGTGGCAAGGCTGATCACCACCGACAGCCTGATGCCGCCGAGAATGATCGGGGCGCTGAGCGGCAGTTCGACCTTGGTGAGCCTTTGCCAACCGGTCATGCCGGCGCCGCGCGCCGCCTCGACGACATTGGCAGGTAGCGTCGTCAGGCCGGTCAGCGCGTTCTCGAAGATCGGCAGCAGGCCGTAGAGAAACAGCGCGATCAGTGTCGGCTTCTCGCCGAAGCCGACGGCCGGCACGGCGAGTGCCAGCACCGCCACGGGCGGAAAGGTCTGGCCGATGTTGACCAGGCTGCGCGATAGCGGCAGGAATTCGGCGCCGGCCGGCCTGGTGACCAGGATGGCAAGCGCCACCGCAACGATGGTTGCTGCCACGGTGGCGATCAGAACCGTGCGCAAATGCAGCAATGTCAGCGTCAGCAGGCTGCCCTGGTTGTAGATCACCGGCGCATTGTTTTCGGTCAGCGGCTTCAGCAGCGGCACGAACCAGCCGGGATTGGTGACGAAGGCAACGAGCAGCATCACCAGGGCAAGTCTGAGCAACGATGGAAGCCAGGCCTTCATGCCGGCCTCGCCGCGCGCTTCACCAGCCCGTCGACGGTGACGCGGCCAAGCGGCTTGCCATCGGCGCCTTTGACCGGCAGCGCCGGCCGGCCCGTCCACAACAATTCGGCCAGCGCGTCACGCTGGCTGGCGTCGCCGGGGATCGCCTCGCCTTCGGCGGAGCCCTTCTCCACGGCATCGCGGACCCGACCGAGCGACAGCAACCGGAACGGCCTTTCGCTGGCGCCGACCAGGGTCTCGACGAAGGCGCTTGCCGGCTTTGCCAGGATCTCGGCGGGCTTGGCGTATTGCACCAGCTTGCCGGCATCCATGACCGCGATCTTGTCGCCCATATGCACGGCCTCTTCCATGTCGTGGGTGACCAAAATGATGGTGGTGCCGAAGCGCTTCTGGATCGCCAGCAGATCTTCCTGCGCCTTGTTGCGGATGATCGGGTCGAGGGCGCCGAACGGTTCGTCCATCAACAGCACGTTGGGCTCGGCGGCGAGCGCGCGGGCAACGCCGACGCGCTGTTGCTGGCCGCCGGACAGTTCGTGCGGGTAGCGCGGCCCGAAGGCTTCGGGGTCAAGCTGATAGAGCGTCATCAGTTCGTCGACCCGGGCCTTGATGCGGTCCTTGTCCCAACCGAGCAGCACCGGCACGGTGGCAATGTTCTGCGCCACCGTACGATGCGGGAACAGGCCGTGACCCTGGATGGCGTAGCCGATGCTGCGGCGCAGCTCATAACCGGGCAGCGAACGATTGTCGGCGCCGTCGAGCTTGATGATGCCCGAGGTCGGTTCGACCAGCCGGTTGATCATGCGCAGCAACGTCGTCTTGCCGGAACCGGACGTGCCGACAATGACGGCTATGGTGCGCGGCTCGATGACCATCGACACGTCATCGACCACGGTCGTCGCGTCATAGCGCTTGGTAATGCCTTCGATCTCGATCATGCCGTTTCAACCCTGCGCCTGGTGGCGGTCATTTCGATCACCGCATCGAGGATGATGGCGGCGGCAAAGGCGAGCGCGACCGTTGGCACCGCGCCGAGCAGCACAAGGTCCATCGCCGTCTGGCCCACACCCTGGAAGACGAATACGCCGAAACCGCCGCCGCCGATCAGCGCGGCAATGGTGGCGAGGCCGATGTTCTGCACCAAGACGATGCGGATGCCGGTCAGGATCACTGGAAAGGCCAGTGGAAACTCGACGCCGAACAGGCGCTGGCGTTCGGTCATGCCCATGCCGCGTGCCGCGTCGTTGGCGGCGCGCGGCACGCCAGCGAGACCGACCACGGTGTTGGCCACCACCGGCAGCAGGGAATAAAGGAACAGCGCGACGAAGGCGGGGGCTGTGCCGATGCCGCGAATCCCGAGCGCGGCAGCCCCCGGCACATGCGTGGCCACCCAGCCGAGCGGCGCGATCAGCAGGCCGAACAGCGCGATCGAGGGAATGGTCTGGATGATGTTGAGCACGTTGAGAACGCCGGCGCGCAGATTCTCGACGCGATGGCAGAGAATACCGACCGGCAGGCCGACGACCACTGCCGCAAGCAGCGACCCTAGCGCCAGCGTCACATGCTTGGAGCCCTCCGCCCAGAAACTGTCGGCGCGGTTGAAATATTCCTTCAGGATCGACAGATTGTCCCAGCTTCCCGAAATCAACAGCAGCCCGATCGCCAAAGCCGAGACCGCAAGCACGCCAACTCGTGCCAATGGCGACAGGTTCAGCCGTGTCAGCACATCGGCGAGCAAAAGCGTGAAGGCAAAGATCAGAATCCAGAAACCGGAGGCTGGCGAAACTCTCGCAAAGGTGTTGCCCTCCGGCGTGAGAAATGTTCCGGCGACGCCGATCAGCAGCGCGAGCGCGGCAAGCGCCACCACGCTGGCGGCAAGGCGCAGCGCAAGCGGTGTCTTGAACAGCGCGATGAGTGCTGCGGCGACGATCATGACGAGCAGCAGCGTCCCGGTGGTTGCCGGCAGCGCCTCAAGAATTGAGCGCGCCTGGCCGGGGACGATGCGGTTGGCACGGAACGTGGCAAAGGGCGCGGCAAAAGCCGCGTAGGCTGATATAGCGGCGATGACCACGCCGAGCTTGTCGAAGCGGATGTTCACGCCCTCCCCCGTCAGTCGATCCGGCGCGCCACGAAAGCGGCGCGCCGGAATCGTCCTACTTCAGGAAGCCGTTCTTCTTCAAAAAGTCCTCGGCGACGCCCTTGACCGGCTCGCCGCCGACCTGCACGCGACCATTCAGCTCCTGCAGCGTGACGAGGTCGAGCTTGGCGAAGACCGGCTTCAGCAGCGTCTCGATCTCGGGATGTTGCTTCAGCACCGCTTCGCGGATGATCGGCGCCGGCTGGTAGACCGGCTGCACGCCCTTGTCGTCGTCGAGCACGACGAGCCCGGACGGTGCGATGCCGCCATCGGTGCCGTAGACCATGGCCGCATTGGCGCCGTTGGTCTGGTTGGCGGCCGCGGCGATGGTTGCCGCGGTGTCGCCGCCTGAGAGAGTGATCAGTTGGTCCGGCTTCAGCGTGAAGCCATAGGTGGTCTGGAAGGCCGGCAGTGCAGCCGCCGAATTGACGAACTCGGCGGAAGCCGCCAGCACCACCTGACCGCCGCCCGCGACATATTTGCCGAAGTCGGTGAGCGTGGCGAGCTTGTTGGTCTCGGCGACTTCCTTGCGCAGCGCGATCGCCCAGGTGTTGTTTGCGGGCGACGGCGACAGCCAGACGATCTTGTTGGCGTCGTAGTCGAGCTTCTTGGCCGTTTCATAGGCCTTGGCGGCATCCTTCCAGACCGGGTCGTCGGCCTTCTCGAAGAAGAAGGCGGCGTTGCCGGTGTATTCGGGATAGATGTCGATCTCGCCGGCGGTGATCGCCTTGCGCACCACCGGCGTGCCGCCGAGCTGGATGCGGTCCGATGTCTTGATGTTGTTGGCGTTGAGGACGAGCTGGATGATGTTGCCGAGCACGCCGCCCTCGGTGTCGATCTTCGAAGAGACAACCACCTGGGCATTGGCGGAAGCCACCGTGATGCCGAGCGCCAATGCCGCGCCGGCCAGAAACTTGACTGAAAACATTGTGAAAACCCCTAGCTATGAACCGAAACGCGATGACCGCATATGAGCATGGCTTCAACGGCCAGTCGGGGCACACGGTTTCATAACAAGGGGGATCAGCGCAATATTTTTGTTCGGAAGGCCGATTTTGAGGCGACGCTGGCGATCTGCTGCCATCTGGCGGATAATGCCATAGGGTGCGGGTGGCAAACACGGAGAGCGTGTCATGGCCATACACAAAGTCGGCTACCTCATCGGAAGTCTTGCCCGGGAATCCATCAACCGCAAGCTCGCGAAGGCGCTCGTTCAACTGGCTCCTCCGGAACTTGAAATGACGGAAATCGCCTTCAGGGATCTGCCTCTTTACAGCTACGATTATGATGCGGATTTCCCGCCGGTCGCCCGGGATTTCAAAAAGGCGATCGCGTCCGTTCAGGCCGTCCTGTTCGTTACCCCGGAGTACAACCGCTCGATCCCTGGCGGATTAAAGAACGCGATCGACTGGGCGAGCCGCCCCTATGGAAAGAATTCATTCGCGCGCAAACCGTCCGCCGTCATCGGAACATCGCCGGGCGCCATCGCAACCGCTGTCGCCCAACAAAGCCTGCGCAGCGTTCTGAGCTTCTGCAACTCACCCCAGATGAATGCGCCGGAAGCCTATATCCAGTTCACACCGGGACTGATAACGGACGACGGCGAAGTGACGGTCGAATCCACCGAGGACTTCCTGCGCAACTACATGGCTGAGTTCCATATGTTCATAGCGAGGGTGCTTCAGGTGTTGCCGCCGGACGCATAGGTTTGGCGTCAAGCCGGGCGCGCGCTCGTCACCTTCAGCGCGCCCAGCGCCACGAAGCACAGGACGGTGACCGGAAAGACTATCCAGTTCAGCATCTCCCAGCCCCAGGCGTTGTAGACCATGCCCGACATCAGTGAGGCGCAGGCGACGGAGCCGAACAGGACGAAGTCGTGGAAGCCTTGCACCTTGCCCTTTTCCGACGGCCGGTAGGTGGAGGCCACCATTGCGGTCGCGCCAATGAAGCCGAAGTTCCAACCAAGGCCCAGCAAGATCAGCGACGTCCAGAACTGCCACAGCGCCAGGCCCGACAGAGCGACAATGGCGCAGCCGATGAGCAGGATCAGGCCGGTGGTCACAATGCGTTCGGCGCCGAAGCGATGGATCAGCGAGCCGGTGAAGAAGCTTGGCGCAAACATCGCCATGACGTGCCAGGAGATGCCGAGCGTCGCGTCGGTCTCCGACAGTCCGCAGCCGACCATGGCCAGCGGTGCGCCCGTCATGACGAAGCTCATCAGCGCGTAGCTGCCGACCGCACAGAAAAGCGCGGCGACGAAACGCGGCTGCGTGACGATTTCAGCCAGTGGTCTGGCGTCGCTGTCGGCGATCTCCACCTTGCCGGATGCTTTCGCCGGCAGCCGCAGGAAGGACAGGATGATGGCGCCGACGGCGGCCAGCGGCAGGATGGACACGAACGAACCGGCAAACATGACCGGCGCCAGCGATTCGCGGGTGAAGATGACAATCTGCGGCCCGAGGATAGCGGTGACGATGCCGCCGGCCAGCACGAAGGAGATGGCGCGCGCCTTGAATTCCGGCGGTGCGTTGTCAGCGGCGGCGAAGCGGAACTGCTGGACGAAGGCGCCGCCGACACCGATCGTGAGCAAGCCAAAGGCAAACAGCCAGAAGCTCCCTTGAAAAAGCGCAAGCGTGGCGACGAGGCCGCCAAGCGCCGTGACGATCGTTCCGGTCATGAAGCCGCCGCGCTGGCCCATTCTGCGGATGATGGCCGCTGCGGGCAGCGCGCCGAGCGCCACGCCGATGTTGAAGCCGGTGATCGGCGCTGTCGCCAATGATTTGTCGGGGCCAAGCAGATATTGCCCGGCCAGCGCGCCCACGGAGATGGCGATGGGGGCCGCCGAGCCGATGATCGCCTGCGATGCGGCCAGGATCAGCGCCGTGCGGCGCGCCTCGCTGCCTGCCTCGACGGCGATTGCCGTCATGATGCGTCCTTGCCGCGCCCCTCGCCACGCACCCGGCGTGACACACGGTCGAGCACGGCATTGACCAGCTTCGGCTCGTCTTCCTCGTAGAAGGCCTTGGCGATGTCGACATATTCGGAGACTATGACGGCGACCGGGACATCCTCGCGCTTCATCAGTTCGTAGACGCCGGCGCGCAGGATGGCGCGCAGCGTCGAATCGAGCCGCGACAGCGGCCAGTCCTCGGTCAGCGCCTGGCGGATGATCGGATCGATGGTCTTCTGGTTCTCGACGACACCCGCCAGGATAGCGCGAAACCATTGCGCATCGGCCTCGCGATAGAGCGCGCCGTCGACTTCCTTGCCAAGGCGAAACGCCTCGTACTCGGCGGTGATCTCGAAGACACCGCTGCCGGCGACATCCATCTGATAGAGCGCCTGCACGGCGGCCAAACGGGCAGCGCCGCGCTTGTTGGCGTGGCGCATCGCGGGCTGCCCGGGCGAAGCGGGTTCGCTCACGATCGCGCTCCCAATTGTTCCTTGAGGGCAATCATGGTCAGCGCCGCACGCGCGGCAAAGCCGCCCTTGTCGCCTTCCGAGCGCTTGGCGCGAGTCCAGGCCTGGGCGTCATTCTCGGTGGTGAGGATGCCGTTGCCGATGCAGACCGAGTCCTGCACGCTCAAATCCATGAGCGCGCGGCTGGATTCATTGGCGACAATGTCGAAATGATAGGTGTCGCCGCGGACGACGGTGCCCAGCGCGACAAAGCCATCATAATGTGTGCCGCCTTCCGTCGCGCCGTCCAGTGCAAAGGTGATCACCGCGGGGATCTCGAGTGAACCTGGAACGGTGACGACGTCGTAAGTCGCGCCCGCTTCATCGAGCGCGCTTGTCGCGCCGTCGAGCAGCGCATCGGCAAGGTCGTCATGAAAGCGCGCTTCGACAATGAGCAGATGCGCCTTCGCCTTCGGACGAATGAAGGCTTTGCCGTGTTGGGATGTACCAGCCATAAAAGTCTCCGGGGAGTTGCCGGTGACTTAGGCCGAAGCCGGGTTCATCGCAAGCGGAAGATTGCTGGATGGACTCCTGTCCTATCGATCCTCTCGCGTATGCCACAGGCGCAACACAGAAATTGTCGTGTTCTGTATCTCGTAACGAATTTCGTAGCTGCCTACCAAAATGCGACGCACTTCTCGTGGTTCGAACTCTTCCAGTCTCTCACCGATGCGCGGATATTCGACTAACCGTGCCGGCGCGGCAGTAAGCGACTGCACGGCACGTGCGGCCGCCGGGCCATTTGCTAGCACGAGAAAATCATGTAGCCGGACCAAGTCGGACAAAGCCTTGTTGGTCCATTTCAACTCCATCAACGAGGCACCGGCAGTGGCTTGTCGGTACCAAGACTCTCAGCCCACGCCTGCACGGCCTGGTGATCGATGACCCGTCCTGCGTCGACATCGGCCATTGCTTCAAGCGTGAGCCGTCGGCGCTCCTCCTCCAAATCCACCCACGCGGAAAGAGCTTGTTTGACGATCCAGCCGCGTGGGCGCTCAAGGCGGGCAGCCAGTTGATCTACCTTTTCAGCCAGCGGCAGCGGAACGTGAGCGGTGATTACTTTTGTATCCATCAGAGCCTCACAATCAGATCTAATCATAGCGATTAAAACTGATTAAGTCGAGGCCAGCAGCACTTAAAGCCCCTCTTTCGTCGCCTCGACCAGCCGCGCCGCATAACGCGCCATGGTGTCGATCTCGAGATTGACGCGGTCGCCGACCTTGCGCTCGCCCCAGGTGGTCACGGTCAGCGAGTGGTGGATCAAAAGCACGTCGAAGCGCGCGCCTTCGACCTTGTTGACGGTGAGCGAGGTGCCGTCGAGCGCGACCGATCCCTTGGGCGCAATGAACTTCGCCAGGTCGCGCGGCGCCTCCAGCGTGAAGCGCACGGCATCGCCCTCATCCTTGCGCTCGATGATCTCGGCCATGCCGTCGACATGGCCCGAAACGATGTGGCCGCCGAGTTCGTCGCCGATCTTCAGCGCCCGCTCCAGATTGACTTTGGTGCCGGATTTCCAGCCCGAGGCCGTGGTCAGCCGCAAGGCTTCCTCCCATGCTTCAACCTCGAACCAGCGCGCATTCGAAACGCTGTCGGGCAAGGCCGTGACTGTCAGGCAGACGCCGCCGCAGGAGATCGAGGCGCCGATGGCGATGGTCTGCGGGTCATAGGCTGTGTCGATGCGCAGCCCCACCCCTTCCCTGAGCGGCTTGACGGACGCGACAGTGCCGACATCGGTGACAATTCCGGTAAACATCGGTGTTGATCCCTAGAGGTCTCTTATCCACTCGGCGTAGCTGTCTTCGCCAAAGCGCATCTCGCGCAGTTTGCGAAATCCTGCCGGGATATGGTCGGCGTCGATCGGCGATGCAATGCCGTCGTCGCCGATTGCATCCGGTCCCTGGAACAGCACGATGCGGTCGACCAGCCCGTCGGCCAGGAAAGCGCTCGCCACCTTGGCGCCGCCCTCGACCAGCACGCTGGCCATGCCGAGGGCGGCCAGATCCTCGAGTAGTTCCGGCAAGGCTACGCCGCCCTCGTGCGTCTCAGTGCCGATGAAGCGCACGCCGGCGCGTTCGAGTGCTGCCCGCCGCAGCGGATCGGCCTCCAGGCAGGCGGCGATATAGAGCGGTACCCGGTCGACGCCCGAAACCAGCTTCGAGGCCTCCGGCAACCTGAGCTGGCGGTCGAGCACGATGCGGGCAGGCGAACGGTTCTCAAGCCCCGGCAAACGCACCGTCAGGGCCGGATCATCCTCAAGGGCGGTGCCGATACCAACCAGTATGGCGTCCGCCTCAGCCCGCATCAGATACACTTCTCGGCGCGCGATATCGCCGGTGATCGACACCTGCCCGTCACCTTCCCTGCCGATCTTGCCGTCGCTGGAAAGCGCAAGCTTGAGAATCACTTCCGGGCGTTTTCTCAACGATCGAATCAAATAGCCGGCCATCTGCTCGGCGGCTTCCGCCGCCAGCACCTTCTCGACCACCTCGACACCGGCCGCGCGCAGGATCGCATAACCCTTGCCGGACACGCGCGAATCGGGATCGCTGGCGGCACCGACGACCCGCGCAACGCCCGCATTGACCAGCGCATTGGCGCAAGGCGGCGTGCGGCCGTGGTGGGCGCAAGGTTCCAGCGTGACGTAGGCGGTGGCGCCGCGCGCGAGGTCGCCGGCCTCGGCCAGGGCCTCGGTCTCGGCATGCGGACGGCCGCCGACAGCGGTGACGCCGGTGCCGACGATCATCGGACCATTGCCGTCATCGCGTACGATCAGCGTACCGACAGACGGGTTGGTCGCGGTGCGCCCGGCATTTTTTCGCGACAGTCTGAGTGCCGCCGCCATGAAGCGGCGATCAAGGGCGGCCTGTTCGCTTGCAGTCATGCTCAGCTGGCTTCCTCTTCACCCTTGACTTCGTCGCCCTTGAGCTCGCCCAGCAATTCATGGAAATCCTTGGCCTCGCGAAAATTGCGGTAGACCGAGGCGAAACGGACATAGGCGACATCGTCGAGCGACTTCAGCGCTTCCATGACCAGGCGGCCGACTTCTCCCGAAGCAACCTCCGTCTCGCCGGAACTTTCGAGCTGGCGCACGATGCCTGTCACCGCGCGGTCGATGCGTTCGGGATCGACATTGCGCTTGCGCACGGCGATCTCCACCGAGCGCAACAGCTTGTCGCGGTCGAAGGGCACTTTGCGGCCCGATTTCTTGACCACGACGAGGTCGCGCAACTGCACGCGCTCGAAGGTGGTGAAGCGGCCGCCGCAATCGGGGCAGACGCGCCGCCTGCGGATCGCCGCGCCATCCTCGGCGGGGCGCGAATCCTTCACCTGCGTATCTTCCGACTGGCAATAGGGACAGCGCATGGAGAAGCCTTTGGTTGGCGAATCTGGTGAAGCGAAAGGCTTAGAGGTTTTTGCAGCGATGGCAAAGTGTCGCCAACAGCTCCCTCGCCCTTCAGAGATAGCGAGGCGCAAGCAGGATTGCCAGCCTCGCCAGCAGCCGCACAGCGTACCGATGTCTTCAGGGAGCAACGTCGGCGGTCGGAAACCCGCACGATGCGCCGAGACTACGATAGGCCTTGGTGAAGCCGTCCATGGATATGCTTCCAACCGGCGCATCGCCGAAGGAGACGTCAAGCACCGATGCCCGGCGCATGGCGCGCAGGAGCGCCAGGCTGGTCTTGGACTGGTTGTCGACGGTCCAACTGAGCCGGCCGTTGACGGCGCCATCGGAATGGAGCTTGGCAGTGACGCGGGCCTTGTCGTCGCCGAAAGTGGCGGCAACCGACTTGCCGGCCGGCAAGGCCTTGTTGTCGACGGCGATCGTTACGGACGGGTAGGCATCCGGCGGCAGTGCATCACCGTTCGTGATGATGAGCGTCAGAACGCCGCTCTCGCCGCCAGCGCCGATAAAGGCGGTCGAGGCCGCGCAGGTCTTGCGCAGATCCTCACCGGTGTCGACCTCGTCGACCAGGGTCGACCATCTGCCAAAGGTTTCGAGCTTGGGTGCCGTCTGAGCGGGCGCCGCGGGCTCGGGCTGAGGTGCGGGTTGCGCAGGAGCGGGTTGCGCGGGCGCGGCTTGAGCAGGGGCGGTTTGCGCCAAGGCGTTGCCGGGGAAAGGCCCGGCGATCAAAGCAGCCAGAGCGCCAACGGCGCCAAGGTCGGCGAAACGAAATGGTCGCATCATCAAGGCTCCTGCCGGTCGCCCCGGCCTGCTGAAACGACGCTTGTCGTTGCAGCAGGCGGCAAAACTTCCTATCGCGTCAGCCGAGATAGGGATAGAGCGGGAAGCGATCGGTCAGCGCCACGACCTTGGCCTTGACCGCTGCTTCGACGGCGGCATTGCCCTCGTCGGAATTGGCGACCTTGAGACCATCCAGCACTTCGGCGATCAGCTTGCCGATCTCCCGGAATTCGGCCTGGCCGAAGCCGCGCGTGGTGCCGGCCGGGGTGCCGAGACGCACGCCCGAGGTGACAAAAGGCTTTTCCGGGTCGAACGGAATACCGTTCTTGTTGCACGTGATGTTGGCGCGGCCCAGCGCCGCCTCGGCGCGCTTGCCGGTGGCGTTCTTCGGACGCAAATCGACCAGCATCAGATGGTTGTCTGTGCCGCCGGAGACGATGTCGAGACCGGTTTCCTTGAGGCTGGAGGCGAGCGCCTTGGCGTTGGCGGCAACGCTCTCGGCATAGACCTTGAAGCTTGGCTTCAGCGCTTCGCCGAAGGCAACCGCCTTGGCGGCGATGACATGCATAAGCGGGCCGCCCTGCAGGCCGGGGAACACCGCCGAATTCATCTTCTTGGCGATGTCCTCGTCATTGCACAGGATCATGCCGCCGCGCGGGCCGCGCAGCGACTTGTGCGTCGTGGTCGTCACGACATGGGCATGCGGCAGCGGCGACGGATGCACGCCGCCGGCGACCAGCCCGGCGATGTGCGCCATGTCGACCATCAGATAGGCGCCGACCGCGTCGGCGATCTCGCGAAAACGCTTCCAGTCCCAGACGCGGGAATAGGCGGTGCCGCCGGCCAGGATCAGCTTCGGCTTGGTTTCATGCGCGGTCTTCTCGATGGCATCCATGTCGAGCAGATGGTCGTCCTGGCGCACGCCATAGGAGACGACCTTGAACCATTTACCGCTCATGTTGACCGGCGAACCGTGGGTCAGATGGCCGCCGGAATTGAGGTCGAGGCCCATGAACGTGTCGCCCGGCTGCAAGAGCGCCAGGAAGACGGCCTGGTTCATCTGGCTGCCGGAATTCGGCTGGACATTGGCGAAGTTGCAGCCGAACAGCTTCTTGGCGCGCTCGATGGCCAGTTCCTCGGCCACGTCGACAAACTGGCAGCCGCCGTAGTAGCGCTTGCCCGGATAGCCCTCGGCATATTTGTTGGTCATGATCGAGCCCTGCGCCTCAAGCACCGCGCGGGAAACAATGTTTTCCGAGGCAATCAGCTCGATCTCGTGGCGCTGGCGGCCGAGTTCGTTGCGGATGGCGCCGAAAATCTCCGGATCGGCGTCGGCCAGCGTGGTTTCGAAGAAGGATTCGAATTTGTTCGACACTGCCGCTGCTGTTGCCATAGCCTGAAATCCTCGGGGTTCGGGGGCAATTTTGTTTATGCATGTCGTTGCTCAAACCGCTGTACACTTTTGGGCAACCTGCACGCGGCGCCATTAACACAGTTGTTTTCGCCCCGCCACGTTTGCCACGCGAAATTTGCTGGCCGGATTGCGCCAGCCAGGCCCGCGCGTCGTTATTTCCTCGCCTTCCGGCCCCTCAGCAATGCCTCGGTGAGCGTGATCTCGGTAAACAGCGCCTGCGACGTATGGTCGTTGATCTCGCCGCTGCGAAACATGGCGCGCACGGCTTCGCGCTCGGCTTCGATGCCCGCAAATCTCAATTCGAGCTCCAGCCTTCCGGCTTCACGCGCCTCGGCGCGGGCCTCATCGGCTTCGTCCGAGGCGGCGATGCGGCGCCGGTACCCGGCGACGATGCTGTCGGCGGCGGCAAGCCTGGCGCCGGGCACCTCGCCTCCCTCATCATCTGCGGCTCCGGCGATGCTCTCGATGCGCGCGATTGCCGCCTTGGCGGCGCCGACACGCGCCAGCCGCTCCTCGGCGGCGCCGGCATCCTCACCGGGCTCGACCAGCCCCTTGGCGATCGTCGGCAGAGCGAGACTGGCGAAGACCAGCGAACAGATGATGACGCCGGCGGCCAGGAAAATGACCAGATCGCGCGCCGGAAACGGCGAACCGTCCGGCATGGCGAGCGGCAGCGACAATATGCCGGCCAGCGTGATGGCGCCGCGCACGCCGGCCACCGAACCGGCGAGCCGCACGCGCAACCCGAACGGCTCCACCTTGCGCTTGCCCAGACGTGCGGCGATGCCGGCTGCGAGATCGCCGACCCATATCCACAGGAAGCGCAACGCGATCAGGCACAGCGTCAGCGCCACGACGGTCGCGATCGGCTGGATGATCGGGTGCAGGCTCATGAGTTCCGGGGGCACATGGCGGATGATGTCGGGAAGCTGCAGGCCGAGCACGATAAAGAGAGCACCGTTGAAAACGAAGGAAAGCGTCGTCCACAGCGACATCGTCTGCATGCGGGCCGAGACGCCGAGGAAGCGAAACACGCCGGAGCCGCCGGTGAGCAGGCCGGCGGTAACAGCCGCCAGAATACCGGACGCTCCGACATGCTCGGCGCCGAGATAGGCGATGAAGGGCAGCAGAACCATCACCAGCACCTGCGCTTCGGCCGGCACGCCGCCGATCTGGTTGAGCAATTGCAGCAGCTTGGCGGCAACGAACAGCGCCGCGACGCCGATCAGGATGCCGATCGCCACGGCATAGAGAAAACTGAACGAAGCCGCGGCAAGGGAAAAGCTGCCGGTCAGCACTGCTGCGACGGCGAAGCGGAACATGACGAGGCCTGAAGCGTCGTTGAGCAGCGACTCGCCTTCGAGAATGTGCATCAGCCGCGCCGGGACAACATTCCTGTCGACGATCGAGGACACGGCCACCGCGTCGGTCGGCGACAGCACCGCGGCAAGCGCAAAAGCGACCACCAGAGGGATGCTCGGCACTAACCAATGCAAGGCGTAGCCGAAGCCGACGATGGTGAAGAAGACCAGCCCTATGGCCAGATCCAGGATCGGTCCGCGCAGCGCCATCAGTTCACGCTTCGGTGCGCCATAGGCGTCGCCGAACAGCAGCGGCGGAATGAACACCAGCAGGAACAGTTCCGGATTGATCTCGACATGGATGCCGCGCACCGGCCAGGCGAGCGCGGCACCGATCGCAATCTGCAGCACCGGCAACGGCACCCGCACCAGACAAACCAGCGCGCCGGAAAGCGCCACGAAGACGAGCACGACCAGAATGAAGACAGCGACTTCCATGGTCCGGTTCCAGGCTTCCCGCCGACCATGCGCAAAGCCGGCCGATCCGTCCAGCCGCCCTCCCGTGAAAAACGACGCGGCACCCAATCAATGAAAAAGGCCGCCCTGAGAGGCGGCCTTTTTAGATAGAATTCAAACGCTTACAGCGCGGACGTGATCTGCAGCTCGTTGTTGCCATCAAGCGCGTAGACGTCGTCGCGGAACTGCACCACGCCCGGACCGGTCGACCAGGCCGAGAGATAGAGGAAGTGGACCGGCACCGGATTGGTGACCTGGATCGGCGTGTTTTCACCGGTCTTGATCGCCGCCTCGAAATGCTGGCGGTCCCAGCCGGGCGTGTCGCGCAGGATCCAGGTGACGAGGTCGCGCACATTCTGCACGCGCACGCAGCCCGAGGAATCGAAACGCAACATCTTGCCGAACAGGCTCTGCTGCGGCGTGTCGTGCATGTAGACGCCGTCAGGGCTCGGGAAATTGATCTTCACCGAAGCCATGGCGTTTTCCGAGCCGGGATCCTGGCGGAACCGGTACTTGGCGGCGTCGTCGGTCGACCAGTCGACATTCATCGGATCGACTTCGCTGCCATCGGGCGCGAACAGGCGGATGTGGCTGTTCTTGAGATAATCGGGATTTTTCCGCATCAGCGGAATGATGTCCTTGCGCACGATCGAGACCGGCGCGTTCCAGTATGGATTGACGATGATCTCAGTGATCTTGGAATTGACGATCGGCGTCTGGCGATCGATCTTGCCGACGATCGCGGTGTGGCGAAGCACGACGCGGTCGTTCTCGACCGCTTCGACCTGGGCTGCCGGAATGTCGACCAGCACGTAGCGGCTGCCCAGCGTGCCGGCCTTCTCGCGCAGCCGCTGCAGATTGGTCTGCAACTGGCCAAGCCGGATCTGCGCCGAAACGTTCATCGCCGCATAGGTGTATTTGCCCATCGAGCCATCAGCCGGCAGGCCGTGACGCAGTTGGAAGCGCTTGACTGCCGAGTCGACATAGGAATCGAAAGCCGTCGAAATGCCGGCGCTCTGCGACAGGTCGCCCGCGACCATCAGGCGCTTGCGCAATGGCACCACATCGGGATCATCGACGCCGAGCTGCAGTTTCTTGGTCGCGGGAACCTCGACCCAGCCACCCTGCCCGACAATGTTCTGGTATTGCCCGACCGCCTGTTCCGTGAAGGCGACGGTCTGCGGGCTGAAGATCGGCAGCGTCGAGGCCACCTTGCCACCCTCGCTGGCGCGGGCGTCGAACTGGTCGTCCCAATTGCCGCGCGCCGAGGATTTCAGGATATCACCGATCACATCCTGCGCATTGGCGCCGCCGGCGACCACCGCGGCTGCGAGCGCGGAGGCTCCGGACAGGAAAAAACGACGGCTGGTTTTCATGGACGTTCCAGACATTGGTAGCAGTTCGATCACTTGCTGCGTTGATCACCGGGCGATCTCGCCCGCACTGTAAAATTGGCAATCTTAACAATTAGCCAACCATGGTCCGTATCAGCTTGGTGTGACAATGCACAGGCGCGATACGGGCTGCGGGTGAACGCATGGTCTTCACCACAGCATCACTGCCACTCTCGGTTCCATTGGAATATGGCGGCAACGTGGCCTAGCGGCCAAATCCGACCGGCCAGCATTCCGAAAAGAACGGACCGTGCTTTTTGGGTATCGATCGGCGATCGACCACGCGGTGCAATGACCAGCCAAATCAAAGAAAAGGCCGATGCCTCTCGGCACCGGCCCTGACTGAAGGTCGATATTTCGGCCGCGCTTCTGTGACGCGGGCCGGATCCGATGCGGCGGATGTCTTACATCCGGTAAGCGATGGTGTCGTTCCAGAAGCGGTCGAGCCGCTGCAGAGCGCGGTTCATCTGCTTGAACTCGTCGGTGTTGATGCCGCCGACCTGTTCGATCGAGCCGACATGACGCTCGTAAAGGCCGGCGACGACCTCGGCCACCTCATTGCCCTTCGGCGTCAGCGAGACGCGGACCGAACGGCGGTCGATGCGCGAGCGCTGATGGTTGATGAAGCCGAGATCGACCAGCTTCTTCAGATTGTAGGAGACGTTCGAGCCGAGATAGTAGCCACGCGAGCGCAGCTCGCCCGCGGTCAGTTCGGAATTGCCGATGTTGAACAGCAGCAGTGCCTGGATGGCATTGATGTCGGAACGGCCGTTGCGGTCGAATTCGTCCTTGATCACATCAAGCAGGCGGCGGTGCAGCCGCTCAACAAGCTGCAGCGATTCCATGTACAGGGAACGGATAGCCTCACGGCGATCGTCGGATACGTTGGCGGTCTTCGCCGCCGGACGCGAATTGATCATTGTCTTTGCCTCTCGTTTGTCGCCCTGGTGATTTTTTGTTTTCACCTTGATCGCGACACTATCGAATACTCATAAAATTCGACTTAAACGCTAGGGCTAACAAGAGCTTACCGGTAAGGGGTTTCGGAAGAGGCTTAACGAACGGTCACCCGAGCAAGGATAATTAACCTAAAGATTTCGGCAACGATTGCAGGGCTCATTCGAGGCGACAGCCGGGCCGCCAAGGGTTCAACGGCTTAGTGGCGGACCGGGCGCTTCTGCAGGTAGATGACGACGCGAAAGACGATATAGAGCACCGCCACCGCCGCATGCGAGACGACAATCAGCAAGCGGTGGCCGAACAGCTCGGGAAAGCCGGCGTACATGACCGTCTCGGTCACCGCGCAAATGAACCAGATCACCGGGCCCCAGGACGCCAGCATCCACAGGCCGGCAGCGGCAAAGGGAAAGAACACGGCGAGCACCACCGCCGCGACCTGCCAGTGCACGGGCATCAGGTCGAAACGCCACAGTGTGCCCGGATAAAAGCCGATCAGCTTGATCCAGTAGAGAATGCCGAACAGCAGGCAGTAGCCCGATATGACGCGCTGGAACCAGGCGAAGATCACCTCCACCCCGGAGGGCTGCAGAACGATGCGCCTTGAGGTCACCTCGCTCATATCAGGAGTTCCCGTTCGCCGAGCGGAGCGAAATAGGCATCGACATCCGCTTCGCTGACCGCAGCGAGGCTTGCCGGCCGCCATTGCGGCTTCGAGCCCTTGTCGATGATGGCAGCGCGGATACCTTCGTAGAAATCATGGCCGGCGAGCATCCGGTTGAGGATGCGGAACTCCATCTTCATGCAGGCTTCCATGGACAGCGTCAGTCCGGCGCTGATCTGCCGCCAGGCAACGCGCAGGCTGGTCGGCGAGCGGGTGCGGATCGTCGCCAGTGTCTTTGCCGCGAACTCATCGGCGGCGGCCGCACGCTCCAGGCTGTCGATGACGCGGTTCAGGGACGGTTGCGAAAAATGGCGAACAATCGCCTCCAGCGTCGGCCTGTCGGTTTCTCGCCTTGCCTGCACGAAGAAGCCGCGCAGCACCGATTCCGGATCGCCGGTCAACGCCAGCCGGTCGAGGAAGCCAGCCTGGTCCTCGGCCTTGATGGTATGGGTGGCCAGCCCAGACCACAGCGCATCGCCATATCGAATGCGATTGCCGGTCAGCGCCAGATACATGCCGAAGGAGCCGCCGAGATCGGGCAGCAGGTGGCTGGCGCCAACATCCGGAAAGAAGCCGATGCCGACTTCCGGCATGGCAAACTGGGCATTCTCGGTCATCACCCGGTGCGAGCCGTGGAAGGAGATGCCGACGCCGCCACCCATGACGATACCGTCGATCAGGGCGACATAGGGCTTCTTGTAGCTGTTGATGCGGGCGTTGAGCCGGTATTCGTCGGCGAAGAACTCGACCGGCGGTTTTCCCGCCCGGCCTGTCTCATAGACATGCAGGATATCGCCGCCGGCCGAAAAGGCCCTGCCCTCTGCCTTGACGACGATGACGTCGATGCCCTGGTCGGCCTCCCAGGCGGAAAGAGCGGCGTCGAGCGCCCCGATCATGCGGTGCGTCAAGGCATTGAGCGCCTGCGGCCGCGTCAAGGTGACGACGCCGGCCCGGCCCAGATGTTCGAAGCGGATCTCGTCGCCTCCGCCAAAATCCATCGTGAAAGAATCCCTCTCCCGGCCGCCGGGACTGAAGTGCTAAAGCTTGGCGCATGGGTGCGTCAATGGCGAGCACACCGGTGCAAGCTCTGGCCCGGACCAGGAGCCAGTGCTAAAAATCGAGCTGCAATACGGAAAACTAGGTAGAGTTCATTGCAGCGTAGCCTGGTGGGTCTTCGAACGGGACGATTGTTTATGACTCGATTTTCGCACCTTGCGCCGGTGGCAATCGGGCTGAGCCTCTGCTTGGCTGTTCACCCGGTCATGGCGGGGACTTTGGAAGACCTCTACAGCTCGCAGACCATCGTCAACGGCAAGTACGAGAAGAACCGCCAGTCCGGCTTCAAGCGCTGCCTCGACGCGGTTCTGGTGCGGGTTTCCGGCGATCAGCGCCTGCCGGTGAAACCTGAAATGACGGCATTGCGCGACAAAGCCGGCAGCTTCGTCGCCAGTTTCCACTATCGCGACCGCATGGAAGGCATTCCCAACCATGACGACCAGGGCACGTACGATCGGCCTCATAATCTCTACTGCCAGTACAAGCCTGCTGACATCGACCCGGTGTTGGCTTCGCTCGGCAGCAGGCCGTGGCTGACCGAGCGGCCACGGCTGGCGGTGTTTTTGGCGACCGAGCGCGGAACAACGCATTACGCGCTCGATGCCGAGGACGACCGTGGCATGCTGATGCGCGAATCGTTCGGCAATGCCGCCGTACCGCTGGCCATGCAGGTGACTTTTCCCACGGTGGCGCAGCTGTCGCAGGCCGGATTGGACGATCAGGCGCTTCGCAATGCCGAGATGACGAAGCTCGACACACTGGCGAAGAAGGCCGGCGCCGACCAGGCGCTTTACGGCAGTCTCGTCTGGAGCGACAAGGAACTGGGCTGGATCGCCGACTGGCGGCTGGCCATGGCCGGCAAGACCTACATCTGGCAGGTGCGCGGTGTCGGCTTCGACGAGGCTTTCCGTGTCGCCATCAGGGGCGCGGCACAGATTCTGTCAGGCAATGGGCAACCCGAATAGGCCTCGACCGCGTTGCTGGCACAATCGTGCCGCATTGGTCAGCGGCGGGAGCTCGTGGTAAAAGCCTGCCCGAACGAGAGTACTGGCGATGAACAAATTCACCCCCGCAAAGCCCGCCGGCGCGCGCGGCGTCGACGAGATCACCGGCAGCCGCCGTCTGCGCCGCATGCGCAAGGCCGACTGGTCGCGACGTCTGGTGCAGGAGAACCGGCTCACGGTCGACGATTTGATCTGGCCGATCTTCGTCGTCGAGGGCAAGGGTATCCGCGAGCCTATCGCCGCCATGCCCGGCGTCTTCCGCCTGTCGATCGATCTCGCCGTCAAGGAGGCAGAGCGCGCGGCAAAACTCGGCATTCCCGCCCTCGCCACCTTCCCCAATGTGGACATCTCGCTGCGCGACCAGACCGGCTCGCACATCCTCGATCCCGACAATGTGATCAACCGCGCCACCCGTGCGATCAAGGATGCGGTACCGCAGATCGGCATCATCACCGACGCAGCGCTCGACCCATTCACCAGCCACGGCCATGACGGCATCCTGCGCGACGGCATCATCGTCAACGACGAGACAGTGGAACAGGTGACCGCCGCTGCCGTCATCCAGGCGGCCGCCGGCGCCGACATCATCGCACCGTCCGACATGATGGACGGTCGCATCGGCGCCATCCGCGACGCGCTCGATGCCAATGGTTTTCAGGACGTGGCGATCATGTCCTATGCGACCAAATTCGCCTCGGCCTTCTACGGACCCTATCGCGAGGCGGTGGGCACCGCCGGTCTGCTCAAGGGCGACAAGAAGACCTATTACATCGACCATGCCAATTCGGACGAGGCGGTGAGAGAGGCCGAACAGGACATCGCCGAGGGCGCCGACATGCTGATGGTCAAGCCCGGCCTGCCCTATCTCGACATCATCCGGCGGCTGAAGGACGAGTTCCAGATGCCGACCTTCGCCTATCAGGTGTCGGGCGAATATTCGATGATCAAGGCGGCAGGTGCCAATGGCTGGATCGACGGCGAGAAGGCAATGCTGGAATCGCTCCTCGCCTTCAAGCGCGCCGGCTGCGACGGCATCCTGACCTATTTCGCACCCGAAGTGGCGGAGATGCTGAAGGGGTAATTTCTCTTCGCGACGACGGCCGGTCGCGGCGAGCAATGTCGGCCAATCCGCTTCGACATCCATACCAGTTTCCGGCTCTTGGCCGGGGAATCCATAGCGAGGGCCACTTGACCGTTGCGTGGGCTCCGTTTGAGCTTGAAAATACCGCTTGCAATTCACAATCGGTTTGTTACAAAAAACTGCTTGCAAAACACAATCGGTTATCGAGGAGGCTCGCATGTCCAAACTTCGCGTTAACGCTTTCACCCTATCGCTCGACGGCTATGGCGCCGGTCCCGATCAGGATCTGCAAAATCCGCTCGGCGTCGGTGGGGAATCCTTGCACAAGTGGTTTGTCGACACCCGCACCTTCCGCGAGATGGTGCTCGGACAAGACGGCGGCACCACCGACGTCAACGAGGCGTTCGCGGCGCGCAGCTTCGAAAATGTCGGCGCCTGGATCCTCGGCCGCAACATGTTCGGACCGATCCGCGGCGAATGGCCTGACGACAGCTGGAAAGGCTGGTGGGGCGACAACCCGCCCTATCATGTGCCGGTTTTCGTGCTGACCCATCACAAGCGGGAACCGATCACGATGGAGGGCGGCACCACTTTCCACTTCGTCGTCGACGGCATCCATTCAGCTCTTGAACAGGCCAAGGCTGCCGCTGGCGGCAAGGATGTGCGGGTCGGCGGCGGCGTCGCCACCATACGGCAATATCTGCAGGAAAAACTGATCGACGAGATGCATCTGGCGATCGCGCCGGTGCTGCTGGGCACGGGCGAGAACCTTTTTGCCGGCCTGGACATGCTCAAGCTCGGCTATATCTGCAGCGAGCAGGTGGCGACCCCGCTCGCAACGCACGTCACCATCAAGCGGGCGTAAGGTGGAGAGCCAATCTCTCCCCTCGTGGGGGAGATCGCAGCTTCGTCTGCCTCAATACTTCTCCGGCACGTAGAGCTCGCGCGGCAGCACCTGGCGTTCGTATTCGGGGTTGAAGACGCGCTCCGGCAAAGTGATCTCCTCGTGCGGCACTTCCTCGTAAGGCAGCTGCTTGAGCAGATGGTCGATGCAGTTCAGCCGCGCGCGTTTCTTGTCGTTGCCCTCGACGATGAACCAGGGCGCTTCCGGGATGTTGGTGCGGGCGAAGGTCTCTTCCTTGGCCTTGGTGTACTGCTCCCAGCGCACGCGCGACTGCAGGTCCATCGGCGACAGTTTCCACTGTTTCATCGGATCGTGGATGCGCATCAGGAAGCGCATCTGCTGTTCCTCGTCGGTGATCGAGAACCAGTATTTGACCACGGTGATGCCCGAGCGGACCAGCATGCGCTCGAATTCCGGCACGTCGTGGAAGAATTCTTCGACCTGATCGGGCTGGGCAAAGCCCATCACCCGCTCGACGCCCGAGCGGTTGTACCATGAGCGGTCGAACAGCACGATCTCGCCGCCGGCCGGCAGATGCGGGACATAGCGCTGGAAATACCATTGCGACTTTTCGCGCTCCGTCGGCGCCGGCAGTGCGACGACACGGCAGATGCGCGGGTTGAGGCGCTGGGTGATGCGCTTGATGACACCGCCCTTGCCGGCCGAATCGCGTCCCTCGAAGATCACCACCAGCTTCTTCTTGTGGTGGGCGACCCAGGACTGCAGCTTGATCAATTCGGACTGCAGGGTGATCAGGTCGCGAAAATACTGCATGCGATCGATCGAAGGCGGATGCGAGTTCTTGTAGATCTTGGCGATCTCCATCGACAGCGCCGGCTCCGACATTTCGAGCTCATAGTCTTCGTCAAGCGTGTCGGCGAGCTCGGCTTCAAGCCAATCCCTGGCCGGAGAATTCTGTTTTAGCTCGGTCATTATCGGCTGCTCCACTTGCAAGCTCTGTCGATCCACGTCCGGCGCCCCAAACTCCCGGCCTACAGCCCGGGAACGGCAACACCTGAGCCGACTTCCATATAGGCCTGCAATGACGGTTTTATTGCAGCGCGAGCATGGTCACCACCGCTGTCGGTCCAGCCAGGCATGATCGATCCGCCGCGCTGGCATGGAGACACGTCGCCCAAATTGTCCTACAAATAGCGGCCACTTTCGGGCGGCCCTCCCCAGCCCTTTCCCAATGCAATCGCGAGGACGACATGGAATACCGCACCCTCGGCCGTTCCGGCCTGAAAGTATCGACACTGACCATGGGGACCATGACGTTCGGTGGCGCCGGTGCTTTTTCGGCGGTCGGCAAGACCGATCTCGACGAAGCGCGCCGGATGATCGATCTCTGTATCGACGCCGGCATCAATGTCATCGACACCGCCAATGTCTATTCGAACGGCATTTCCGAAGAAATCATCGGCGAAGCGCTCGGCGGCAAGCGCAAGGGCCACGTGCTGATCGCCTCCAAGGCACGGATGCGGATCGGCAAAGGTCCAAACGACGAAGGCCTGTCGCGCCATCACCTGATTCGGGAATGCGAGAAGAGCCTGAAGCGGCTCAAGACCGACGTCATCGACATCTATTTCCTGCACGAATGGGATGGCGTGACGCCGCTGGAGGAAACCATCGGCGCGCTCGACACGCTGGTTGCCCAGGGCAAGATCCGCTATGTCGGCTGCTCCAACTATTCCGGCTGGCAGGTGATGAAGGCGCTCGGCATCAGCGACAGCCGTCATCAGCCGCGCTTCATCACGCAGCAGATCCACTACACGCTGGAAGCGCGCGAAGCGGAGTACGAACTGCTGCCGATTTCCGTCGACCAGGGGCTGGGCGTTCTGGTCTGGAGCCCGCTTGCCGGCGGATTGCTGTCCGGCAAATACCGCCGTGACAGCCCCACCGCCCGCCAACTCGCGGGCTGGTCGGAACCACCGATCCGCGACGAGGACCGGCTGTGGCGGATCGTCGATGTGCTTGTGGAGATCGGCGCGCAGCGCGGCGTGTCGGCAGCGCAGGTGGCGCTGGCCTGGCTGCTTGGCCGGCCGTCCATCAGTTCCCTGGTGATCGGCGGCAGGACGGAAACGCAGTTCCTGGACAACATCGCGGCGGCAAGCCTGGTGCTTTCGGGCGAGGAGCGCGAGCGCCTCGACGCGGTCAGCCGGCCGCCCCTGCTCTATCCCTACTGGCACCAGCAGCTGACGGCAAAGGACCGCTTTGGTGCCGCCGATCTGGTGATTGACCGAAGCGGCATCTGATCGGCAAATCGATGGCGATAGGTATCGCCGCCGCAATGATGGGCGTGGCCCCATCATTGCGGCGCGCATCTTGCAAGCCTGGCCATCATCGACGCACTATCGCTTCAGCTGTTGTGTTTGACGGCTAATGCTCCTAGGCAGGACCAGAGCCGCGAGGCAGTGAAAAAGGAGCCGATATGGCGCGACCACCAAACTACGATCAGGAACGCAAGGAACGCGACCGCCAGAAGGCGGCCAAGAAGGCCGAGAAGCTGGCAGCCAAGGTTGCAGCGAGGGAACGTTCGAAGCCCGAAGACGAGACTGAAGCCGAAACCGAAACGGCAAAGTGACGGCAAAAGGCCCGCAGATGCGGGCCGTGCCTCAATCCGGATTGCCGCCTCGGATGTCGCCTTGTGTCAGGCCGGCGCCTTGTCGCTGACAAAGACGTCCACTTCGCGCGCCGCCGCAATGAAGGCGCGCCTGGCGTTCATCGCCGGCTTGTCGCCGGCGAGTGCGTCATGGCAGGCCTGCAGGGCCGCGCGATGCTTGGGGCTGCGCTTGCCGGGCCAGCTGTTGAGGAGGTAGTCGGAAGCCTCACGCGCCGTGCGCAAGAGCTGAGTGCTTCCCGCCGCGACTGACTTCACAGTCACAGGTGTTTCAAATCGGTTGTTTTCCATCGCCGCTCCTTACGCCATCGGCGTCTGCGAAGCGAGGGCGAAAGTGCGCACACGTCCAGACGCCGCTTTGCGCCCCTTCATCCGCCTTAAGCAGCAACGACGGCAAAGCCTCTGGCGCGAAGACCGCGCCGATCGTTGGCGAGCGACGTCACCAGCCGGTCGCGGCTGCCGACGATGTGGACCGAGAGCAGGCGCGCAGCTTCATCGGCGTCGCCACGGCGTGCCGCCGCCAGTATGGCGCGATGTTCGGCCCAGGCGCGGCTGAGGGCCGCTTCGTCGCGAACCTCCAGCCACCGCGCCCGTGACAGGCGCGTCATGGCATCGCGGACCGCCCGGAACAGGAATTCATTGCCTGACAGACGCGCCAGTTCGATGTGAAAATCCATGCCGACGCGATGCCATTCCTCGCGCGGCGTGTCGTTGTCGCAGGATTCGAGCATCGCCTCGATGACATCGATGGCGCTCCGGTCCGCCAGGCTGCATGTCAGGCGAACTGCCGCAACCTCGACCGCCTCCCTGTAGACGGCGATCTGCTCGAGTTCAGCCAGATTGATCGGCGACACCGTCCAGCCGCGCCCGTCCCTGCCGACCAGCCCCTCGGTCTCGAGCCGCAGAAGTGCTGCCCTGACCGGGGTTCGCGATGCACCGAAACGGCTCTCGATCCAGCGCTCGGTCAGCTTTTCGCCGGGACCGATCTCGAGGCCCAGGATCATCTGCCGAAGCTGTTTTTCGACGCTGTGCATCTGCGACATTGTCGTTTCCATCTTTTGGCCGTTTGCGATCGTCTTGCCGATCACGTTCGACAGGCTGCATTGACAGCGGCCAAGCTTGCGTCCATGACGTGCACCATCTTGGTATCCCAAATTGGTATCCGCAGCAAGCATCGATAAAAGAGTTGCTGGGACAGGACATACGACATGCAGCAGAGCACGCCCCCGGCGACCGACAGCACCTACAACATCCACTGGCGGCGCAATCTGTTCGTGTGCTTCGCCGGTTCGTTTTCGACGCTTGTCGCCATGACGCTGCTTCTGCCGTTCCTGCCGCTCTATATCGAGCAGCTGGGTGCCGAGGGTCACGCGGCGATCGTGCAATGGTCGGGGATTGCCTATGGCGCGACGTTCTTCGCGGCGGCGCTGGTGGCGCCGCTCTGGGGACGTCTCGGCGACCGCTATGGCCGCAAGGTGATGCTGGTTCGCGCCAGCTTCGGCATGGCCATATGCATGTCGCTGACCGGCATGGTGCAGACGGTCTGGCAGCTGGTGCTGCTGCGGCTGCTCATCGGCTTTGCCGGCGGCTACTCCTCGGGATCGACCATCCTCGTCGCCATGCAGACCCCGAAGGAGCGTTCCGGCTGGGCGTTGGGCCTGCTGTCGGCCGGCATCACGGGCGGGGCTCTGGTCGGTCCGCTGGTTGGCGGCGCCCTGCCGCCGCTGATCGGCATCCGCGCCACCTTTCTCCTCTCCGGCGGCGTCATCTTCCTGGCATTCCTGGCGACCACGTTTCTGATCAAGGAGAATCCCCGGCCGAAAACAGCAGACGCCGCAGCGACGCAGAAGCGGAAAGGCGGCTGGTCACAAATCCCCGACAAACGGCCTGTTGTCGCCATGCTGGCGACCGGCATGCTGTTGAGCTTCGCCACCATGTCGATCGAGCCGATCATCACCGTCTATGTGCAGCAGCTCATCGAGGACCAGAGCCGCGTCACGCTGATATCAGGCGTCGTCATGTCGGCGGCGGCCCTTGGCGCCATCCTGTCGGCCTCGCGCCTGGGCAAGCTCGCCGACCGCGTCGGCCACTGGAACGTCATCATCGGCGCGCTTGCCGTCTCGGCGCTGCTGCTGATCCCGCAGGCCTTCGTCACGCAGAGCTGGCAACTCATCGGCCTGCGCTTCCTGATGGGTCTGGCGCTGGGCGGGCTGTTGCCCTGCATCACCAGCGTGATCCGCCACAATGTTCCCGATGGGGTCGGCGGCAATGTGCTCGGGCTGTCGATCTCCGCCCAATATGTCGGGCAAGTCGCCGGCCCCTTGCTGGGCGGCTTTGCCGGTGGTCATTTCGGCATGCGTTCGGTGTTTCTGGGCACATCCGTCTTGATGGCCGGCGGCGCGGTGTATAACTGGCTGGCACAGTCACGCCGCGAGCAGGACATGCTTGCCCACCCCGGCAAGCCCTGACGGGGTTGGGCGTCACGGAGCCCCAAACATGAGCACAGCCGAACGACCTTCCGACGACAGCAGCCGTATCCTCGTCCTGGCCGGAGGCCTCTGCGGTGCTGCCGGCGTGGCGCTGTCGGCCGCGGCGGCGCATCTCGGCGGCGCCTTCGTTGGCAACGCCGCATCGTTCCTGCTGATGCATGCGCCGGTCTTCCTTGCCGCCGGATTGCTTGGCGCGAACCGGATCCTGCGCATCGGCAGCCTGATCCTGCTGGTTGGGCTTCTGCTGTTCTGCGGCGATCTGCTGGCCCGCGATTTTCTGGGCTCGCGGCTATTCCCGCTGTCGGCGCCGATCGGCGGCACGCTGCTCATTGCCGGCTGGCTGGCGATCGCTGCCTCGGCGCTGGTGCGCGCACGCTCCTGAACGCCTCTGGGCGCCTTGCCCGATAAACAGACCCCCGCCCATTTGCCGGGCCGTTAGTCCTGCCTGGACTCGGGCTGGATGAGCAATTCGCGATTGCGCCGCCGCAGCCTTGCCAACCGACGCCGCTCCGGCCGTTCGGAAGCCGGCGCGATGCCCCAATAGTTGCGATAGATGTCTTCAAATAGATAGCTCACGGGATGCATGATGTGCGCTCCTTTCAGCGCTTGAATCGATCCAATCGAGAGGTACGAAAAACCGACCCCGATCAGCTCCGCTTGCGCTCCACAAGGAACCGCAACTCGCGGACCCATGGACTGGTTTTGCCGCGGCGCTTCTGCGTCGCGGTGTTCGACGAGATGCTCCAGTCGTTGCGGTAAATGTCTTCGAACAGAAAATTGACGGGATGCATGACACAACTCCCTACTTGATGTTGAATCGATCCAATTCTGCCAGCAGGCGTTTCCTTGGATCGATTCAAACATAGGCCCTATCGAAGCCTCGATCAAGCCAAAATTTGAACCGATCCAACGAAAGTGTTAAATGGGAAGAATTCAGGAGACGAAGATGGCGCCACTTATCTCTGCAAAGACAAGACCGGTCCGGCTGGCGGACATTGCCAAGGCAGCCGGCGTGTCGCACGGCACCGCGTCCAACGTCTTCGCCCGTCCGGAGATCGTGCGCGAGGAGGTCCGTGAACGGGTCAAGGCGGCAGCCGAGGCCATGGGATATGGCGGACCGGATCCCAAGGGCCGGCTGCTGCGCGCCGGCAAGGTCAATGCCATCGGTGTCGCGACCGCGGAACCCCTCTCCTATTTCTTCGACGATCCCTTTGCCCGGGTGATGATGGCCAGCATCTCGCAGGCTTGTGACGCGACCGGTGCGGGGATTTCGCTGGTCTCCGCCGTCAATGGCGAGCAGCTGGCGTGGAACATCCAGAGTGCGCTGGTCGATGGCTTCATCGTCTTCTGTGTCGATGGCGGCTCAAAGCTGGTCCAACTGGCGCGCGAACGCAAGCTCCCCTTTGTGGCGCTCGATCTCGATTCGGACGACGACGATGCGGTCGCGGCGATCGGCGTCGACAACATCGCCGGTGCCGGCCTGGCGGCCCGCCACCTGACCGAACTCGGACATCGCCGCTTTGCCGTGCTTACCCTGCCCTGTGCCGACGCAGGCTTCGGCCCTACCACAAGGGAGCAGGTGGAAATGGCCCTCTATTCCGCTACGCGGGACCGCTTGCGTGGCTATTTCGCGGAACTCTCCCGCGTCGACATCGACGTCTCGCGTGTGCCGATCTACGAGACCGTCAATGACGAGAAGAGCGTGTGGGCCGGCCTCGACCATATTTTCGCCGGTGCCGAGGCGCCGACAGCCATCCTGGCGATGTCGGACAGGATGGCGCTCCATGCGCTGGACTGGCTGCGGCAGCACGACATTGCGGTACCGGGCGATGTTTCTGTCGTCGGCTTCGACGGTGTTCCGGAAGGGGCGGTTTCCAAGCCGCCGCTGACCACGATCGTCCAGCCGATCGCCGAGATGGGCCGCCTTGCCGTCAAGGCGATCCTTGAAAATGATGGTTCGTTCAGCCGGCAATCGCTGCCGGTCGAACTCGTGGTGCGGGCCTCATCCGGCCCCTCGCCCACCTGAGCTCAACGGCCCATTCTTGTCGCCATGCCCGGCATCGCGAAGGATGCAGCATGGACGGGCGATGCGGCGCTGTGAGCCGGCCTGCTTTTGGCGGACCAGCCAAGGCCCGATAGCCATTCGAGATAGTAGGCGAGCGCGAACTGCATGACGATGCCGGCCGATATCAACAGGCTGTCATAGGCAAATCCGCCCGGATTGATCAGCTTCAGCACCTGCGCCGCCATTGCAAGCACCGTGCCGGCAATGAAAACCGGCAGCGATCGTTTGCCCAATATGGCAAGCGGATGATCGCGCCCGGTGCGAAACAGATTCGAGATCGCCGGGAATGCCACGATCAGGTAGCTCACTGCGAGTATATGCAGGAGCCTCGGCAGCGACAGGAACGTCTTGTCGAAACCGGTCAGCACCGGAGGCAGGCCAAACCAGGAGATATGCCCCCAGAGCGGGCTGTGCACCCAGACCAGGGCCACAACGGTGTAGGCCAAGGCCGCCCCAACCAGCCAGCGATTGACCGGGATGGTGCCGCCGCGACGCACATGCAGCGTCCCCGCCAGGCCGATGTTGAAAAGGAACTGCCACGACAGCGGGTTGAGAAACCAGAAGCCGGGCTCGGGGTAGTTGGGCGGAGCAATCTGATAAATCCCCGCGACCAGCCACAGGGCGCCGGATGCCACCAGTGCCAGGACCGGCCGATAGCTGACAATGAGCAGGAACAGCGGCGCCAGCAAGAGCAGCACCGCATAGACGGGCAGGATGTTGTTGTACCCAAGTTGGTGGCCCAGCGTCACGATGCCGATCAGCACCTGCGGCGTATTCTTGATCAACGGCTCGATGTTGATCATCGTCAAAAGCTCCGGCCGCCTGGCAAACACCGCCGCAGCGCAGAAAATGGCCATCACCACCATGGTGGTGACGATGTGGGTGGCATAAAGCACACCGGCGCGGCGCAACATCTTCAAAGTTGCCAGCAGCCGGTTTCCAGGCTGGAATTTCTTGCCGTAGGCGAGCGCGACCGAGATTCCCGAGATCAGCACGAAGACCTCCGCCGCATCCGAAAAGCCGAAATTCTTGTATGTCAGATACTCGAAGGCGGTACCCGGCACATGGTCGACATAGATGGTCAACAAGGCGAGAGCACGGATCACATCGATGCGCGTGTCGCGCTCAGTGCGGTCCGGGACACGCGCCTCGCGGTCTGGGACACGCGCATCGCGGTCCGGGGAAATCTGGGTGGTCATCGACAAAAAGGCCTCAAAGCTGGTTGTTCATACCGGCAATGCGACCCCCGGCGCACCGCTTCGATTCCTCCCGAAGGATGTTATCGGCGGAGAAACGGACTGTAATGCGCCCGGTTCAATCAACTTTCGCGGAGCTTGAAAATATTGCGTTTTGAAGCCGGCAAATTGAGCGAAACGTCATATAATCAAGAGGATGGTCGATGATCGACGAGACCTCACAAGATGGTGCGTTGCGGCGTGATCTCGCCTTCCACTACCGGCTTTACGGCGCGGCGGATTCAACGGGCGACTGCTTCTTCCTGCTGCATGGGTCGGGTGTCGACGAGACGACATTGGTGCCGCTGGCGCGAGAGATCGCACCGCGTGCCACGCTCGTCGCGGTGCGTGGCCGCGTTGTCCAGGAGGATGGTTTCCGCTGGTTCGCGCGGATCACGCCGACGCGCTTCGAACAGGCGAGCATCCGCACCGAAACCGAGGCCTTTGCGGGCTTCGTCGCTGACGCGGCCACACGCCATCATCTCGACCTCTCGCGCACAATTTTCCTCGGCTATTCGAACGGCGCCAATCTGGTTTCGAGCCTGATGCTGCTGCATCCGGGCCTTGTCGAACGCGCCGCGCTGCTGCGACCGATGCCGGTGCTCGATGATGTGCCGGCGACGGATCTGTCAAAGGTGCGGGTGCTGATGATCGCCGGCGCCGCCGACCTCACCTATGCGCCTTTCGCCCCTGCTCTGGTGACATTGCTCAGTCGGCATGGCGCCGAGATCGACGCCAGGATTGTCCCGTCAGGTCATGAATTCGGCAGCGCCGACGCGGCAATCGTCAGGCAATGGCTGGCGGGACCGGCGGCGGTGGCGCAGGCAGGCTGACAGGCTCGCCGCCACGACCAGCCGGCCTACCCTCTTCCCATCCGGTTCCAGGCATCCAGCCCGGCGATCTTGTAGGCTTCGGCGAGCGTTGGATAGTTGAAGGTGTTGTTGACGAAGAAGTCGACGGTGCCGCCGAGATTGATCACCGCCTGGCCGATGTGGATGAGCTCGGTGGCGCCCTCGCCGATGATGTGCGCGCCGAGCAGACGGCGCGTTTCGATCGAAAACAGCAGCTTCAGGAAGCCGGTGTTGACGCCCATGATGTGGCCGCGCGAGGTCTCGCGAAAACGCGCCACGCCGACCTCGTAGGCCGCACCGCTCTCACGCACCTGTTCTTCGGACTGGCCGACCGTCGAGATTTCCGGCACCGCATAGATGCCATAGGGGAAGGTTTCCGGCGGCGGCGGCAAGGGCACTCCAAAGGCATGGCAGGCGGCCACCCTGCCCTGCTCCATCGAAGTCGAGGCCAGGCTCGGAAAGCCGATGACGTCGCCGGCGGCATAGATGTTGGGCACGCTGGTCTGGAAGGATTGCGGATCGACCTTGATGCGCCCTCTGGAGTCGGCGTCGATGCCGACGACATCCAGGCCCAGGCTGCCGACATTGCCGGTGCGGCCGGCGGCGTAGAGCACAACCTCGGAACGGATGGTGCGGCCATCGGCCAGTTCCACTTCGGCGGCGTCCGGCTTGGAGCGGATCTCCTTCACCGCGCTGCCCAGCCGGATGGTCATGCCGCGATCGCGCATCTGGTGGATGAAATCGTCGACGATCTCGCGGTCGACGAAATCGAGGATGGAGTTGCGCGGCTCGACCAAGGTTACCGGCACGTCGAGCGCGGAAAAGATCGTCGCATATTCGACGCCGATGACGCCGGCGCCGATCACGGTCAGCGTGCGCGGCAAGCGATCAAGCTCCAGCATCTCGTCGCTGTCGAAGACGCGGGTCTTGTCGAAAGGCACGTCGCGCGGGCGGTGCGGCCTAGTGCCGACCGCGATCAGCGCGTTGGCAAAACCGACCTCGCTGTAATCGCCGGCATCTGATGTCAGGCTGACCTTGTTGGGACCAAGGAATTTCACCGCGGCGCGAGCGCTCTTGACCGTGTTGCGCATGAACTGGTGCTGCAGCACCTCGACCTCATGGTCGAGCGTCTTGTGCAGGCGCTCGACCAGATCGCCGACCGAAATATCCTGCTTGACGCGGTAGCCGCGCCCGTAGAAGCCGCGCTCGCGCCAGCCCGAAAGATTGAGCACCGTTTCGCGCAGCGTTTTCGATGGGATGGTCCCGGTATGCACCGAGACACCGCCCAGACGCCGGCCGCGGTCGACCACCAGCACGGACTTGCCGAGCTTGGCCGACTGCACCGCGGCACGGCGGCCGGAAGGGCCGCTGCCGATGACCAGCATGTCGTAGTCCATATTGCCCCGTCCCCTGTGCGCTCTGCTGCGCCGCAACAAGCTAATGCTATCCGCGCCGCAAATTCAACCAGTTCACATCGGGCCCGACGCCATCGAAGCTGGAGCACCGCTGGAAGCGCGATCTTGATTCCGCCACAGGCCTTCACCATTTCATGGCTGAGCAGTCCGCACCCTATGTCGGACCTTGTTACGAGGAAATGACATGAACGCGCGCGTTCTCGACGGCGAAATCATCACCAGCAGGCTCGACGATGTCAGGGCCTATGACGGCGTACGCACGAGGCGCATCCTGGCTTTTGTGATCGACTATATCATCGTCGCGCTGCTCACCATTCCGTTTGCCATTCTGGTGTTCTTTCTCGGGCTTTTGACCCTCGGCCTTGGCTGGATGCTGTTCGGCGTCCTGGTGCCGACTGTGGCCATCCTCTACATCTGGAACACGTTGGGCAGCGCTGACCAGGCCACCACGGGCATGAAGATGATGGGCATCCGTCTCGACCGGCTCGACGGCCGGCCGATCGACGGCCTCACCGCGGTCGTCCATTCGGTGCTATTTTGGGCCGGCAATGTCATCCTGTCGCCGCTTGTGCTGCTGGTGACGCTGTTTTCCGACCGCAAACGCACCTTGCACGATCTTTTGCTTGGCACGGTCGTCAGCCGCACCGACCGCTGAAACGGCCCTCTGAAGAGCAGTCGCAACCGATTGAGCACAAATGTGAAGGCGTCGAGTCGACCGCGCCCACATAATCCTGTTGAATTTTTCGCCATCCGCGCCAAAGGTAGAGCGATTCGAAGGAGTGTTTCCAAGGCTCGATGACGCAGCATCCGACCCAGTCGCCGCAGTTCTTCCTGACCGCGCCGTCGCCGTGCCCCTACCTCGACGGCCAGTTCGAGCGCAAGGTGTTCACGCATCTGGTCGGCGACAAGGCGGCGGAGATGAACGACCTCTTGACGCAAGGCGGCTTCCGGCGCTCGCAGAACATCGCCTACCGGCCGGCCTGCGAGACCTGCCGCGCCTGTGTTTCGGTACGCATCCTCGCCCAGGAATTCGTCGCCAGCCGCAACATGAAACGCGTGCTGCAGCACAATTCCGATCTCGTCGGCTACATGCACAATGCCGAGCCCTCGACCGAACAATATTCCCTGTTCCGCAGCTACCTCGATGCCCGCCACCGCCGTGGCGGCATGTCCGACATGACGGTGCTCGACTATGCGATGATGGTCGAGGATACCCATGTCGACACCAAGGTGATCGAATATCGGCGGCGCGGGCCTGACACCTTCATCACCGGCAAGGGACAGGGCGAGTTGATCGCGGTGGCGCTCACCGACAAGATGGCCGACGGCCTGTCGATGGTCTATTCCTACTTCAACCCCGATTTCGAGGAACGGTCGCTCGGCACGTTCATGATCCTCGACCACATCGCCCGCGCCAGGGCGATGGGCCTGCCCCATGTCTACCTCGGCTACTGGGTCAACGGCTCGCGCAAGATGAATTATAAGATGCGCTTCATGCCGCAGGAGCATCTCGGCCCCAAAGGCTGGGAGCGCTACACCAACGAAGCGGTTTCACGCTGAGTTTTTCCACGATCCGCGCTTAAACTGTTTCAATGCAGGGATGCTGGTCTTTCAGCCCGTTGGCTGGAGAGAGTACGCCATTGCACTGGCCGCCCGCCAGCCCTGCTCTTCATTGCGAAAGTTCCTGCATGTCCTCTCACCATGACCACCAGAAAGGCCTTTTGATAACCGCCATCGGCGGGCTGACGCTGACTGTCGACATACCGTTGATCCGGCTCGCCGACGGCGGCGCATGGACGATCATGCTGCTACGCACCGGCACCACATTCGTCGCGGCGATGGTCATCTGGTCGATCTGGCGGGCATTGAGCCGAAATGCCCCGCCACTCATCCCCGGCTGGTCCGGACTGATCGTGGCGATCTGCTACGGGCTGACCGGGATCACCTTCGTCACCGCCGTCTATCACACCTCGACCGCCGACCTGGTGTTCATCCTGGCCTTCAACACCGTGTTCGCGGGGTTGCTGTCCTGGATATTCCTGCGCGAGAGGCCGCGGCTGGTGACCATCGCGGCGATGCTGATCATGATCTTCGGCGTGCTGGTCATCGTCGGCGGTTCCGTCGGCACCGGCAAGCTGTTCGGCGATTTCATGGCGCTCTGCTCGGCCTTCTTCATCGCCGTGGCCATCACGATCTCGCGCGCCAGTGGCAAGGACATGGGATTCACCTCGCTCGTCGGGGTGCTTCTGCCGCTTGGGCTGGCGGCCTTCATGGTGACAGGCGAAGGCTTTCACGTGAACGCGCCATGGTGGATCGTCTTCAACGGCGCCATCATAATGCCGATCTCGTTCTTCTGCCTTGCCGCCGGGCCGAAATACATTTCAGGACCGGAAGTGGCGATGTTCTACCTGCTCGAAACGGTGCTGGCGCCGGTCTGGGTGTGGATGATCTTTGCCGAGGCACCGACCCGCAACAGCCTGATCGGCGGCGGGATCCTGATCGTCACGCTCGTCGCACACTCGCTCTGGCAGCTGCATGAAGGGCGTAAGCGCCGGGTCGACTTCGCGGTGCATCACCCGGTCTAGCGACAATTCGGCTTACGGCGCAAAGCCGGTCGTTATCAGGCGCTGGCTTTCTTCGCCGCATTGGATTCCGGCAGGACCTCGATCTGCGGACCGGACTCGATTTCGGCCGCCGAATCGGCGGCCGTCTCGTCGGCCAGCTCCACTTCGCGCAGCCATTCGCGCCAGATGGCCACGAGCAGCGCCATAAGCACCGGGCCGATGAACAGGCCGAGGAAACCCATAGTCTTGACGCCGCCGATCAGGCCGAAAAAGGTCGGCAGGAAGGGCAGTTTTATCGGCCCGCCGACGAGCTTCGGACGCAGTGTCTTGTCGACGATGAACAGCTCGACCGCCCCCCAGAGGAACAGTGCCAGCCCGGCCATCGGCGAGCCGCTGGCGGCGAGGTAGATCGAGACCAGCGTGAAGGACAGCGGTGCGCCGCCGGGGATCAGCGCCATGACGCCGGTCAGGGCGCCAAGCGTGACCGGCGACGGCACGCCGGCCAGCCAGTAGGCGATGCCCAGCACCAGCCCCTCGCCGATGGCGATAACGGTCATGCCGGTCACGGTCGAGGAGATCGTCGCCGGCACGACGCGCGAAATCCGCTCCCATCTGGTCGGCAGGATGCGCTCGCCGAGACGGTCGACCTGGCCCGCAAAGTGCTCGCCGTCGCGATAGGCGAAGAACAGCGCGATCATCATGAACAGCAGCGTCAACAGCAGGCCGAAAGCACTGCCGCCTGCGGCCAGCACGCCGCGATAGATGCTGCCGATATTAGCGCCGCTGACCAGCTGGATCAGCTCACCAATGCCGCCGGGATGGCCGAAATTGGTGGTCCACTGTTCGTTCAGCCACTCGCCCACGACAGGCATGGTGGCGATCCAGTGTGGCGTCACCGCGCCGTGGCGGTTGGTCTCGATCGCCCAGGCGACCCATTCGCGGACCTCGTTGATCGCATAGGTGCCGGCGAGCGCGATCGGGATCACCAGGAAGGCGAGGATGAACAGGATGGCGAAGGTCGCGGCGATGGTGCGGTTGCCGCCGACCGCGACAAGCAGGCGGCGGTAGAGCGGCCAGCTGGCGAAAGCGATGACGAGCGCCGCCAGCACCGGAAACAGGAAGCCGTGGAAGAAATAGACGCCGGCGGCAACGATCAGCACCAGCAGCCAGCGTGCCGCCGACAGCGGCGGGATGACGGCTGCCCTGAGCGGCGTCGACAGGCCGAAGAGGCGCTGCTGCCGTTCCGGTTTCTGGATCTTCGCTTCCTTCAAACGCCTGGCTCTCCCAAACACCCCTCCTGTCTATGCACTGATATAGTGCAGCAATCGTGACGATAGTCCAAATGAGATGGGCGCGTCTCTTCCTTCTCCCCTTGTGGGAGAAGGTGGATCGGCGCGACAGCGCCGAGACGGATGAGGGGTGCGTGACGGAGTGAGGCGTTGGTGTTCCCTGGAGCACCCCTCATCCGACCTCGCTTCGCGAGGCCACCTTCCCCCACAAGGGGGGAAGGAAAAGGCGCGTAGCTACCCAAATTTCCCCGTCCTCGGGAATCCCTTCGGCACCATGCGTCCGGCTGAAGCCCTGGCGCCGATCCATTCGGCCAGTTCCTCACGCGACCTTGTGAAGGTGCGGTCGGCTGAATCCTGCCAGGAAAGGCCGCTCTCAAGCGTGAACGGCTTGAGATCGAGGAGGCCGCCGTCCTTGTATTTCTGCAGGCGCACGCCCTTGCCGCGGCCCATCTCCGGAATCTCTGCGAGCGCGAACACCAGCATTTTGCGATTCTCGCCGACGATGGCGAGATGGTCGCCGGTGACCGGGATGCAGCGCTTGGCTTCGTCCGGCGCCTTGACGTTCATCACCTGCTTGCCCTTGCGGGTGTTGGCAACGACTTCCTCCTCCGGCACGATAAAACCGTTGGCGTCGTGCGAGGCCAGCAGCAGCTTGCGCTTCGGATCGTGAACGAAGGCGGTGACGATGTCCTGGTCATTGTCCATATCGACGATGATGCGGATCGGCTCGCCATGGCCGCGCCCGCCAGGCAGCCGGTCGGCGCCGATGGTGTAGAACTTGCCCCCGGTGGTGAAGACCAGTACCTTGTCAGTGGTCTGCGCATGGAAGGCGAGCTTGAGGCTGTCGCCCTCTTTGAAGGTCAGCGTCGAGAGATCGGCCAGATGCCCCTTCATCGCCCTCAGCCAGCCCTTTTCCGAGACGACGACGGTGACCGGCTCGCGCTCGATCATGGCATGGGCGATGTCGGTCAGATCATGCTCGGGCGCGTCGGCGAACTGGGTGCGGCGCTTGCCGAGCTCGGTCTCCGGACCGAACTTGTCGCGGATGTTGGTGACTTCCCACTTGATCGTCGCCCACTGCTTCTCGTTTGAAGCAAGCAGTGCCTCGATCTGCTTTTTCTCCGCGCTCAGGCCGTCGAATTCCTTGCGGATCTCGAATTCTTCAAGCTTGCGCAGAGCGCGCAGCCGCATGTTGAGGATGGCTTCGGCCTGGGTGTCGGTGAGCGACCAGCGGGCCATCATGACCTGCTTTGGCTCATCCTCCTCGCGGATGATCCTGATCACCTCGTCGATGTTGAGGTAGGCGATCAGGTAGCCGGCAAGTATCTCCAACCGTCTTTCAATTTCGCCGAGGCGATGTTTCGAGCGGCGGACCAAAACCTCGCGGCGGTGCTCGAGCCACTCCTGCAGCACGCCCTTCAGCGACAGCACGTTGGGCACCTTGCCGCGCGACAGCACATTCATGTTGAGCGGGAAGCGGCTTTCGAGCTCGGTCAGCTTGAACAGCGATTCCATCAGGATGCCGGGGTCGACCGAACGGCTCTTCGGCACCAGCACGACGCGGACGTCCTCGGCGCTTTCGTCCCTGATGTCCTCGAGCAGCGGCAGCTTGCGCGCCATCAGCAGCTCGGCGATCTTCTCGATCAGCCGCGCCTTCTGCACGCCGTACGGGATTTCGGTGACAACGATGCTCCAGGTGCCCCTGCCCTGGTCCTCCTGGAACCACTTCGAGCGCACGCGAAAGCCACCGCGACCGGTTTCGTAGGCTTCGAGGATCGAGGCGCGGCTGTCGACGATGATGCCGCCGGTCGGGAAATCCGGCCCCTGGACAAAGTCCATCAGCTTCGCCACCGGCGCGTCCCGGTTTTCGATCAGGTGAAGTGCGGCATCGCAAAGCTCGGCGGCGTTGTGGGGCGGGATCGATGTCGCCATGCCCACCGCAATGCCGGACGAGCCGTTGGCCAGCAGGTTCGGAAAGGCGCCGGGCAAAACCACCGGCTCCTCGTCTTCTTCATTGTAGGTCGGCCGATAATCGACGGCATCCTCGGTGATGCCGGACAACAGTTCGGTCGCCACATCGGTCATGCGCGCTTCGGTGTAGCGCATGGCGGCGGCGTTATCACCGTCGATGTTGCCGAAATTGCCCTGCCCGTCGACCAGCGGATAACGCATCGAGAAATCCTGCGCCAACCGCACCAGCGCGTCATAGATCGACTGGTCGCCATGCGGGTGGAACTTGCCCATCACCTCGCCGACGATGCGGGCGCATTTGGCAAAGCCCTGATCGGGGTTGAGCCGCAGCAGGCGCATGGCGTGCATGATGCGGCGATGGACCGGCTTCAGTCCGTCGCGCACATCGGGCAGCGCCCGGTGCATGATGGTCGACAGCGCATAGGCCAGATAGCGCTCTTCCAGCGCCTTCTTCAGATCGACCGGCTCGATGTGATCGCCACCGCCATTTTCAGGCGGCAAAAGCCTTTTTCCCATGGGCTCGGACTAGCCGAGCGGGTGATTCGCGGCAAGAGCCCGACGGAGATACCGGCCTTTCTGCAACATGAAACCATACCCCAGCGGATGTCGGCCAACATCAGCCTGTTACATGCGGGCTCTATCGCCAAGCGCGACGATATCCGGCTATCGGCTCTTCATGACAAATTCACCGGTTTGCGCAAAGACGGTGGGATCGGGTTTGCCTTTCACCGCGATTTTTGACCAATGTGCCGGGACACGCCTTTTTCCGGTCCAGTTCGTCACGGAATGGTGATGGCGCAAATAATTGAAAAAACAATTTCAGGACACTCTCAGGGACCTTGCGATGACAATCAAACGCTCAATTCTCAAGAAACTGGCTTTTTCGACCTTCTTGCTCACGCTGCCGCTGAATGCGGCCCTCGCACAGGATACGGCAGTGGCCGACCGGCTGAAGGCAGCGCTTGTCGCACAAGGTGTCGACATCACCTGGACCGGGGTGACCGGCGACAACACCAGCATGGTGCTGCAGGGCGTTGCCATCAAACCGGCGGCGGAGAAGGAAGCGCTTCCCATCGGCGACGTCAAACTCGAAGGCGTGACCGAGGCAAATGGCGGCTATGACATCGCCACCGTATCAACGGCTGCCTTCACACACAGCAAGGACGGCGTCACCCTCGACCTCAGCCCCTTCGTCATCCACGACATGACAGTTCCGGCCGACGGTTCCACCGGCCCGCTGGGCTCGCTGATGATGTACAAGTCCGCCGAACTCTCGAACATGACCGTCAAGGTCGCCGACAAGACCGCCTTCTCGATGGACGGGCTTGCCATCGAAATCACGCCGCCGGCGGACGGCAAGGCGATGGAATTCACCGCAACCACCGAAAAATTCAATGCCGACCTGACGCTGGTGGACGATCCCAAGTCAAAGGAAGTCATCAACGCGCTCGGCTACCAGAACATCGCGGGCAACCTCGAAATGGCCGGCACCTGGCAGCCCACGGACGGCAAGATGGAACTGTCGAAATACGACATCTCGGTCGAGAATGCCGGCACGCTCGGCATGACCTTCGATCTCGGCGGCTACACGCTGGACTTCATCAAGTCGCTGCAGGAAATGCAGAAGAAGATGGCGGCACAGCCGGAAGGCGCCGACAATTCGGCGCAAGGCATGGCCATGCTCGGCCTGTTGCAGCAGCTTTCGTTCAACAGCGCCTCGATCCGCTTCGACGACGATTCGCTGACCAACAAGGTTCTGGACTATGTCGGCAAGCAGCAAGGCATGTCCGGCAAGGACATCGCCAACCAGGCCAAGGCGATCGTGCCGTTCGGCATGGCGCAGCTCAACAATCCGGAACTGACTGCGCAGGTTACGGCCGCGGTCAGCAAATTCCTCGACGATCCGAAGAGCCTCGAAATCTCGGCCGAGCCGCCGGCCTCGGTGCCGTTCGCGCTGATCATGGCGGGCGCCATGTCCAACCCGCTCGACCTGCCCAAGACGCTCGGTGTCACCGTCAAGGCCAACGAAGACTGATCGAAGCGATCTCAGTATGCGAAAAGCCCGGCAGCGATGCCGGGCTTTTCATTGGGATTAGCGAATCGAAAGAATGGTTCGGGCGGTCTTTAAAGCATCGCCCGAAGCGCGATCAGGCGTCCTTCTTGGGCACGGCAACGCGCAGCGCCAGGTCGCGAAGCTGCTGCGGGCTCGCTTCCGAGGGTGCATTCATCAACAGATCATAGGCCTGCTGGTTCATCGGGAACATGGTGATCTCACGCAGGTTCTTGGCGCCGAGCAGCAGCATGACGACGCGGTCGACGCCGGCGGCCATGCCGCCATGCGGCGGTGCGCCATACTGGAAGGCACGATAGAGGCCGCCGAAGCGCTCCTCGACCGTGGCGCGGTCCAGCCCTACCGTCTCGAACGCCTTGACCATGGTTTCGGGCAGATGGTTGCGGATACCGCCTGAGGCGATCTCGAAACCGTTGCAGACCATGTCGTACTGGAACGCCTTGATGCCGAGCAGGTCCTCGCCATTCAGCGCATCGATGCCACCTTGCGGCATCGAGAACGGGTTGTGGGCGAAGTCGATCTTCTTCTCTTCCTCGTTCCACTCGAAGAACGGGAAATCGACGATCCAGCACAGCTCGAAACGCTCGCGGTCGACAAGGTTCAGCTCCTCGCCGGCACGGGTGCGCGCAGCCCCCGCGAAGGAGACGAACTTCTTCGGGTCGCCGGCAACGAAGAAGGCGGCGTCGCCATCGGCAAGGCCGAGCTGAAGGCGGATCGCCTCGGTGCGCTCCTCGCCGATGTTCTTGGCGAGCGGACCGGCGCCTTCGAGCTTGTCGCCCTCCTTGCGCCAGAAGATATAGCCCAGCCCCGGCTGGCCCTCGCCCTGCGCCCAGGAATTCATACGGTCGCAGAAGGCGCGGCTGCCGCCGGTCTTGGCGGGAATGCCCCACACTTCGGCCTTCGGGTCGTTGGCCAGGATATTGGCGAACACCTTGAAGCCGGAATCGCGAAAATGATCGGAGACGGCCTGCATCTCGATCGGGTTGCGCAGGTCCGGCTTGTCGGAGCCGTATTTGCGCATGGCCACATCATAGGGAATACGCTGGAAGTTCTGCGTCACCGGTTTGCCGTTGGCGAAGGTCTCGAAGACCCCGCGCATGACAGGTTCCATGGTCGACAGCACGTCGTCCTGCTCGACGAAGCTCATTTCAAGGTCGAGCTGGTAGAATTCGCCGGGCAGACGATCGGCGCGCGGGTCCTCGTCGCGGAAGCAGGGCGCGATCTGGAAATAGCGGTCGAAGCCCGACACCATGATCAGCTGCTTGTACTGCTGCGGCGCCTGCGGCAGCGCATAGAAGGTGCCGGGATGGATGCGCGACGGCACCAGGAAGTCGCGCGCGCCTTCCGGCGACGACGCGGTGAGGATCGGCGTCGAGAATTCGGTGAAGCCGACATCGCCCATGCGCTTGCGCATTTCGGCGATGATTTTTGTCCGCGCAATGATGTTCTTGTGCAGCGTCTCGCGGCGTAGATCGAGGAAGCGGTATTTCAGCCTGATATCCTCGGGATAGTCGGGCTCGCCGAACACCGGCAGCGGCAATTCCTTGGCCGCCGACAGCACTTCGATCTCGCGGGCGAAAATCTCGATCTCGCCGGTCGGCAGGTTGGAGTTGGTGGTCTCGGGCAAGCGCGCCTTGACCTCGCCGTCGACGCGGATGACCCACTCGCCGCGTACTGTTTCGGCGACCTTGAAGGCAGGCGAATCCGGATCGGCGACGATCTGGGTCAGGCCATAATTGTCGCGCAGGTCGATGAAGAGCAGGCCGCCATGATCGCGCACGCGATGCACCCAGCCGGACAGACGAACGGTCGAGCCAACGTCGCTCTTCCTCAACTGGGCACAGGTATGGCTGCGGTAACGGTGCATTGTCATTGGTAAAGTCCGGGGTGCTGGGTTGCAGGCCAAGCATCAAGCCCGGCCTCAAAATTTGCGCGAAAAGCGCATGGGAGGCCGGATTTGTCAAGGCAAGCGGCTTCGACAGGACATCCGTTGTAAACTTGGGCGGCACAATGGATAGCGATATCCTCTACCGCTACGTTTACGGCAAATGAGATCAGGATATGCAAAACCAGAAGCTCTTTCTGACACCTCAAGAGCGCAGCCGCATCGTCAACCTGCTTGACGCGGCTCGCATAGACGATTGGGCGCGGTTCAAAGCCCTCTCCGACGGTGACTTTCCGAACGACGAATCGATGCGGGAGCAGTTCGACGGATCGCGGCTCATAATCGACTACGATCGTATCGACCCGGAACAGCAATTCGCTGTTGGCGTAAATCCCGACGGTTTCCGGCTCATCACCGGTCAGTTGCCTCCGCGCGACGATCAACGGCAACAGGTGATCATGACGATCTATAGCAAGAACCTAAACGACGGCCCGTTCATAAGCGTTTGGACCTTCCACGAAGAGTTGGACATATCCTCGCTGTAGTTTGCTGGGAATTGCTGCTGGCGTTGGCCAGGGCGATGGTTCAAGAAGGGATCACCGACACGTGATCACCCATTGATGTCCTCCATCCGCCCGATGATCCCGCTTCTTCTCGCCGCAGGCATCCTGCTAGGCGGCAATGGGCTACAGAGCACGCTGATCGCGCTGCGCGGCGCGCAGGAAGGGTTTTCCGCTTCCGACATCGGCCTGATGGGCACCTTCTACTTCGCCGGCTTCCTTCTCGGCTGCCTGGCCATCACCCGCATCATGAAGGCGGTCGGCCATATCAGGGCATTTTCGGCGCTGGCGGCGATCGCCTCGGTCGGCACTTTGCTCCTGGTGCTGGTCATCGATCCGGTCATGTGGTGCGCGGTGCGCTTTGCCGGCGGTTTCTGTTTCGCCGGGCTGTTCACGATCGTCGAAAGCTGGCTGAATTCCGGCGTCAGCAATCACGATCGGGCACGCGTGCTGGCGATCTACCGGATGGTCGACATCGGTTCGGTGACATCAGCCCAGTTCCTGATCCCGATCTTCGGCGCTGGCGGTTTCGCAATTTTCGCTATCATGTCGATGATGATCACGCTGTCGCTGGTGCCGGTTTCGCTCGGCGACCGCTCCAACCCGACGCCGCCGGAGGAGGTCAAGCTCGACTTGGCGCGCGTCTGGCGGATTTCGCCGCTGGGCTGCTTCGGCTGCATCGCCGTCGGCGTCACCAACAGCGCCTTTCGCACCTTGTCGCCTGTCTATGCCGAGCAAATCGGCATGTCGGTCGCCGATGTCGTCACCTTCGTCAGCGTCGGCATTTTCGGCGGCGCCATCATCCAGTATCCGCTGGGTTACCTTTCCGACCGCTGGGACCGGCGCCGGGTGCTGCTGATGACGACGTGCTGCGCGATGTTTTCGGCGCTGGCGCTGGTGTTCATCGCCGGCAGCAATCCGGCGCTCAACTTCATCTTCATCTTCATCTTCGGCTGTTTCGCCATGCCGCTCTATTCGCTGTCGGCGGCGCATTCCAACGACCGCGCCGACACGGGCGAGTTCGTGCTGATCAACGCGGCGCTGATGCTGTTCTATTCCTTCGGCGCCATTGGTGGCCCGTTCGCCGCCTCGACGGCGATGCAATATTTCGGACCGGGCGCCCTGTTTGTATTCAGCGCGGTGGTCTATGCGATCTTCATCGCCGTCATCCTCTACCGCATGCAGGCCCGGTCCGGGGTGCCGGCGGGCAGGCGCGGCCGCTTCATTGCGCTCCTGCGCACTTCGACGGTTTTCGCGCGGCTGGCCAGGAGAAACGGCGATTCCGACGGTCCGGGAACCTCATGATGGCGGTGCCAAAGCTTGACGAAAGCCCCGGCGGCTGAAATCTAGGAAGACCTTACTCCTGCCAAAAGCGATTTGATGCACGTCATCACCACCCAGAAAGAACTCGAGACCGTTCTCGCCGCTTTCGAAAAGTCGGATTTCGTCACTGTCGACACCGAATTCATTCGAGAAACGACGTTTTGGCCGATCCTGTGCCTGATCCAGATGGCCGCTCCCGGCGTGACGGCACTGATCGATCCGCTGGCTCCCGATATCGACCTGAAGCCGTTCTTCAGGCTGATGGCCAACGAGGCGGTGGTCAAAGTCTTCCACGCCGCGCGGCAGGACATCGAAATCATCGTCCATCTCGGCGATCTGGTTCCGCATCCAGTGTTCGACACGCAAGTGGCGGCGATGGTCTGCGGCTTCGGCGACAGCGTTTCCTACGATCAGCTCGTGCAGCGCATCACCGGCGCGCGGCTCGACAAGTCGTCGCGCTTCACCGACTGGCGCCACCGGCCGCTTTCCGACAAGCAGCTCGACTATGCGCTGGCCGACGTCACCCATCTGATCGAGGTCTATCAGCACCTCAGCGCCGAACTGGCGCGCGAAAACCGCGCCCATTGGCTCAACGAGGAAATGGAGGTGTTGACCTCGCGCGAGACCTATGATCCGCACCCCGAGGACGCCTGGAAACGGCTGAAGATGCGGCTGCGCAAGCCGCAGGAACTGGCGATCGTGCAGGGCGTTGCGGCGTGGCGCGAGCGCGAGGCGCGCGAACGCGACGTGCCGCGCGGCCGCGTACTCAAGGACGATGCGATCTACGAGGTGGCGCAACAGGCGCCGCGCGACGCGGCAGCCCTTGGCAAGCTGCGCACGACGCCGAAGGGCTGGGAGCGCTCTTCGACGGCAACGGCGTTGCTTGGCGCGGTCAACACCGCCCTTGCCCTGCCCAAGGAGCAGATGCCGAAACTGCCGAAGAGTTTCCAGCCGCCCGAGGGCTCGAGCGCCGCGGCGGAACTGTTGAAGGTGCTGCTGCGGATCGTCGCCGAAAAGGAAGGCGTCGCCTCCAAGGTGCTGGCCTCCAGCGACGACATCGACCGTATCGCCGCCGAGGGCGAGGACGCCGACGTACCGGCCCTGCAGGGCTGGCGGCGCGCGGTGTTCGGCGAGGCCGCGCTCAAGCTGGTGCGCGGCGAGATCGGCATCAAGTTCGACAAGCGCAAGATTGCGGTGTTCGACCTGTAGACGTCCCTCGCGGACTTTCCTTCTCCCCTTGCGGGAGAAGGAAAAGGTGCTCTGCTCAAACCACGCCGAGCAGGTGTAGCGCGAACCAGATCCATCCCAGCAGGAGAATCACCGCACTGACGAAGAACGAGCGGCTGCGCAGCAGCAGATTGTTGCTGGTCAGGTGAACCCAGGCGTGGAAATAGCGCGATGCGACGAAAATCCACATCAGCGCCAGGGTCAAATAGTTGACGCCGTTGGTCAGGTGCAGCGCCAGGCACAGCACATAGAACAGCACCGGCAGCTCGAACTGGTTGGTGAGATTGGCGGAAACGGTAACGCTGGAGGCCGGCTCGGTCGAACGCACCTTGAAATGACCGGGCTTCGCCTCGCCTGACCTGATTGCGCCGTATCTGCGGCGACCCAGGACGCAGTAGACGATGTAGATCAGCAGCACGTGCGCCAGAACAGGCCAGAAGATCGTGGTCTGGTTCACGAAGTTTCCCCTACCCGGCTGAGCTTTGCGCGCGGCATCAGGCCAGGCGTTTCTGGCCTGCCAGCCAGAAGGCGGCAATGACGATCACCGGGATGGCGAAAAGCGCGAATTTGGTGACGGTGAGCGCCGAAGCCAAAGACAGCGAGTCCGGATTCGCCGACAGGAAATCGGACAGAAGCCGCGCTACCGCGATGTTCTGGGCGTAGTCGGCAAGCGTGTAGGGCAGCACCAGGACCAGCGCGAAGATCGACTGCAGCTGCACCGGCTGCACGCGGAAAGCCTTCAATCGCCGGCCGGTGGCCAGGATCAGGCTGACCAGCGTCACTGACAGCAGCGCCGGGAACAACAGATCGAAGGTCAGATAGTGCCAGACGAGAATGATCTCGCCGCCGCGCCGGCCGAGTGCCGTCAGCCAGGCCATGCCTTCGTCCGGAGTGAAACCGAAAATACGCATGTCGAGTGATGGCAAGCCGCCGCTCAACTGGCGGAAGTAGAGGAATTCCATAGCCGTCATGGCGATGAAAACCACCGCCGACAGGAAACAGAGTGCGCCTGCGTGGCGCGGCAGCCGCAGGATCGTTGCCGTCAGGCTCCGCCCGAGCCCGTACTGGTCAGGCTCCGCCGGGATAGTTCGGGCTTTCGCGGGTAATCGTGACGTCATGGGCGTGGCTTTCACGAAGTCCGGCATTGGATATGCGCACAAAGGTGGCGCGCTCGCGGAAATCGGCAAGGTCGCGGCCACCAACATAACCCATAGCGGCTTTCAAGCCGCCCGCAAGCTGGTGCAGCACGCCAGACACAGGTCCTTTGTAGGGAACCTGCCCTTCGATGCCTTCCGGGACCAGTTTCAGCGTGTCGCGCACCTCGGCCTGGAAGTAGCGATCGGCGGAGCCGCGGGCCATGGCGCCGACCGAGCCCATGCCGCGATAGGCCTTGAAGGAGCGGCCCTGGTGCAGATAGACCTCGCCCGGGCTTTCGTCGGTTCCGGCCAGCAGCGAGCCGATCATGGCCGCACTGGCGCCTGCGGCGAGCGCCTTGGCCAGATCGCCGGAATATTTGATGCCGCCATCGGCGATCACCGAGACGCCGGATTTGTGCGCCGTCTCGACCGCCGACATGATGGCTGAGAGCTGCGGCACGCCGACGCCGGCAACGATGCGGGTGGTGCAGATGGAACCCGGGCCGATGCCGACCTTGACGGCGTCGGCGCCGGCGTCGATCAGCGCCTGCGTGCCCGCGGCGGTGGCGACATTGCCAGCCAGGATGCGGACGGAGTTGGATAGTTTTTTCGCCCGCGTGACGGCGTCGAGCACGCGCTGCGAGTGGCCATGCGCGGTGTCGATCACCAGAAGGTCGACGCCGGCATCGATGAGGCGTTCGGCGCGCTCGAAACCGTCATCGCCGACGCTGGTGGCGGCGGCGGCGCGCAGGCGGCCCTGTGCGTCCTTGGTGGCGTGCGGATTGAGCTGCGACTTCTCGATATCCTTGACGGTGATCAGTCCGACGCAATTGCCCTGCCTGTCGACGACCACCAGCTTTTCGATCCTGTGCTGGTGCAGGAGGCGCTTGGCCTCGTCCTGATCGACGTTCTCCTTGACCGTGATCAGGTTGTCACGGGTCATCAGTTCATGGACCTTCTGCGCCGGATCGGACGCAAAGCGCACGTCGCGATTGGTCAGGATGCCGATCAGCCGGCCGATCTTGTGGCCGCCGCTGCCGCCGTTCTCGACCACCGGAATGCCCGAGATCGAATAGCTGCGCATCAGGCCCAGCGCGTCGGCGAGCGTCGCGTCGGGGCCGATGGTGACGGGATTGACCACCATGCCGGATTCGAATTTCTTGACCTGCCGCACCTGCTCGGCCTGTTCGGCCGGCGAGAAATTGCGGTGGATGACGCCAATGCCGCCGGCCTGGGCCATGGCTATGGCAAGCCGCGCCTCGGTGACGGTGTCCATCGCCGCCGACAGGATCGGCACATTCAGGTCGATGTCGCCGGCGATGCGGGTGCGGACATCGGTTTCGCCAGGCATGACCTCGGAATGACCCGGCTGCAGCAGCACGTCGTCAAAGGTCAGCGCCAATGCGCCGGTGGACGTTTCGATGATTTTTGCCATGGCCAGTCCCTTGAACATAAAAACGGTGGGGGAATACAAAAAAGCGCTGGACCGGAATGGACAGCGCCGACTCGTTTCTTCCCTTTCAGGATTGGCGCTGGCTGGTACCACGTCCAAGCACCGATGAAAAGCGGATGATTTCACGCTCCCGGAAAGGTGACTTTCCGGCGAAGGGATGCCACCTGTGGTTGCCGGTCGCACAAAAGTGACAGCAAATTAATGCGACATCCCGGCGAAGGCATGGTAACCGCCCGCCTCAAGGCCGACATGCAACCGGCAACGCAACATTCAAGTTCGGACGCGTTCCTTGAACCGCACCATCCCGCTTATACTGGCGGTCGCCCTTTTCATGGAAAACATGGATTCGACGGTCATCGCGACATCGCTGCCGGCGATCGCCGTCGACATCCACACCAGCCCGATCGCGCTGAAACTGGCGCTGACTGCCTATCTGGTCTCGCTGGCGATCTTCATTCCGATCAGCGGCTGGATGGCCGACCGTTTCGGCGCCAAGCATGTGTTTCGCGCCGCAATCGCGGTCTTCATCGTCGGCTCGATCGCTTGCGCGCTCTCCGGTTCGCTGCCGGCTTTCGTGGTCTCGCGCTTCCTGCAAGGCATTGGCGGCGCCATGATGACCCCGGTCGGGAGGCTGGTGCTGGTGCGCGCGACACCGAAAAACGAACTCGTCGCGGCGATGTCCTGGCTGACCGTTCCGGCGCTGGTCGGACCGCTGGTCGGCCCGCCGGTCGGCGGCTTCATCACCACCTATTTCACCTGGCACTGGATCTTCCTGATCAATGTGCCGATCGGCCTGATCGGCATCTGGCTGGCGACGCGTTTCCTGCCGGAGACCGAACCCGCGCAGACCCCGCCACTTGATTTCATCGGCTTCGTGCTGAGCGGGCTGGCGGCATCCGGGGTGGTGTTTGGCCTGTCGGTGGTCAGCTTGCCCTATCTGCCGCCAATCGTCGGCGTCGCCACCGTAGCGGTTGGCCTGCTGTCGGGCGCGCTGTATCTGCTGCATGCGCGCAACGCCAAAAACCCGCTGCTGGCGCTCGAACTGTTCCGCAACCAGGTGTTCCGCTCTTCGGTGCTTGGCGGCTCGCTGTTTCGCATCGGCATCGGCGCCGTGCCCTTCTTGCTGCCGCTGATGTTCCAGATCGGCTTTGGGCTGACGCCGTTCCAGTCCGGCATGATCACCTTCGTCTCGGCGATCGGCGCCATAGGCATGAAATTCGTCACCGCAATGATCTTCCGCGTCGCCGGCTTCCGCCGCGTGCTGGTCGTCGGTTCGCTGGTCGCCGCGGCCTCGATCGCCATCTACGGCCTGTTCACACCCGACACACCCTATCTGCTGATGCTGGCCATGCTGCTCGTCGGCGGCTTCATCCGCTCGATGTTCTTCACCGGCGTCAATGCGCTCGCCTATGCCGAGGTTTCGGCTGAAGACACCAGCAAGGCGACGCCGATTACAGCCGTGTTCCAGCAGTTGTCGGTCGCGCTCGGCGTGGCGCTGGCCGGCGGAATCCTGGAAGTGTCCACGAGCCTGAACGACAGGTCACTGACGCTGGCGGATTTCCACACCGCGTTCTTCGTCGTCGCGGCGATTTCGGCCGCCGCATCGCTGTCGTTCATGCGGCTGGCGCCCGATGCCGGCAACGCCGTCTCCGGACATGGCCGATTGACGGCGCCCAAGACGTTGGAAACGAGCACGGCGGGGAAGTAGTTCGCTCATGCCTTCTCCCCTTGTGGGAGAAGGTGGATCGGCGCGTAGCGCCGAGACGGATGAGGGGTGTTCCAGCGGAGTGAGACGGCGGCGTTCCTTGGAACACCCCTCATCCGTCGCCTTCGGCGACACCTTCTCCCACAGGGGGAGAAGGAAGATCGCGCCCCTTGAAGTCTTTTGCCAGCAGGTAAAGCTCTACCGATTCGTCGCGCGAGGCCGGCGGCTTGACGTGATGGACGGAGCGGAAGTTCTTCTTGAGCATGGAGAGCAGCTCGTTTTCGGCGCCGCCCTGAAAAGTCTTGGCGAGGAAATGGCCGCCCGGCTTCAGCACGGACAGCGCAAAATCCGCCGCCACCTCGCACAGATGCATGGTGCGGATATGGTCGGTTCGCTTGTGGCCGGTGGTCGGCGCCGCCATGTCGGACAACACGATATCGGGATCCCCACCCAGCGCCTCGGCCAGCTTCTGCGGCGCTGCCGGATCGAGGAAATCCATCAGCAGCACCGGCGCGCCGGGCACGGCGTCCATTTCGAGATAATCGATGCCGATGACATGCGGCTTGTCGGCCGTCGATTTCGTCCGCGCGGCGGCGACCTGGCACCAGCCGCCGGGGGCGGCGCCGAGGTCGATCACCTTCATGCCGGGTTTCAACAGATGATGCTTGTCGTCGATCTCGATCAGTTTGTAGGCCGCGCGCGAGCGATAGCCGTCAGCCTTGGAGCGCTGGACATAGGGATCGTTGATGTGGCGCTGCAGCCAGCGGCGCGACGATTCCTTCAGCCCGCTCTTCTTCTTGATCCGCGTCTTCAGCACACGAATGCTGGCGGATCCTGGTTTTTCCGGTTTCTTGGTCATTGCTTATTTCTTCGGTTCGGGCTCACGCTCTGCCACGCCCATCGTTGCGCCAGACGCCATCATCGGCCATCAGTTCGCTTAAAATACCTTCGCGCAGGCCACGATCGGCGACTCGCAGCCGCTCGGACGGCCACACGGCGCGGATCGCTTCGAGGATAGCACAGCCGGCCAGCACCAGATCGGCGCGATCGGCACCGATGCAAGGGTTGGCGCAGCGCTGCTGGAAATCCCAGCCAACCAGTCTTTCGACCATGCGATCGACGCTGTCGCGGTCCATCCAAAGCCCGTCGACACGGCGGCGATCGTAGCGCTCGAGCTCAAGGTGGACACCGGCCAGCGTCGTCACCGTTCCCGACGTGCCCAGCAGATGAAAATTCGGGCTGGCCTTGAGATGGCTCAGCCGGTCGCGACCGTCGAAGTTGGCCAGCCGGCCGGCGACATCATCGACCATGGCGGCGAAGATCTCGCGCGTCACCGTGCGGCCGCCAAAGCGCTCGGCCAGCGAGACGACGCCGACCGGCAGCGACGTCCACGACACGATGTGATTGGCGAGCCTCGGCGAACGGCGGCCTGCGAGGTCGATGAGCGCGATTTCGGACGAGCCGCCGCCAATATCGAACAGGACGACGCCTTGAGTGTCGCGCTCGACCAGCGAGCCGCAGCCGGACACCGCCAGCCGCGCTTCGGTCTGGCGGTCGATGATCTCGAGCTTCAGGCCGGCCTCGCGCTCGACGCGGTCGATGAACTCGACGCCGTTTTCGGCCGTGCGGCAGGCCTCGGTGGCGATCAGCCGGGCTTTTCTGATCTTGCGGTTGCGCAATTTGTCGCCGCAGATTTTCAGCGCCTCGACCGCGCGGTCCATCGCCGGCTGGCCGAGCCGGCCATTGGCGGTGAGCCCCTCGCCCAGCCGGACGATGCGAGAAAAGGCGTCGATGACGCGGAACTGGCCATGCCGCGTCGGCACGGCGACCAACAGCCGGCAATTGTTGGTGCCAAGGTCAAGCGCCGCAAACACCGGAAGCTCCTGGACCGGCGGCCGACGGGCGCTCTGTTCCGGCCGTGGCACTACAGCGGCGGGCGAGACCGCCGACTCCACCGGTCTGTGGGCCTCCGCCGCCGGGGCACCGGCTTTGCCTGGCGCCGGCGATCGATTCTCCGCGGGACGCGCTTCGTCGCGCGCAAAAACCTTGCGCCCGCGCCTTCGCTTGCGCCGCTTCTTGGGCTTGCCTTTGTGGGGTGCGTCGCCCGCCTGCCCGTCCGCGGAGCGGAGCTCCGTCGGGCGGCGTTGCTGCCAGCTTGCGTTCCCCGGGCCAGCCGACCCCTGGGAAGCGCTGGACACGCCCACCTCCGGCGCGCCGGCGCCGGTGTCGTGGTCTTCCACTGTCGTTCCTTCCGGCGCCGCGCGAACCTATGATGGACGCAGCAGGCGCTTCAGTGTTTTAAGTTGCCGCCAGACTAACAGCGCCGCGCCCGATCACCAAGAGCCGCATGCCGAATTTTGCCGGCAGGCCGCTGACCGCCGTTCCGGCGCGGCCGCTCACTGCGGCAAATCTTGCCGGCCGGCGCTGCGACAAGGGTTCGCGGTTGAATAGCCGGCTTCGATGAGGCATTTCTGAAATGAGCGGAAGAATCCGGCAAAGCCGGCCTCCCACCAGCCACGAAAAGGAAGCGGACCCGCAACGCATGGCAGTCAGGCAATGAACTGGAGACGCTATTTCTGGCCGGTCGTCGGCATCGCCGCCGTGATCTTCTCGCTGCTGCTGCTCTGGCACGAATTGCGCGGCGTTTCGCTCGACGACGTCTGGGACGGTATCACGGCCATTCCGACCCGGGGTTGGGTTCTTGCCGCGCTGAGTTCGATCATCGCCTATGCCTCGCTTGCCGGCTACGACCACATCGCGCTCCTGCATATCGGCAAGCGCGTGTCGTGGCTGTTCGTCACGCTGTGCTCCTTCACCACCTATGCGCTGTCGCACAACATTGGCGGTTCGGTGTTTTCCGGCGCCGTCATCCGCTACCGCGCCTATGGTACCAGGGGCCTGACCGGACAGGATGTCGGCGTGCTGGTGGCGGTCTGCTGGATCACCTTCGTGCTGTCGACGATTTTGGCCTCGGGCCTCGTTCTGGTGTTCGAGCCTGAGATACTCGACCGGTTTTCCGGCATCGCCCATCATGGCCTGTCGGAAGCGGCCGGCATCGCGATGCTGCTGCTCGTCGCCGCCTATGTCTTCGGCAGCTGGCTGCATCTGCGCCCGCTGAAGATCGCCAGTTTTCAGCTCCACTACCCGGCGCTGCCGATCGTCGCGCGGCAACTGCTGATCGGCCCGATCGAACTGCTGGCCGCCGCCGCGATCATCTTCTTTGCCCTGCCCGCAGCCCACAATCCCGGCTACTTCGTCATACTGGGCGTCTTCCTCGTCTCCTTCTCGATCGCGCAGATCTCGCACGCGCCGGGCGGGCTCGGCGTGTTCGAGGTGGTGTTTCTCGCCGGCCTGTCGGACATGGATCCGGTCGGCGTGCTGGCGGCGCTGCTGGTGTTCCGACTGTTCTACCTGATCATCCCGCTGATTCTGGGCCTGGGCGTGGTGCTGTTCTTCGAACGCTCGCAATTCAGCCGGACGGAGGGTTGAGACGCGGGATTGGACTGGGAGCCGCGCGCCGGCATCTGAAGTGCGGCGTCTGAAATCACCTGACGAAACGTGCCATTGAACCACAGAGCAGGCTTGACTATTTTCCGCTGGCGGCTACAAGGCAGCGCTCACAGCGGCTTGCCCGCTCGGCCCGCACGGTTCATGACCGCGCCTGCTGGGGAATAGGTTAACGGTAGACCCACGGACTCTGACTCCGTTAGTCCTGGTTCGAATCCAGGTTCCCCAGCCAGTCCATTTTTTACGGTGAAATCAGGTACTTAACTTTTTTCATTAGCAAGGTGCGTTAGCACCTTTTGTTAGCTCGCGGGCCTGTGGAAATTGCCCTTCCGCCCGACTCTCGACGGTGATTCCGGCCTATAGTCGGCTCCCTTAACGCGAAGGGAGAACGACATGGGCGGCGAAGCTATGCTTGATGACGATAACGGCGCGGCAGAAATCGCTGCTGAATGGGGCGTCGATCTGGACCTACTCAACGATGCGTCTTGGGAACTGGAAACGATAGATGGCAATGACGGCGAGACCTACGGCTTTCTCGTTCGCTTTGATAGGGATACCGATCCAGACCTTTTGGTTTCTCTAGGTGTAGATTCCGGCAGTCTCACAAGAGAGGTTAGCTTGAACGCTTTCGACAAGCCCGATCGTGAGCCGGACGAATGAGCGTGCAGAACTCAGGCGCGGGAGGGCGACATGGAATTTGTTATAGGAATGCTTGTAAGTGGCTTTGTCGTTTGGGTGATCATGCGTCCAGCAGCTAGGGCACATCTGCCTCCAGAGAACGGCAGTCTGCCGAAGGCCGATAGCTGGAAGGACACATATTTTAAGTGCTAGGCAAAGACGAAGGGTTAGTAGGCATGCCAATCTCTGGCTTAATGGACGAAGATCACTTGGATGAGCGGCAATGAGCAACAATCCCGGCAAGAAGGGAAAGCCCGCTCCATGGCAAAAGCGGGCCGCCGAACACCGCGATCAGGCGCTAGAGGAGTATCGGCTCGCAAATAATCCGTCATACGCGGAGTGGTCAAAGCGACGGTCGGAAGCTGCCAGATCATTCAGAAAAGAAACTGGGGCCGATGACTTTTCGAACCGTGATCTTTTCAAGGCCATGAAAGCCGCGTCTGCTCGCTTGCGGGCATGGGACAAGGCAAACCCCTCCCCGACGTCATGGGACGACCACAAGCGGCTGGAAACAGAGTTTGCGGCGCAATATGTGCCAAGGGATTATTCCTAAAGGTCGTCAAGGCGGCATCAAACGATAGGCGGCGAGCGCCGACGCCAAGATGCAAAGGGCCGACAGGATGCCGGCGGCGATTCCAGTCCAATGGGTCCGACTAATCCAACGATTTGTGCCGTCATCGAACTTTGGCCAGTGCTCATCGTCGTAGAGATCATGCCGGGGCTCACGGCCTCATAGATGCGGGCGTGAAAGCTCCAGTTCGCCCAAACAAGGAAGCCGCACAGGAAGGCCAGAAGCAGGCCGGGCACATGCCACCAAAAGACCGAAGGCAGCACCGCCTTCGATAGCCGGTCGTTCTGTGCGAGGAACGCGACGGCAGCGCCATGCGCGAGCAAGAGCGATGCTATCAGCCACCCCCCGTAGTTGGCATTCAGTTGGAAGGCATGGCGCTTGTTCTTTTCGAACTCCTCATAGGTGAGCTTCCGAACCTCAATGGCTTCCCAACGAATCTTGACGGCCGGCCCTGCCTATGGTCGGTTGCGATGGGCAATCTACTTGGGGCAGGTTCATGAATATAAAAGACGCCTATAACGCTGCTGTTCGCTTGCAAGCGAACATTGTTAAAAACAAATTAGTTCAAGCTAGTTTGCAAGCTGGATCGCGGAACACGCCTAAACAGTGGAATTCTGAATTCATACGGCTGTTTGAGGATCTTGATTTCGAGGAGCGTAAATTACTCCGCGAAATCGGACAATACCAAAAATTACTTGAAGTTTATGATATCGCCAAGGAAGATCAAGGTCAGGTGTCCGTATTTGTTGTCCAAAATGCTTCTGAAGCACTTGGCAGAGTTAACGCCTACGTTCAAGCAAACGCTCCCTTTGCTAAGGGTGGAGAGAATCATGGCGCTCAGGATTCAGTCGAAATAACCTTTCCAATTGCGTCATTGAAATCGACAACCTTCGAATTATCAGAAGAGATCGATTGGTTCTTTAAATTATTTAACCGTGTATCTGCTGAATTTAGCGACGAAGAAAAGCCAACGATTATCAGCGTCGATAACGTCGACTTATCAATTGCAGTTGCGATTGATTGGAAATTCCTTCTTGTAATACTTCTTATATGGACGCGGTTCCAGAAATACATGAAGGATTCTCAAGAGATAAAAAGCGCAATTTCTACATTAATCCAGAAAGGCCTTGACGACAAGAAGGCGGACGAACTTGAAAAAGAACTTGAAAAGCAGTCTGACCAAATAATTGATGAAGTAATAAAAGAGTATGAGAAAATTGCCGGACAACAGTCTAAAGCAGGCTGGCAATCATCCTTCACACAATTTGCTCACCATCTTTTCAAGGCTAAAGACAGAGGCTATCGCCTAGAATTCATGGCAGGGCGGGACAGTAACGGGGCACTTCTCGCCGGAAGACCACCAGCCTTTGTAGAGGCTGTTCGAGAACTTAGTTATACGCGCGAGAACGATTGGGGCGGTGCTGGGCGAACTGAATTGCTCAGTAAACCCAAGGCCACGTCGGACGGCACATAATCTGCCAAGGATGAAACTCCGATTCTAGGCCGTAGACTCATAAGCGCGCAGCCACGCCGCACTGAGGCGAGTTGAACCATGGCGAGGAAGTTGCCAGCCAGCTTGTCGTAGCGGGTCGCGATCCGGCAGAAGTACTTCAGTTTGGAGAAGAAGCGCTCGATCAGGTTGCGCTCGCGATAGAGCCGCTTGCTGAAGCAGGGCTTCCAGCGCCGATTGCTCTTGGGCGGGATGTTTGGAGTTGCGCCCCGATCCTGGATCAGGTCGCGGATGCGATCAGCGTCATAGGCCTTATCGGCCAGCACGATAGTGCGCGGACCGAGGTGATCGAGCAGGTGATCGGCGATCTGCCCATCATGCGTTTGGCCTGCTGTCAGGCCAAGCCGGATGGGAAGGGCTTTAGGTCTTCGTTTTTGAAGCGCAACGATGGCTGAACGCGTTATCCCGCCGTCTGCGGCCTAACCGGCCCAGCAGTGTTCCACCGGATGAACTCGGCTTTCTTACGGGTGACGTCCCGCAAGGTCTTCAACAACACCTCATGCGGGACACCGGTCTGCCTGTAGTGGTCGCAATACGGCGATATGAATGGCTTAATGATGCTTAGGTGCAGCGCTTCCGCTGCCATTAGAAAGCGATCAATTTCAGCTTGTGATAATTGCTTTGAGGGTTTTGACCTAGTCATTGCGACACCTTTTGAGAGTCGCCACCCGAGGACAATTCCTACAGCACACCGAACCGGGCCGGCGAGCTTCCCGTCATGTCGAGATCGGCTCAGTCCGACGTAGCAGGACCCGACTCGACGACTTGCGCCGTGACTGAGGAAAGGATTCCTCGCTTCGCCAGGACAGGCTTTTCATAGTTCTTTTTCATAAATGCTCCTCGCATTTTCCACTCGCCGAAGGTGCTTTGGAGCGATCAAGTTGTCAAGCTGATGCTAAAAAGCCGCCAAAAGGATAGGAAGTTGGCAACTCGCCGGGCGAAGACCCCAACGCCCTCGGAGCCCGGCGAGCCTACTACCTAATCGGGTACGCGATCAGGACCGGGGTTCACCCAGTAACAGGTCCGGTGCAAGAGCAATGCCAGCAACCCTGTGCTGAAATGGGACGGGCGGCAAAATGACCGTAAACTTGGCCCCAGCGGAATATGGTCCTTTAATTAAATTAGCGTAGACGCATAAAAAGGCTTGTAATTCGGACAGCCGGCACTGCCCCCTCCAAGCCGGTCAGGCTCGGCGCTAGTCCCCCTCGATACCCCCCGACGCCGGGCCGCTGCTCCTAGCCGCTGGTCAGGATAAGCGCGCGAGCGATACGGCGCGTCATCGGTGTCTATGCGACGGAATCATGGAAGGCGAGATTGCCTGGTCGTTGCGTCCGCCTTAGTGAAGCTTCATGAAGGCTCCTCCACAAGGCCGCGTCATGCTCACTGATAGCCAGTACATTCTCGAACGCATGAGCCAAGGCTGCGTGACGCTCTCCGACGACGCGTTCGTCATCGACAGGCTGGTCAAGTATTTCGGCAATGGGAGGATCCGCTGGCATGTCGAATTCCGTGGGCATCGCATCGAGCTGACGACAGGCCAGCTCAAGAAGCAGCCCACCTTCCGCAGGAAGATACTCGAACAGGCTGGGGTGCTGCCGCCCCAGCGTGCCGGGACCGACTACAGGCGATGGGCACTCGATCTGAGGAAGAATGCCGTCGAGCTTCCCTGGCGCGATAGACCGGTGGATGTCGGCTTCGCCATCGACAGGCTCACCAGCCACGGCGACGGGCGCTGGACGGTCGAATACCAGGGCAAGGCCATCAAGTTCACGACGACGAAACTCCGCAGGCAGGTGAGTTTCCGCAAACGCATGCTGGCCAAGGCCAAGGTGCTGCCGCCCGAGTTGGACTCGGCTGCCTATCGGAAGTGGATGGACTGGCTCATTCAAAACGCCGCCGAGGCTGACCCGCAGGCCGGCGATGCTTTGGTGACGGAGAAAAGCTGGCTCGACGACCTGCCTGAGCTCGCCGGCTGGCAAAATGAAACGTCGCCCCGAGAGACTAGCTGAGAGCGGCGATAGTCTCCAATGCAAGCAGCGATGGCACTCGTTGCGTTTGCCATGCCTGCCAGTTTCGGCACACATTGATGGCGAAGGAGTCTGACCAGAGCTGGCTCGCTGGCAATCAGAATTGAAATGAGACGACATGGACCGCTTCGACCTCGGCACCTACCGCCGCCCCATCTCCACTCGCTCCACAGAAACCCAGCGTTGGTTCGATATCGGCCTCAACTGGTGCTACGGCTTCAACCATGAGGAAGGCATCAAGTGTTTTGAGAAGGCGCTGGAGACGGATCCTCACTGCCCGATGGTGCATTGGGGCATCGCCTATGCCGCCGGCCCTTTCTACAATCTGACCTGGAAGGAGCATGGCGCGGCCGAGGCCGACAGCGCGGCCAGGCGCTGCTTCGAGCATGTCCAGCTGGCGCGGACCAGTGCAGCTGCCGCAAACGAAATCGAGAAGCGGCTGATCGAAGCGCTGGCCGCCCGCTTTCAGAAGCCGCACCGGGTGAGCCCGGAGGAATTCGAACGGTGGGATGATGCCTATGCCGCCGCGATGCGGCTTGTGTATCGGGACTTTCCCGACGACCATGATGTGATGGCACTGCTGGTCGAAGCGCTGATGATGCGCACGGTGCGGCGGCTGTGGAACCTCAAGACCGGCGCGCCGGCGCCGAATTCCGATGTCGTCGAGGCGCTCGACGTCTGCGAGCGGTCGATCCGGCTTGCCGGTGAGGCCAGCGCAGCACAACATCCGGCGATCGTCCACCTGCACATCCATCTCCTGGAAATGTCCACCATGCCGGAGCGCGGCATGCGGTCGGCGGATCTGCTCGGCGAAATGTGCCCCGATGCCGGGCACATGAACCACATGCCGGGGCACATTTATGTGCTGTGCGGCGAGTATGAGAAAGCAAAACGTGCCAGCGAAAAGGCGGTACGCGCCAACGACCTCTATCTCGCCTATGCCGATGAGCCGACCTACTATCTGCTCGGCTGCTGCCACGATCTGCATCTGATGATGTTCACCTGCATGTTGTCGGGCCAATACCAACCTGCACTGTGGGCCGCCGACAGAGTGCGCAGCTTGGTCGCGCGCGACGTGGTCGCCATCCAGGGCCGGCCCAAGCTCACGCAGACGGTGGAAGGCTACCATGCGATGAAATCGCATGTGCAGGTGCGCTTCGGCCGCTGGCGGGAGATCATCGACGAACCGGCGACCGCGGAGCCAGGCCTCTATGTGCTGACGGCGGCCATGCAGCACTACGCCAAGGGTGTCGCCCATGCGACTCTCAGGCAATTTGCTGAAGCCGAGCGCGAGCGCGAAGCGTTCCATCGGCATCTGAAAGGCATTGCGCCCGAGCGGCGCTTCCTCAGCAACCCGGCGCAAGCTTCGCTGGCTGTCGGTGCCGCCCTACTCGACGGCGAGCTGGCGTACCACCAGGGCCGGCATGAGGAGGCGTATGGCCATTTGCGGCAGGCGGTCGAGCTTGACGACAATCTGTCCTACACCGAGCCGTGGGCCTGGATGCACCCGCCGCGCCATGCGCTGGCGGCGCTGCTTCTCGACCAGGGTCACGCGCAGGAAGCAGAACAGGTCTATCGCGACGATCTGGGCCTGAGCGGCACGGTGCAGCGCTGTGCCCAGCATCCGAACAATGTCTGGGCATTGCACGGGCTGGTGGAATGCCTGAAACGGCGCGGCGAGACCGATGAATTGCCGACATTGCAGACAAGCCTTGCAGCGGCGCTGGCCAAGGCGGACGTACCGATCACCTCGTCCTGCCTGTGCAGGACGAGCGCGCAGCAAGGCTGCTGTCACTGACGCGAAGTCTGCCTGTCGCCACTGTTGCGGCCGATCGGCTAGAGCAATTCCAGGAAAAGTGTGAAACGGTTTTCCGTCCGGAATTGCGTCAAAACAAGGAGTTAGAGCGGGTCGCCGTCTCTGTGAAACGGTGAACTGCTTTAGCCAAACAAATTGTCGGCCAGATCGTCGTTGGCGGTGGAAACCTCGCCGCCCGGGTATGTCACCTGCCGATCAGCCAAGGCTCCATGCTGCGTCGTCCCACGCCTTCGATCAGCACGGAGCAGTCTATCTCATCGTGAAGTTGGGCGTTTGGGTCAGACGAAAGCCAGGAAGCATAGGAGCGAAGCTGCTTGAGCCTGGCTGTTTTCTCAAGCCGTGCCTGGCGCTCATCCTCGGCTGGTTGAGCCGGTCCTTTGTTCTTCTGGGCAGGAAATTGCATCCTGGCTCTCCTCGGTCACCGAGCCTGTGGAGACGGACTCAATCGGGCGTTGGCCCGTTGTCGCTCCGGTCTCTGCGGTTCTGAAGCCAACACATGCGCTGACGGGAGTCGCCATTCATCTTGATGATGGCGGACCCTTATCAACAATGCACCCGCGCCACCGCCGGGTGCTCCTGGTCCGGGTTCACTGCGCGCACGGCACTCGGCAGTCGGACGCAACTGCAGGAAATGGAACCAGATCGGCCGTGCGACGTCATAGAAGCAGGTGCCCATACGGGAGTGTGACCTCCATGATCAGGCTCGTTCTTGTCGCGGTCGCCATGCTCGTCATCGCATGCGATGCAACGGCGGCGGCAAAACTGGACGCGGCCGCCGTCAACAACGCCCAATTTGACGGCAGCGAAGCGAAAGGCGTCAGTGCGACCGTGCTGAAGGCGCAAATCCTCCTGGATCGTGCACGCTTCTCGCCAGGCCTGATCGATGGCCGCCAGGCGGAGAACTTCACCCGGGCAGTCAGTGCGTTCCAAGCGGCCAACGGATTGCCTGCCGACGGCAAGCTCACCCGCGAGACATGGGACAAGCTGGTCGCGACCTCCTCGCGCCCCGCGATTGAGACCTACGATTTGACACGCAAGGATGTGCATGGGCCGTTCACCAGGCGAATTCCGGCACGCATGGAGAGGATGGCCCGCCTGCCCAGGCTGGCCTACCACAATGCCCTGGAAAAGATGGCGGAGCGCTTCCACATCAGCGAGCAACTGCTTGAACGGCTCAATCCCGGCATCGGCTTCAGGAAGGCGGGGCAAAAGCTGCTCGTGCCAGCTGTCACCCGAGGTGATCCGCCGCAAGACATCGCGAGCGTCGAGGTCGACAAGAGCGCTCGCCAGGTTCGGGTGCTTGACCCTTCCGGCAAAGTGCTTGCGACGTACCCCGCCTCGATCGGAAGCCAGGAGAAGCCCGCGCCGAGTGGCCAGGCGGAGGTCAAACGCGTGGTGCACCACCCAACCTATCATTACGATCCCGAGTTTGCCTTCAAGGGGGTGAAGACCAAGCGCCCCTTCACGATCGCTGCCGGGCCAAACAATCCGGTGGGATCGGTCTGGATCGACTTGTCCATCGATAGCTACGGCATTCACGGAACGCCGGACCCAGGCAAGATCGGAAAGACCTTCTCGCATGGTTGCATCAGGCTGACCAACTGGGATGCCGAAGACCTCGCCTCCGAAGTGCAAAAAGGCACAAAGGTCGTCTTCAAGGACGAAGCGGCAGGATCGGTCGAACAAGGATCGCAGTAGGTAGGCGCTACGGCCTACCCACTTTCGACCGTGCGACTAGTCACACGGTCGTGTGACTGGCGTCGCCGAGGGCGTGGAGCGGCCCCTTACCCCAGCCACTTCTCGTAGTCGGACACCAGCAGATGGATCGGGGCAACGTCTTCGTCGATGTTGGAAAAACGCCCGATCGGTTCGCGAAACACATTGTCGGTGAGATCGTCATTGACGGTCGAGACCTCACCGATCAGCACGTCCTTGCCCTCGGCCCAGAAGGCATGCCAGACGCCGGGCAGCAGCGTGACGCTCTGGCCCGGGTCGAGCTTCAGGAGCCCGCCCGCAGGCAGCCTGTGGATGGTTCCGTCGACAGGCACCGAAACCTCGGCCTTGGGATCGATGCCGCCGTCGCGGTCGTGCATGAACAGTTCCAGCACCAGCTTGCCGCCGCCACGGTTGATGATGTCCTCGGCCTTGATGTTGTGGCGATGCATCGGGGATAGCTGATCCTTGCGCGAGATCATGATCTTCTCGGCATAGAGCATGCCCATGCCCTTCTTCATGTCCTCATAGCGGCCGTTGCGAACGGTGAACAGGAACAGGCCGAGTTCCCTGAATTTCTCTTGCCCGTAATCGGTGATGTCCCAGCCGAGCCGCGAGGTAAACACGGCCGCGGAGTCGACCTGGCGCGCCTTCGCCTCCTGCGGCGACCAATAGGCGAAGGGCGGCATGATGTAGCCGAACGAGCGGATGAAAGCGTCGGCTTCGCGGATGATGTCGTTGATGGCGGAGCGCTTCATGATCATGATCCCTTCGTATCGATTTGTCTGGCAAATCGCATAGCCGAACGTCGATGCGGTGTCGATCCATCTCGCCACCTGCCCGGCCTTGCGCTTAAGCGCATGGACCACAGATCCGCTTCGCTGGCCGCGTGACATCGCGGATTTTCAGGGCCATAAATCCCGCGGATTCCTCATGGGGCGAAAGATGATGCCGACCGTCCACGACCTCGATACGCCGTCGATTCTCATCGACGCGACGCGCGCCGAAGCCAACATTGCCCGCGCCCAGGCGCATGCCGACAGGAACGGGCTGAAGCTCAGGCCGCATATCAAGACGCACAAATTGCCCTATTGGGCGAAGAAGCAGGTGGCGGCCGGCGCCGTCGGCATCACCTGCCAGAAGATCGGCGAGGCCGAGGTGATGGCCGATGCCGGGCTGGCCGATATTTTTCTTCCCTACAACATCCTTGGGCGCGCCAAGCTGGAGCGGCTTCTGGCGCTGCACGGGCGCGTCACCCTGTCGGTGACAGCGGACAGCATGGAGACGCTCGAAGGGCTGGCAACCACCTTCACCGATGCCGGTCATCGTCTACCGGTGCTGGTCGAATGCGACACCGGCATGGGACGCTGCGGCGTGCAGTCGGCCGATGAAGCGGTTGCGCTGGCAAGACAGATCGACAGAGCCGGTGGCCTCGCCTTCGGAGGACTGATGACCTACCCGGCCGCCGGGAAGGCAGCGGAGGCCGAAGCCTGGCTCGCCGACGCCAAGCAGGCGCTGGCCGCATCGGGCCTCGCCTGCGAACGCATCTCCAGCGGCGGCACGCCGGATATGTGGCGCTCCAGCGATACATCTGTTGTCACGGAGTATCGTCCAGGCACCTACATCTATCTCGACCGCTATCAGGTCGCCAAAGGCGTCGGCACGCTCGACGATTGCGCGCTGACAGTGCTGTCGACGGTGGTCAGCCATCCCACCGCGACGCGCGCTATCCTCGATGCCGGCAGCAAGGCGCTGTCCAGCGACACGCTGGGTCTCGCCGATTTCGGCGAGTTGCCCGGCGTGTCGGGAGCGCGGGTGACGGGGCTGAGCGAGGAGCACGGCACCGTCACGCTTTCGGGCGACGGCAAATTGCGCATCGGCGAGCGCGTGCGTGTCGTGCCCGACCATTGCTGCGTCGTCACAAACTTGTTCAACGAGGTCAACCTGGTCGACGGCGACAAAGTGCTGGAAACGCTGCCGGTGGCGGCGCGCGGAAGGATGGGGTGAACTAAGAAGCGTCTTGCCTTCTCACACAAGGGGAGAAGGGGGAGAGCGCTCCGCCTGCCGTGCCGCGACCCTGCGCATGGCAATCACCCGGCGACGGCGGATTTCGGTGCGCATCGCCATCAGGTGCAGCGCGAAGAACAGCACGGTGAAGCCGAGCGCCATCACCAGAAGCGGCCACAGCAGGCTGGGGTCGATGGTGGAGCCGCCCCTGCGGAACACCGAGGCCGGCTGATGCAGCGTGTTCCACCAGTCGACCGAGAATTTGATGATCGGGATGTTGATGAAGCCGACCAGCGTGATGATGGCGGCGGCCCAGGCGGCGCGGCTGGCATCGTCGAGCGCACGGGTCAGCGCGATGATGCCGAGATACATCAGGAACAGCACGAAGACCGAAGTCAGCCGCGCATCCCAGACCCACCAGGTGCCCCACATCGGCTTGCCCCAGATCGAACCGGTGATCAGCGCCAGCGCGGTGAAGACCGCACCGATGGGGGCGGCTGATTTCAGCGCGACATCGGCCAGCGGATGCCGCCAGACGAGCGTGCCGAGTGCGGAAACCGCCATCAGCGTGTAGCACATCATGGCCAGCCAGGCGAAAGGCACGTGGATGTACATGATGCGAACGGTGATGCCTTGCTGGAAATCCTCAGGCGCGGCAAAGCTCATATAGAGCCCGACTGCGAGGATCAGTGCGGCGATCGTGGCCAGCCATGGCACGACCTTGTCCGCCAGCCCGACGAAGCGCGTCGGGTTGGCGAGATCCATCCAGCTTGTCAGGCGTGAAGTCGTGTCGCTCATGCGGTTCTACATAAACCGCCGCGGCGTTCGGGGCAATCGAGCGGTGGTGTCGCAGGGCTGCAGCGCTTTGCCTTCTCCCCTGTGGGAGAAGGCAAAGACGTGCCTGATCAGGCGGCCGCTTCCTGCTGTTGCAGCACGGTGCGGCTGAGGCGGCGGACCTCCTCGTCGTTGAGCAGGCCGCCAGCGCGCAGCAGGCTGGCAAAGCGGCCATTGCGCAGCGACAGCTCGGTGAAGCCGCCCATCTCGACCACCCTGCCCTTGTCCATGAACACGACCAGATCGGCGTCGCGAACGGTGGTCAGGCGGTGGGCGATGATGAAGGTGGTGCGGTCGCGGCGCAGTTCGTCGATCGCTTCCTTGACGCGGTCCTCGGTCTCGACGTCGAGCGCGCTGGTCGCCTCGTCGAGCACCAGGATCGGTGCGTCCTTCAGCACGGCACGGGCAATGGCGATGCGCTGACGTTCGCCGCCCGACAGCTGGCCGCCACGTTCGCCAACCACCGTGTCGTAGCCATTGCTCTTGGACAGGATGAAGTCCTGTGCGGCAGCCGCATTGGCGGCGGCATGGATCTCGTCATTGCTTGCATCGGCGCGGCCGACACGGATGTTGTCCTCGATCGAGCGGTTGAGCAGGCCGGCATCCTGGAACACGGTGGCGATCGAATGGCGCACCGACTTGCGGGTCACGGTGCGGGTGTCGATGCCGTCGATCAGGATACGGCCATGGGACGGCGAGAAGACACGCTGCAGCAGGTTGATGAGCGTGGTCTTGCCGGCACCCGTCGGGCCCACGATGGCGACGGTCTGGCCCGCCTGCACCTCGAAGGACACGTCGTCGATGCCTTGGCCGGAATTGGCGAATTCAAAGCCGACATTCTCGAAGCGGACATGGCCGGTGACGTTGGAAAGATCGCGCAAGCCGTCCGGCTCGGCGGAATCAGCCGCGGAGTCCTCGAGATGGTAGAAATCCTCGAGCTTGGCACGGGCCTCGGATATCTGATTGGCGAAAGCCGACATCTGGTCGAGGCGAGCGATCAGCATCGTGGCAAAACCGGTGAAGGCAATGACGTCGCCGACACCCAACTGACCATGAGTCACGAGATAGGAGCCGATCGACAACACGATCAGCATCGAGATTGCCGATGACAGACGGTGCAAGGCATTGGCCAGCGCCCACCAGTCGAGCACAGGGTTCTGCGCGTCGAGCAGGTTCTTGACGTAGCGGCGCAGCGTATCGGCCTCGTGGCCGAGCCGATTGTAGCTCTGCAGCACCGCAACGTTGCTGACCGAGTCGGTCACATGCGCGAACACCTTGTGGTAGTGGCGCTCGACCGCAGCCTGGCCCGCCTTGGTGCGGCGCATGACCATCCGGCCGATGCCGACATAGAGCAGCCCGAGGCCAAGCAGCACCAGCGACATGCGCAGGTCCATGCTGATCGCGGTCGGGACCAGCAGCACGAGGGCGACAGCCGTGGACAGATGCTGGCGCATGAATTCGAGCCAAAGGCTGAACAGGGTTTCCACGGCGCGCAGCATCGTGTGCAGCGCATTGGAGGTGCCGTGCTGATGGTGCCAGGCGAGCGGCATGGTGATCACGCGCTCGAACGACTCGCAAAGCACTTCGCTGCGCCGAGCATGGGCGAAACGGTCAGCGCCGCGCGCCACCATGACGAAGGCAACGATGTTGAAGGCGCCGAGACCGGCCCACATGACCAGCGTGGTGAAGACAGAGCCACGCTCGGAGATGGCGCCGATGACGCGACCGAACATAATCGGCTCGAGAAGCGCTACGATGGCGAGAGCCACGTTGGCCGAACAGATCAACGCAACGCGTTTCCTGTCCGCGGCCAGATAACCGAGAGCTCGCCAGTAGATTTGCAGAAGGGTCACCCCAGTTACTCCGCCACGCTGTTTATTGTGCACTGCATCATTTTATTCGTACCGGTTGATAGGTCGCAAAACAATGGCCGTGTACCCCTTCAGTTCCCTTAGAGCGAACAAAAGATGGCGACGTTCCGAAATCTGCCGTGATCACCTAACGGTTTGAGAAGACAGGTAAAATGTCAGGCATGCGGCGAAATCATGGCAGTTGGCACGTGCTGCCATAATTTTAATCAGCAACAATGTCGGGCGGATGACTGAGGCCGAAATCGCCTTTCGCGAAGTATAAAGCAAAACAAAGCTGCAGGATGCCCTTCCAGGCGAAGGGTGGCCAAACCCTCACCGCTCGCGGCTACTCCTATGGGACGCCTCAAGCCTTTGATTTCATAGACTTCTCGGCGAGATGCCCGTCAACGGCAGACGGCAACGCCAGGCGGGATGGGGCCTCTCATCCGCCGTGGTGACAAAAGTCGCGGCCCGGAACCCCGCCCCGAGCGCATGCTTTTTGGGCAACAGGCCTCAGGCCGGAATCCTGACGACCACCTCGGCAACTTCGCCGTCCTTCAGCTCGACTGCCGAAGCCTTGGTCTTTGCCCCATTCACCTCCAGCGACACGGCCTTGGCCTTATTGTCGCGGATGACGCGAACCTTGAGTTCCGCCCCCAGCATTTTGAGATTTGCCGAGTACCCATCCCAGTGGCTTGGCAGCTTCGGCTTGAACTGGACACGCTTGCCGCGCCGTTCGATGCCCAGAATGCCTTCGACCGCAGCCCTGTAGAGCCAGCCGGCAGAGCCGGTGTACCAGGTCCAGCCGCCACGGCCGCCCTTGCCGTTGCCGGCATTGTCGTCCCCGGCATAGATGTCGGCCGCCACGACATAGGGCTCCACTCGATAGTGCTCGGCCGTGGCCTCGTCGGTCGCGTGGTTGACGGGATTCAGCATCGAGAAACAACGATAGGCCTCGTCGACCTGCCCCATCTCGGCAAGCGCGATGACGAACCATGTGGCGGCGTGGGTGTACTGGCCGCCATTCTCGCGCACGCCAGGCGGATAGCTCTTGATGTAACCGGGGTCCTTTTCCGTCTTCGAGAATGGCGGCGTGAACAGCTTGACGATCTTCAGCTTGTCGTCGACGAGCAGCTTCGTTGCTTGCTCCATGGCGGTGGTCGACCGTGCCGGGTCGCCCTCTCCCGAAAGCACACTCCAGGACTGGGCGATCGAGTCGATCTTGCACTCCTGCGAGTTGCGAGACCCCAAAGGCGTGCCGTCGTCGAAACTGCCGCGCCGGTACCATTCGCCGTCCCATGCGGTGCTCTCAAGCGCCCGCTTCAGAACATCGGCATGCTTTGCCCAGGCCTGTGCTCGCTTGGCATCACCCTCGGTCTTGGCGACGGGCGCGAAATCGCCCAGCGTCTTCAGCAGGAACCAGCCGAGCCAGACGCTCTCGCCCCTGCCGTGCTCGCCGACGCGGTTCATGCCGTCGTTCCAGTCGCCGCCGAGGATCAGCGGCAGGCCCGCGGGGCTGCTGCGCTTGATGGCGAGATCGAGCGCACGCGCGCAATGGTCGTAGAGCGTCGCTGTCTTCTTCGAGATTTCCGGGGTGAAGAAGGCATCGTGCTCGCCCTCGCCCAGCGGCTGTCCATCGATGAAGGCCAATTGCTCCTTGAGGATGGAGGCATCGCCAGTGACCAGCAAATAGCGCGCCGTAGCGTGGGCAAGCCAGACCACGTCGTCGGAGATCAACGTGCGTACGCCAGCACCCGTGCGCGGCAGCCACCAGTGCTGCACGTCGCCTTCGGGGAACTGCCGCCGCGCCGCGTTGAGGATCTGGTCGCGCGCCAACTGCGGGTCATGCGCCAGCAGCGCCAGCGTATCCTGCAACTGGTCGCGGAAGCCGAAGGCGCCGCTGGCCTGATAGAAGGCCGAGCGGGCGCGGATGCGGCAGGCCAGGCTTTGATAGGGAAGCCAGTGGTTGACCATGGCGTCGAGCGCCTTGTCGGGCGTCTCGACCTGGATGGTGTCGAGGAAGCCGCGCCATTCGCGCTCATTGTCGGCCAATCGCTGGTCGAAGTCCTTGGCCCGATGCTCCTGCACCAGCGCGCTCGCCTCCTCGACCGACTCGGCGTCGCCGAGCAGCCAGAGCAGCGTCACGTCGCCGCCTGCCGGGATCTCGACGTCGCGGGCAATCGCCGCGCACGGATCGTCGCCGGCCTCGACACGGCCAGACAGCGCCGCACCGCTCAGCACCGCCTGCGGCAGCTCGCTGGAGCCATCCCGGCCCAGGAACTCCGATCGGTCTGTCGTCACCGAATGGACGCCGCCGTCGGCCGCCAGGAACGCAACCCGCTCGCCGAAATCCAGCCCGTAGGGGTTTTGTGCGAGCAGCGCCCCACTGGCGGCATCCCGCGACGGGACGATGGTTGCCGCAGTGCGCGACCGATGCCCGCCGAGCACCCATTCGGCATAGGCATAGACACGCAGCCGCGCCGGCACCGAGCCGGAATTCTGGATGCGCAGCCGCGAGATTTTCAGGGAATCGACCGGATCGACGACATGGGTAAGGTCCATCGACAACGGTCCGCGCTTCGAGCGGAAGGTCGAGAAACCCTGGCCGTGCCAGGCCTCGTAGGTCATCGAGGGATCGCGCACCATGGCGGCGAGCGGCGAGAATGCCTTGCCGCTGGCCTGATCGTAGATATAGAGGCCCTCGCCCGGGCGGTTCGAGACCGGATCATTCGACCACGGCGTCAATTGGTAGTCGCGGCTGTTTCGGCTCCAGGTGAAGGCTGCGCCCTCGGCGGAGGTGTGGAACCCGAACGAGGCGTTGGAGACGACGTTGATCCACGGCTGCGGCGTCGTGCGCCGCCCGGCCAGGCGCACGACATAGTGCCGTCCGTCGCCGTCGAAACCGCCAAAGCCGTTCCATTGGCTGAGTCCGCTGCCATCGGCGCTGACATTGGCCACCGCCTGCGAGGCAGGAGTATGCGTCGTGGGTGTCGGCGACGGCAATTCACGCGGAATCGGCAACGTTGCCAGAGCATCCCGCGCCTGCAGGGCCGCCGCCTCGGCGCGCTCGATCTGGTCGAAGATGGTGCCGTTGCGCGTGTGCAGGACGACGCGGGCGACGGCGAGCAGCGTCTTGTAGGTGGTCTCGTCCATAAGATCGCGGCGCACCGCGAAAATGTGCTGGCGCGGCCCGAGCTCCTTGCCGCGCAGACGGCTGTTTTCGCACAGCGTCTCGACCGCCCGCTGCAGGTCCTGGACATAGGAGGACGCCTGCTCGTTGACGACGACGAAGTCGATCATCATGCCGCGGGTGCGCATATATTCCTGGAACCGCAGCGCCTGGGCGACGATTTCGAGATCGGCGACATCGCCGATCCTGACCAGGAAGATCGGGAAATCGCCGGAAATGCTTGTCGGCCACAGGCTCGACTGCTTGCCCAGCCCCGAGGCGATGGATTCGGCGGGAAGACGCAGGAACGGATCCGGATAGATCAGATAGCGCGCCAGCTTCTGCACATTGGCGGCATCGGTCAGGCTGAGGCCCATGTGGCGGGTCTGCACCTGGCTGCGCGTCCAGGCAAGCATGGCCTGGCGGGCAAAGCTCTCCGGATGGTCGAGGCGGGCGATGGCTTCGTCCAGTTCGGCACGGCCGGCGCCGACGACTGTCCAGAAGGTCAGCGATATCTTCTTGTTGGCCGGCACGCGCACCTGGCGGCGCAGCGAGGCGACGGGATCGAGCGTAAAGCCTGAGTGGCCGCCCAGCCTGGCGCCCGGGTCGAAAGCGGCTGCGTCGACGATGGTGCGGCCACGGCCGATGAAGGCGCGCCTGTCGGTCTCGGCCTCGGCGTCGCGCGCCGATCCGGACGGATCGGTGACGAAATGCACCATGGCGATATCGGGCTCGCTGGTCTCGCGCTTGCGCCGCGTGGCGAAGATCGCCGCGTTGTTCGCAGAGATTTCGGTTTCCACGAACATCTTCGAGAAGGCCGGATGCGCGTTGTCGGACGCCTCCAGGCCGAGCACCAGCTCGGCAAAGGAGGTCACTTCGATGTGACGGTCGGACGGACCGTCATTGTAGAGCGTGACCCGACGGCCCTCGCCATTGCCTTCCGAGATGACGATGCATTCGACCTCGGAGCGCAACGTGCCCACCGATTTGACGAAGCTCGCCTTGTCGTCGGAGAACAAGGTCTGCGCCTTTTCCTCGGCGGCTCGCTTCGGTTCGGCTGTAGCCGACCACCAGTCGCCGGTGCCGGCGTCACGCAGGAAGATGTAGGAGCCGAGCCGGTCCTCGGTCGGATCCGGCTGCCAGCGGGTGACGGAGAGATCGCCCCAGCGGCTGTAGCCCGAGCCGGTCGCGCTGACCATCACCGAATAGCGGCCGTTCGACATGACGTTGGTCGACCGCAGCGACTGCAGCGGATTGACCACGATGCGGGTGTCGGGGCTGTCGACTTCGGTCTCGTCCTTGGAGCGTTCGTCGGCCTCGGTCCTGACGGTCGCGGTCGGGATGTCGCGCGGCGCCCTCTCCTGCAGCAAGAGTTCGGCCGATTCGATGACCGGATCGCTGTGGAAGCGGTCGCGCATGCGACCTTCGAAGATGGCGTCGGCAACCGCCGCGATCGACATGCCCGAATGGTGGGCCATATAATTCTGGACGACGACATGGTCCGTGCCTTCCGGCACGCGCTGCGGCGTGAAGTCGACGGCATCGTAGTAGCCGTGGCGGCCGAGCGCCCCGATCTCCCGCAATCGGGCGAGATTCAGCACGGCTTCACGCGGATTGAACTGGGCCGCCAGTATGGTGGCGTAAGGCGCGATCACCGTGTTCTGGCCAAGACCGCGCTTCAGCCCGAGGCCTGGAACGCCGAAATTGGTATATTGGTAGGTCAGTTCGCGGTCGCGGGCATTGTAGGCGGCCTCCGAAATGCCCCACGGCACGTTCTTCTGGCGGCCATACTGGATCTGGCGTTTGATGATCAGCTTGCTGGTCTGGTTGAGGATCGAGCCCTGCGGCTCCTTCATGACCAGCGGCGGCATCAGATATTCGAACATCGAGCCGGACCAGGACATCAGCGCGCCCTGGAAACCGATTTCGACGATCGGCCGGCCAAGCCTGAACCAGTGCTCGGTCGGCAGATCGCCCTTGGCGATGGCGAACAGGCTGGTCAGCCGCGCTTCGGAAGCCAGAAGGTCGTAGCAGCTTTCGTCGAGCTGGTGTTCCTCGACCCGGTAGCCGATCGACAGCAGCTTGCGCTCCGGCCGCATCAGGAAGGAGAAATCCATCTCGAAGGCATAGCGGCGGGTGCGCTCGCGTAAGGTGAGCAGCTTGGCACGCAGCGCCTCGACGGCATTGTCGTCGCTGTGCGCGTCATGGACGTGCGCTTCGCAGGTGGCTTCCAGCCTTGCCGCCCAGTCGACGATGACGTCGCTTTGGGGCGACACCGCCTCGGTATGGATGGCGGTGGCCAATTTTCGGATCTCGCCGGCCAGCACGGCCAGGTTGATGGTGCGGATCGACGCCATTTCGGGCTGCGCCTTGATGGTGTCGACAGCGCGCCGCATGCCGTCGAGACGGTCGGCGAGGCGCTGGCGCAGCGGGCGCAACTGACGGCGGTCGTCGGGCAGATCATCGAGGCTTTCGCTGAGGATGGTGACCGTGTCGAGAATGCCTTCGAAATCGCCCTGGAGGTGCACGGAGGGCGCCTCGGCCCATTCGGCGCAGGCCGCCGCCACCGCCACCAGATGGCCGGCGAGATTGCCGCTGTCGACAGCCGAGATGTAGAGCGGATAGAGCGGCTTCAGCGTCGTGGTGTCGTACCAGTTGAAGAGGTGACCGCGCTCACGCGGCATGCCCTCGATCGTGGCCATGGTGGCGTCGATGCGGGTGATGGCGTCGGACAGGCTGATCCATCCGAAGTCGCGGGCGGAAACGACGGACAGCAGGTAGACGCCGATATTGGTCGGCGAAGTACGAGGCGCCACCACCGGCGCCGGGCTTTCCTGGAAATTGTCGGGCGGCAGATGGTGATGCTCTGCCGTCACGAAGCTTTCGAAATAATGCCATGTGCGCCGCGCCACCGTGCGCAACGTATGGATATCGGCCTGCGATATGCGCAAGCGATCCTCGGTTTCAGCCGAACGGCTGATCCAGCTGGCGATGGCGGGCGAGCCAATCCAGAACAGCGCGAAGAAGAAGGCAACGAAGGCGCCGGTCGAATCGGCCAGCACCGGAATGGCAAGGCCGACGAAACCGATGATCACGGCGCCATACATCATGCCGTAATAGGAACCGACATCGTTGTCGCCCGCCTTGTGCGCCTGCGAGGCGGTGCGCCATTCCAAAAGGTTCTGGCGGCTGACGAACAACCGATAGAGCGTGCGCACGATGGCATCGCCCATCATCCAGGCGTTGTGCGCCATCAGGACGATCTTCAGCGCCACCATGGCGGTGCCGAAGGCGACGTCGCGTGCCAGGGCCGAGAAATGGCCGCGTGGCGTCTGGTCGCCGCTCTTGGGCAGGATGGCGTTGACGATGTCGAATGTCGGCGCCATGAACAGGCTGAGGATCAGCAGGGCCTGCCATTGCGCGGCCTGCGTGAAGGGCAGCAGCGTCCAGCCGGCAATCGCCGCCATCACCCAGAAGATCGGCGTCAGCGAGCGGCGCAGATTGTCGATCATCTTCCAGCGCGACAGCGCCGGCACGCCGGAGCGCGGATCGAGCATGAAGCCGAGCAACTGCCAGTCGCCGCGTGCCCAGCGATGGTGGCGCGAGGCGTCGACCGAGTAGCGGGTCGGATAGTCCTCGACCAGTTCGACGTCGGTGACCAGCGCCGAGCGCGCCAGCGCGCCTTCCAGCAGATCGTGGCTGAGGATGGTGTTTTCCTCGATGCGGCCCTGCAGGGCGGCCTCGAAGGCGTCGACGTGATAGAGGCCCTTGCCGGTGAAGGACCCGTCGCCGAAAACGTCCTGATAGAGATCGGACACGGCAAAGACATAAGGGTCGAGGCCGCGATTGGCCGAGAACACCCGCTGGAAGAACGACGCATCGTCGCCTGATGTCAGCGACGCGGTGATGCGCGGCTGCAGGATCGCGTAGCCGGCGGTGACGACGCGCTTGCTGGCATCGAAATGCGGCCGGTTGAGCGGGTGGCAGAGCTTGCCTACGAGGGTGGCGACCGCGTCACGGGTGGTGCGCGTGTCGGCATCGAGCGTCATCACGTGGACGACGTTCTCCGGCAGCGGCACGTCGAGCGGCAGGAACGTGGTGTCGCTGTCGCCGCGCAGCAGAAGGTCGAGTTCATGCAGCTTGCCGCGCTTGCGCTCCCAGCCCATCCACGACCCTTGCGCCGCATTGAAGAGCCGGCGCCGGTGCAGGATATAGAAGCGCGGCGCGCCTTCGGAGGGATAGCGTGCGTTGAGGCGAGCGATCTCGGCACGCGCGAATTCGAGGATTTCGGTGTCGGCAGCATCGATCTCGGTCTTCGAGTCCGGCCAGTCCGACAGCAGCGCGAAATGGATTTCATCGGCCGTGTTGGCGAGATGATGCACCTCGATATTGCGGATGTTTTCCTCGACATCGTCGCGCGAGCCGATCAGCGACGGCACCACCACCAGCGTGCGCGCCTCGGGCGGCACGCCGTGCCGGTAATCGTAGCCGACGAGGCGCGTCGGTTTCAGGAACAGCGAAACGACCGTGTTGAAGAAGGCGAGCGCGCCCTCGCTGGCCGGCACGGCAAAAAGCGCCAGCATGAGGACGATCGAGGGCACCGACAGGCCGAGATTGGCAAGCGCGTTGCCTGAGAGGACGAGAAGCAGCGCCGTCAGCGCAAACACCGGTACGACGATGCCGAGCCAGCCGGTCTTGCGGAAGGCACGCTTGACTGTCTGGCTGATGGTGGGTCGATAGCCGATCGCCTTCTCCAGCTCGAGCCGGCGTGGGCCGACGAGAAAGAAGCCGACATCGGTGTGGGCGGACCCGGTTAAAACGACGTCGCCGTCGCCATCGCTGGCGGCGTGGCCGGCCAGCTCGATGGCCTTCTCGGCGACGCGATATTCCGAAAGGTTCGAGCGGCGCGCCAATTCCTCGATCGCGGTCCGGTACTGGTCGCGCGAGAAGAAGTCGAGCGCGGCGAAATCGGTGCGCTCGCGCAGCACGGTGTCGATGCGGCTGACGCCTTCGAACCACACGGTCCAATCGACGTCGTTGATGAGGCGCAGGCCGCGAATGATGTTGCCCGTCGTCACATTGCCGCTGGACAACGTGTGATGTTCGGAAATGATGATTTCCTCGGCATCGGAGCCGGTCTTTTCGAGCTCGCCTTCCAGCCATTCCAGAGCCTTGCCGGCATTCTGCGAGCCATCGCGCAGGCGATAGAGCAGCTGGGTGGCGAAGGTGGTGTCCTGTGCGTGGGCGCTGAAATTGGACAGGATCGACTGCCGGTCGGCGCTGTCGTCGGTGGCCAGGACCTTGTCGGCCACATCGTTGGCGATCTGACGCATCTGACGGGTTCGATTGACCCTGACCGCCAGCCGGCGCAGATTTTCGATCAGCACGAAGCGCAACAGCGAAGGCAGCGCCCAGAGTTCGCCGATCTTCAGCGGCTCGACCGACTGAAAACCCTGGACGATGGACTTGAACATCGTCGCCGAAACGGAACTGTCCGAATGCGCGACATAGGTCCAGGCCAGCGCCAGCGCGCGCGGCACGCTGCCGCCGTCAGGCAGTTTCAAGGTCGGCAGCTGGCGATAGAAGCGGCGCGGCAGGTCGCGCTTGACCTGGAAAATGGTCTCTTCGACCAGGTAATTGTTGTCGAGCAGCCATTGTGCCGCCGGCGTGATCGTCTCGCCCCTCGCCTGCGCCGCATTGGTCGACCGGTAGACTTCCAAAATCTTCTTGGCGCTGTCGCGGATACGGGCCTGAAAATCGAAGGGCGTCAGCCCGAACAGATCTGTGAGGTCGCCTTTCGCCAGGCTTTCACCGAGCAGCCGAAGGCGCTCTTCGGGCAGGTAATTGGAGCGGATCGGCTCTTCGGTGATGGCCGGGAAGCTCGCGCTTGTCTTCTCGATTTGGGCAGGATTCGTCTGAATATTCATTGAAAATTCCGTAAGCGGGCACTGAGCGGCGTCACCGCCACGGCAATGGCCCTAAAACCGGTTCAAATGCAATTGGTTGCATAAACCCCACTTGCCGAAAGTTTGTTTCCGCACCACGACAGGGCGTCGTCTCTCAGCAAAACTCAAAGACAAGCACCCCACTTCCCGCCAGCCAGATCGGCGGAGAGGATTCAGGCTTTTTCGTGATGCCGCCAGCAGCTTACGCTATATTTCGCCGGTACCGCGATCATGTTTGGAAACAAGCGTTAATCGTTGCCGGCGATGGCGCGGATCCGGATCACGTACAGCGTTGCCTCATGGGCGGGTTGGACAAGCAGGCCGGTGCTGACCGGCCCGGACAGCAGAGTGTCAAGCGGCCCGAGGCGAACCGGTTCAGCGGCGGGCACACTGATGTCGCCGTCCAAGCACAGGATGAGCGTTGTGCCGGCTTCAGTCCGGATTTCCACGGGGGCCGAAATCACCAGGCGTTCGACCGAATGCGTCATCCGGCTTCGGCGGGTCATGACATTGAGATCGGTGATCGGTCCGCCGATCAGCGCGGCCGAGGTCTGCGCGTCGGCCGGGAAAGAAAACAGGGCGGTCGTCCTGTTTATAGATCTCGGCGGGTAGCCGGCAATCTCGAGGACGATGCCCTCGCCTTCGAGCACGGCAAGAGTGCGATCGATGCCGGCGAATTGCGAGAACGGACCGCTCGATTCGACACGCGCCATCGACACGCGCCAGTCGAAATCGTTTAGCCCGGCACCGGGCGGCGAGACGGCGATTTCCGTCGTCACGCCGCCGCCGTTCTTCCACGGCATCGACCGGTATTCGGCTGCCCGCAGGATGCGCATACCTAGCCCTCCGCTATGGTTACGGGCGTTCGAAACTCGAAAAGCCGATTCCGCGGCTTTTCGCCTGCCTGCGGCCGGACGTTTCTCACCCGAGAATGCCGGGCAGGTTGAGCTGGTGCTCCTTGGCGCATTCGACGGCGATTTCGTAGCCGGCATCGGCGTGGCGCATGACACCGGTCGCCGGGTCATTCCACAACACCCGCTCCAGGCGCCTGGCGGCTTCGCGCGTGCCGTCGGCGACGATGACCATGCCGGCGTGCTGCGAGAAACCCATGCCGACGCCGCCGCCATGGTGCAGCGACACCCAGGTGGCACCGGACGCCGTGTTGAGCAATGCGTTGAGCAGCGGCCAGTCGGATACCGCGTCCGAGCCGTCCTTCATCGATTCCGTTTCGCGGTTCGGCGAAGCGACCGAGCCGGAATCGAGGTGATCACGACCGATGACGACAGGCGCCTTCAGCTCACCCTTGGCCACCATCTCGTTGAAGGCAAGGCCGAGCCTGTGGCGGTCGCCAAGGCCGACCCAGCAGATGCGCGCCGGCAGACCCTGGAAGGCGATGCGCTCGCGCGCCATGTCCAACCAGTTGTGCAGGTGGGTGTTGCCGGGCGTCAGTTCGCGCACCTTGGCGTCGGTCTTGTAGATATCTTCCGGATCGCCCGACAGAGCTGCCCAGCGGAAGGGACCTATGCCGCGGCAGAACAGCGGACGGATATAGGCCGGCACGAAGCCGGGGAAGGCAAAGGCGTTCTCGAACCCCTCCTCCTTGGCCACCTGGCGGATGTTGTTGCCATAGTCGAGCGTCGGCACGCCGGCGTTCCAGAACGCCACCATCGCCTCGACATGTTCGCGCATGGAAGCGCGGGCCGCCTTCTCGACCGCCTTGGGGTCGCTGACGCGCTTCTCGCGCCACTCGGCCATCGTCCAGCCCTTCGGCAGATAGCCGTTGATGGGATCATGCGCCGAGGTCTGGTCGGTAACCATATCGGGGCGAATGCCACGCCTGAACATCTCCGGGACGATCTCGGCCGTATTGCCAAGCAGGCCGACCGACTTCGCCTCGCCGGCCTTGGTCCAGCGTTCGATCTTTTCCAGCGCCTCGTCGAGCGTCTCGGCGCGCTCGTCGACGTAGCGGGTGCGCAGGCGAAAATCGATCGAGTCCGGGTTACATTCGATGGCGAGACAGCAGGCGCCGGCCATGACGGCGGCGAGCGGCTGGGCGCCACCCATGCCGCCGAGGCCGCCGGTCAGGATCCATTTTCCCTTGAGATTGCCGCCATAGTGCTGGCGACCGGCCTCGACGAAGGTCTCGTAGGTGCCTTGCACGATGCCTTGCGTGCCGATGTAGATCCACGAGCCGGCCGTCATCTGGCCGTACATCATCAGGCCCTTCTTATCGAGCTCGTTGAACTTTTCCCAATTCGCCCAGTGCGGCACCAAATTGGAGTTGGCGATCAGCACACGCGGGGCGTCCGGATGGGTGCGGAAGACGCCGACCGGCTTGCCCGACTGGACCAGCAAAGTCTCGTCATCGGCCAGCGTCCTCAAGGAGGCGACGATGCGGTCGAAATCGTTCCAGGTGCGCGCCGCCCGGCCGATGCCGCCATAGACGACCAGTTCGTTGGGATTTTCAGCAACATCCGGGTCGAGATTGTTCATCAGCATGCGCAGCGGCGCTTCCGTCAGCCAGGAGCGCGCGCTGATTTCGGTGCCGCGCGGGCTGCGGACTTCGCGGATGTTGTGGCGAGGATTGTTCATGGCGTCACTCCATAAGAGGATCTGATGTCAGACGCGCGCCCAGGATGTCGCGGTCTCGAGGATTTTCCGCAGGGTGGCGCGGATCGGTGCTGCGAACTCGGCGTCATAGGGCACCGGCCAATTGTCCGGCGTGCCCTTGCCATCGGGCTCGCGCATATAGATGCGGTTGGAGAGTTCCATCTGCAGTGCGTGCACGCCTTGTTGCGGCTGGCCGAAATGGCGTGTGATCCAGCCGCCCTTGAAGCGGCCGTTGATGACAAAGGTTTCACCGGTTTCGGCCATGATCTGGCCGACCATCGCCTGCAGCGTCGGATCGGCGCTCCTGCCGTCATTGGTGCCGAGATTGAAAACCGGCAGCGTGCCTTCAAACAGGCGCGGCAGCACTGAACGGATCGAGTGGCAGTCATAGAGCACGATCTTTTCGTGTAGCCCGCGCAACCGGCCGATCTCGGCCTGCAAGGCGGCATGGTACGGCACGAAGAATTCCTCGCGACGCTCGTCGATCTCCGACGGCCCCGGTTCTTCGCCCTCGCGATAGAGCGGATCGCCATCGAAGGTCTCGGTCGGGCAAAGGCCCGTCGTCGCCTGGCCGGGGTAAAGCGAGGCGCCGGAGGGATCGCGGTTGACGTCGATGACGGTGCGGGAGATCGCGGTGTGCACCACCGTCGCCCCGAGGCCGGCGGCAAAGTCATAGAGATTATCGATCCACCAATCGCAGTCGCGGCGGCCGAGCCAGGGTGAGACCAGCCGATTCTCAAGGCCGGCGAGGTCGATGCCGGTGTGTGGTATCGACACCAGCAACGGGGCTGTGCCGGGCGTGACCGTCAGCCAGGGCGCGCTTGCCATCACACCGCTCCGGAAATCGACGGCAGAGCCACACCGCCGGCGGCCTCGATGGCCGCACCGCTGCGCACCATGGCGATGGCTTTTTCCATATCGGGGTGGAAATGGCGGTCATTGTCGAGATGCGGCACTTCGGCCCGCACCAGCCTGCGCACCGCCTCCAGGGCGTCGCTCGACGCCAGCGGCGCGTGGAAATCGCAGCCTTGGGCCGCGGCCAGCAGTTCGATGCCGATCACCGCGGTGGCGTTCTCGACCATGCCGATCAGCCGGCGCGCGCCGTGCGCGGCCATCGAAACATGGTCCTCCTGGTTGGCCGAGGTGGGGATCGAGTCGACTGATGCCGGATAGGCTTTCTGCTTGTTTTCCGAGACGAGCGCCGCCGCCGTCACCTGCGGGATCATGAAGCCGGAGTTCAGGCCGGGCTTGGGCGTCAGGAAGGCCGGCATGCCGGAAAGTGCCGGATCGACAAGCATGGCGATGCGGCGCTCCGACAGCGAGCCGATCTCGCAGACGGCGAGCGCGATCATGTCGGCGGCGAAGGCCACCGGCTCGGCGTGGAAATTGCCGCCGGAAAGCGCGGTGTCATCCTCGGCGAAGATCAGCGGATTGTCGGTGACGCCGTTGGCTTCGGTGCCCAGCGTGTCGGCCGCCTGGCGCAGCACGGTGAGTGCCGCGCCCATCACCTGCGGCTGGCAGCGCAGGCAATAGGGATCCTGCACGCGTTCGTCGCCAACCCGGTGCGATTCACGGATGGCGCTGCCGGCCATCAGATTGCGCAGGGCGTCGGCCGTCTCGACCTGCCCGGGGTGCTTTCTCAGCACATGGATGCGCGGATCGAAGGGGGCGTCGGAGCCTTTTGCCGCGTCGGTCGACAGGGCGCCGGCGACCAGCGCCGATTGGTAGAGCACTTCGGCCTCGAACAAGGCGGCCAGCGCATAGGCGGTCGAAAACTGGGTGCCGTTGAGCAGCGCCAGGCCCTCCTTGGCGCCCAGTGTCACCGGCTCCAGGCCATGCGAGACGAAGGCGACCTTGGCCGGGAAACGGCCATGTGGGGTAAAACATTCGCCGACGCCGATCATCACCGCCGTCATGTGCGATAGCGGGGCAAGGTCGCCGGAGGCGCCGACCGAACCTTGCGCCGGCACCACCGGGATGACGTCGTTGGCCAGCATCGCTTCCAGCAACTCGATGGTTTGCGGCCGCACACCCGACGCGCCCTGCGCCAGGCTGGCGAGCTTCAGCGCCATCATCAGCCGGCAAACGGCAACCGGCATCGGCTCGCCGACGCCGGCGGCGTGCGACAGGACGATGTTGCGCTGCAAGGTCTCGAGATCCTCGGCCGGGATGCGGACGCTGGCCAGTTTGCCGAAGCCGGTGTTGATGCCATAGACCGGCTCGCCCTTGGCAACTATCCTAGCGACGGCCTCGGCGCTCGCCTTGATTTTCGGCCGGCAGGCATCGTCCAGCTTGGGCACGGCGCCACGATAGATGGCGCGCCAGTCGGCCAGCGTCGCATTGCCGGGCTTCAGGGTCAGTTCGGTCATTGTCCTCTCCAGATGCGGGCATGCAGCGGGTTGAAGCCCATGCGGTAGACGAGTTCGGCGGGGCGCTCGATGTTCCAGATCGCCAGGTCGGCGGATTTTCCGGCTTCCAGCGTGCCGGTTTCTCCCAGCAAACCAAGCGCGCGGGCCGCCTCCCGGGTGACGCCGGCAATGCATTCATCGACGGTCAGGCCGAACAGGGTCGCGGCCATGTTCATGGTCAGAAGCAGTGAGGTCAGCGGCGAAGTGCCGGGATTGTTGTCGGTGGCGACAGCCATCCTGACGCCGTGCTGGCGAAACAAGCCGATCGGCGGCTTCTTGGTTTCGCGAATGAAATAGTAGGCGCCGGGCAGGATCGTCGCCACGGTTCCGGCCTTGGCCATTGCCGCTGCACCTGCCTCATCGGTGTATTCGAGATGGTCGGCCGACAGCGCACCGTAACGGGCGGCGAGTTCGGCGCCATGCAAATTGGACAGTTGGTCGGCATGAAGCTTGACCGGCAGGCCGGCCGCCTTTGCAGCATCGAAGACGCGCGCCATCTGTTCCGGCGAAAAGGCGATGCCCTCGCAGAAACCGTCGACGGCATCGGCCAGCCCCTCGGCGGCAACCGCCGGGAGAATTTCCTTGGCGACCAGATCGATAAAGGCGTCCTTGTCACCCTTGGCTTCCGGCGGCAGCGCGTGGGCGCCGAGGAAGGTCGTGCGGATCGTCACCGGCCGCTGGTTGCCCAGCCGCCGTGCGGCACGCAGCGACTTCTTCTCGTTTTCGAGGTCCAGGCCGTAGCCTGATTTTACCTCCACGGTCGTTACGCCCTCGGCGATCAGCGCATCGAGGCGTGGCAGTGATTGGGTGACCAGTTCGCTCTCGCTGGCGGCGCGCAGCGACTTGACCGAGGAGACTATGCCGCCACCAGCCCGGGCGACCTCTTCATAAGTGGCGCCGGCCAGCCGCATCTCGAATTCGTTGGCGCGGTTGCCGGCATGGACCAGATGGGTGTGGCAGTCGATCAGGCCGGGTGTGATCCAGCGGCCCTCGCAATCAACCGTCTCGGCGCCCTGGGCAAGTGTCGGGGGCAGCTCCGACTCGGGGCCGGCATAAACAATGCGGCCGTCACGCGCAGCGACCGCGCCATGTTCGACGACGCCAAGTCCGGCAGACCCGTCGGCCATTGTCGTCAGCCGCGCATTGCGCCACAGACGAAGATCCCCTGCCCGGCTTTTGCTCTTTGCAGCCATCATCTTTTCCGTTTCAATCGATGACGATTATGTATATACATATTGAAACGCACTGCAAGTGCCTTCATCGCATGAGACACAGAGAACCGGAGAGAAAAGTGGCAGCGATCTTTGCGGAACAGGCGCTCCTTCCCGATGGCTGGCGCGAAAATGTGCGGCTTACCCTGGCCGAGGGACGCATCACAGCCGTTCAGCCTGGCGCTGCTGCGGCAGCCGGCGACGAACGTCACGCGATCCTGTTGCCCGGCATGCCCAATTTGCACAGCCACGCCTTCCAGCGCGGCATGGCCGGCCTTGCCGAACTTCGCGGCCCCTCCGCCGACAGTTTCTGGAGCTGGCGCGAGGTGATGTACCGTTTCGCCCTGTCGATGACGCCCGATCAGGTCGAGGCGGTTGCCGCACAACTCTATGTCGAGATGCTGGAGGCCGGGTTTTCGCGTGTCGGCGAATTTCACTATCTGCATCACGACCGCGACGGAAAACCCTACGCCAACCTCGCCGAGATGGCCGAGCGCATTGCGGCCGCGGCCGGCGAGGCAGGCATCGGCCTGACGCTTTTGCCGGTGTTTTATGCGCACTCGTCTTTCGGCGGTGCCGCACCAAACGAAGGCCAGCGGCGATTCATCAACGATGTGAATCGATTCTCGCGGCTTGTTGAGAAATGCCGCGAATCGGTTCGCGCGTTGAATCAGGCTGTTGTCGGCGTCGCTCCGCACAGCCTTCGCGCCGCGACACCGGAAGAACTGATTGACGTGACTGCCCTGGCGCCGGACGGGCCTATCCACATCCACATTGCCGAGCAGGTGAAAGAAGTCGAGGATTGCCTTGCCTGGTCGGGCGCGCGGCCGGTCGAATTTCTGCTGGCCAATGCCAAAGTCGACAAGCGCTGGTGCCTGATCCACGCCACCCACATGACCGATGCTGAAACCGTTGCCATGGCCAAAAGCGGTGCCATCGCCGGCCTATGCCCGATCACCGAGGCCAATCTCGGTGACGGCACTTTTGCCGCGCCGCTGTTCAGGGAACATGGCGGCCGCTATGGCGTGGGCTCCGATTCCAATGTGCTCATCGGCCTGCCCGACGAGTTGCGCCAGCTCGAATATTCGCAGCGTCTCGCCCACCGCGCCCGCAACGTGCTGGCGGTCGCCGGCGGCTCGACCGGCCGCGCACTGTTCGACGCCGCACTCGACGGTGGCAGCGTCGCGCTTGGCGCCGGCGCTTCCGCGATCGCCGCCGGCGCATTGGCCGATCTCGTCTCGCTCGATCCCAAAAATCTCTCGCTGGCAGGCAAGACCGGCGACGCGATCCTCGACGCCTGGATCTTCGCCAATGGCAGCAAGGTCGACTGCGTCTGGGTGCATGGCCGCAAACAGGTCAGCGGCGGCAGGCATGTGAAGCGAGAGGCCATCGCTGAGCGTTTTCGCACCGTGATGACGGCGCTTTCGGCATGAGCATGGCCGGTACAGTGGAGGCGGAAGGCGGCGGCTCGCTGCACCAGCGCATCCTCTCCGACATCAGCGAGAAAATCCTGTCCGGCACCTGGGCGCCCGGTCATCGCATCCCGTTCGAGCATGAGTTGAGCGTGCAATACAATTGCTCGCGCATGACGGTGAACAAGGCGCTGTCGCAGCTTGCCAAGGCCGGACTGATCGAGCGCCGCCGCCGCTCAGGCAGCTTTGTGCGCCGGCCGCAGTCGCAGGCCGCGGTGCTGGAAATCCACGATATCCGCATCGAGGTCGAAGCGCTCGGCCTGCCCTATCGCTACGAGCGCGTCGCCCGACACAAAAGGCGCAGCAGCGCCGGGGATCGCGCGCTGCTGGAACTCGGCGTGGCCGGACCGGTGCTGGCGCTGGAGTGCGGTCATTTCGCCGGCGAGCGGCCGTTCGCGCATGAACAGCGGCTGATCAATCTCACCGCCGTGCCCGAGGCAGCGGACGAGGAATTCGTGGCCACCGCACCAGGACCATGGCTGATTGGCCGCGTGCCGTGGAGCGAAGCCGAGCACCGGATTCGCGCTGTCGCCGCCGACAGGCATATCGCGGCTGCACTCGATATAGAAACCGGTGCGCCCTGCCTGGTGGTCGAGCGACGGACGTGGAGCGCCGAGCACCCGGTCACCCATGTGCGCTTCACCTACGCGGCCGAGAGCCACACGCTGGTGGCGAGGTTCAGGCCGCAGGGGTGAGGCTGATCTCCCCCCACGTGGGGGGAGATTGGCAGCTTCAACGCCTCAAATCGCAGCGGTAATAATAATCTCGACCAGATATTCCGGGGCGGCGAGCTTTGCTTCGCCGGTGGCGCGGGCTGGCGTGTTGCCCTGCGGCACCCACTTGTCCCATTCCGCGTTCATCTCGGCAAAGGTGCTCATGTCGGCCAGCCAGATGATCGCCTGCAGGATCTTGGTCTTGTCGGAGCCAGCCTTGGCCAGCAATTCGTCGACAGCCGCCAGGATGTCCCTGGTCTGCGAAGCGACATTGCCGGTTGGCTGGCCGACCTGACCAGCCAGATAGACGGTATTGCCATGGATGACGATCTGGCTCATGCGCGGGCCGACATCGATGCGACGAATGCTCATTGGATGGTTCCTTCCTGTGGCGGTTGCGCTTCTTTAGAGTCGCGACCGGCTTGGGGCAAGGTCGCCAGGTCGAATCCCCTTGGGCCAACGGCATATGATACGCACACACGGCAAGTTGACCCTGCGGCCGCAATTCCGCCGGATTGGCTTGTTGACTAATGTAATAACATCACATATCCAATCGGCCGCTGCCAGCAGCCGGATTTCGCCGCCTACGGATCGCAGAATGACAAATACCTGCCTGACATTCCGCGACCTGACGCTTGGCTACGGCAGCCATCCGGCGATCCATCATCTCGACGGCACCATCCGCAAGGGCTCGCTGACCGCTGTGGTCGGCGCCAACGGCTCCGGCAAATCGACGCTGATGAAAGGTATTGTCGGCGTCCTGAAGCCGATGGCCGGCGAGGTTGTCCGCGCACCCGGTGTTCGCGCGGCCTATCTGCCGCAGCAATCGGAGCTCGACCGCTCCTTTCCGGCGCGGGTGGTGGATCTGGTTTCGCTCGGCCTGTGGCCACGGCGCGGCCTGCTTGGCCGCTACACCAAGGAAGATCGCGATGACGTCAGCAAGGCGCTGATGGCGGTGGGCCTCGGCGGTTTTGAAAAGCGGCCGATCGACACGCTGTCGGGCGGCCAACTGCAGCGCACGCTGTTTGCCCGTGTCCTGCTGCAGGACGCCGACCTCATCCTGCTCGACGAACCCTTCAACGCCGTCGACGCCAAGACGGTCGGCGACCTCATTGCGCTGATCAAGCACTGGCATGGCGAGGAACGCACCATCATGGTCGTCGTCCACGATCTGGATCTGGTGCGGCAGAATTTCCCCGAAACGCTGCTTCTGGCCCGCCAGCCGATCGCCTGGGGCGAAACCCGGGAAACGCTGAAGCCTGAAAATCTGTTGCGCGCCCGCCGTTTTCACGAGGCCTGGGAAGAAAATGCACCCTGGTGCGAGCCGGGCGAGGACGCTCATGGTCACGATCACCATGGCCACGATCACGATCACCAACATGGCGTCGGACCGAGGGCTGCTTGATGGACATGCTTTACGGCCTTGTCATCGCGCCCTTCGCCGATTTCGCCTTCATGCAGCGGGCGTTGATCGGTTCGCTGATGCTGTCGCTCGGCGCCTGCCCGATCGGCGTCTTCCTGATGCTGCGGCGCATGAGCCTGTCGGGCGACGCCATGGCGCACGCAATCCTGCCCGGTGCAGCCGCCGGCTTCCTGTTCTATGGGCTGGAAATCCTGCCGATGACCATCGGCGGCCTGATCGCCGGCGTCATCGTCGCGCTCGGCGCCGGCGCCGTCTCGCGCTTCACCATCCAGCGCGAAGACGCCTCGATGGCGGCTTTCTACCTGATTTCGCTCGCCATCGGCGTGCTGATGGTGTCGATCCGCGGTTCCAGCGTCGATCTCATGCATGTGCTGTTCGGCACCGTGCTGGCGCTCAATGACGAGGCCCTGACGCTGATCGGCGGCATCGTCGCGGTGACGCTGGTCAGCCTCGCCATCTTCTGGCGGGCGCTGGTCGCCGAATGCCTCGACCCGCTGTTCCTGCGCTCGGTCAGCCGGCTCGGCAGCCCGGTGCATTTCATCTTCCTCGGCCTTGTCGTACTCAACCTCGTCGGCGGCTTCCAGGCGCTCGGCACGCTTCTATCGGTTGGGCTGATGATGCTGCCGGCCGCGGCCGCCCGCTTCTGGACGGTTCGCGTCGAGCCGATGTGCGTGCTGGCCGTACTGATCGGCTTCGCATCCTGCGTCGCCGGGCTGCTTTTGTCCTATCACGCCTCGCTGCCATCCGGCCCGGCCATCATCCTGTCGGCCGGCGTCGTCTATTTCGCCTCGATCCTGTTTGGCACGCGCGGCATTCTGCGCGCACGCATCATCCATCACCGTCACAGAACGGCCTGATCCCCGCCCCTAGAAGGAGACCCCTCTATGCTGAAATCCATCCATGCCGCCCTGGCGATGAGCGTTATAACATTAACCGCCTTTGGCGCATCGTCGGCCTTCGCGGCCCCGCTGAAAGTGGTCGCCAGCTTCACCGTCATTGCCGATTTCGCCAAAAATGTCGGCGGCGACCGCATCGATGTCACCACCATCGTCGGGCCGGATGGCGATGCCCATGTCTACGAGCCGAGCCCGGCCGATGCGGTGGCCATGGCCAAGGCCGACATCGTGCTGGTCAACGGCCTGCATTTCGAAGGTTTTCTGCAGCGGCTGGTCGATGCCAGTGCCACCAAGGCCTCGATCATCACCTTGACCAAGGGCGTGACGCCGATCGATTTCAAGCCTGAATTCGCCGATGCCGACGCGGCCGAAGGTGCCGGCACTGGCGGCGGCAAGACGGTCACCGATCCCCACGCATTCCAGTCGATTGCCAACGCCAGGATCTATGTGAAGAACATCGCTGAGGCTTTCTGCGCGGCCGATTCGGAAGGCTGCGTCAGCTACCAGACCAATGCCGCCGCCTACACCAAGAAGCTTGATGCGGTCGAAGGTGAAGTGAAAGCGGCAATTGCCTCGATCCCGGAGAGCAAGCGCGTCGTCATCACCTCGCACGACGCCTTCGGCTATTTCGAACATGCATACGGCCTGACCTTCCTCGCCCCGCAAGGGGTGTCGACCGACTCCGAACCATCCGCCGCAGACGTTGCCAAGCTGGTCAATCAGGTGAAGCAGGACAAGGCGGCTGCGATCTTCGTCGAGAACATCACCAACCCGCGCCTGATCGAGCAGATCGCCAGCGAAACCGGCATCAAGGTCGGCGGCACGCTCTATTCGGACGCGCTGTCGCAGCCCGACGGCCCGGCCGCGACCTATATCGACATGATGCACAACAACATCCGTCAGATCAAAGGTGCTATTCTCGGCAGCTGAGTTTGAAGGATTGCCCAGCCGGGCCGCATCGGCCCGGTTGGATTTTCTGGCACGCAATGGCTATTTGGCAGAGAAATCCTTCGGCACGGATTGCCGCCCATGTCGGGGAGTGGCAAGACTGCCACCTGACCAGTTTGCGAGGATGCTGCCATGGAATACCGCGAAATCAGCGAGGACTATTCGGTTTCGGGCCAGATCCAGCCCGAAGACGTCGCCGCTATCAAGAAAGCCGGCTTCAAGAGCGTCATCTGCAACCGGCCCGATGACGAACAGCCGGGCCAGCCTTCTGCCGACACCGTCGGGGCAGCGGTCGAAGCCGCAGGCCTCGCCTTCCGCTACATTCCGGTGATCAGCGGCCAGATCACGGCCGAGAATGTCGAGGATCAGGCCGAAGCGCTCGAGGAACTCGACGGCCCGGTCTTCGCCTATTGCCGTTCCGGCGCCCGCTGCACCAATCTCTATGGACTGATCCAGCAGTCGAAGGGTTGAACGGCCCTTCCGTCATTAGGCTGGCGATCCTTCACACCCCCTCTGGCCTGCCGACGTATCAATGATATCCGCTCAGATTAAATCGGCAGCGCGCCGGTTTCCTTCAGCGTCTCCAGCACGATCGCCGTCTTCACGTGCTGCACGGATTCGTGCGGCAGTAGCACGCCGTTGACGAATTCCGACAATGATTTGAGATCCGGCGTCACCACTTTCAGGATGTAGTCCATCTCGCCGGTCAGCGCGTGCGCTTCCTGCACTTCGGGCAGCCGCGCCACCAGTTCGCCGAAGCGCCTTGCATTGTCGCGATTGTGGGTGGCGAGCGTGACCGAAATGACGTTGACCAGGGAAAAACCGAGCTTGTCGCGGTCGAGAACGGCGCGATAGCCCCTGATGAAGCCGTCCTCCTCCAGCCGCTGCCGGCGGCGCGAGCATTGCGACGCCGACAGGTTCACCCGCTCCGAAAGATCGTTGTTGGTCAGCCGCGCATCACCCTGCAACAGTGCCATTATCTTGCGGTCGAACTGGTCAATGCGCGCCTCATCCATGGCTTTCCCTTACATCATGCACGCTTCACGCATGACATCATCATTTCAAGCGTTTGAATGCAAGCACCGTGCGCCTCCTCCGCGTTATCATCGTGTCAAATCGCCTTTTCAGGCCAGGCCAGCTTTCGGAGGAATATTATGGGTCCCTTCCCGCACGACGCCCCGCCCGCCAGGATCAGCAAGGACAACCCGGCCGGCACCGATGGGTTCGAGTTCGTCGAATTCGCGCATCCGGAGCCGCAAAAGCTGGCTGAACTGTTCACCCGCATGGGCTATGTCGCGGTGGCCAAGCACCGCACGAAGGACATCACCGTCTGGCGCCAGGGCGACATCAACTATGTCGTCAATGCCGAACCCGGCTCGCATGCGATGAAGTTCGTCGACAGGCACGGCCCTTGCGCCGCCTCGATGGCCTGGCGGGTGGTCGATGCCAAGCATGCTTTCGACCACGCGGTTGCCAAGGGCGCCACGCCTTACGACGGCGCCGACAAGGCGCTGGACGTGCCGGCGATCGTGGGCATCGGCGGCTCGCTGCTCTATTTCATCGAAACCTACGGCAAGAAGGGCTCGGCCTATGACGCCGAGTTTGAGTGGCTGGGTGCGCGCGACCCGCGGCCGGAAGGCGTCGGCTTCTACTATCTCGATCACCTGACCCACAATGTCTATCGCGGCCAGATGGACAAATGGTGGGATTTCTACCGCAATCTGTTCGGCTTCAAGCAGATCCATTTCTTCGATATCGACGGCAAGATCACCGGCCTGGTCAGCCGCGCCATCACCTCGCCCTGCGGCAAGATCCGCATTCCGCTCAACGAGTCCAAGGACGAGACCAGCCAGATCGCCGAGTATCTGAAGAAGTACAATGGCGAGGGCATCCAGCACATCGCCGTCGGCACCGACGAAATCTACGAGGCCACAGACAAGCTCGCGGCCAACGAGCTGAAGTTCATGCCCGGCCCGCCGGAAACCTACTACGACATGTCGTATGACCGCGTGAACGGCCATGACGAACCGATCGAGCGGATGAAGAAGCACGGCATCCTGATCGACGGCGAAGGCGTCGTCGACGGCGGCATGACCAAGATCCTGCTGCAGATTTTTTCGAAAACCGTGATCGGGCCGATCTTCTTCGAGTTCATCCAGAGGAAGGGCGACGAAGGTTTTGGCGAAGGCAATTTCCGCGCGCTGTTCGAATCGATCGAGCAGGACCAGATCAAGCGTGGCGTGATCAAGGTTCAGGCGGCGGAATAGCCATCGAACTCACTTGCGGCCCGGCCAGTTATGACCTAAATTCTGGTCATAAGAGGTCATCTATGAATATCCCCATGGCAAAAGCGAAGGCTCAGCTTTCCGAATTGGTGAAACGTGCCCAGGCTGGCGAAGAGATCCATCTGACCCGACATGGAGAGGTTGTCGCAACCTTGAGCGCTCCCGTTCGGGCTGGTGGGAGCAAAGGCTTGCTTGGCGCCCTGAAAGGCCAGATTTGGATATCGGATGATTTTGATGAACTCGGTCCCGAATGGGACGAGTATATTAAATGAGCCGCAGATATCTGGTCGATACCCATATTCTGCTTTGGGTACTCAACGCCGATTCACGTCTTTCGGATCATCATCGCGATATCTTTCTCACAGGCAAGGATGTGATCGTCAGCGCCGTCTCGGTGGCCGAGATCGCCATCAAGAAATCGCTCGGCAAAGTGACGCTCACAGGCGACATCGTGGACATCCTGCGATCGAACGGGATTCCGATTCTCGGCGTAAACGAACTACACGCGGCGAGACTTGAACATCTGCCGCTTCACCACCGCGATCCCTTCGACCGCCTGCTTATTGCGCAGACCCAAATTGAAGGCCTGACGTTGGTCTCCGCGGATCGGCAATTTTCAGCCTATGACGTCGTATTGGCCTGATCGCCCAAGCCCAGCCGCTTGACCTCTTTCGCCGGGCTGAAGGGACAATACCGCGCGGTAGAGTCGGTCGTTCGACCAGAGATTGTTGCCGGCCATGCTGCGCGGGTAGTCGGGCAGGCTCATCACGTCATCCGGTTGACCGCGACAGATACAAGCCCGCCCACATAACGACAAATCCAGCAAGAACGATCAGCAGCACCCAGTTCATACGCCGACGCATGCTCTGCGTTTCCGCGTCCCGCGCGACGTCCATGTTGGTGACGGTGTGGAACATCATCGCATTGCGCGGAAAGCCGCTGCGGTTGGTCAGGTCGGGCGAGCGTGCCTCTATGCGATAGCTCAGCCGGATCGCCTGGATGAAGACCGCCAGTATGGCGAGTGCCCAGACACCGGCCAGCAGATAGACCCCCGTCATGCCCTCACCTCTCGTATTTCTCGACCTTCTGTTCGATGGCACCGAAGATCGAATGCCCGGTTTTGTCCTTCATCTCGATGCGCACCGTGTCGCCGAAGCGCAGGAATGGCGTTTTGGGTTCGCCCGACACAATGGTTTCGATCATGCGCAGTTCGGCGATGCAGGAATAGCCGGCGCCACCGGCCGAGACAGGCTTGCCCGGCCCGCCGTCGAGCTTGTTGGAGACGGTGCCGGAACCGATGATCGTGCCGGCGGCCAATGGCCGTGTCCTTGCTGCATGAACGATCAGCGCAGGAAAGTCGAAGGTCATGTCGATACCGGCATTGGCGCGGCCGAACGGCTTGCCGTTGAGATCGGCAAGCAGCGGCAGGCTGACCTTGCCGCCGTCCCAGGCATCACCCAGTTCGTCCGGCGTCACAGCGACCGGTGAAAACGCCGAGGACGGCTTTGATTGGAAAAAACCGAAACCTTTGGCCAGTTCCGGTCCGGTGAGCGCGCGCAACGTAACGTCGTTGACCAGCATGACCAGTCGGATCGCTGCCTTTGCTTCTTCGAGGCTTGCACCCATCGGCACGTCGTCGACGATGACAGCGACCTCGCCCTCCATGTCGATGCCGAAGGCTTCGTCAGCCGTGCGGATCGGATCACGTGGCGGAATGAAAGAATCCGAGCCGCCCTGGTAGATCAGCGGGTCGGTCCAGAAGCTCGCCGGCATCTCGGCGCCGCGCGCTTTGCGCACCAGCTCGACATGGTTCACGTAAGCCGAGCCATCGGCCCATTGATAGGCACGCGGCAGCGGCGAATGGGCGTCATGTTCGTGGAAGCGCTCCGCCGGCATCGCATTGTTCTCAAGCGATTCCGCTATTGTCGCGAGATGCGGGGCGATGCGCCGCCAGTCGTCGAGCGCCGCCTGCAGCGTGCGAACCAGGAACGAGGCGTCGGTGAAGCGTGTCAGGTCGCGCGAGACGACGACGAGTTTTCCGTCGCGCGCCCCGTCCTTCAATGTGGCAAGCTTCATGCGGTTTCCTCTCCTGCTGCAGCTTTGGCGCTGCTTAAGCCCACAACAAGACCGTCGCGGGCGATCGTCAAGTCGCCGTTCCAAGTTTTCCTGACAGCGGCAGTCCAGTCGGCCTCGCCTATCAAAGAATCGTCGGCCGGGATGAGGTGGTTGAGCACCAATCTCTTCACGCCGGCATCGCTTGCGATGCTGCCGGCTTCTTCGGCAAAGCTGTGGCTGGCGAGCAGATGCTCTCTGAGCCGCGCACCATTGCCGGTCCTGGCCACCAGTCGCTCGATGCCTTCTTCCAGCATGGCTTCGTGGACGAGGATGTCGGCGCCTCGGGCAAAATCGGCGAGCGGTGGAAAGAAGGCCGTGTCGCCGGAGAACACCACGCTTTTCCCGCCATGCTCGAAGCGCAGCGCAAAACAGTCGGTCACCGGCGGATGCTCGACGCGCAGCGCCGAAACCGTCAAGCCGCCCTGCGCGACCACCTGGCCTTCGCCGAATTCGCCGATCGACACCAGATCGCGAATATCCGGCCGGCCTTCGTCGACGATGCGGATCTCGATGTCGAACTCCATCGCCTGGCAAAAGCGCCGCCAGTAATGACCGGTGCCGGGCGGACCGAACACGCGGACGGGCGTCGCGAGGCCCGCCGTCCAGGCGGTGTGGATCAGCGGCCCCAGTTCCAGCACATGGTCGGAATGCAGATGCGTGATGAAGATCAGGTCGAGCGACTTCAGGCTGATGCCGGCATCGACCAGACCACGCGTCACGCCAAGGCCGCAGTCGACGACGATGCTGCTGCCGCCGATCTGCAGCAGCGACGAACTCGGCCATGGACCACCCGGCCGCAATGCCGGGCCACCCTTCGAGCCCAAAAGCACCAGCCGATCCGGCATTGGCTCGGTGCTCAAGACCAGTCGCCCTCGGGCGTGCCGTTGAAACGCTTCTTCAGGTCGGCCCAGCAGTCGATGTAGTTGTCCTGCCGGGTTTCGAGCTCGGCGCCGTAGCGGGTCAGCATCTGCGGAAATCGGGTCTCGAACATGAAGGCCATGGTGTTGTCGAGCTTGACCGGTTTCAGCTCCGCGCGCGAGGCCTTTTCGAAGCCAGGCGCATCCGGCCCATGGGCCAGCATCAGATTGTGCAGGCTGATGCCGCCGGGCACGAAACCTTCTTCCTTGGCGTCGTACTGGCCGTGGATCAGGCCCATGAACTCGCTCATGATGTTGCGGTGGTACCAGGGCGGCCGGAAGGTATCTTCGGCCACCAGCCAGCGCGGCGGGAAGATGACGAAGTCGATGTTGGCCGTGCCCTCCTCGCCGCTTGGTGCCGTTAACACGGTGAAGATCGACGGATCGGGATGGTCGAACAAAAGCGCTCCGACCGGTGAAAAGGTCGCCAGATCATATTTGTAGGGCGCATAGTTGCCGTGCCAGGCAACGACATCGAGCGGCGAATGGCCGATCTCGGTGACATGGAAATTGCCGCACCATTTCACGATCAGCCGGCACGGCGTTTCCTTCTCCTCGAACCATGCGCCAGGCGTCTTGAAATCGCGTGGGTTGGCCAGGCAATTGGCTCCGATCGGGCCGCGATCGGGCAGCGTCAACTTGGCGCCGTAGTTCTCACAGACGTAGCCGCGCACTTCGGCGTCGACCAGCTCGACCTTGAAGACCAGACCGCGTGGCAACACCGCGATCTCGCCGGGCCGCAGTTCAATGACGCCCATTTCGGTGACGAAGCGCAAGGCGCCGACTTGCGGCACGACCAGCAACTCGCCATCGGCGTTGAAGAAATGGTCGTCGGCCATCGACATGTTGGCGACATAGACGTGGGCTGCCATGCCGGTCTGCCCGAGCACGTCGCCAGCGGTTGTGATGCTGCGCATACCGGCGATGAAATCGGTCGGCTCCTTCGGCATCGGCACCGGGTTCCAGCGATACTGGCCGAGCGCCAGTTCATGATCGCCGACATTGGGCGCACTCTTCCACAAGGGATAGCTCGCCGCCTTGAAGCGGCCGGTGTGCTTGACGCTCGGCCGGATGCGGTAGAGCCAGGACCGCTCATTGGTGCCGCGCGGCGCGGTGAAGGGCGAGCCTGAAAGCTGCTCGGCATAGAGGCCGTAGGCCGGCCGCTGCGGCGAATTCCGTCCCTGCGGCAACGAGCCGGGCAGCGTCTCGGTCTCAAAATCGTTGCCGAAACCCGACATGTAGGAAAAGGCCATTGCTTCCTCCCGGAATGGATCTCAATTGACCAAACTGGTTTCATTTGTAACCATCGAAAATGTAACCATCAATGGCGGCTTTGAAAAATGGCGATCAGGAGCGAAGCGTCCGACGCGGCTGAAATTCTCAATCTGGAAAACTTCCTGCCCTACCGGCTCTACCGGCTTGCCGACGCCGTCAGCCGCGAATTTTCGAGGATATACAAGGACAGCCATGGCCTGACGCGGCCGGAATGGCGCACCCTTTCGGGGCTGGGGCAGCATGGAACGATGACTGCGACCGAACTCGGCGAGCAATCGGCTATGCACAAGACCAAGGTTTCACGCGCCGTGGCTGAACTCGAACGGCGGCGTTGGCTTGTGCGTACGCCAGATGAGAATGATCGCCGGGTCGAGCATCTGTCGCTGACGAAGGCGGGGCTGGCCGCCTACCGCGAGATGGTGCCGCTGGCGAAGGCGTTCGAACGGGATTTGCTGGCAAGGCTCAGCGCTGAAGAGCGCACGGCGATCACCAGCGGACTGGCTGCATTGGAGACCAGTCTGGTCCCGAGCAAGAGCTAAGATCAAGCCAATCACTCTGAACGACGGAGTTCGAGCGAGACTGCGTGAAAACTCCCGAAGCATAGCATTGCTTTCGATTTAATCGTGATTTGCGTTGTCAGGCCGCGTATAATGCCCATCATACCGACAGGAGGATACGATGAGCATTCGCACATTAAGTGTCCTGGTGACGCTGCTTGTAGGCACCTGCACATTTGCGCAGGCGCAGCAGACAAAGCCGATGTCGATCGAAGTGTTCCCTTTCGAATTGGAGGACAAGAGCGCCGGGGCGGGAATAATTCCCCCGGATGAATATGACAGGCGCTATCTGTCGGAATCAGCACAAGTTGCTAAGGACATGCTCTCCCAGTCTGGGCGTTTTACAGTAATTGATGTGCCGGCGAGGGATACACAGGCTGCGGCGCCGCACGGATTGCGCAACTGCGCTGGTTGTGAAGGCCCGATTGCCAAGGAGCACGGCGCGTCGCTTGCCTTGCTTGGCGTCGTAACGCGCGTCAACCGAACAGAACATACTATGTTCATTCGCATCCTTGACGCCGAAACCGGGAAACATGTTTCGGAGGGGTTTACCGATCTTCGCATGGGTGCGAACTACGCGTGGCCCCGCTCCGTGAAATGGCTGATGAAAAACAGAATTCTGCGTTAGGGCGGCATCTACCAATCCATCACCACCTTGCCGGAACTGCCGCTGCGCATTGCATCGAAGCCGGCTTGGAAATCGTCGATGCCGATGCGATGCGTGATAAGCCCGGAAACATCCAGCGGCCCCTGCACCAGCGCGATCATCTTGTACCAGGTCTCGAACATCTCGCGGCCATAGATGCCCTTGAGATGCAGCATCTTGAAGATGACCTTGTTCCAGTCGATCTCGAAACCGGTCGGCGCAATGCCCAGAATGGCGATCTTGCCGCCGTTATTCATGGTGTCGATCATGTCGCGGAAGGCGGGGGCTGCGCCCGACATTTCGAGGCCGACATCAAAACCCTCGGTCATGCCGAGTGCCGGCATGACATCGCGCAGCTTTTCCTTGGACGCGTCGACGACATGCTGGACGCCGAGCTTTTTCGCCAGCGCCAGCCGCACCGGATTGATGTCGGTGATGACCACTTTTCGCGCGCCGACGCATTGGGCGACGAGCGCGCCCATGATGCCGATCGGCCCGGCGCCGGTGACCAGCACGTCCTCGCCGACCAGATCGAAGGAGAGTGCCGTGTGCACGGCATTGCCCAACGGATCGAAGATGGCGGCGATCTCGTCCGGCACATCATCGGGGATCGGCACGACATTGTGCTGCGGGATAGCCAGATACTCACCGAAGGCGCCCGGACGATTGACGCCGACGCCGAGCGTGTTGCGGCACAGATGCCCTCGCCCGGCGCGACAGTTGCGGCAATGACCGCAGACGATGTGGCCCTCGCCCGACACGCGCTGGCCGACCTTGTATTCGGTGACCGCTGCGCCGAAATCGGCAACGGTGCCGACGAATTCATGGCCCGTCACCATCGGCACCGGCACCGTCTTCTGCGCCCACTGGTCCCAATTGTAGATGTGCACGTCGGTGCCGCAGATCGCCGTCTTTTTGATCTTGATCAGCACGTCGTTAGGGCCGATTTCCGGCACCGGCATCTCTTCCATCCAGATGCCTGGTTCGGCCTTGGCCTTCACCAGCGCTTTCATCATGTTCGACATGCTTTTGTCCCTTGAAGCTCTTGTTCCGGAATCGCTTTTCGATTCCGGCTTGTCAGGAAATGACGCCGAGTTCGCGCCCGACGGCGGCGAACGCTTCCACCGCGCGGTCGATATCGGCGCTGGAATGCGCCGCCGACATCTGCGTGCGGATGCGCGCCTGCCCCTTTGGCACCACCGGGAAGGAGAAGCCGATGACATAGATGCCGCGCTTCAGCATGCGCGCGGCCATCTCCTGCGCCAGGCTGGCATCGCCCAGCATCACCGGGATGATCGGATGATCCGCTCCGGCCAGCGTGAAGCCGAGCTTGCCCATTTGCGACCGGAACCGCGCAGCGTTGTCGTAGAGTTTGTCGCGCAGCCCATCGCCGTCCTTGATCAGCTCGAACACCTTGATCGAAGCGCCGGCGATCGCCGGCATCAGCGTGTTGGAAAAGAGATACGGCCGTGAGCGCTGGCGCAACCAGTCGACCACCTGGCCTTTGCCCGAGGTGTAACCACCGGAGGCCCCACCAAGTGCCTTGCCGAGCGTCCCGGTGATGATGTCGACCCTGCCCTCGACGCCGCAATGCTCGGCCGAGCCGCGGCCGTTCTGACCGACGAAGCCGACGGCATGGCTGTCGTCGACCATCACCATGGCGTCATACTTCTCGGCGAGGTCGCAGACACCCCTGAGATTGGCGATGATGCCATCCATCGAAAACACGCCGTCGGTGGCGATCAACCGGAAGCGGCAGTCCCGGGCTTCCTTCAGGCGCGCCTCGAGATCGGCCATGTCGTTGTTGGCGTAGCGGAAACGTTTGGCCTTCGACAGCCGCACACCATCGATGATCGAGGCATGATTCAAGGCATCCGAAATAATGGCGTCTTCCTCGCCCAGCAGCGTCTCGAACAGGCCGCCATTGGCATCGAAGCAGGAGCCGTAAAGGATGGTGTCTTCCATGCCGAGGAAGGAGGATATCGTGGCTTCGAGCTGCTTGTGCTCTTCCTGCGTGCCGCAGATGAAGCGCACCGATGCCATGCCGTAGCCATAGCGGTCGAGCGCCTGCTTGGCAGCATTGCGCAAATCGGCGCTATCGGCGAGGCCGAGATAGTTGTTGGCACAGAAATTCAACACCTTGTCGCCGCCGACCTCGATCTCGGCCGACTGCGTCGAAGTGATCACCCGCTCCGACTTGTAGAGGCCTGCCGATTTGAGCCCCGCGAGCTCGCTGTCGATGTGGGAGAGGAATGCTGCGGTCATGACCTAGCCTCGTTTGATGTGGGCCGACTGTCGTCTCGTCCGCGCGAAAAATCCATCGCAAAAACGACCGGATCGGTGGCAAGCAGCACGATGCGGCCCCGATGTCGATCATCACGCGGCCGAGGAACGACGCCACGATAAAGGTTCTGGCCGATGACCGCTCAAATGCCGGTACGGTGCTAAACGAGCCGATAACCATTCCGCGATCTTTCCACGGCCGCCCCTTGCCGGACAGCCGTCGATTTCCGGTCCTGTTAACGTTTGCAGTTCAATGGTGCTCATACAAGAATCCCTAGGCAAGAATCCCTAGGCAAGAATCCCTAGGCAAGAATCCTTAGGCGAGAGGGCCGCCCCCGAAAATGTCGCAGCAGCCGGTGCAAACCGTTTCAGGCAAGCTCATACTGCTGATCAAGGCTGGCTATTGGCTAGCCCTGCTGATCATTGCGGCCATGGTGATCGCCTCCTTCATCCTGCTGCAGCAGATGATGGCCACCCAACAGCACAATCACACCTTGCTCGACATCGTCAGCACACAAAAGACGCTGTCGCAGCGCATCGTCTTCCTTGCCAGTGCAACGGGTGCCGGTTCACGCGACAAGCAACCGGCGCTGGTCAGCGCGCTCAAGCAGGCAACGGCGGAGTTCGAGACCAACTACGACCTGCTGCTCGATCAGACAGGAGCCGATCCGCAATCGCCGGCCAAGCTCGACCCGAAGTCGATCGAAAGCGTCCTCTTCGCCAAGCCCTTCCACCTCGACTATTTCTCCGTCGGGCTGATCGCCAATGGCGACCGCCTGATCTCTGCCTATGAATCGCAATTCAGCGGCAATGGCGGCTACAAGGGCGGCGGCGAACGCGTCAATCTCGACGCCTCAGTCGCCAATGCGACCTTGTCGGGTTATGCCGCGCTCGGCCAGCGCATCACTGCCGACGCCGACGACCGCTCCGAGAAGCTGCTCGCTCTCCATCGCACGCTGTTCTACGCCACAATTGGCGTCATCATACTGGTGGCGCTCTTCATCTTCAGGCCGATGTCGAACGCCATCCTGCGCAAGACGCATGAACTGATCGACGCGCGCAATTCCATGGCCTTCATCGCGGTTCATGACGGCCTCACCGGCCTGCACAACCGCACGTTCCTGACCGATCATTTCGACACGCTGATCAAGGGCACGCACCGGCGTCGCGAACGCCTTGCCGTCGTCCAGCTCGATCTCGATCGGTTCAAGCAGATCAACGATACGCTCGGCCACGCCGCCGGCGACTATGTGCTGGTCGTCACGGCACAGCGCATGCGCGATTCCTGCCGGGCGTCGGATCTGTGCGTGCGCCTGGGCGGCGACGAGTTCGTCATGATCCTCGGCGGCGCCGGCGGCACCGAAGACATCAACATGCTGGCGCGGCGCATCTTGGCGCACATCAACGAGCCGATCGTCTTCCAGGGCACGACCATTCTCCCAGGCGCCAGCGCCGGCATCGCGGTCTATCCGATCGACGCCGACAATGCTGGGGATTTGCTGGTCCATGCCGACCTGGCGCTTTATTCCGCCAAGAAGCTTGGCGGTGGCAACTTCTCCTTCTTCTCCGAGGAACTGCGCCGCGAACTCGATTATCGCAAGCAGCTCGAGCACGACATCAAGGTCGCCATCGCGGAGCGGGCGTTCCAGGTCTATTTCCAGCCGCAGGTCTCGCTGACCAACGGCACGATCAGCGGCATCGAGGCGCTGGTGCGCTGGAACCATGCGGAGCGCGGCATGATCCCGCCCGGCGAATTCATCCCGGTCGCCGAGAAATGCGGCTTCATGCCCGAGATCGGCCGCATCGTCATCACCAAGGCGATCAACGAGGCGGCCAAATGGAATCGCGCCGGCATTGCCTTCGGACGGCTTGCCGTCAATGTTTCCGGCACCGAGCTGCGCGAGCACGATTTCGATGCGTTCTTGTTCGAGACGCTGGAAAAGGCTGGGCTGCCGCCGCAAAAACTGTCGCTGGAAATCGTCGAATCCGTCATCCTCGACGACGAAAAGACAGGCATCGCCGCCAAGCTGCGCCACATCAGGGCAGCCGGCGTCCATCTCGAACTCGATGATTTCGGCACCGGCTATGCTTCGCTCAGCCATGTCAACCCGAACGAGATCGACCGGCTGAAGATCGATCGCCGCTTCGTTCAGAACATCCATGAGAATGGCGACAACTCGAAGATCGTGCGCGCCATCACCGAGCTGGCGCGTGGCCTCGGCATCTCGATCGTCGCAGAGGGTGCCGAAACCGAGGCCGAGCTCGATTCGCTGATGGCGATCGGCTGCGACCAGGTGCAGGGCTACTCCATCGCCTTCCCGATGCCGCACGACAAGGCGCTGGAGTGGCTGACCGCCCGCATGCCGAAGAAGGCGAAGCTGACGGTGCTGCAAGGAAGCCTGGCATAGGTACGGCCGGGCTGCCTTGACAACCGCGTGTGAAGATGGCCGCCTTGTCGTGATCGCAACAGGGATATCGGGGCTGATGACACCGTTTCGGTTTGCCCTTGCGGCACTGCTGATCTTTGCGGCCCCCGCCCAGGGCGCCGATCGCACCATCTATCTTACCTTCGACGATGGGCCGCTGAACGGCACAAGCAACATCCTCGACGTGCTGGAGGCCGAGCAGGTTCCTGCAACCCTATTCATGGTCGGCATGCACGCACAGGCGAGCGCTGCCAACAGAGCGCTCGTCCAGCGCGCCAAGCAGCTTCCTCTGGTGACGCTCGGCAACCACAGCTACAGCCATGCCTACAATCACTACCGGCATTTCTACGGCGACACCGAGGGTGTCGTCGCCGACATGGTACGGGCAAACGCGGTGCTCGGCTTGAAGCCCGTGGTGCATGCAAGGCTGCCGGGGCGCGACGTGTTCAGGCTGCCCTCCATGTCGAAGAACGACACTTCGCTTGGCCTCGCCCAGGAGGGGCATGAAGAGCCCGACTACGAATTTGTCGCGGCCTCAGGCTTTTATCTCTACGGCTGGGACCATGAATGGGTGCACAAGGACAACGGCGAGCCGGTGCAGAGCGTCGACCATCTGGTCAGCGAGATCGATCATCTGTTCGGCTATGGCCGCTTCGTCAAGCCCGGCAAGCTGATCCTGCTGATGCATGACGAGATGTTTCAGGACGGCTTCGACGGCAAGACGAAGCTGACCAATTTGATCGCCGCGCTGAAGCTGCGCCGTTACGCCTTTGGGGCAATCCAGGGCTACGACGACTGAACCGGTGAGGACGGCAAGTTCTTCAGCGGATGTGCATCGGTACCCGATGCTGTCGCATGGCCGGCAAGGCGTCAAAGCACCTCGATCGACTCCCCGCGCAGCTTGTGCCGACGCAATTTGATGTATGTGCGCAAATTAGGCGTCATCTGAAAGCCCACCAGCTTCGTCTCCTGGAGGGGAGCAGCCCACGCCATCGTCTCGTAGCGGGCGCCGTAACCTTCGATGATGGCGGCAAGATTTTCGCGGCCCAGATTCCTGGCCAGAGTGGCGCAGGCAGCAACCCTCGAACGAATCGACTGGCCGTATTTGGGCGCAAACGCCAGTCCGCCGTCCGCCAGGTCATCGACCTCATGGGCAAGCGCCAGGAACAGAATGTCCTCGTCGCCGGTCGGCACACCTTTGTCCACAATGCGCTCGGGATCTCCCGTGTCGAATTTCAGTCCGACCACGCGAGCGACAAGACCCTCGACGCGAGGACCAATTTTTTGCTCCAGCCACTTGCGGTGAGCATCGGTTCGCCTGCTGGATTTGCCGTCCGGATACTGGCCTCCGTCATAGGCGGCGTGAAACATAGCAGCGAGGACAAGATCGACGCTTTTGTCGAAATGCGCGACCGACGACGCAGCTCCCACCGCATGGCAGATGAAAGGCCGTCCCGTCTTGCGATAACGGCCGTTGAACATCGCGCAACACACACGATACGCCTTCTGCACCCGGGCGATATCGGCAAGCGGATATCCAGCCTCGTATAGCTGGATGTAAAGCGCCGTGTTGGTCTGGCGCGGAACGAACAGATCTTCTTTGGTCAACTTGTCCCCCCGAACGTTGTTAGGTTTTCCGGCGACTTCTCGCTGCCGAAGCCAGCGGCTTCGGTATTCTTGCACAGATTTTGCAGAAGAGTTGAGCCTGACCTCTCCCCACCAGGATCAGCCGGACAATGGAACGTTACAAATGTGATGAGGGAAGTCCAGTCCAAGGAAATTCTTGGTCCGTCGGGTTCTATCCCCCGACATTGCCCCGCAACACAGCCAGCACCTGCGCGAACTCCGCCAGACGCTCGTCGGTCAATCCCACTCGCAGCCGCTTGTCGAAGACGAGCGCGGCCTTTCGCAGTGTCTCGAACATCGCTTCTCCGGCCTCGGTCAATTCGACCAGATGAACCCGGCGGTTGACGGGGTCGCGGCGGCGCATCAGCAGGCCCTGCGCCTCCATGGCGTTGAGATGATGGGTCAGCGTCGCGCCCTGGATACCGATCATGCCGGCAAGCTCGCGCTGGTTGGCAAGGTTGCTCGACTTGACCGATAGCAGCGTGAGCCAGATCGGCAATGTACCTCCAGCCTCGACCAGGGCAGCATCGAAGGCCTGGGCAACCAGCTTGGCGGTTCGTCCGAGATTCATGCCGACTGGCGGGCGGTCAAAGGGTGTCATTGCAGGACCCTAGACGGTGTCATGCACGGATGGAACTGGCACGACTTATATATTGACATCTAACCGTTCGATATCTAATCATCTAGAGATGGCGGGCTAAAGAGGAAATCCGGTCATGCAATATGTCTACATCGTCGTTATCGGTCTTCATGTCATGGCAGGCGTATTCTGGGCGGGCACGACCATCGCGGTCGGCCGTGACCCGGACATCCGGGCGGAACGGTTCTTCCGGCCGCAAATGGGCGCTGCCGGCCTGGTTTTCCTGACCGGCATACTGCTCTGGTATTTCTTTCACGAGGGTGTTTTCGGCTCGATGGAGAAGGTGCTGGCGCTGGGCATCGTGACGGCCCTGATCGCCGCCGGCGTGCAAGGCGCGCTGGTAGGCTCAACCAGCAGGCAGCTTGCCGGTGCTGATGCGGCAACGGAAAGGCAGTTGCGCGCGAAGATGACAAGAGGCGAGCGCATCGCCGGGGGGCTGTTGGTGCTGACAGTGCTGTGCATGGCCACCGCCAGAATGTTTTGAACGCCGCCACGCGGCACACCCTCACAGAATCGTGCGTTGTCTGGCGACGAGCCAATGACGTGCGAGCGCGCGGCCAGACCGAAGTACATGGGCTCTCGTACGCAGGTCCGGCCGCGCGCCACCGATCCTCGCAACGCCCAATTTCAGATCCGCAAGCCGAACCTGATGCCGTCGTAGATGGCGGCATGGATGTTGCGCGAGGCGACCGCGTCGCCGATGCGGAACAGTACAAAGCCGCCTTCTGGATTGCGCTTGGGGAAGATGTCGCCACCGCTCACCAGCCGTTCGTAGTCGACCGCACCGACATTCTTCGACAGCGGCTTCAGCGAGAGATAGAGATCATCGAGCGGCAACGTACCGTGCTCGACCACCACCTGGTCGACCCTGCGCTCGCCGCGCCAGCCATCGGCGAAATCCGATGCCAGTTCGGCGACCAGTTGGTTGCCCTCGCGGCGCACCGAACGCAGCCGCGTGTTGATGGTGATGGTGACGCCCTTTTCCTGAAAGGCGCGCATGTACGGCACATGGTTCATGCCGCCCATTTCCGGGGCAAAGAAACGTTCGGGCGAGACAAGTTCGAGTTTCGAGCCGGCATTGGCGATCAGTTCGGCGGCGCCCATGCCCTGATGGCCGCCATTGTCGTCATAGAGCAGTACATTTTCGGCCGGCTTGACGCTGCCGGCCATGATGTCCCAGCTTGAGGTGACAAGATTGTCGCCGCCCGTCAGCGGCGGGTTCTGCGGCAGGCCGCCGGTGGCGACCACCACCACGTCGGGTGACAGCGCCAGAACATCGTCCTTCTCCGCCCAGGTGTCGTAGCGGATCTCGACGCCGAGCCGGGCGAGTTCAGCCAGCCGCCAGTCGATGATGCCGATCAGCTCCTTGCGGCGCGGATTCTGCGTCGCCAGTCGAATTTGGCCGCCGGCCTGGCTCGATGCTTCAAGCACCGTCACCTTGTGGCCGCGCTCGGCTGCGACCCGCGCAACCTCCAGCCCGCCGGCGCCGGCTCCGATGACCACGATTTTCTGCTTCGGTCCTTCGGTCTTGACGATGATATGCGGGATTTCGGCCTCGCGGCCAGTCGCGGCATTGTGGACGCAAAGCGCTTCGCCGCCCTCATAAATGCGGTCGAGACAATAGGTGGCGCCCACGCACGGGCGGATCTCATGCTCGCGGCCCTCCATCACCTTTTTGATGATGTGCGGATCGGCGATATGGGCGCGGGTCATGCCGACCATGTCGAGCTTGCCGGTGGCAATGGCGTGGCGTGCGGTGGCCACGTCGGATATGCGCGCCGCGTGGAAGGTCGGGAATTTCGTCGCCGCCCTCACCTCTCCGGCGAAATCGAGATGCGGCGACGAGCGCATGCCGGCCACCGGTATGACCTTGGTCAGCGCCGCATCGCTTTCGATCGAGCCGCGGATGATGTTGAGGAAATCGACCTTGCCGGAATTGGCCAGCCGCCTGGCGATCTCGATGCCCTCCTGTTTGGACAGGCCTTTTTCGAAATCTTCGTCAGCGACCATGCGGATGCCGACGACGAATTTCTCGCCGACCGACGCACGCACGGCATCAAGCACCATGTTGGTGAAGCGCAGGCGGTTGTCGAGCGAGCCGCCGAATTCGTCGTCGCGATGGTTGGTGGCCGGCGACCAGAAGCCGTCCATCAGATGGCCGTAGGATTCGAACTCGATGCCGTCCAGGCCGGCGGCCTGACAGCGCTGGGCGGCCGAAGCATAGTCGGCGACGATGCGCTCGATGTCCCAGTCCTCGATGGTTTTCGGGAATGCGCGATGCGCCGGCTCACGCACCGGCGAGGCCGAGAGCACCGGCAGCCAGTCGGCCTTGTTCCAGCCGGTGCGGCGCCCGAGATGGGTGATCTGGATCATCACCTTGCAGTCGTGCTCGTGGCAGGCATCGGCGAGCTCGGCCAGCCACGGCACGATCCTGTCGTCATAGACATGCAGATTGCCGAAAGCGGCCGGGCTGTCGCGCGAGACGATCGCCGAGCCGGCGGTCATGGTCAGCGCCATACCGCCCTTGGCCTTCTCGGCATGGTAGAGCCGGTATCGCTGTTTCGGCATGCCGTCCTCGGAATAGGCCGGCTCATGGCTGGTCGACATGACCCGGTTCTTCAGCGTCAGATGTTTGAGCTGGTAGGGCTGGAGAAGCGGATCGTTGGAGGTCATCGTCTTCCTGCGGTTTCAAATTGTGCTAATGAGCGGCAAAATTCGTTTTCAAGCATGTCGTCCCGCACGCACTCCGGGCGCATGCGACAAGGATTGGGCCCATGATCGACACCAAAACTCTCACCCAGCTCGGTGCGCACGTCGAGACGCCACAAAGCCCCGAAGCAGCGGTCCTGGAGACCGTACCGTTTTCGCGCGGCGACGGGCCGCCGGCGATCGTGCGCTTCACCTGCCCGGAATTCACCTCGCTGTGCCCGGTCACCGGCCAGCCGGACTTCGCCCATATCGTCATCGACTACGCACCCGATGCGGCTCTGGTGGAATCGAAGTCGCTCAAGCTGTTCATGACCTCGTTTCGCAACCATGGCGCCTTCCATGAAGACTGCACCGTCATGATCGGCCGCCGCATCGTGGCGGCAACCAAGCCGCTGTGGTTGCGCATAGGCGGCTATTGGTATCCACGCGGCGGCATTCCGATCGATGTGTTCTGGCAAACCGGCGCTCCGCCGGAAGGCGCCTGGCTCCCCGACACCGGGGTGGCGCCCTATCGCGGGCGGGGTTGAGCTCGCCCATCATTCGCACTGATATTGGCTGAGTGCCCATTCGCCGGTCACCGACAACAGGTCCGTGATCTTCCAGTCGCCATCGACCTTCTTGAATTTCCATTCCAGCCGGTGCGGGTTGCCCGATATGACGAAGGCGACGATGACCTTGGCCTGGTCACCGTTGATCGCCTCGAGCGTCTTCAGGCTCTTGTCGATCTCGGCCTTGTCGTAATCGGCATTGTCGAGCGCCATGTTGGGGTCGAGGCACTCGCCCTGCCCGGATTTGCGCAAGGCGTCGCTCTTGTCGAGCACGGTTTTGGCCGGATCGATGAAATGGCTTCGCTCGGCCGGATCGATCTCCAGCCCGACCTGATCGTAAAACGGCCGCACAACGGCGGTCGGCGAGCCCGGCTGGATCGGTGCGGCGGGCGCGGCTTCGGCCGGCGACCATCCAACCGGCGGCGTGGCCGGTTCTGCCGCTCCGCCCGGCGCATTTGCGGGCGGTGCAGCGCTGTCGCTCGGCTGGGTGTCGGCCGGGGCGTTTGCCGGCGGCGCACCCAACAAGCCTTGCGCGGCGGCGCCGCTCAGAGCCGCCAGCAGGCACACACCCGACAGTGCCACGAACCGGCGGTGGGCCATCGCTTCACTCCGGCGTCTGGCCGGCCATGCATTCCAGCGCGCTGAGCGTCCAGTCGCTGGTTTTGGAAGCGATGTCCGATATCTTCCACTTGCCGTCGATCTTCTTGAGCGACCAGAGCATTTCACGTTTGGAATCATCGCCTTCCGGAAACAGGCTGAAGGATGCCGTGACCTGTGCGTTGTCGCCATCCTGCTTCTCAGACAGTTTCAGCGTTTTCGAGACGGTTTTCTGATCGAAATCCTGAGCGTCGAGACCAGGATCGAAATCGATGCAGGCGACCTGGTCCGGGTTCTTTTTCGTTGCCTGGTCGTTCAGGTCGAACAGTTTCGTCACCGGTTCGGTGAACCGGTCCCGATATTGTTCGTCGGCCTCGAACTTGACCGCCGGGGCATAGAAGAACTTCACCGCGTCGGACGCCGGTCCGGCGACGGCTCCGGCCGGCAGGGCTATCGAAAGGGCGGCAACGATCACTGTCAGTCGCATGCAGAATCTCCGGCTTTTGACGGCTTGAGCCTATCAACACCACGTATCCTGCATATCGGCTTTTTTGCGGCTCATGAAGTCCTGCAGCACCTTGTTTCAGCCGTCCAGCCAGACGTTCTGAAGGTCCATCTCGAATGTCTGGTGGACACCATAGTTCTTCACCTTCTTGCTCATGTGGCTGTAGAGCTTCTGCCAGAAGGGCTGAATAATGACGCCCGAATCCTGCAGGATCTGCTCGACATCCTTCATGACCTCGCGTCGTTTCTCCACGTCGATGAGCGAAAGCGCCTGCTTGAGCTTGGCATCAAAATCGGGGTTGGAATATGCCGATTCATTCCAGGCCTCGCCGGTGCGATAGCCGAGCGCCAGCACCTGCACGCCAAGCGGGCGCATGTACCAGATCGTCATCGAATAGGGATATTTCGTCCAGTCGTTCCAGAAGGTCGAACCCGGCAGCACCGTGCGCTTCACCTTGATCCCGGCATCGCGCAACTGGCCGGCAATGGCGTCGCCGGTATTCTTCTGCCAATCGTCCTCGATGGTGATCAGCTCATGCTCGAAGTCGGCCTGTCCGGCTTCCGCCATCAGCTTCTTGGCGCCGGCGGCGTCGCGTGTCTTCTTGGGCAGCGCATAGTATTCCGGATGGATCGGGGCGACGTGGTGGTTTTCACCAGGGGTGCCTCGCCCGGCATAACCGAGTTCGAGGACCGCATTGTTGTCGACGGCCATTTGCAGGGCGTTGCGCACCCGCTTGTCGTCATAGGGCTTGTGGGTGATGTTGGTGCGGGCAACCAGCGTCGTCGCCGTCGCCACCTCCGATTTCACCAGATCCATCTTGTCGAGAATGTCGATGAAGTCGGCGGGCGACTCGAAATTGAGGTCGATCTCACCGGATTCGAACGCGTTCACGGTGGCGTTGAAATCGGTGCCGTAGTCGACGAACTCGACCGTGTCGAGCGGCGCCTCTCCACCCCACCATTTGCCATTCTCACGACGCTTGACGACCGCCTTCTGGCCGACATCGTAGGAGACCAGTTCGAACGGTCCCGTGCCGATCGGCTTCTTGATCGGATCGGCACCCTCGGCATCGAAGCTGCGATGGACGACGAGCGCCGGATAGTCGGTGAAATTCGGGATCAGTGAAATGTCTGGTTCGCTTAGCTTCAGCTTGACCGTATTGTCGTCGACCTTGGTGATCGCGCCATCCCTGGCCTTGCCGGTCTTTGCGTCGATCAGCGCGCCGACCCGGGCGGCCATGGAATTGCCGGCGACATTCTTCTCGCACCAGCGGGTCAGATTGTGAGCGACGTCATCGGCGTTGAAGGCATCGCCATTGTTCCACGTGATGCCCTTGCGCACATGCAGTACGTATTCGGTGGCGTCGTCGTTGATATCCCAGCTTTCGAGCAGGACCGGCTCGAAGGTGAATTGCCTGGTATAGCGGACAAGCGGCTCCAGCCAGCAGCGCGAAATGTTCGCCAGTTCCACCCAGTCGTAAGTGCGCGGATCCTTCTGTCCCTTCACCGACATCGAGACGCGCAGCGTTCCGCCTTTCTTCGGCTCTTCGGCCAAGGCCCGATCCGGCACGGCAAGGCCGATCATGCCATAGGCAAGAGCCGTCGATGCGCCGAAGGCGCTTGCCAGCGCCAGGAACTCGCGCCGGTCGACACGACCCGCGCGTGCTTCGACCGCCATTGCCTCGATAGCGCTCGGCACGCGATCGCCACTGCTTCTGAAGAATGCCATTTTTTCCTCCCGTCTGGTTCCCTTTGATCTTGGTTCTTCGCCTCAACTGACGCTGTCCGGCAGCCTCTCCTCGCGCCGCGCGATGAAATCCATCAGGCCATCGGCGATGCCTTCGTCGAGCTTCGGCTCCTCGTAATCCGCCAGCATGTTGCGCGCCTTCTCGCGGCCGCGCGTGTCGTGGTCCTTCGCCCCTTCTGCCTTCCACTGTTCGAACGAATTGAAGTCCATGATCGAGGGCATGAAGAAGGCGGATTCGAAATGTTCCAGCGTGTGCTGGGTACCGAGGAAATGGCCCTGCGGTCCCACCTCGCGGATTGCCGCCATGGCTTCCTTGAAATCGTCGAACGGCAGGCCGCCGGCATATTTGTACCAGCCGATGAGCTGTTCGCAGTCGGTGGCGAATTTCGAATAGCCGCAGGTCAGGCCGGCCTCGAGCCATCCGGCGGAGTGCCAGATGTAGTTGGCGCCGGCGAGGATGGCGGCATGCATCAGCATGTTCGCCTCGTAACCAGCCTGGGCGTCGTTGAGCTTCGACCCGACATGGAAGCCGGAGGTGCGCCACGGCAGCCGGTATTTCCGCGCCAGCGCTCCCATCAGATACATCATCTGCGCCGCCTCGGGCGTGCCGCCCATCGGAGCACCGGTCTTCATGTCCACCGTGACCATGAACTGTCCGTAGATCTGCGGCGACCCTGGGCGCAGCAGCTGCGTAAAGGCGACGCCCGCCAGCGCTTCCGCATTGACCTGTGCCACAGCGCCCACGGCGGACGCCGAAGTCGAGGCGCCGCACAGTGCAAAGGGTGCGAGGATCAGCGGCTGGTTGCTTCGCGCATAGACCTTCATCGCGTCCAGCATGGTGGCGTCCCACACCAGCGGCGAATTGCAGTTGGTGATCGACACCAGGACCGGATTGTCGCGGACGTAATCCTCTCCGAACACGATGCCTGCCATCGCCATCGTGTCTTCCGCCCGCTCCTTGGACGTGACGATGCCCATGAACGGCTTGTCGGAATGCTTAAGCGCGGAATGGATGATGTGGAGGTGACGCTTCGGTACCGCGATTTCCATCGGCTCGCAAATGACCGAACTCGATGAATGCAGCGCCGGCGCCATGTAGGCGAGTTTGTGGAAATTGTTGAGGTCGGCGAGCGTGCCGTAACGCCTGTTGTTGTCGAGATCGCGAACATAGGGCGCGCCATACATCGGCACGAAGATGGTGTTGTTGCCGCCCACCCGCACCGTGCGCTGCGGATTCCTCGCATTGAGCGTGAACTCCGACGGGACCTTCGACACCAGTTCCATCAGCAGGGCCCGGTCGATCCGCACACGGGTTTCCGAGACATCCGCGCCCGCCGCCTTCCACAGTGCGATCGCCTCGTCGTCGCGGAACTCGCAGCCCACCTCTTCGAGGATCAAGAGCGACTCCTCGTGGATCAGTTCGACTGCCTCATCGGGGACCATCTGGTAGACGGGGATCTGGCGGACCAGCGTCGGGAACGACGTTACGGGAGCTCCGCGCAGGGCCTTGCGCCCCAGGCGGCCGCCACTGCGGCGGTTGGCATGTTCGGTCACTTCGGGGGCCGGTGCGTTCATGGCAACTCCATTCCACTCATGAAGGAGCCTAGCGCGACAAAATGGTGATGTGACGCTGGAAAATCCTGATCTCTTGTATAAGCTCAGCTTATGCGAAGCTTGCGCCACCTTCTGCCTTCGGCCGGCAGCCTGATCGTCTTCGAGGCGGCCGGGCGGCTGTCGAGCTTCACCGCCGCCGGGCGCGAGCTGGGCATGACGCAGGCCGCCGTCTCCTATGCCGTGCGCGGACTGGAAGAACAGCTCGGCGCCAAGCTGTTCCAGCGCCGCCACCGCCAGGTGCTCCTGACCGAGGCCGGCGAGCGCTTCCATGCCGACGTCTCGCTCGGCCTTTCGCACATCCGCAAATCGGCGGAGGATCTGCGCCTGCAGGCGACCGGCGGTCATGTCACGCTGGCCGCCTCGACCGCGTTCGGTTCGTTCTGGATGATGCCGCGCCTGCAGCAGTTCCGTGACGAGCTGCCGGGCATCGACCTGCGTATCCAGACTGCCGACCGCGACCTCGACATCATCGCCGAAGGCATCCCGCTCGGCGTGCGCGGTGGCGCGCCGCGTGACTGGCCGGACTATCATTCGTTGCCGCTGGCTGACGAGGAGATATTTCCCGTCGCCGGCACCAGCTATGCGGCAAAGTTCGGCCTGCCCAGATCCGCTGCCGAACTGGCCACGCACCGCCTCATCCATCTGGAGGAGCCGTATCGCGAGGCGGCCAGTTGGGACGAATGGTTCCAGTCGGCGGGCGCCAATCTCAGCGATACCGCGCGCGGCCTGCGCATCAACGACTACGGCCTGGTGATTCAGGGTGTCATGGAAGGCCAAGGCATCGCGCTCGGCTGGCGGCATCTCGCCGAGCGGCTGCTGGCGTCGGGCCTGCTGGTGCCGGTGACGGATCATGTGCTGAAGACCGGCAAGGCCTTCTATGTCGTCTGGCCGAAGAACCGGGAGCTCAGCGACAACGCCCGCAAGGTGCGCGACTGGCTGGCGGCGCAGGCATAAGTCGTTTTCCACTGATCCACCGCTGGCGCAATTCTGCCCCTCCCGCGCGACGCGAATCCGCCTATAGTGCCGCCATGCCCATCCGCCAGCTTTCCGAAACGATGATCAACCAGATCGCCGCCGGCGAAGTCATCGAGCGTCCGGCGAGCGTGGTCAAGGAACTGGTCGAGAATGCGCTCGATGCCGGTGCTTCGCGCGTCGAGATCGTCACATCGGGCGGCGGGCTGAACCTGATCCGCGTCACCGATGACGGCTCCGGCATTCCCGAACGGGAGCTGGCGCTGGCGATCGCACGTCACTGCACCTCCAAGCTCACCGAGGATATCAACGACATTCGCTCGCTGGGCTTCCGCGGCGAAGCGCTGCCGTCGATCGGCTCGGTGTCGCGACTTTCGATCCGCTCGCGCACGGCAGCGAGTGACAGCGCCGCCGAGATCGGCATCGAGGGTGGCCGCGTCCTGCCTGTCAGGCCGGCGGCGGCCAATCGCGGCACCACGGTCGAGGTGCGCGACCTGTTCTTCGCAACGCCGGCCCGATTGAAGTTCATGAAGGGCGAGCGCGCCGAAAGCTCGGCCACCAGCGATGTGGTCAAGCGCATCGCCATCGCCTTCCCCGCCGTGCGCTTCACGCTGGCCGGCTCGGACCGCTCGACACTGGAATTGCCGGCGGCGGATGACAGCGCGGAAGGCAGCCTGCGTCGTGTCGCCCAGGTGATGGGCGCCGACTTTCCCGACAATTCGATTGCCCTCGACGCGATGCGCGATGGCGTGCATCTGACCGGCCACGTGTCGATCCCGTCCTTCACCCGCGCCAACGCGCTGCAGCAATATGCCTATGTGAACGGCCGCCCAGTGCGCGACAAGCTGATCGCCGGCGCCATACGCGGCGCCTATGCCGACGTCCTGCCGCGCGACCGCCATGCGGTGACGGTGCTGTTCCTGACGCTCGATCCGGCCATCGTCGACGTCAATGTCCACCCAGCCAAGGCCGATGTGCGCTTCCGCGATCCCGGCCTTGTGCGCGGGCTGATCGTCGGCGCAATCAGGCAAGCACTGGCCGATGCCGGCGTCCGCGCCGCCACCACGGGTGCCGCCGGCATGATGGCGGCGTTCCGGCCAGGGGCCGCATCCTACGGCCACGGCGGACCGGCAAACGGCCACCGCAGCTACGACGCGGCCTACCGCGCGTCGGGTCCGTCCGGCTTCGATCCTGCCCGATCGCCGCAGCGGCCGCTCGATATGGGTTTCGATGGTGCGGGCCTCGAGCAGCGCGGCTTGCGAGAAAGCGGGCAAGCGGCTTTCGATGCCGGTCCGCTTGCCAGCGCCGATGCACGCGCAGGGCAGGATGAAGCGGCCGAGACGTTGCTCGGCGCGGTGCTGGGCGCGGCGCGCGCCCAGGTGCATGAGAACTACATCGTCGCCCAGACTAGGGATTCGCTCATCATCGTCGACCAGCATGCGGCGCATGAACGGCTGGTCTACGAGGCGCTGAAGAATGCGCTGCATTCGCGCCCGGTGCCCTCGCAGATGCTACTTCTGCCCGAAATCATCGACCTGCCGGAAGAGGATGCCGAGCGGCTTGCGCTGCATTCGGAAACGCTGGCCCGCTTCGGTCTCGGCATCGAGCGCTTTGGCCCCGGCGCTGTCGCGGTGCGCGAGACGCCGTCGATGCTGGGCGAGGCCAATGTCCAGCAATTGGTGCGCGACCTCGCCGACGAGATCGCCGACCACGACACGGTCGACACGCTGAAGGAGCGGCTGGACAAGATAGCCGCGACCATGGCGTGCCACGGCTCTGTGCGCTCCGGCCGCCTGCTCAAGGCCGAGGAGATGAACGCGCTGCTGCGGCAGATGGAGGCGACGCCCGGCTCCGGCACCTGCAACCACGGCCGCCCCACTTATATCGAACTCAAGCTGGCGGATATCGAACGGCTTTTCGGACGGCGATAGCTGGGGACGGATTGCGGGCCTATCGCTTCGCCGCTCGAGGTCGGCAGGTCAGGAGGCCGGCCGACAATGTGGTCACCCGCGATTTTCGTCCAGCGGCCTGAGTAGCGCGATCGCAGCCGCCGCCAGCAGGAGGATCGCACCGGTGATTTCAGCCCAGCCGACCGCCTCGCCGAAGAGCCAGGCTCCTGCCGCCAAAGCGGTCAGCAAATAGCGTGCAGCCGCCAGCAGGCGCGGAGGCGCGTCATTGAGACCGAGCTTGATCGCGGCCCAGGTCAGCCCCCAGATCAGCGACATCACCGCGAAGAAGAAGAGGTTGCGAACCACCGATCGGCGCTCAGCGCAGTCCCCGACGATCGACAAGTATCCGATGGATTTCGATCCGCTCCGGCAGCTCGATCAGGAACTCGGCATCGCGGTCCAGATGATGGACTTTGGTCGGTTCGCCTTTGGTAAAGGCGGTCATCGCTTGCATGTCGGCCCAATACGAGATGGTTGTGAACCACGTCTCGGCATCACGGTCCTCGCGCAGCAACTGGACGCCAAGCGCCGTCTTCTCGAGGGGCGGAATACCCTCGGCACGCAGGTATGGCTCATAGGCGTCGGCGATGTCGCGGCGGGTGCGACCGCGCCAGATGCGCGCGATGGTCGGTGTGGTCGGCATGAGGTTCTCCTTCAGTCAGGCGGACAGCAAACCGGGCATAGCGGACGCCAGTTGTGATCAGCCGTGAACACGAGCCAGGAAATCGCGGACCAGCGGCAGCGCATCGTCGAAATGTGTCTCGAGCAGCCAATGACCCGCCCCTTCGATCAGATGCAGTTCCGCATCGGGCAGATCGCGATGATAGGCCCTTGCCGATGCCGCGGGCATATAGCCATCCTCTGGCCCCCAAAGGATCAGCGGGGGTGGATGGTGTTCACGCAAATAAGCCTGGTAGCGCGGAAACCAGGTGAGATTGGCTTCCAGCTTCTCCATCAGACCGACGGCGATCTGCCGACGAACCGGCGTGTTCATCAGTGGCCAGTGAAGGCTCCAGAGATCGGGCGGCACGCGCATGGCGACGTCGTCAGCCACTTCCCCGATGAACTCGGCCCGGAACCCGTCCTCACTTACCGCGGCCTCGAGCGGACGGTGCTTGCCGGGCGTCTTGTCGGTCCACCAGGCCTTGATCGTGGCGTATTTGGGTCCAAGCACGTCCTCGTAGATGTCGCCGTTCTGGATGATCAGGGCGCTGATCCGCTCCGGGTGCGAGATCGCATGCCGGAGTCCTATCTGCGAGCCATAATCATGCAGCCACAAGGCGTAGCGTTGGAGACCGAATTTATCCGCAAGCTTGGAAAGCACGTCGCAATAGGCGTCGAAATCATAGCCGAAGGTGGCCGGATCGGGTGTGCCGCTGTATCCGAAGCCAGGCCAGTCGAATGCAATCGTCCGCCAGCGGTCGGCGAGCGCCGGCATCAGTCGGCGGAATTGGAACGAAGAGCAGGGATAGCCGTGCGGCAAGAGCAAGACAGGTGCTTCTAACGGCCCTGCCTCGCGATAAAAAATGGATAGATCATCCAGTTGCATGCGTCGGTGCGTCGTTGCACCCGGCATTCGGACCTCCGTCGAACAAACCTCGGCTAAACGCGTTTGATCGAGGGATCGTTCCGAATGGGGGAAGCGGACGGTCGGCAATATTCATCTCTTCAAATTCACCACGATGACACCGCCCAGCGCCAGCGCGCCGCCGATTATGCCGAGCAGAGTGGGAACTTCGCCCAGCCAGAAGAAGCCGATCAGCGCGGACATCGGCGAGACCAGATAGAGGAAGTTGGAGGCACGTGCCGCCGGCAGACGCGACAGCGCGGTCGCCCAGGCGGCATAGGCGATGAGGCTGGGCACGATGCCGAGAAAGATGACGGCGCCGAGGCCTGCTGTGTCGGCGACCGCCGCCTGCGAAAAGGCCGACGGCAGGAAGGGGGCCAGGCATAGTGCGCCGAGCACCATGTTCGAAGCCGAAATGGTCAATGGATGATGGCGGGCAAACAGCGGCTTCTGGACGATGGTGTTGACGGCCGAGCACAAGGCCGAACCAAGCACCAACAGAGCACCGGTGTTGAACGACAGGCCATGCCCGTCGGCCATGGCGATGATGCCTATGCCGGCGAAGGAAATCACCGTACCGATCCAGGCCACGCCTGAGAAGCGCTCGCCCAGCAATGCCATCGCCATGATGGCGGTGAAGATCGGGCTGACATTGATGATGAAGCCGGCGGCACCGGCCGAGACGGTCAGTTCGCCGAAATTGAGCATGACGGTGTAGAGCGCGACGAAGATGGCGCCGCCAAAGACCAGGCGCCACACTTCGTCGAGCCTTGGCAGCGCCGGGCGCTTGACGGCCAGGAAGATCGCCGCCGGCACAGCGGCGATGGCAAAGCGCAACGCACCCAGTTCCAGTGGGCCGAAGGCGGCGAGACCGGCTCGGATAGCGGGAAAGGCGGAGGCCCAACCGACCACCGTCAGCGCCACCGCGATGGCTGCCGTGGTGTCCATTCGCTGTGTCGAATTCAACGTGCCCGTTATCTCGCTCATCTCACCGCCCTCGTATTTCTTCGGTCCTGAAAGGCAGAAAACGCCTTTTCACCCCGGTTGACAAACGACGAAATCGAGGATCACCTGTGACTATGGATCACAGCTCGGACACAATGGTGCCGCTCGAAACGCTGCGCGCCTTCGATGCGGCGGCGCGGACAGGCAGCTTTTCAGCGGCCGCCGAAAAGCTCAATATCACCCATGGCGCCGTCAGCCGGCAGATCGCCAAGCTCGAGGACTGGCTGGGATTGAAAGTCTTCGACCGTGGTGCGCGCGGCGTCTCGCTGACGATCGAAGGCAACAGGCTGCATCTGCGCACGGCGGAAGCCTTTGCGCTGATATCGACCCATTCCGACCGCTGGGTCGAGCCGCGTGGCACGGCGGTGGTGCGGCTGACCTCGATCCCCTCCGTCAGCGGGCTGTGGCTGATGCCGCGCATGGCGACTCTGGAGAACAATCCCTCCAAGCTGCGCATCGTGCTCGATGTCGACATCCGCCAGGCCGACCTTGCCGATGAAGGCATCGACCTCTCGATCCGTTGTGGACGCGGCGGCATTCCGGGCCGCATCTCGGTGCAACTTTTCGAGGAACATGTCTTTCCCGTCGCGTCACCTGAGCTTGCCCGCGAGATCGGCCGCGGCGACCCTGCCCGGCTGCTCAAATATCCGCTGATCAACGATTCCGACGCGTCGGCCTGGCGCGCCTGGTTTGCCGCGCAAGGCATGGATTACCGCCCGCGCCCGCAGGACCGCCGCTTCGAGGACTACAATCTGGTGCTCGACGCCGCCGCCTATGGGCTGGGCATCGCGCTGGCCCGCCCGCCGCTGACCGGACATCAATTACAATCGGGCCGCATCACTCCCGTCGATGAGCGCACAGCCCTCAACCCGGTATCCTACTGGCTCGACCGGCCGATGGGGCGGCCGCGTGCCGCCGCCGCCGACCTCGCCCGCCGCATCGCAGCAGAGGCCGGGCTGGCCCAGGAAAAGATCGAGGCGTTTATCGAAGCCGAGCGATAGGCCTTCCGGACCTATATGGAAAACCGGCCGATTCGAAGCTCAACGAAGCAACAACAAAACGAACCCAAGGATCACCGCTCCCAGCAAACCGGCCATTATCGAAACAAAGCCAATTTTCACCAGCAACTGCTCAGGGTTCGGCACCGCACCATGGGATTGATTGGCCGGCCTGTGCCTGCCCGCCGGCGTACCCAGGGCGGTAGCGTTGCGCGGGACTGGAGCCTGCGGCGGGATAAGCGACAGCAATGACAGCCCCGCAACCCTGGCGGAGGCATTGTCATTGGCGGTTGTCGAAGGCGGCAAGAAGGCTCGCAGCGTTTCGGCTTCGGGTTTTGCCTTTCTCGCCACGACTGTTGCCAACGCCGCCTCTTCGCCCGTCTCAAGCTGGGCAAGATAGGCATCGACGATGCCAGCGGATGCGATCTGCTGCGATTTGACGGCCATCGGCGCCGCCGGCAAAATCAACAGCGCCGGCGCTGTCTGCTGCGCGAGCAGAGACGGCGCCGGCGGTTGGACCAGCGCCTTGACCAGTGCCGTCATCACGGGATCAGCCTGCCCCAAGGGCACGGCTTGCGGCGTCATCACTTCCCTAAGCAGGGCGGGAAGACGGGTGGAGGAAACGTCCATTGCGGCCCACCAACGACATTTTTCCGCTTCACAATAAGCGTTCAGCATTGTCTCAGGCTTGTCTCATGCTTGACCTCGCCGGGAATTTATGGCGATGAAATCCTCATGAACCCTGGCGTCCCCGCATGATGAACCGTTTCGAAGGCCCCGGCGGCAAGGAAGCCCGCATCCGCTACCTGGATGGCGACTTCCAGGTTACCAGCCCCGGCGCGTTCGTGCGCTGCGCGGTGACAGGCGAAAGCATTCCGCTCGACGAGTTGAAGTACTGGAGCGTCGCAAGGCAAGAGCCCTATATCAGCGCCACCGCCTCGCTACGCCGTGAAATCGAGATGCATCCGGAGCTGCGTAAGCGCAGTTAACCCTTCAGCTTGCGCTGGCGCCAGGCATCGAGCGTCTCGTCGATGATGCGCTCGGGAACGTGATCGAGTTCGAAGACCGTGTCGATCTCCAGCACCTCGAGCCGGTCGAGAAAGTCCTGTGAGGCGCCGTGGCGCAGCCGGGCGGCGTCCTTGGCGGTGGTGATGAGCACCAGCCCCTCAGTGCGTGCGGTCGCCGCCAGCTCGGCAAGTTCGTCCTCCGCATAGAAATGATGGTCCGGAAACGGCCGCGTCAATGCCAGTTCGCCGCCGGCCTCGCGCACCGTGTCGAAGAATTTCTCGGGATGGCCGATACCGGCGAAGGCGAGGAACCGCTTGCCGGCAAGCCCTGCCTTGCCGCTTGGCTCTGTATGGGCCTCGAAGATCGCCCGGCCGGCGCGTGCCGCCTGGCGGACCACGCTGTCGGCGGCAGTGCCCTCGCCCATTTTCAACAACCCGCTGGTGAAAACCAGCTGGTCGACGATTTTGGCCCTGAGCGGCCCCCCCGGAATGACGCGGCCGTTGCCGATCCCGTAGCGCGCATCGACCACGACTAGCGCATAGTCGATGTGGATGCGGGCGCTCTGGAAGCCATCGTCCATGATCAGGAAATCGCAGCCATTCCGTTCCAGCAGCAGCCGGGCGCCGGCGGCGCGGTTCGGCGTCACCGCCACCGGCGCGTGTTCGGCGAGCAGCAGCGGTTCGTCGCCGACATGCCGGGCGCTGTCGTGGTCGATATCGACCACGTGCGGCTCGGCGAAGGAGCCGCCATGGCCGCGCGACAGGAAGCCTGGTTTCAGATGCATGCGCTTGGCCTGCTTGGCGAGCGCGATGGCCACCGGTGTCTTGCCGGTGCCGCCAACCGTGAAATTGCCGATGCACAGAACAGGTGCTTCGATCTTCTCACGCTTGGCCCGCCGCATGCCGCGGCCGGCGGCAGCCGCATAGATGGCCGACAGCGGCGACAGTGCCAGGACCCGCCAGTCCGGCTCTTCCCACCAGAATGGTGGTGCTTCCGAGGCCACGCTAGCGCCCGTTCGCGCCCTTCAGGCGCGACTTGACGACCAGCGGCTGGATGTAGGGCTCAAGCGATTTCAGCGTACGCGCCAGCGCACCGCGCATCTCGTCGACGGTCGCAATGCCTGCCGCCATCATCTCGTGGCGCGCCACTTCGTTGGTCAGGAGGAAGTTGACGGCACCGGCCAGCATGTCGCGATCGCGCACCAGCTTGGCGCCGCCGCTGTCGAGGAGACGCTGGTAGGCCTCGCGAAAATTCTGCACATTGCGCCCGGCGAGAACCGCCGTGTCGAGCATGGCCGGCTCCAGCGGGTTCTGGCCACCCTCGGAGGTCAGCGAGCGGCCGACGAAGGCGATTTCCGTCAGCCGGAGATAGAGCCCCATCTCGCCGATCGTGTCGCCAAGCAATATGTCGGTGTCGGCCGTGATCCTGTCGCCCTTGCTGCGCCGCGCGACCTTCAGGCCCATGCCGGAAATCTGCGCCGCAAGCGCCTCGGCGCGATCGGGATGACGCGGAACGACGATCGTCAGAAGACCATGGTGGCGCTTGTGCAGCGTCGCGTGGACTTCAGCCGCGACCACTTCCTCGCCGTCATGGGTCGAGATCGCCGCCCAGGTCGGGCGCGTGCCTATCTGCCGCCGCAGTGTCGCCAGCGCCCGTTCGTCGACCGGCGGCGGCGACGTGTCCACCTTGAGGTTGCCCGACACCGTCACCGGCCGCGCGCCGAGCGCGAGAAACCGCTCGCCATCGACATCCGACTGCGCCACGACGTGAGCCAGGTTCTCGAACAGCGCCTCGGCGATGTTGGCGCGTTTCTTCCACGATTTGAACGAGCGGTCGGACAGCCTGCCATTGACCAGCACCTGCGGCACGCGTCGCGCGCCAAGCTCGAGGATGGTCATCGGCCAGATCTCGGATTCGGCGATGATTGCCAGATCCGGCTGCCAGTGATCGAGGAACCGGCTGACCGCCGGCTTGAGGTCGAGCGGTACATATTGATGGATGATGCGGTCACCGAGCCGCTCGTCGGCGACCTGCGCCGAGGTGACCGTGCCGGTCGTCAGCACGATGTTGACGCCGTAGTCGAGGATGCTTTCGACCAGCGGCACGACGGCTATGGTCTCGCCGACGCTCGCGGCATGGATCCAGATCACCGGCCCGTCGGGGCGCGCGCGGCCGGCGACGCCATAGCGCTCGCGGCGGCGGTAGCGGTCTTCCTTGCCGCGCGAGGTGCGCCAGGCAACGTAGGGCCCGACCAGCGGATAGGCTGCCGCACCCGCGAATCGGTAAGCCGACAGCATGGCCCGTGCCCAGCGGCCGCTCATCGCGGAGCATCCACGAGACGGTAAGCCTCGGCGGTCGCGGCATTGAGCGCTGTCGTCACTTCCTGGCGCTTGCGCTCCATTTCGGCGTCATCGGCGCCGGCCGCCACGAAGATCGGCTGGCCGATGACGATCGACGAACGGCCGAACGGCAGGTTGATGGTGGTCTTGTCCCAGCTCTTCTCCAGCACCTTGCGGCGGCTGGTGGTGATGGCGACGGGCACAAGCGGCCGGCCCGAGAGGCGAGCCAGGAGAACGATACCAAGTCCTGCGTCTCGCGGCGTGCCGTGCGGAATATCTGCGATCATGGCGACGTTCTTGCCGACGGCGAGCGACTTTTTCAGGGCGATAAGCGCTTTTGCCCCACCCTTGTCGAGGTGCCTGGCATTTTCCCGCCCGCCCGAGCCGCGCACCGCCTCGATGCCGAATTTTTCCAGCATCAAGGCGTTGAGCTCGGCATCGGCGCTGCGCGAAACCATGGCGACCAGCGGCTTGCGCTTGGGATAATAGGCAGGCGTCAGCAGATGCTGGCCGTGCCACAAGGCGATGATGCCAGGCTCGAACTCGGTATAGGCACCGCCCGAAAACCGTGCCGATCCCTCGACGACGCGATTGGTGAGGCGCACGAAGCGGACGAACTGGGCGAACAGGCTGGCGATGGCGTTCTTGACGAATCGCGACTGCGCAAGCGGTTGGCGAATCTTGCGCCAGAAGGCCTTGGTCGTGCGGCTGCGTCCCCTGCCCGTGGGCGCGGCATCGCTTGCTGGCCCTTTCGCCAGGTCATGCTCCATCGAAGTCAACCGGCAGCCTTGTTGTCGGGGTCCAGCAGCCGGTGCAGATGAACGACGAAGTAACGCATGTGAGCGTTGTCCACGCTGGCTTGCGCCTTGGCTTTCCACGCCGTGTGCGCGGATTGATAGTCGGGATAGATGCCGACGATGTCGAGCCCGTCGAGATCGCGGAATTCGGTGCCGCCAAGCTTCTTCAGTTCGCCACCGAACACCAGATGCAAAAGCTGTTTCTTTCCGTCTTCCGCGGCCATGTCGGTCCTTCACATATCGTGAGTTTGTCACAGGTCTAGACCAAAGCCGCCGACTTTGGAACCTTTAGGGCGAGATGAATTCATCTCGCCCGGGAAAACGCTTTCACGTGTCCAGACCGGCGATGACGCCGGCGAGCACGGCCAGCAATTCACCGCTGCCGGCAGCAAGGGCGCCGTGACGAGTCACCTCGCCGGCATAAAGTGGAGCGCGGCCATGCTGGTCGAGCAGCTGGCCGCCGGCCTCGCGCAGGATGAGGTCGGCCGCTGCAATGTCCCAGTCATGCGCGTTCGGCTTGACGAAAGTGGCGTCCAGCGCGCCATTGGCGATCATGGCCAGCCGATAGGCGAGCGAAGGGCTGTAAGGCGCCCGCTTCAGCCGCGCCTGCCATTCGGCAGGCATCAGGTCGGTCAACTGCTTCAGCCCGGAAATCTCGGCCGTTTCCGCCAGCTTGCGAACCGCAATGCGCTTGCCGTTGCGGAAAGCACCCTGGCCGGGCAGCGCCCAATAGGTCTCCTCCATCGCCGGGCATTCCAGCACGCCGGCCAGCGTGCGGCCATGCTCGACGACGGCGACGCTGACGCACCAGGTGCGCTGGCCTTCCAGGAAACCGCGCGTGCCGTCGATCGGGTCGACGACGAAGGTGCGGCGTGCCGAAAGCCGGACCGGATCGTCAACTGTCTCTTCCGACAGCCAGCCATAATCCGGCCGCGCCGCCAGCAATGTTTCGCGCAGATAGGCGTCGGCCGCGTGGTCGGCCTCGCTGACCGGCGATGTGCCGCCCTTCATCCAGACTTGCGGGCTGTTGCCGAAGTAGCGCATGGCGATCACCCCCGCCTCGCGGGCGGCATCGCGCAGCAGCGGCAAGTCTTCGGTGGCTCCGGCAGTGGTCAGGTCATGCTCCGGCAAGGGTCATGCCTTCGATCAGGAGCGTCGGCGCCGCGGTGCCGAAATTGCGGTCGAGGTCATCGGCCGGCACCATGTTGAGGAACATCGTCTTCAGGTTCGAGGCGATGGTGACCTCGGCGACGGGATAGGCCAGTTCGCCATTCTCGATCCAGAAACCGGAAGCGCCGCGGCTGTATTCGCCGGTGACCATGTCGACGCCCTGGCCGAACACCTCGGTGACGTAGAAGCCGGTCTTGAGCGATTTGATCAGCTCTTCCGGCGACCGCTCGCCGGGTTCGATGGCGAGATTGGTGGAGGATGGCGTCACGGAGGAGCCGCTGCGTGCGCCGCGGCCGTTGGTGACGAGGCCCAGCTCCCTTGCAGCCGAGGTCGACAGGAACCAGTGATTGAGCACGCCCTTCTCGACCATCAACAGCTTTTCGCCCTGGACGCCTTCGCCGTCGAACGGACGCGAGGCCTGGCCACGCCGCCGGAGCGGCTCGTCGGTGACGGTGATGGCGGAGGCGGCCACCTGCTTGCCCATCATGTCGCGCAGGAACGAGGTCTTGCGCGCGACCGAGGCGCCGTTGATGGCGCCGGCGAGATGGCCGGCGATGCCGCGCGCGACGCGTGGGTCGAACACCACGTCGACCGGCCCGGTCGCCGCCTTGCGCGCGCCGATGCGGCGCACGGCGCGCTCGCCGGCCTTGCGGCCGATGTCCTCGGGCGCATCGAGATCTGCAAAATGCTGGCGCGAGGAGAATTCATAGTCGCGCTCCATGCCGGTGCCCTCGCCGGCGATAACGCTGGCCGAGCGCGAAAAACGCGAGCCGACATAGTGGCCGAGGAAGCCGTGCGAGGTGGCCAGCACCAGGCCGCCCAGCCCGGCACCGGCGCTGGCGCCGGCCGAATTGGTCACGCCCTTGACGGCAAGCGCTGCCGCTTCCGCCGCCAATGCGGCTTCCTTCAACTGGTCTGCCGACACTTCGGTGGCGTCGAACAGGTCGAGATCGCGCGTCTGTTTGGCGAGCAATGCCGGATCGGCCAGCCCTTGATAGGGATCCTGCGGCGACACTTTCGCCATCGCCACGGCGCGCTCGGCCAGCGTTTTCGGGTCGGACGCCGCTGTCGCCGAGACACTCGCCACGCGGCCGCCGACGAAAACGCGCAGCGCCACATCCTCGCTTTCGGAAGCTTCGGTAGCCTCGACCTTGCCGAGACGCACCGACACACCGGTCGAGCGGCCGCGCACGGCCACCGCGTCGGCGGCATCGGCGCCGGCCTTTTTGGCAGCCTCGACCAGGGCCGCGACGCGGTCGGTCAATTTTGCTGCGTCTGATATGTCGGTCATGCCTGAAATCCTGCTGGTGCGGCCGGTGTGCGGCCGTTGCCCACCCATCTATTGTTCCGGTCCGGCTTGTGCAATGGCATAGGCTTCAATCAAAATGCAGGGGGGACGGTTCAAACCGCGAACCCTGTGACGCAAAATCGGTTCGCAGCCTGCACGGAGCATTTCGATGACGCCTTTCCATCTCGCCTTCCCGGTCCGTGATCTCGATGAAACCCGCGTTTTCTATGGCGAGGTGCTGGGCTGCGCGATCGGCCGCTCGTCAGCGACCTGGGTCGACTTCGACCTCTACGGTCACCAGATGTCGGCGCATCTGCGGCCGCAGGCCGCACAGGCCCCCAGCGACGGCAAGGTCGACGGCATTGTCGTGCCGATCCCGCATTTCGGCGCGGTGCTCTTGATGGACGACTGGCAGCGCCTGGCGACACGGCTGGAGGCGCGCGACGACATCGACTGGCTGGAACGGCCGATGGTCCGCTTCAAGGGCGAGCCCGGCGAACAGGCAACGCTGTTCATCCGCGACCCCTCGGGCAATGCCTTGGAATTCAAGGGCTTTCGCTCGCTGGAGCAGGTTTTCGCGCACTAGCTCAGATCGAGGGCATCCATCGGTCAACGGCCGAAACGGCCCGCCGCGAAAGGTGCGAGCCGAGCCGGATCGCCGCGTCCGCCGATCAAGTCGGCGACCAGCCGCGCAGTGATCGGAGCCAGCGTCAAGCCGAGATGGCCGTGCCCGAAAGCATGAATTACGCGGGAGCTGCCGCGCGAAGCGCCGATGACCGGCCTGGAATCCGGCAGGGACGGCCGGAAGCCGAGCCATTGCGAGGCAGGCGAGCCGAGCCTGGGAAAAATTTGCCTGGCGCCACGGTCAAGCAGCGCCAGCCGGCGCGGATTTGGCGGCGCGACCAGGCCGCCGAGTTCGACGGTGCCGGCGACCCGCAAGCGGCCAGCCATCGGCGTCAGGTAGAAACCAAGATCGACGGGACAGACAGGTCGGTTGAGCAGCGGCGCGTCGGTCTGGAATTCCAGATGATAGCCGCGCTCGGTCTCGAGCGGAATCCTGTCGCCGGCCTGCGCGGCCAGTGCGCGCGACCGTGCACCGGCGGCGATCACCACCGTGCCAGCCTTGATGCGAACGCCGGGTCCGCTGAGCTGGACACCGTCAGCCTCGACCTGCAGCCCGGTGATCTCTGCCTGCTTCACCGATGCACCACGGGCACTCACCGCGCCCAGCAACCGCCGCATCACCATTGCCGGATCGGTGACATTGATCGAGTCGGGAAAATACACGCCATGCGCTGCTGTCGCCGGCAGGCCCGGCTCAAGCGCCGCCACCTTTTCGGGAGTCAGCACCTCTTGGTGGATGCCAAACCCAGCGCGCATTGCCCGGCCGCCGGCGCCAGCGGCAAAATCGCTCAAGTGGCGATAGAGGTAAAGACAGCCATTGCGGCGCAGCTGGTCCTCCAGCCCGGCCTCCCCGACCATGTCTTCCCAGGCTGGAAGGGCGTCGGCCAGCAGTCCGGCGAGCGCCAGTGCATTGGCCCGGGTGGCCGGCGGCAGCGATTGCCGCATGAACCGAACGAGCCATGGCGCCAGCTGCAGCAGCGCCGGCCAGCGCAGCGAAAACGGGCTGTCGGAATCAAGCAGCAGCTTTGGCAACGCCCGCAGCACCGCAGGAGTGCCGACCGGCATGCAGGCATATTCGGCGATCGTTCCGGCATTGCCGAACGACGCGCCTGAGCCCGGCTCGTTCGGATCGATGAGCAGGACTTCGCGGCCGTCCGCGACAAGGCGAAGTGCCGTCGCCAGCCCGACAACTCCGGCGCCGACAATGGCGATTTCGACCGTTTCAGAAGCAGCCACTGTAGATCTTCCCGATTGACCTTGAAATCCAGTACCGATCATGTGGTCTCTTGGTTCGGGGTCACGGTCCAGTCTTGATCCCTGGAATCGAATAGGCCAGATCTTTCCGCGCCTCAGGCGACAGGCGTCCAGATCACGTCCTCGATTTTTTGCGCGCCGGTCGCCAGCATCGCCAGCCGGTCGAAGCCGAGTGCGATGCCGCTGGCCGGCGGCATGATGGCAAGGGCTGAGAGAAAATCCTCGTCCAGCGGATAGCGCTCGCCATAGATGCGCTGCTTCTCGTCCATCTCGATAACAAAGCGCCGGCGCTGCTCGTCGGCGTCGGTCAGTTCGCCAAAGCCGTTGGCGAGTTCGACGCCGCAGCAATAGAGCTCGAAACGCTCGGCGACGCGCGGGTCGCGCTGGCTCGGCCGCGCCAGTGCCGCCTCGGCGACGGGATATTCGCACAGGATGGTCGCGCGCCCCTGCCCGAGGAATGGCTCGACCTTTTCCACCATCACCCGGCTGAACAGATCGGCCCAGCTGTCGTCGGGCGCGGTGCGCAGGCCGGCATGGGTCAAGGCGGCGTGCAGCGCGTCGCGGTCGGTGCTGCCGTCGGCGGCGACCGTGGCCAGCAGGTCGATGCCGGAACAGCGGGTGAAAGCGTCCGCCACCGTCAGTCGTTCCGGCTCGGCAAACGGATCGCAGTCGCGGCCCCGGAAAGAGAAAAGAGTCGCCCCTGTCCTTGTCGCGGCCAGCGCCAGAAAGGCCGCACAATCCAGCATCAGGCTCTCATAGGCCTCGCCCACCCTGTACCATTCGAGCATGGTGAATTCGGGATGATGCAAGGGGCCGCGCTCGCGGTTGCGATAGACCGGACCGAAGCTGAAAATCCTGGTTTCACCGGCGGCGATCAACTTCTTGCAGGCGAATTCCGGCGAGGTGTGGAGATAGAGTGGCGCCCTTGCACCGTCCGGCCCGACCGCTTCCGTGGCGAAAGCCGCCAGATGCGCCTCGTTGCCGGGCGAGACCTGCAGGGCCGCCGTTTGCACCTCGACGAAATCATGGGCGGCGAACCAGTCGCGCAGGCCGGCGGCGATGCCATTGCGCAGCATCAGCCGCGGGCGGCGGTCGGCGTGAACGTCAGGCGTCCACCAGGGCGAAGCTTCGGTCATGCGGCTCGGAACATGGTGGAAGGGGGCTGGCGGCGGCGGCCAAGATGCGGTAGGCCCCCATCCAGCGCCGCACTAGCCGGCAAACGCCAGTCAACTCTTCTTGCAGGATTTAAAACCGTGGTGAAAGTCATCGCCAGTTCGCTCCGCAAAGGCAATGTCGTCGACAAGGACGGCAAGCTTTATGTGATCCTCTTTGCCGAAAACATCCACCCAGGCAAGGGCACGCCGGTAACGCAGCTCGACATGCGCCGCATCGGCGACGGGGTGAAGGTTTCGGAACGCTACCGCACCACCGAGCAGGTCGAGCGCGCCTATGTCGAAGAGCGCGAGCACACCTTCCTCTACCGCGACGGCGAAGGCTTTCACTTCATGAACCCGGAAACCTACGACCAGGTGGCGGTGTCGGAAGCCGTGGTCGGCGACATGGCACCTTACCTGCTGGAAGGCATGGCCGTGCAGGTGTCGCAGTTCAACGGCATTGCCATTTCCCTGGTGCTGCCGCAGCGCGCCACCTTCGAAGTGGTGGAAACCGAGCCGACGACCAAGGGACAGACGGCCTCGTCGTCCTACAAGCCGGCCGTGCTGTCCAACGGCGTGCGCACCCTGGTGCCCCCCCACATCGCGCCGGGCACCCGCGTGGTGGTGATGACGGCGGATGGGGCTTATGTGGAGCGGGCGAAGGACTGAAGGGGGGGTCTTCCCGCCCAAACGACCAAACGCCTCCAAGCAAAGCCTTCCCATGGACGGGGCAGCTTTGACCGCTTATTGCTTGAAGCAGTGCTCGCGGTGCCATTGCAAGAAATGAGGATGCGGGCGTTCGAGCTGTCGGCGAGGCGGAAGCGCGCGGCGCGTCTTGTTTATAAAGCCCTGCACACTGTCTAAGTCATTGACCTGTCTGGAGATCAGGATTTCCAAATCGTCCGACAGGCTGATCAATCCACGGTCGAACATCCAATGCGCAGTGCCGGACAGTGCGATCCCATTGTTGACGACATCAGGCCCGTTCGCCTCGACCGGTCGAATATGTGCAGCAGAAACTTCTGCCCGGCCGCCGCCATTTATCAGCTTGAGACCCGTGATTGCGCAGCGCTCGTCATAAGCGCGTAAGACGACGCGACGGAAAATGCGGTCCCGCACGATTCGCGATCCGATGTAGCTTACGCGATCACGACTCTGCTCGAATTCGAATGGCGCCTGCTCATCCTGAAAGCCGGCAGATATGCCGACCTCATCAACGCGCGGCAGCAACAACTCATTCGTATCCAGGCCCAGATCGATGATGCGGTTGAAGTCATTTGCGCTAAGTGCACGGACTGCAGATTGGGCACGGCCCGAAATCCGTCCTTCATCGTTGAGCAGGCCTCGCTCGACGAGACCATCAGATCCATTAAATGGAACAGGATTGACGAAATCGAGGTAGGTTCCGGGCTCAATCAGCGCGAGGTACATGTCTGATATCACAGGATCAGGGATGATCTGCTGGACTTTCGCTACAGCGTAATAGCCCCGTGTATCGTTTACCTTGCTGGGCTCGTAGTAGATGATCCACTTGCCGACACACGCCTCAACGCGGCGCAGATACGGACGAGGAAACTGGTATTGCTCTGCGGGGCGATCATTGTACCGCGAATCCGAGCGATGAATGAAAACCCCGAATTCCATGATCTTCCTGCAATGCGCTCTTGGGAATAATAACTACTTCAGATGTGCATCAAAATCCGAACTTTGCGGTTTAGTCCAGGCCGGTCGCACTTCCCCGTGGTATCGGTCTTTCGCAGGCTCGCGCTGAAAGCGCCACCCTGCAACGAAGCGCAGCGATATATTTTATGAAGCGTGTCGCAATGACCCTGCGCGGTCCGTCCTTTGACGCAAAAGGAGAACGCCATGCGAAAACTTATCGTCACCGAATTCATCAGCGTCGATGGCATTGCCGAGGTCGAGAAGCTGCCAAGCGTGACCTGGAACGACGAGATGAACAGGTTCAAGGAGGACGAGCTTGCCGATAGCGGCGCCATGCTTTTGGGGCGCACGACCTATGAGATCTTTGCCGGCTCCTGGCCGACGGAAACCGGAGATTTTGCCGAACGGTTCAACGCGCTGCCGAAATATGTCGCGTCGAATAGCCTGAAGGCGCTCGACTGGAAGCCTGCCGAATTGCTGAAGGGACCGCTGCCGGAAGCGGTCAGGACGCTGAAGCAAGGCAGCGGCGGCAACATCTATGTGCATGGCAGCCTCAGCGTCGCGCAGGAATTGCTGCGCCATGGCCTGGTCGATCGCGTCAGGCTGCTCAGTTATCCAGGCACCGTCGGCCGGGGCAAGCCGCTGTTCCCAGGCGAACCGGTGTCGCTGGAATTGATTTCTGCGACGCCGTTCAGCAACGGCGTTGTGGCGCTGGAGTATGCGCCGGTGGCGGCTAAGTCGTAATCGGTTGGAGCCTTTCAGATCGAATGGGGAGATGCATCCTCACCCGACCTGCTTGCCCCGTCTCCCCTTGATGGCGGCGCTATTCCTCGCCTCCACCGCCTTCTCCACCTGCCGCTTCAGTTCGTCCTTGATATCCACCGTCTCGTTCATCAGCGCGTCGATCTTCAGGAAATCGAGGACCCGGTATCTCGACACTGCCGGGCGGACCAGGATGTCGGGGCGGCATTGCTTCAGCTTGTTGGCGATGATCGACTGCATCATCAATTGCGTGGCGCCGAACATCAGGTCGACGGAGGTCGGCTGTTTGCGGTCGGCCTCTTCCGGTGCGCCGACGACGTCGACGCCGATGATGATGTCGGCGTCGTTCTCGATCAGGTCGAACGGCACGGGGTTGTAGATGCCGCCGTCGATCAGCAGCCTGCCGTCTCGCATCACCGGACGGAACACGGCGGGAATGGCCGCTGACGCCGCAAGTGCGGAGTGCAGGTCGCCGTCTTCGAAGACGGCCAGCTTATGGCCGAAATAGTCGGTCGCCGTCACCTTCAGCGGGATTTTCAGCTCGGCAAAGGTTTCGGGGATGGCCTCGGGCAGAAAGGCTTTCAGGATGCGCTCGACATTGAACTGGCTGACGCGGATGCCGTTCTGCATGGCTTCGGCTATCGTGCCCGGCCGCGCCCGCCACATGCGGCTGGCCACCTCGGCGCGGCGGCCGAGGATCGAGCGGGCATAGTCGTGGATGTCCTTGCCGGCCATGCCTGATGCCATGCCGGCGCCCATGATGGCGCCGATCGACGAGCCGGCAATCGCCACCGGCTTGATGCCGAGCTCGTCCAGCGCCTCGATGACATGGATATGCGCCAGCCCGCGCGCGCCGCCGCCGCCGAAGGCGATGCCGAAGGTGGGGCTCATCCCTTGCCGGCTCCGGCCAGTTTCGGGCCGATGACCATGATGGTCGGCTCGGTGGTCAGCAGCTTTTTCGCCGCGGCCTTGACCTGTTCGAGCGTCACCGCGTTGATGTAGCCGGCGCGGCGCTGCATGTAGTCGATGCCGAGATCGTCGAGCTGCAACTCGACCAATGTCGAGGCGATGGCGCTGGACGAGTCCAGATTGTTGATGGCGTAGGCGCCGATCATGTATTTCTTGGTCGCCGCCAGTTCCGCTTCGGTCGGGCCTTGTTCGGCCAATTGCTTGACGACATCGCGGACGATGCCAAGCGTCTCGGCCGCACGGTCGGACCGGGTGCCGGTGCTGACGATCAGCGCGTTAGCGTGGTCCTGGTTGATGAGCGAGGAGTTGACACTGTAGGCCAGTCCGCGCTTTTCGCGCACTTCCTGGAACAGGCGCGAGGTGAAGGTGCCGCCGCCGAGGATCTCGTTCATCAGCACGGCGGGGAAGAAATCCGCCGCCTTGCGCTTCACGCCGGGAAAGGCGAGCTGCAGGGAGGTCTGCGGCAGGTCGTAGTCGACCTCGATATGCTGCGCCAGCTTCGGGTCGATATCGGCCACAGGCCTCAGCGCCTGGTTCTGCGGCAGGTCGCCGAACACCATGTCGAGCTTTTTCTTCAGCGTCTCCGCGTCGATGGCGCCGACTACGGCGACATGCAGGCCGCCGCGCGCGAACACCGCTTTGTGCAGGGCTTTCAGATCATCGGACGTGATGGCGGCGATGCTTTCCTTGGTGCCCTGATCGGAGCGGGAATAGGGATGGTCGCCATAGAGGGCGCGCGCCCATTTGTTCTGCGCCACCGTGTCCGGGTCGTTTTCCCCGGCGATGATGCCGGACAGGATCTGGGAACGGATGCGGTCGATCGGCAACTGGTCGAAGCGCGGCTCGTTGACCGCCAGCCGCAGCAGGTCGAAGGCCTGGTCGCGCTGCTCGGCCAGCATGCGCATCGAGCCGTAGATGCCGTCGCGGCTCTCGTCGAAGCTCATCTCGGCGCCGGCATCGTCGAGCTTGATCTGGAAGTCTTCACTATCGAGCGGGCCGGCGCCTTCGTCGAACAGGCCGGTCATTAGATTGGCCAGCCCTTCCTTGCCGACAGGATCCTGCGTCGAGCCGCCGCCAAAGACGAAGCGGATGGCGACGACCGGCACGGAATAATCCTCGACCAACCAGGCGGTGATGCCCTTTGGCGAGGTGACGGACTGGATCTCCATGGCCCGCGCGGTGAGCGCCGGCAGGATGAGGAAGAGGATGGAGAGGAAAAGGGTGGTGAGTGCGGCGAGCGCCCTTCCTTCTCCCCTTGTGGGAGAAGGTGGATCGGCGCGCAGCGCCGAGACGGTTGAGGGGTGGGTGACGGAGCGCCGTCGGCGCCAAGCTGGAACACCCCTCATCCGACCTCGCTTCGCTCGGCCACCTTCTCCCACAAGGGGAGAAGGGAGAGAGCGGCGGTGCTGGTTCGTCATCATCAATTCCCCGCCTGTTGCTGCGGCAAGAGATAGCCGGTGGTCGACCGGGCGAGCACCAGATAGCGCGCGGCGACCGCCTTGACCTCGTCTGCGGTGACCTTGCGGATGCGGTCCGTCCATTGCTGGACGTCCTGCACATTGCCGCCGGTGGCCAGCGTCGAACCGTAGATGTTGGCCATGGAATCCTGCTTGTCGCGGGCAAAGATCATCGACCTGACATAGCGGTCCTTGGCCTTTTCCAGTTCCGATGGCGTCACGCCATCCTTGACGATGCGCACCACCTCCGCATCGACTGCCGCTTCGACGTCGGAAATCCTGGCATCGCCGCGCGGCGCGCCGTAGACGGTGAAGTTGGTGTCGTCGAGCATGGTGCCCTGGAAAAAGGCGCCGGCGCTGGATGCGATACCTTGCTGGACGACAAGCGCCTGGTAGAGCCGGCTGCGATTGCCGCCGCCGAGGATCTCCGCCAAGAGGTCGAGCGCTTCCGCCTCGCCCGGCTTTCCCGAATGATAGGACGGCACCACCCATTGCGTGGAAAAGCTCGGCACGCTGACGCGGGCATCGGAGAGCGTGACCGTGCGCTTGGTGTTCTGCTCCGGCTCGACCGGGCGGATGCGGGGCGGCAGATCGGGGCCGCGCGCCACCTTGCCATAGGTCTTTTCGGCCAACGCCCGCACCGTGTCCGGTTCGACATCGCCGGCGACGATCAGCACGGCGTTATTGGGCCGGTAGTATTTGTCGTAGAAGGCGGTGGCGTCGACGCGGTTCAGCTGCTGCATCTCCTGCATCCAGCCGATGACCGGAATGCGATAGGGCTGGTTCTGCCACAGCGTCGCATCGACCTCCTCGTCCAGCACAGCCTCGGGGCTGTTGTCGATACGCGAGCGGCGCTCCTCGAGGATGACGTCGCGCTCGGTCTTGATGACATCGTCGGTGAGGATGAGGTTGCGCATGCGGTCAGCCTCGAAGCTCATCATCAGCCCGAGTGCCGACGGCGCCACCGTCTCGTGGAAAGCGGTGTAGTCATAGGAGGTGAAGGCGTTGTTGGATCCGCCGATATCGGAGACGGCGCGGTCGAACTCGCCGGCCGCATGGTTGGTCGTTGCCTTGAACATCAGATGTTCGAAGAAATGCGCGATGCCGGATTTGCCGGGCGGCTCGTCGGCGCTGCCGATCTTGTACCAGACCATGTGGGTGACGATCGGCGCACGGTGGTCGGGAATGACGACCACCTCCATGCCGTTGTCGAGCAGGAAATCCGTGACCTTGAACTCGGCCGGAACCGTGTTGGGCAAGACGGGGCTCTCGGCCAGCACCGGGCTGGTCATGACAAAAGCCAAGGAGGTCGCCAACAGCGTTCCCCGCAGCCATTCAATCCTGGATGTCATCAACGGCTCCGGTTCTGTCGACAGACGATAGGCAAGGTGCTGGCGACAAGCAAAGTGATTTGTTGATCATGTTGCCGGCAAAGGCGGCGGCAAAGAGGCCGGCCCATGGATGCCCGGCCAAGGATACGAGGCGTATCAGGCCGCCTCGATGAAGCGGATGACGGTCTCGCCATAGTTGCGTTCGTCCAGCACCGAAAAGCCGGGGCCTGGCTCGAAGGACGCCACCGCGGCCTCTTCGACCACGCACAGCGCGCCGGGGCGAAGCCAGCCGCCGGCTTTGGCCGACTGCAAGGCGCGCTCGCCAAGGCCCTTGCCATAGGGCGGGTCGGCGAAGACAAGGCCGAACGGCGCCAGCGTGCCGGCCTCGCCGAGGCCGGTGGCATCGCGGCGGAAGATCTTGGTGCGGCCGGTCAGCCCGAAGGCCTCGACATTGTCGCGGATCAGGCCACGGCCTTCCGCCGATTCCTCGATGAAGACACCGTAGGAGGCACCGCGCGACAGCGCTTCGAGTCCCAGCGCGCCGGTGCCGGCGAACAGGTCGAGCACGCGTGCCCCGTCCAATTGCTCGGCAAAGCGATGCGCCAGCACGTTGAAGACCGCCTCGCGGGTACGATCGGTCGTCGGACGGATGGCGCTCGAGCGCGGCGTCGCCAACGGACGCCCGCGAAACTCACCGCCGACGATTCTCATCTCGCTTTGGGGCCTCGGGGACCGTTGCGCGGACGCTCACCGCCGCCAGCCCCGCCCGGACGTTCGCCGCGCGGCTTGCCGAATGGCTTTGCACCGGCCGGTTTGCCATAGGTCGGTTTGAACGAGGCCTTGCGCGCCTTGGCGTCAGCCGCCTTGGCGGCGTCAGCTTCGGCCCTGCCCTTGCCGATCGGTCGCGCGCCTGGCGCCATCCAGACATTGGCCTTGCGCTGGCCGGGCGGCTCGATCGGCCGCTGCTCGCGCTCGGACTTTTTGCCACCGCCCGGCTTGCCACCAAAAGCACCACGCGGCTTGTCGCCGAAGCCACCGCGCGGTTTGTCGCCGAAATTGCCGCGCGGCTTGTCGCCAAAGCTGCGTTCGGGACGCGGGGCGCGTTCGCCAAAACTCTTCTCAGCGTTTCTGTCGGGGCTTGTCGACAGTTTGCCCAGAGCCTCATCGCGGCTGCCTTCGCGGCGCTTGCGATTCTTGATCAACCCGCCCTCGCCGATCGGGCGGCGCTCGCCATCGCGGGTGAATTTCGGCCGTTCCGGCTCCGGCTCGCGAACTTCGGTGCGCCGCACCGGCTTGTTGGAAAACGGCTTGGTGACATCGGCGTCGAAATTGGCGCCGGATTCCTCGACCAGGCGCTCGCCAAGCTGGTCGCGCAACACCCTGCCCTTGATTTCCAGCACATGGCCCTCGGCGAGGTCATCGAGTTGGAACGGCCCGTAGGAGATACGGATCAGCCGCGTCACGTCGAGGCCGAGCGAACCCAGGATGTTCCTGACTTCGCGGTTCTTGCCCTCGCGCAGGCCGATCGTCAGCCAGGCATTGGTGCCTTGCTCGCGATCGAGCGTCGCTTCGATGGCGCCGTAAAAGACGCCGTCGACGGCGATGCCTTCGCGCAGGCCGGCAAGCGCGCTTTCCTCGACCTTACCGTGGACGCGCACGCGGTAGCGGCGCAGCCAGCCGGTGGCCGGCAGTTCGAGCACGCGCGACAGGCCGCCATCATTGGTGAGCAGCAGCAGGCCTTCGGTGTTGATGTCGAGCCGGCCGATGGTCATCAGCCGTGGCAATTCAGCCGGCAGCACGTCGAAGACGGTCTTGCGGCCCTCGGGATCGCGGTTGGTGGTGACGACGCCGGCCGGCTTGTGGAACAGGAACAGCCTTGTGCGCTCGATCGGCGGGATTTCCATACCGTCGAGATGGATGATGTCATCAGGCATCACGTTGAAGGCCGGTGAAGTCAGAGCGCGACCATTGACCTTGACGCGGCCGGCGGCAATCAGCTCCTCGGCATCGCGGCGCGAGGCGAGGCCGGCGCGGGCCAGCCGCTTGGCGATGCGCTCGCCTGCCTCTTCCGCAGCCTCGGCGGGACGCGGGCGTGGCTTGAAGCTGCCGCCTGACGCGCCTTGCGGCCGATCGTTGAAATCCCGCTTCGGGCGATCGCTGAAGTCACGCTTTGGGCGATCGACGGCGTCACGCGGGGCGCGGTCACTGAAATCGCGCTTGGGACGGTCGAAGCGCTTTTCGCCGCCCGCTGCCGCCGCAGCCGGCCGGTCGCCCCGCGGTGCATAGGGTTTGCGTGGCCCTTCGCGCTTCTCGTAGGGCTTGCGCTCGCCTTCGGCGGCCATTGGGCGATCGCCGCGCGGCGCATAGGGCTTGCGCGGTCCTTCGCGCTTTTCATAGGGCTTGCGCTCGCCTTCGGCGGCCATTGGGCGATCGCCGCGCGGCGCATAGGGCTTGCGTGGCCCCTCGCGCTTTTCATACGGTTTGCGCTCGCCTTCTGCGGCCATTGGACGATCGCCGCGCGGTGCATAAGGTTTGCGCGGCCCCTCGCGTTTCTCAAAAGGCTTGCCTTCGGGACGCGGGCCTTTGCTGAAAGGCTTGTCGCCGCCCTTGAAATCGCGCTTCGGCCGCTCGCCATCGGCAGCCATCGGCCGGTCGCCACGCGCTGCGTAAGGTTTCTTGGCGCCAAAGGACGGTTTGCCGCCCTTGCCCGCGGCGCCATCGCGGCTGCGCGGTCCCGCGGCTTTCGGCCCACTCTTGGCCGGACCCTTCCTGGGTCGGAATTTCTTGTCGTTGTCGTCCATGTGGCCTTTATCCGTTTGCGCTGCTACAGCGTGGCGCATCCTTTCGGGCGCGCAACGAACGCTGTAGCACTTTTGATGTGGCGCATGATCATTTTCGAAAACCGAGTCCCGATTTTCGAGGTCATGCGCTCCATAACAGGATCACCGTCAGGTGGCGAGGAGATAATCGGAGTGGAAATCGCGTGAAGCGGCCCGATTTCATGGCGCTGGCGCTGAAGGAGGCCGAAGCTGCCGCCTTGCGAGGCGAAGTGCCGGTCGGCGCCGTCATCGCCGATGGCGCTGGTGTTGTCGCCAGCGCCGGCAACCGCACACGCGAACTTGCCGACCCGACCGCGCATGCCGAGATGCTGGTCATCCGCGAAGCCTGCCGCAAACTGTCGGCCGAGCGACTGACCGGGCACGATCTCTATGTGACGCTGGAGCCTTGCGCCATGTGCGCCGGCGCCATTTCCTTCGCCCGGCTGCGCCGGCTCTATTTCGGCGCCGCCGACGACAAGGGCGGTGCGGTGGTCAACGGCGTGCGTTTTTTCGCCTCGCCGACCTGCCACCACGCGCCCGACATCTATCCGGGCATGGGCGAGACCGAAGCAGGCCTGCTGCTTAAAGGATTTTTTCGGGAGCGGCGCGGCTGAAGCGGGCGCTACGCCCGGCGACACAATTCGGTGTTCTTACAGCCAATCGAACCAGCCGCTGCCCTTCTTGCCTTCCGCCTCTTTCTTGAGACGGCGTTCCTTCTTGTACTCGTCCTCGCCAAGCTCGTTCTGCGGCGCGGTGCCGGCCGCGACACGATACTGCACTGGAGGCTCGCTCAGATATTTGCGGGTGTTCGGATCGCCCTGCTTGCTGTCGGCGAGGCGACGCTGGATCTCGGCGGCACGGCCTTTGTCGGAATCGGCCGGTGTCCATGCCGGCGGGTGGCTCGAGCCTGACTCCGCCATCGCCCTTTTCACCGAGGCCGGATCGGTTTGCACGTCGTCGACGATCTCCGACTGATAGGCCGGGTCGTTCTGATGGGCGGTGGCATCGGCGCGCAAGCGGGCGCGGCGCTGCTCGGGCGATTCGGGCCATTCGGCGCTCGCCGTCTCGATGCTGTCCTGCGGGGCCGGCAGCGCTTCCTTCTGGCCGGGCGCCGGCTTTACAAGCGTCGGACGCGGCTTGTAGTCGATCTGTTCCTTGCGCTTCGGCGCAAATGAAAAGGCGCCTGAAATATCGCCGGCCAGCTGTTCGCCGGCGGTCTTGTCGGTGCCGTAGGTCGGAGAGCCCATGCAGCCGGACAAAGCGAGGCCCGACGCGACAAGCGGCGCCAGCAGCGCCAGGCGCGCATTATATCTCTCGGTCATGCCAAAAAGTCCCACTCTAGACAGCCTCTCGATTGCCACCAGCCTCGTGGCCGGTCCCCATCGTCCAAGCACTTGCGACGGAAATCCGGCGACAATTTGTCTTCCGGAGTTTCGCGTGTTTACCTCAACCACTCGTTAAGGGCAACGCGCGGGCGGTTTTCACCCGCCCGGCGTGGCATTTGTGCACCGATCAAGCTGGCCGACCTGTCAAAGCCGGCCAAGCGCCTTCAATTCATGCAGCACCGCCGCATCCCTGGCCGAAACATCCGGGTATTCCGGATCCTGGCCGATATCGGCGGTGTAGCGCCATGAGCGTGCGCATTTTAACAGGCCGCGATCCTCGGCCTTCTCGACCACCACGGCGACACCCCTGACGTCGTCGATCGCGAAGGCACCAGCCGGTGCCTCGCCATGCGCGATAACCAGATCGCTGGTGATCGCCATCTCGGCCATGTCAACATCTGAAATCGCCGCTTCGAGCGCTGCATCGTTGATGGTGACGACCGGCACCGCTTCCAGCGACGATCCGATCACCTTCTGGGCGCGCGCGATCTCCAGCGCGCCGGTAACGACGCGCCGCACCTGCCGCACCTGGCGCCACTTTTCCGCCAACGCCTCGTTCTTCCAGTCCGCCGGGATTTGCGGGAACTGGTCGAGATGCACCGAGACCGCGTCGGGATGACGATCGAGCCAGGCCTCCTCCATGGTGAAGGGCAGCATCGGCGCCAGCCATTTCACCAGGCAATCGAAGAGATGGCGCACCACCTGCACCGAAGCCTTGCGCTTCAGGCTCGACGGCGCGTCGCAGTAGAGCGCGTCCTTGCGGATGTCGAAATAGAACGCCGACAGCTCGACCACCATGAAATCGAGCAGCATGCGGGTGATGCGCTTGAATTCGAAGGCGTCGTAGCCCGAGCGCACGACCTCATCGAGCTCGGCCAGCCGGTGCAGCATCAGCCGCTCCAGCTCCGGCATCTTCTCCAGCGGCACCTCTTCGCCATCGTCATGGGCGAGCGTGCCGAGCATCCAGCGGATGGTGTTGCGCAGCTTGCGGTAGGCATCGATGTTGGTCTGCAGCACGTTCTTGCCGAGCCGCTGGTCCTCCCAGTAGTCGGTCGTCACCACCCACAGACGCAGGATATCGGCGCCCGACTGCTTGATGACGTCCTGCGGCACCACGGTGTTGCCGAGCGACTTCGACATCTTGCGGCCATCCTCGTCCATGGTGAAACCATGGGTGACGACAGTATCGTAAGGCGCCCTGCCCCTGGTGCCGCAGCTTTCCAGCAGCGAGGAATGGAACCAGCCGCGATGCTGGTCGGAGCCTTCGAGATAGACGTCGGCCGGCCATTTCAGGTCAGGGCGATCCTCCAGCGTGAAGACATGCGTCGAGCCCGAATCGAACCAGACGTCGAGGATGTCCATCACCTGCTTCCATTTGGAGGCATCGTGATTGCCAAGGAAACGCTCCTTGGCGCCAGCGGCGAACCAGGCGTCGGCGCCCTCCTTCTCGAAGGCGTCCATGATGCGCTGGTTGACCGCTTCGTCCTTCAGCACATTGCCGTCGACATCGGCGAAGACGGCGATCGGCACGCCCCAGGCGCGCTGGCGCGACAGCACCCAGTCCGGGCGCTCCTCGATCATGGCGCGGATGCGGTTCTGGCCGGCGGCGGGCACGAAACGGGTTTCGTCGATGGCCTTGAGCGCCCGGCTGCGCAACGTCGAGCCGTCGCCGAGGTCCTTGTCCATATAGACGAACCATTGCGGCGTGTTGCGGAAGATGATCGGTTTTTTGGACCGCCATGAATGCGGATAGCTGTGCTTCAGCCGGCCACGCGCGAACAGCGCGTTGCGTTTGATCAGCTCGTCGATGACGGCCTGGTTGGCGTTGCCCTTCTTGCCGTTGTCGTCGATGACGCGCGCCGGCCCACCCTCGCGGTCCGGTCCGAAACCCGGCGCGTCCTTGGTGAAGAAGCCGCCATCGTCGACGGTGAACGGGATGGCGGGATCGATGCCGCGTGCACGCAGATCCACCGCCGCGTCCATCCAGGCGTCAAAGTCCTCGCGGCCGTGTCCGGGCGCGGTGTGGACGAAGCCGGTGCCGGCATCGTCGGTGACATGGTCGCCGGCGAGCATCGGAGCGGCAAATTCGTAGCCGCCGCCCAAGCCCTTGAGCGGATGTGAAAGCGTAAGGCTTCCAAGCTCTTGCGCCGAGACGCTGCGGAGACGATTCAAGGTGACCTTGGCCTTGGCCGAGGAGTCTTCGGCCAGTGCGTCGGCAAAGATCAGCTTTTCGCCCGGCTGCGGGCCGAACGCGTTCTCGGCTGCCGTGACCTCGTAGAGGCCATAATTTATACGCGGCGAATAGTTGACGGCGCGGTTGCCTGGGATCGTCCACGGCGTCGTCGTCCAGATGACGACGTGGGCCTGCAGCAGATCGAGGGCGCCCTCCGTCAGCTTGGTCTGGCCATCGTCAATGGGGCGGACAAGGCTGGCGACCGGAAACTTCACCCAGATCGTGTCGCTCTCATAGTCGTGGTACTCGATCTCGGCCTCGGCCAGCGCCGTGCGCTCGACCACGCTCCACATCACCGGCTTGGAGCCGCGATAGAGCTGGCCCGACATGGCGAACTTCAACAGCTCGCCGGCGATGCGCGACTCGGCATGGAAAGCCATCGTCGTATAGGGGTTCTTGAAGTCGCCGATGACGCCGAGGCGCTGGAACTCGGCCCCCTGCACCGTGATCCAACCCGCGGCGAATTCGCGGCATTCCTTGCGGAACTCGTTGACCGGCACCTCGTCCTTGTTCTTGCCCTTGGCGCGGTACTGCTCCTCGATCTTCCATTCGATCGGCAGGCCGTGACAGTCCCAGCCGGGCACATAGTTCGAGTCGTAACCGCGCATCTGGAACGAGCGGGTGATGACGTCCTTGAGGATCTTGTTCAGTGCATGGCCGATATGGATGTTGCCATTGGCGTAGGGCGGGCCGTCATGCAGCACGTATTTCGTGCGGCCGGCAGCGCTCTCGCGCAGCTTGCGGTAGAGATCCATGTCCTGCCAGCGCTTGACCAGCAGCGGCTCCTTCTCCGGCAGGCCGGCGCGCATCGGGAAGTCCGTCTGCGGCAAATAAAGCGTCTTGGAATAGTCGATCGTTTCAGTTGTATCGGTCATTGGTCTGCCATGTGCATTGCCCGGCGGGCGTACAAGCTCGGGCGTGAACTATCATGTTATGAAAAAAGCGCGAGGGGCGCGCAGAAACTCCCGGCGGCTCCGGCGGCGCTCAGGCCACCCGGAACACCGGGCCTGTAATTCGTATCGCGATCGCGAAAAGGCGCGAAAAGCTGGTCATGGCTGGGCTTTTAGCCGAAGCCACGGCAGGAATAAAGCGTCTCTCGTTCGATTCACCTACATCGTGAAATCGAAGCGGTAGGTGGTCGACACGCCGACCGTGAACTGGTTGCGGTCGCCACGCTCCTTGACCAGGCTGGAATCGGCCGCCGGTCCCATCAGGCGTGAATATTCGCCAAACAGGCTGGCGGTCATCGGCTCGGTCACCTTCCAGGTTATGGCGCCGCCAAGACCGGTCGATTTCAGCCCGCCACCGGGATGGTATTCGCTCAGGCCCGAGGCCACCGCCTCCTGCGCGTTGACGCCATAATAGGCGTCAAAATAGTTGCCCGAGGCGAAGGAAACACGCGGTCCTCCCGAAATCCTGACGGTCGGCGTCACATCGTAGAAGGCATCGGCGGCGATATCGGCGACAAAGCCGTTGTGAGCGCGAATGCCGTGGCGCAGCTCGGCGCGGGCGCGCAGCCAGTCCGTCGGATAGAATTCGAAGAAGCCGCCGACTTCGCCGCCCCAGCGCACCGGATCGAGGCCCTTCAGCTCATCGGCGTTGTCGTCGTCGCGGGAAAACAGGAACTTGCCGGTCAGGCCGGCGCGGACACCGCCATCGTCGACCAGCGCCAGCGAGATGTTGTCGTTGCGCGAGACAAAGCGTGCCGCCGGTCCGGCCTTGCCCAATGAGATGATGGGTTGGGCGCTCAGCATGTATTTCCTGCCGCCCTCGAAATTGGGCGCGACCAGGCCGGTGGCGCCAACGGTCAGATACCAGTCGCCGGACAGCCAGCTGCCCTCGCCCGCATTGGCAGCGCCCACTCCACCCAGCACCGCAGCGGCCAACACAAGAGAGATTCTTCCGACCGGACTCATGGCCACTCCACTAACACGACACACACGATTACCGATGACAGCTTTGACGGCCGTTTGGTAAAATTTGATTTAAACCCGAGACATACGCTCGCGCTTTGCCGCGATCCCCCTGCCGGTCATCGACTGGACGTTGGCCCGCGCCCGGATTACCTTCCATCCGCAGTATTCCGCAGCCCTCGATGGAGACCGCGACAATGACCCTGCATGGCGACGCCCTGAAAATCGCGATCGAACAGACACGAACAAAATGGGGATGGTTTGTCGCGCTCGGTGTGCTGCTGCTCATCTTCGGCGGCATTGCCTTCGCCAACCTGTTCGTCGCCACGGTGGCTTCCGTCTACGTCGTGGGATGGCTGATGCTGATGGCGGGCATCATCGAGATCGTGCACGCGTTCGGCGTCAAGACCTGGAGCCGCTTCTTCTACTGGCTGCTCAGCGGACTGCTGTACGCCGTTGCCGGCTTCTTCGCTTTCGGCAATCCGCTGCTTGCCTCGGCGGTGCTGACGTTCCTGCTGGCGATTGCGCTCGTCGCGTCAGGGGTGCTCAGGGCCTGGGTCGGCTACAGCCATCGGCCGGAACGCGGCTGGGGCTGGATCGTCGCTGCCGGTGTCATCACCGCGCTTGCAGGCCTGATCATCGCCATGGGCTGGCCGGTCAACAGCCTGTGGGTGCTCGGTCTGTTCCTGGCGATCGATCTGATCTTCCAGGGCTGGACCTTCATCGCCGTTGGCCTGGCACTGAAGAAGTAGCTTAAAATGCCATCGCAGCGTCGAGGTCGGAGAGCGGCCTGACGCCGGCAAGCAGCGCGCGTGCCTCGGCTTCATCGCGCTTCATCTGCGCGACCAGCGCGTCGAGCCCCTCGAACTTCACCTCCGGACGCAGGAAACCGAAGAAGGAAACTTGACAAACCTCGCCATAGAGGTCGCCGGAGAAATCGAAGACAAAGGTTTCCAGCAGCGGCGCGCCGTTGTCGTCGACTGTCGGGCGTCGGCCAAAGCTGGCGACGCCGTCGTGAAGCGTGCCGTCGGCGCGGCGGAAGCGGACGGCATAGATGCCCTCCCTGAGTGCGGCTTCAGCCGACAGCCTCATATTCGCGGTTGGAAAGCCAAGAGTGCGGCCAAGCTGCTGTCCGCCGACCACCTCGCTTTCGACGGTGAACCGGTAGCCGAGCAGACCGGCGGCTTCAGCCACCTCACCCTCGCCCAGCAATCCGCGGATGCGGCTGGACGACACCACCTCGGCGCCCTCGTCCCGGAACGCGTCGACGAGCGTGACGCCGAAGCCGTGACGCTCGCCGGCCGCCATCAGGTAGGCCGGGCCGCCCTGACGATCCTTGCCGAAATGGAAGTCGAACCCGGTCACGGCGTGAGTAATGCCGAGGTTCGTCTCCAGCACATCCGTCACGAACGCTTCCGCCGACAGCGAGGCGAAGTCGCGCGTGAACGGTTGTTCGACCAGTGCGGCAAAGCCCAGCAGCGACAGCAGCCGCGCCTTCATCGGCGGCGGCGTCAGCACGAACAACGGGATATCAGGCCTGAAGATCTTGCGCGGATGAGGTTCGAATGTCAGCACCAGGGCCGGCACGCCGCGTCGTCCTGCCTCGGTCGAGGCTCGCTCGAGCACCGCCTGATGGCCGCGATGGACGCCATCGAAATTGCCGATCGCCACGACGCCGCCGCGCAGGTCGGCGGGAAGCGGCGCGGTTGCCAGGATGCGCTGGAAGGCTGCCATCGTCACCTACCGAAGTCTGGGAATGACGGCCACCGGACCATAGCCATGCTTTTCCAGGAAGGCCGCCAATCTTGCCGGATCCGGTTGCAGGGCATCGCCATAGTCGCGGGCATGGATACCGCCGGAGACATAAAGAACATCGAAGCCATTGTCGGCGGCGCCCTTCACATCGGTCATCATGCCGTCGCCGATGGCCAGCACCTGGCCGCGCTCGACCGGCTGGCCAAGAATCTCGGCAACCTCCTTCATCGCGAGATTGTAGATCGGCGCGTAAGGTTTTCCAGCGATCAATGTGCGGCCGCCGAGCTGGGCATAGTCACGCGCCAGCGCGCCGGCACACCAGATGATGCGTTCGCCACGTTCGACCACGATGTCGGGATTTGCGCAGATGAAAGGCAGGTTCCTGGCGCGCAGCCGCCGCAGGAGCTCCGTGTAATCCTCGGGCTTCTCGATCTCGTCGTCGAACAGGCCGGTGCAGACGACGCCGGACGCCTCGAACTCCTCGACAAGCTCGACGTCGAGACCTTCATAGAGGGTGAAGTCGCGGTCGGCGCCGATATGGAAAATCTTGCGCGGCCCTTCGGCGATCAGATCCCGGGTCACGTCGCCTGAGGTAACCACCCGGTCGTAGGCTGACGGTGGAACACCGATCGCGTTCATCTGCGCTACGACATCGGCACTTCTGCGCGGCGAATTGGTGATCAGGACGACGGGGATTTTCGCCTCTCGAGCCCTTGCCAATGCGGAGGCTGCCACAGGGAAATGCGTTTCGCCATTATGGACCACGCCCCAGACGTCGCACAGGATTGCCGAATAGGCCTTCGACACGTCTTCGAGCGAGCCGATGATTTCAGGCGAATCCGCCATGCCGTTTCCTTCAGTCATGATCGTTGCGACCGCCACGACAGACGGTTCGCCGCAGCCGGTTCGGATTAGCCGAACCATTCCGGCCTGTCATCAGCTTTCGCCAGGCACGATTGGTTAGCGGTTGGTGAAGCGCTGCCCCGGCAATAGAGCGATTTGCCAAACCCGGCCTTCAGCGTTTTGTGGAAAGCTGGCGTCGATCGAGAATCCGCCGGCGGGGGCCGCTCCAAGACATGCATGGACTTTGGCGTCAGTTCTGCCGCGACCAACGCGGCAACTATGCTCTTATGACGGTCTTCGCGATGGTTCCGCTGATGGGCGCCCTGGCAATGGCCGTCGACTTCACCGAGATGAGCCGCGAAAAACAGGCAGTTTCGAACGCGCTCGATGCCGCAAACTTCGCCACGGCGCGCCGGCTGACGGAGGGTGCCACCGACGACCAGTTGCGGGCCTATGCGCTCGACTTCTTCAATGCCAACCTCAACAAGATCAATCCCGCCAATACGACGCTCACCGTTACCTTGCCAAGCAACACCACCGGCGGCGGCTTGCTCAAGATGACCGCGCGGCTGGACTACAAGCCCTATTTCTATCCGGTCTTCGGCCAGCTCGTCGGCAAATCCGAAACCGACGCCAACCAGAGGATCAGCTTCAACATCACCTCGGAAGTGCGGCTGAAGAACACTCTTGAAGTCGCCCTGGTACTCGACAATTCCGGGTCGATGACCAAGACCGGAACGGGCTCGGGGCAAACGCGCATCGACCTTCTCAAGACCGCGGCAAAACAGCTGGTCGACACGCTGGCCCAGCAGGCGGCGATGATCAAGCAGGTCGACAGGCCGGTGCAGTTCGGCCTCGTGCCGTTTGCCGCCTCGGTCAATGTCGGGCCCGGCAACGGCAATGCGCCCTGGATGGATACCGAAGGCCTGTCGCCGGTATCGAACGAGAATTTCGACTGGTCGACGCTGAACGCAGCCGACAAATACGCCCAGCAGACCAACGGCATCTGGTACAAGCGCGGCACCGGATGGGGAACCGACGAAGGCCAGATGCTGACCCGGTTTTCGCTCTATCGCGACATGAAGGTCGTCACCAACCATGAGCGTGTCGTCAACAGCAAGCGCGTGGTGTGCGACGAATACAACCCGAACAACACCTGCAAACGCGACCACGACGAATACGACTACATCGACACCTATGGCCCGTTCGCCAGTTGGCAGGGCTGCGTCGAGGCCAGGCCTTATCCCTACAATGTCAACGACGCGGCGCCTTCCGGCGGCTCGGCGAACACCGGCATAGGGGTCGGCGATCCGGCGACGATGTTTGTGCCGATGTTCGCCCCGGACGAACCCGGCAACCATTGGAGGCTCACCCAGGATCCCGACGAGGCCGCGCCGACGACCTATGGCGCCATCAACAGCTGGTGGAATGACGACCCGACGAGCAGCACCGGCCAATCCCGGCTGCGCAACATGTCCAAATATTTCCAACCGAGGCCGATCAATGCGCCGGCGCTGGCCGCCGGCAACGGGCCGAACTACAGCTGCTCCACCAACCCGATCACGCCGCTGACCGATGTCAGCGTTACCACTGGGCTTACCGCGATCAAGGCCGCGATCGACCTGATGAAGCCCGATGGCGGCACCAATGTTCCCGAAGGCATGGCCTGGGGTTGGCGAGTGGTTTCGAGCGGCGAGCCGTTCACGCAAGGCCGCCCGGAAACCGAGAGAGGCAACGACAAGGTCGTCATCGTGCTGACCGACGGCGCCAATACCTACTACACGCCGTCCTCGCTCAGCCATTCCGACCCCGCCGATTCGAAATCGACCTATGCGTCCTTCGGCTATCTCAACCCAGGCTACAACGGCACTTCGGTGGGCCGCCTGTTCATGGGCACATCGAGCGCCATTGGCCAATTCGACTATTCGAACGGCAACTACACCAACGCGCTCAACGAGCAGATGGCGACGCTTTGCAACAACGCCAAGGCAGCCAATATCATGGTGATGACGGTGGCGCTCGACCTGTCGACGACCAAAACCGCCGATCAGCAGGCGATCGACGCGCTGAAATCCTGCTCGTCGAACTCGCGCTTCCGCAAGGATCCAACGGACGCGAGCAAGCCGGCAAAACTGTTCTGGAATGCCACCGGCGCCAGCTTGTCGAACGATTTCAAGGAAATCGGCAACGAATTGTCGAACCTGCGCATCGTCGGCTGATCCTCAGGCTTCGGAGGCTGGCTGGAACAACGGCTGGCGCCGCCATGCACTTGCGCGCGCCTGCCGGGACAGGCACATCTTGTGCCGCCTGGATCGCGCGTCCATTCGCGGCGCGCTGGGGAAGAACAGATGCCCGAAACAGCCAATCATCTCGCCTTCGCGCTGGTCTGCCTCGGCATGGTGCTGACGCCTGGCCCCAACATGATCTATTTGATCTCGCGTTCCCTGTCGCAGGGGCCGAAGGCGGGGCTCATCTCGCTTGGCGGCGTGGCGCTCGGCTTTGTCTTCTATGTACTGGCGGCGGCATTCGGCATCACCGCGCTGCTGCTCGCAGTGCCCTACGCCTATGATGCGCTGCGCTTTGCCGGCGTGCTCTATCTCCTGTGGCTGGCCTGGCAGGCGGTGAAGCCGGGCGGACGCTCGCCATTCGAAGTGCGCGAATTGCCGAGGGACCGGCCGCGCAAGCTTTTCGCCATGGGCCTGATGACCAATCTGCTCAATCCGAAGGTGGCCGTGCTCTATCTGTCGCTGTTGCCGCAGTTCATCAGCCCCGGCAAGGGTCACGTCCTGTCGCAGCTCCTGGTGCTCGGCGCGACACAGATCTCGATCAGCCTCAGCGTCAATGCCGTCATCGCGGTAACGGCCGGTTCAATCGCCACCTTTCTCGCCGGACGGCCCTTGTGGCTGGTCATCCAGCGCTGGATGATGGGAACCGTGCTGGCGGCTCTTGCGCTGAAGATGGCGACAGACGCACAGCGCTGAGAGTGCAAACCGGCGGTCGCCGCTGTCAGCCGCCGAAGACTTCTTTCAGGAATGCATGAGAGGCAAGGATGGATTGCTCGGCAGCATTGTACTGACCATAGGCCTCGATGCCGGTCTTCAATCCTGCGGAGTCAAATCCGTGACGAGCACCCGGGTAGACGTCAAGCTGCACAGAGCTTCCCTTGCCGCTGCGCTGCGTCATCATCTCCTGGCAATTTTTGGCGGGGGTCCGATCGTCCAGCTCGCCGATCAGGATCAAGGTCGGGACCGCCATGTCGCCATTCGTTGCCGAACAATCCGGATAGTAGGCGATCGCAGCCTTGAATTTGCGCTCCATAAGCCGCTCGTCTCCACCAGACTGCAAGGCCTCGAGCGTTGCGTTCCCGCCAGCGGAGAACCCCATCAACGCAATGCGCCGCGGGTCGACAAAACTGTATTTTGATAGGTATTCCAGAGCGCCGTAGGCGTCATATACGCGATCAACAGGGTGGAGGCCATCACAGGTCTCCTTAATGCCGCGGGTGCTGAAGCTGTCGACGACGAGGACGACGTAACCCCAGGAAGACAGTCGCTCGGACCAGGTTTTCCTTACACTTCGGGGCAAACCTGAACATCCGTGCAGAACCACGACAGCCGGGAACGGCCCCTCACCCGGCGGACGCGTTAAATACCCCTGCAGCGGCGTGCCGGGAACGGCCCTCGGGACGTTGCCGCCCGCTTGCGCAATGCGCTTCTGAAATGGCGTTGGCTCCGAAGCCGCGCTTTCAAACTGCACCGGCTGGTCAGCGCGCGCTGGCGCGGCATGCAGGTAGCTACCGATACAAAGGCAGGTCAGACAGACGACCTTGTTGGGCAGTCTCGGCAGGGTGAAGGCCATGGGTGCCTGCTTCGTTACATCGGCCGTCTTATCTGCTGTGCCCGCTCCGGCTCGACCACCTTGCGGTAGAGATGCCAGGTGGCATGGCCGAGCACCGGCATGACGACGGCGAGCCCGGCAAACAGCGGGATCGAACCGATCACCAGAAGCACGGCGACCAGCAAGCCCCACAGCGCCATTTGCAGCGGGTTGGCCATCACCGCCCGGGCCGAGGTCTCGATGGCTGAGACGGCGCCGACGTCGCGGTCGAGCAGCAGCGGGAAGGCAACCACAGTGGTGGCCAGCACGATTACGGCAAAGACAAAGCCCGCGGCATTACCGGCAAGGATCAGCGTCCAGCCCTTACTGGTGGTCAGCACGTCGCGGATGAAGCCGCCGATCGAGGCCGGCGGCTGGTCTCCGAACAGGCCAGTGTAGATCGATTGCGCGGTGTAGAGCCACAACAGGAACAGCGCCACCAGCATGACGCCGATGACGGCGATCGACGGGATCGCGGACGAGCGCCGGACATCAAACGCGTGCCGCCAGGAGGTGTTCATGCCGAGCTCGCGCCGGCGGCTGATCTCGTAAAGACCGAGCGCCGCAAACGGCCCGACCAGCGCGAAACCCGACATCAGGGGATAGATGAGCTGGATGGCATTGGCGCCGGACGTCCACTGCGTCAGGATCAGGCCGACGATGGGATAGATCAGGCATAGGAACACGTAGTGCGATGGTTTTGCCCAGAAATCCTCGAACCCGAGACGCAACGCATCCCAAAGGTCCGACGTGGCGATGCGGCGCACCGCCGGCTGCACATGCATTCCACGTGCGTCCGCCATGACATGAAAGCCGGCCATAACCTTCCTCCCGTGTGTCGGGGCGGTCACCGCCTGGATGGCCGCCAGAGCTGCCACTTCAAGATCGAGAAGCATGATAGCAGAGTTGGCGGCGATTGTCGCCGGGTCAATGGCCTGGGGAGCAACTCCTCGTTGTGTTCAACTCTCCGTATGGCCTCTCATATGGCGTACCTTGGCAGACCTTCGTTTTGGCCAATCATTGTGCTGCATTTTAGCATTTACGCATTTTAGCATTTACTTAAATTACTCGTAGGGATCCCTGGCGTATCACCTGAGCTTTACGAGTTTCGGCGAGGGACTATGTTCGCATTGAAAGCCTTCTGGTCTTCGGAGCGCGGCAACTTTGCCATAACGACCGCCTTCGCTATGCTGCCAATAATGATTGGTTTGGCCGGCGCCGTCGATCTGATCGGCACGAGCCATGACGCCTCGCAACTCCAGAACTCGCTGGACGCGGCTGGGCTCGCCATCGGCACGAAGTTCTCTCCCGATATGGCGGCTGGCGATGTCCAGCAGCTTGGGCTGCAGTTCTTCGCCGCCAATATGAGCGCGGCCGACCAGCAGGAATATTTGGGCAGCGTCTCCGCTTTCGCGGCAACGGCAAGCGGCAGTCCAAGCGCCTACTTTATCTCGCTGTCGTCCAGCATAAGCCGCCCAAGCTTCATCAGCGCCTCGGCCCCCTGGCAGGCCTACCGCTCGGCCTCGGTCAAGATAAAACCTGGCGCACAGGCCTGCGTGCTGGCGCTCGATCCGCATGCGTCCGCCGCCGTGAACCTGCAGGGCTCGACCAACGTCTCGATGGACAATTGCGTGATCGCGGCGAACTCGGACGCGTCGGATTCCGTCAACAGGGGTGGTTCCGCACTGGTTTCGGCCGGCTGTGTCTCAACCGTCGGTGGCACCAGCGGGCTGTTGCCACCCAGCGCCAGTCTCGCCTGCGGAACGCCGCACGAACATAGGTACGCGTCCTTTGATCCATTGGCCGACGTCGTTCCTCCCCCTTACACATTGTGTTTGCCTGTCCCGAACGGCAAAACCTACACGCTGTCGCCCGGCACTTATTGCGACAAGACATTATCGGGGAACATCACGCTTAATCCGGGCGTCTACATCATGCGCGGCACCACCATAAAGCCAGGGGGAAACGGCAGCCTGACTGGCCAGGGCGTGACCATTTTCCTCATGGAAAGCGCTCAGATCTACATAAATGCCAATGAGAAGGTGAACCTTTCCCCGCCCACCAGCGGCCCTTATGCTGGCATCACCATTTTCCAGGATCACGGCAACACGTCTGCCCTGACATTGAATGGTGGCGCAAATTCCGTGCTCAGCGGTTTCATCTACGCGCCGGACGCGCCCATTTCCTACGCCGGCAACTCTGATATGAGCGCCCAGGGCGACTGTCTCAGGCTTGTCGGCAATACGATACAGATGACCGGGAACTCTTCCGTCAAGTCGGACTGCGCGGCGGCGCTTGGAAATCGCACAATGTATGCCGATCGGATGATCACTCTGGTGAAATGAGAGACAACCTGACGTGCGGCGGCGCCAGCGGTAGCGTTGAGAAAAATGGCGGTAACGCACGGCCGGATCGGTTTCGATGCGAGGCGCAATCCGGCCAGCCTGGGATAGGCAGCGCCGTCGATCGCCTGGTGAAATTCCGCCCAGCATGCCACGCCGATCAGCGTTATACCGGCCAGCGTCAGTCTGTCGCCCCCTCTTCGATTTTCGCCGCCCTGCCCGGCAAAAGCCATGATCGCCATTATCTCAGGGGCATGACCATAGCGAAAATCGAAACCCACCCGATCCCGAAGCTGAACAGGCGCATGGTGCTGACCGGCCTCGCAGCCCTGGCGGGGCTCGCCGCCTGCAGCACCGTTTCACTGCCAACCGGTGAAGGCGCCGGGGTCTCCTCCTCCGCCACCAGCACGCTGGCCAGCATCCGCGCCTCGGCCGGGCTCGCGCCGCTGGTCCCCGACCGGCAGCTCGAACAGGCCGCCCTGCAGCAGGCAGGCTACATGGCGCAGCGCCGCCGCATGAGCCACACCACCGGCTGGGGCAAGGATTTCGCCTCGCGCGTCAGGGACAATCGAATTTCCGGTGCCGCGGCGGAGAACATCGCCGAGGGTCGTTTCGACCTCGAGAAGCTGTTCGACATCTGGGTGCATTCACCAGGCCATCGCCGCAACATGCTCGACCCGCGCTTCACACGCTTCGGCCTTGCCTATGTGCGCGACGGCAGCGACAGCAAGCTCCGTTACTGGAGCCTCGTGCTCGGAAAATAGGAAAACGTGCCGGTTCGGTGCGCCACCCCCAAGACGATTTGATGGAAAGCTAGTCCATATGCGCCGCCGGCGCGCCGCCGGCTGGCGCCTGCTTCGGCTTGCGCAGCAGGAAAACAAACGGGATGGCAAGCAGCGTCATCACCATGAGTATTTTGAAGTCGTTGACGTAGGAGATCATCATGGCCTGGAGATTGACCATGCGATCGACCTGCGAGAGCGCCGTTGGGTCGCCGCCTGCGGCCGCCGGCGAGACAGCCCACAGATTGGGGTTGAACGGATTGATGAAGGCCGAAAGCTCGGCATGGTTGATCTGCGTGTTGCGCACCATCAACACCGTCACGACCGACACGCCGATCGACGAGCCAAGATTGCGCACCAGGCTGAACAGAGCCGTGGCATCGGTGCGGAAGCGCACGTCAAGCGTGGCGAAGGCGACGGTCGACAGCGGCACGAACACCATCCCCATGCCCAGGCCCTGGATGACGCCGGAGCTGATGATCAGCCAATTGTCCATCTGCGGGGTGAAGCTGGACATAGTGTAGAGCGACTGCGCGGTCAGCAGGAAGCCGATGACGACGAGGATCCTGGCGTCAATCCTGCTCATGAGCCGCCCGACGACGAGCATCGAGATCATGGTGCCGACGCCGCGTGGCCCCATGACGATGCCGATGGTGACGGTCGGATAGCCGAAGATGGTCGACAGCATCGGCGGCAGCAGCGACATGCTCGCCAGGATGAGCACACCCATGACGAAGATGAATGCCAGCCCGGTCACGAAATTGCGGTCGAGGAAGATCTTGGGATCGATGAAGGGGTGCTCGGCCGTCATGGTGTGAATGATGAACACCCAGAAGCCGGTGAGCGAAAGACCAAGTTCGATCCAGATCTCGACCGAGGAAAACCAGTCGACCTCGCCGCCGCGGTCGAGCAGCAGCTGAAGCGCGCCGACGCCGAGCGATATCATGGCGAAGCCGAAGAAATCGAAGCCGCGCACGCGCCGCGCGATAGCCGGCAAATAAGCGGCCATACCGAGAAAGGCGACGATGCCGACCGGCAGATTGATGAAGAACACCCAACGCCAGTTGAAATTCTCGGTCAGCCAGCCACCGAGTGTCGGGCCCAGAATCGGACCCAGCATGATGCCGGCGCCCCAGATGGCCATCGCCTGGCCATGGCGTTCCCTGGGATTGATGTCGAGCAGGAAGGTCTGCGACAGAGGCACGATCGCGGCGCCGAACACGCCTTGCATCAGCCGGAAGAACACCATGGTCTCCAGGCTCCAGGCGATGCCGCACAGCATCGAAAACACGGTGAAGCCGACCACCGCCGTCAGGAACAGTTCCTTGCGGCCGAAGCGATCGGCCAGCCAGCCGGTGACCGGCGTCATGATGGCGGCGGCAACGATGTAGGAGGTCAGCACCCAGTTGATGTTGTCAGGCGAGGCGCCGAGATCGCCGGTCATGGTCGGCAGCGCGACGTTGGCGATCGTCGTGTCGAGCGCCTGCATGATCGTCGCCAACATGAGCGCGACCGTGATCAGGCCGCGATGCGGCACTTCTTTGAAGGGTTCGGGCGTGCTCATGGCGTGGAACTTCCAGCAGGTAACAAAAACGTGTACAAGGGGTTTCCGGGCGGCGACGCCTTCCGTTGAGAGACCCTCGTCGCGGTGGGACGCGATTGTCGATGTGGGGGTTACATCGACTGAAAGTCTCTGATGAGCGGATGCCTGCCGCCCGGAAACATGAGGACCGACGGGTCCGCGTCGGAGATTTCAGACTTCGGCCAGGCCGCTATGCGGCGTGCCCAAACGCTGATCCTTCCAGCTCCTCCCATCAGACCAATCCTGCTATTCACCTCTGCAGCTGGTCCTGCGGCATTCTGTTGACGTTACTGCGCGGCCTCGCCGGCCGTGGCGTGACCGAAGATCGAAGGCAGGCCACGCGCCACGCCGGTGTCGACGGTAACGGTGGCGCTCATGCCGGTGCGCAACGCCATCTTGGCGTCCGCATCGGTCAGTTCGAGACGAACCGGGATGCGCTGTGTGACCTTGACCCAGTTGCCGGTGGCATTCTGGGCCGGCAGCAGCGAGAACTCGGCTCCCGTGCCGGCGCCGATCGCCTTGACCGTCGCCTCGAAGGTGCGCCCCGGATAGGTGTCGACCACGATCTCGGCCTTCTGGCCGGGCTTCATATGGGTGAGCTGCGTTTCCTTGAAATTGGCATCTATCCAGGTGTCGCCGGTCTCGACCAGCGAAAACAGCGGCGTGCCGGAACCGACATATTGGCCAACCTTGAACGACGAGGCCTGGCTGACGATGCCGTCAGCCGGCGCCTTGACCGTGGTCTGCGCCAGGTCGTAGGCGGCCTTGTCGCGCGCGGCGAGCGCGGCCATCACGGTCGGATGCTTGTCGGTTTCGATGTCGGGATTGCCGCCAAGGGCTGCCTTGGCGCTGATGATGCCTTGCTCGGCAACGGCGAGCTGCTGCTTGGCCTTGTCGAGATCGTTCTTGGCTTCGTCCAGCGACGATTTGGCGTTGATGCCCTTCTGGGCAAGATCGGCGGCGCGGTCGAACTGCGACTGGGCGAAGGCGACCTGGCTGGCATCGGACTTCTGCTGAGCCATCGACTGGCCATAGGCGGCGCGCAACTGCTCGACATTGAGACGCGCGCCCGCCACCGCCGCGTCGGCCTGCGCCAACGCGATCCGGTAGGGCTCGGGGTCGATGGCAAACAGCTCGTCACCCTGCTTGACCAGCTGGTTATCGAAGATGTCGACCTTGACGATGCGGCCGGCCGTGTCGGAAGCGATCGACACCTTGGCCTGCTGCAGATTGGCGTTCTCGGTCTCCTGATAACGGCCGCCGGTAACCCAGACATAGCCGCCGCCAACAGCCAATGCCGCAGGCAGCGCGACCATGAGCAGGAAGCGGCCCAGCCGGCGCTTTTTCTTCACCGGCGCCGGAGCCGGCTGCACCGGGGGAGCAACGGTTGCCGGGGCCGCGGCCGGCTGCGCCGGCGCTTCCATTTCCAGTTCGGTCACTTTCTCGTCTATCTTGGCTACCGCGTTCATGCTGCTGCGCCCTCTGTGTTCTTCACTTTTTCAATGGACGGCGTCTCGTCGTCGGTCAGGTTGCGGACCATCGCCTCAAGTCCCTCGACGAGGACGCGACGGGCTTCCGGTTTCACGCCGACCAGCGATTCCTCATAGACTTCTCCGGCAATGCTCTTGATCACGGCGTAGGCATCGCTTGCCTTGGGCGTCAGGAAGATCATGCGGACGCGGCGATCGGCAGCGTCGGAACGACGCTCGATCCAGCCTCCCTCCTCCATGCGGTCGACCAGGCGCGAAACGCTGATCGGCTCGATTTCGAGAAGTTCGGCCAGCCGCGCCTGCGCGACACCGTCTTCCTTGGCAACGCGGACCAGAAGCCGCCATTGCGCCGAAGAAAGCCCCAAGCCACTGGCCCTCGCCTCGAAGCGCTTGCGCATCAGGCGCTGCACGTCGTGGATCAAGAAGCCCAATCTGTCGATGCCATCGGAAACCATGAGCGAGATATATAATAAGCGTGCTCACTATTCAAGATGCCGCAGTGCACACAAAGCCGACAAATGTGCATGACAGCTTTGCCGGGCAAATCATGGTTATCGATTTGCGAACGCATGATGGCCGCGCCGCCTCTCCGCTGGTCGCGTCTGGCATATTGATGTACAGCCGCTGAACAGGATCGGGGGATCAACGCAATGCCGACGCTTTACGCTCTCAAGCCGGCCTTCCAGGGTCGACTGCGGCCGCTGGTCAATCGGCTGGCGGCTATCGGGGTCACCGCAAACAGCATAACCATCCTGGCGGCCGCGATGTCGATAGCCGCCGGCGCGGCCATTGCGATCCGGCATGAATGGCGCTGGCTGCTGTTGCTTATCCCCGTGGTGATGTTCGTGCGCATGGCGCTGAATGCCGTGGACGGCATGCTGGCGCGCGAGCATGGCCAAGCCTCGACGCTCGGCATGTATCTGAACGAGTTGTGCGATGTCGTTTCGGACCTCGCGCTGATTCTGCCTTTTGCCGTCTTTCCGGAATTTGGCGCATGGGGCGTCGTCGCCTTCGCAATATCGGCGGCGCTGACCGAGTTTGCCGGCGTGCTCGGCATCGCCGCCAAGATCGGCCGCAACTATGCCGGGCCGTTCGGCAAGAGCGACAGGGCGCTGGCGCTTGGCGTCGTCGCCGTGCTGTGCGCCGCAGGGCTGTGGCCGGTATCGATCGCGCCATTTGTGTTTCCGGCCATGGCAACGCTTTCGCTGCTGACCGCCATAAACCGGATACGCGCCGGGCTTATTGGCAGCGCCAGCTGAGCATCGAGGCTCGCAATGCCGCCAGTGGGGCCGCCAGAGGGAAAGACCATGATGCACGAACCCATCGCGGCCGCGGTCACGGAAAGCCTTGCGCGGCAAGCGCAGGAGCGGGTCTTCCGCAGCCATGACGGGACGGAGATCTTCTACCGCTTCTGGCCGGCGGCTTCGGCCGATGCCAAAGGCGCGGTGGTGCTCTTCCATCGCGGCCACGAGCATGGCGGCCGCATGGCCCATCTCGTCGATGAATTGCGGATGCCGGACCACGCCTTCTATGCCTGGGATGCCCGCGGCAATGGCCGTTCGTCCGGCGAGCGCGGCTATGCCCCGTCCTTCTCGGCGCTGGTGCGCGACATCGACTGCTTCATGCGCGAGATCGCTGAAAGGGATGGCTTCGCCACGCGCGATATCGCGCTGATCGCGCAGTCCTTCGGCGCCGTTCTGGCCGCCGCCTGGGTGCATGACTATGCGCCGAAGCTGCGCGCCATGGTGCTGGCCTCACCGGCCTTCTCGGTAAAACTCTACGTGCCCTTCGCCAAGGAGGGCATAGCGCTCTGGCAGAAGATCAAGGGCGGCTTCTTCGTCAATTCCTACGTCAAGGCGAAATTCCTGACCCATGATCCAGTGCGCATCGCCTCTTTCGAGAGCGATCCACTGATCACGCGGCTGATCGCTTCCAACATCCTGGTCGAACTCTATCAGCACGCAGCCCGCATCGTCACTGACGCCCGCGCCATCACCGCGCCGACGCAGCTTCTGCTTTCGGGCAGCGATTGGGTCGTGCGCCACGGCCCGCAGCACGAGTTCTTCGTCAATCTCGGCAGCCGCATCAAGGAACGTCATGTGCTACCGGGCTTCTTCCACGACACGCTGGGCGAACGCGACCGGGCAAAGGCCCTCGACCTGATCCGGCCGTTCCTGGCCAGGCAGTTCGCGGCACCGGATGCGCCGGTCGACCTGAAGCAGGCGGACATTGCCGGCTACACACGCGACGAGGCCGACCGGCTTGCTTCACCGCTCGCTTTGATGTCGCCAAAGGGTCTCTATTGGGCATTCAGCCGCGCCTCCATCCGCATGGGCGCCTGGGTTTCCCAAGGCATGAAGACCGGCATTGCCACCGGCTTCGATTCCGGCTCGACGCTGGATTATGTCTACGAAAACGACGCGCGCGGACTTACGCCCCTTGGCCGCGTCGTCGACCGTGTCTTCCTGGAAGCTATCGGCTGGCGCGGCATCCGCCAGCGCAAGCTGCATCTCGAAGAACTGATCGGCTCTTGCCTGGCAACGCTCAAGACCACTGGCCGGCCAGTGCATATTCTCGACATCGCCGCCGGCCACGGCCGCTATGTTCTCGATGCCATCGTGAAGAGCCCCGACCAGCCGGCGAGCGTGCGTCTGCAGGATTATTCCGACCTCAACGTGCAGCTTGGCCGCAAGCTGATCACGGAGCGGCAATTGCCGGCTGACGTCACGTTCCAGCGCGCCGACGCTTTCGATGCCGACATGCTCGCCAACGCCGATCCGGCGCCGGACCTCGCCATCGTTTCCGGCCTCTACGAGCTATTCTCGGACAATGCGATGATCGCCCGCTCGCTCGGTGGATTGGCCAGCGCCATGCAGCCGGGCAGCCTGTTGCTCTACACCAACCAGCCTTGGCACCCGCAGCTCGAGATGATCGCCCGCAGCCTGACCTCGCATCGCGGCGGCGAGGCCTGGGTGATGCGCCGGCGCACGCAAGGCGAAATGGACCAGCTCGTCGAAGCCGCCGGTTTCGAAAAGCTCGACCAGCGCATCGACCAATGGGGCATCTTCACCGTCTCGCTCGCGCGGCGCCGCTGAGCAGCATGGTGTCATCGCCTGCATCCGTGGCGCGTGCCGAACCCTATAGCCGGGTGGTCGTCAGGGCAGCCCTGTGGCTGGCCTTCCTGGCGCCGTTCTTCTATCTCAGCTACGGCTTCGCCAACTGGCTGGCGTCGCGGCGCGACGATGTCGGCAGTATCGTGTTCTCGTGGGAGCACGGCATCCCGTTCCTCGCCTGGACCATCGTGCCCTATTGGTCGATCAACCTGTTCTACGGCCTGTCGCTGCTGCTCAACAACGACAGGCAAGGGGTCGACCGTCTGGCCGGACGCTATCTCACCGCGCAAATCGTCGCCGTTATCTGCTTCATCCTGTTCCCGCTGACCGCTACATTCGTGCGACCGGCGACGACCGGCCTGCCGGGCTTCCTGTTTGCCGTGCTCGGCGGTTTCGACAAGCCGTTCAACCAGGCGCCCTCGCTGCATATCGCCCTTTTGGCGATCATCTGGGATCATTGGCGCCACCGGCTCGGCGGGTTGCTCCTGCCGCTCTGGCATGGCTGGAGCTTCCTCATCGGCGCCTCGGTGCTGACGACCTGGCAGCATCACTTCATCGACATCCCGACCGGCGCGCTGCTCGGGTTCTTTGCGCTGTGGCTGTTTCCGCGCAGCGGCGCATTGCCGTTTGCAGGCTTCCGGCTGACCAACGATGCGAAAGCGCGGCGGCTGGCGCGGTTCTACGCGCTGGGCGCCGTCCTCGCGCTGGCCGGTGCCGCGCTCGGTGCCTTCCTTTGCGCTGTCGCGCTCTTCCTGCTTTGGCCGGCGCTGGCGCTGGCCATCGTCGCCTTCGCCTATGCTGGCGCAGGCGAAAAGGTGTTCCAGAAATCCGCCGATGGCACCATGACGCTTGCAAGCCGTGTCCTGCTCTTGCCTTATCGCCTCGGCGCCAGGGCAAACATATGGGCCTGGACGCGCAATCTTGCCCCCCAGGTGGCGATTGCCGAAGGTGTCTTTCTCGGGCGCTTTCCCACGGCAAGCGAGGCCAACAGCTTCGGCACGGTCATCGACCTCGCCGCCGAACTCGAAAAGCCGGCGACAACCGATTGCCGCTGGATCAGCTTTCCGATGATCGACCTGTTGCCGCCGCCACTGGCGATACGGCAACAGGCAGCCGGCGCGCTGGAGAATGCACGCCGCGACGGCACCGTCCTGGTGTGCTGCGCGCTCGGCTTCCAGCGCAGCGCCGGCGTCGTCGCCGAATGGCTGGTGGCGACCGGCAGGGCCGGGACGCCAGCGCTCGCCCGCGAGATGCTCGCGGCCGCCGGCCGGCCGATTCATCTTGCAGAGGCTACGGGGCGGGCGGCGTCATGACAGGCAATACCTATCAGGACCGCACCGACCGCTTCGCCGGCATGCTGATGCGACAGGCCGCGTGGCCGGCCGCAATCGTGCTGGCCGCAAATGTCCTTGCGCCTCTAGCCGCATCGGCGCGCGGTGCCTTCGAGACCTTGCCCGCGGCCATCGCTTTGTCGATCGCCGCCGCGAGCGCGGTTGCGGTGCTGGCGCTGTCGGCATTGCTGGCATTCGACGCGCTGCTGTTCCGACTGATGGCGAGCCATGACGACGAAGCTTCCGGCGGTGCCGCGGTGGATGACATGTTGGCGCGCATGCGCCTGAAACCGGCTCCGTTCGCGACACGCTTGCTCGATGACCGCATGGCCGGCACAAGCCGCTTGCTGTTCAAGCAGCGCGCTGCCCTGGCTCTGTTCGCCGCAGCGCTTCTGGCGGCAGGGTTTTGGGCGCCGCGATGAACAAGCTTTCGCTCAAGACCTTCACCTTGCTGCAGACGGTAACCTCCGTCGGCCTGTCGGCTCTGGCCCGGATGGTGACCGGGGTGCGGCCGATCTGGAACGGCAGCCTGCCCTCCGAGCGGCAGCGCATCTATTTCGCCAATCACACCAGCCATGGCGACTTCATCCTTTTGTCGGCCTGTCTCAGCGAAAGGGAGCGCGCGATCACCCATGCTGTTGCCGCAGGCGAATATTGGGGGAAGTCGCGGCTGCGCCGCTTCATCGCGCAGGACATGTTGTCGTCCGTGCTCATCAACCGGCAATGGACGAGACCTGAGGAAAACCCCATCGAGATCATGCTGTCGGTTCTCGACCAAGGGCACTCGCTTATCCTGTTTCCCGAGGGCACCCGCAACATGACAGACGAGCCGCTGCTGGCGTTCCGCTCCGGGCTCTACAATCTGTCGACGGCGCGGCCTGAGGTCGAGCTGATCCCGTGCTGGATCGAGAACATGTCGCGCGTGCTGCCCAAGGGCCAGTTCCTGCCGGTGCCGCTGCTGTGCCGCGTCGTTTTCGGCGCGCCTGTCGCGGTTGGCCCGGGCGAAGAACGCCGCGCCTTTCTCGAGCGCGCCCACGCCGCGCTTCTGGCGCTCAACCCGCGTCCCGAGCGAGACGATTGATGCGCCACGAGATCTCCATCCTGATCATCGGCCTGCTGGCGGTTTTGACCACCGCCAGCATCGTCGCCACCATCCTTTCGGCGCGAGCGCCGAAGCCGCTGAGCTCGACGCTTGTCAATCTCACGCAGCGCATCAACGCCTGGTGGGTGATGGTGGCGCTGATGACGGTCGCCTTCTTCTTCGGCCGTTACGGGATGACCATCCTGTTTGCGCTGATTTCCTTCGCCGCGCTGCGCGAATTCGTGACGCTGACGCATACGCGCCGCAGCGACCATTGGGTGCTGCTCGGCATGTTCGGCATCATCATCCCGTTTCAGTACTGGCTGGTGTGGACCGCCTGGTATGGGCTCTTCGTCATCTTCATTCCGGTCTACTGCTTCCTCTTGATGCCGGCCATCACGGCGCTGCATGGCGACACCGAACGCTTCCTCGAGCGGATCGCCGCGCAGCAATGGGCGGTGATGATCTCGGTCTATTGCGTCAGCCACGTCCCCGCCCTGCTGACACTCGACGTGCCAGGCTTCGAAGGCCGCACCTTGCTGCTGATCGCCTTCCTGATCATCGTCGTGCAAGGCAGCGACGTGCTGCAGTACATCTTCGGCAAGCTGTTTGGTAAACACCGGTTTTCGCCGAACGTCTCGCCGTCGAAAACCTGGGAAGGGCTGATCGGCGGATTGGTGTCGGCGAGCCTGCTCGGCGCGCTGTTGTCGTTCGTGACGCCCTTCTCGCCGCTGCAGGCGGCAGCCGTGGCCTTCGTCGCCTGCTCGATGGGATTCCTAGGCGGGCTGGTCGCCTCGGCCATCAAGCGCGACCAGGGCGTCAAGGACTGGGGCCATCTCATCGAAGGCCATGGCGGCATGATGGACCGCACCGACAGCCTGGTCTTCGCCGCCCCGGTGTTCTTCCACATCGTGCGCTATTTCTGGACCGTGTGATCCGGCGACCGGTTGCCAAACGCGCTCAAAGCCGGTTGCGGATCAGCATGGTGACGACGAAGAACGCACCGACCGAGCTGGTGATGATGCCGATCGGCAGTTCCTGCGGCGGCAGCAGCGTTCGGGCCAGAAGATCGCTGGCCAGCAAAAGCACCGCGCCGAAGACGGCGCAGCTGGCAACCAGGCGCAGATGCAAGGGGCCTGCCAGCGGCCGCGACAGATGCGGGATCATCAGCCCGACGAAGCCGATGACCCCGGCGACAGAGACCAGGATCGCCGTCGAGAAGGCGGCGACGAGAAACGTCATTCGGCGCATGCGCGCCACTGGCACGCCAAGGCTTTCGGCGGCGTTTTCGCCGGCCAGGAAGGCATCGAGCCGGCGGTGGTTCCACAGCGCGTAAGCCAGAATGGTGCCCGCACCCAGCGCGCCCAACCAGATATTGTCCCAGCGCGCCAGGCCAAGGCCGCCCATCGTCCAGAACAACACGGAGTGGGCGGCGCGCTGGTCGCCGGCAAAGACCAGGTAGTTGGTCAAGGCGGTGAACATGAAGGACACGGCAAGGCCGGCGAGGATCAGCCGCTCCGGCCCTTGGCCCCTCACCCGCGCGACCAGCAGCAGGACGACGCCGGCGGCCAATATGCCGCCGGTGAAGGCCGCGACCGGCAACGTCCAGATGCCAAAGCTGTCGCCGAAGACGGTGATGACGGAAACAGCACCGGCGGCGGCGCCCGACGACAGGCCGAACAGGAACGGATCGGCGAGATCGTTGCGGGTCACTGTCTGCAGCAGCGCGCCGACGACGCCGAGGCCCGCGCCGACGCAGATGGCCAGGATCGTGCGCGGCAGCCGCAGATCGACGACGATCTTGCCGACCGGCCCGGACACGTCGTGCCCGCCTAAGCCGATTGCGCGGCCAAGCGCTGCTACAACGTCGGCCAGCGGGATCAGCGTCGAGCCATAGGCGATCGACAGCAGAGCGAGAGCGGCGATCGCCGCCGCTCCCGCCAGCATGGCCAACGCAAATGCCGGATGGCGCAAGCTCAAAATGCTTCCGGGTGCATGGCCTTGGCGATCTTGTCGATCGCTTCGATGTTGGCGGGTCCAGGCGTCAGCTCGGCGTAGCGGAGGGCAACGAAGCGCTCGTTCTTGACCGCGTCGGTCTCCTTCATGGCCGGATGCGCCTTCAGGAAGTCGAGCAGCTTCCTGTAGCCGCCACCGTCCTGGTAATCGAGCAGGATGAGGAATTGCGGATTGCGCGACGCCACCGTTTCCCAATCCGTGTTGCCCCAGCTGGTGTCCATGTCAGCCATGATGTTGTCGCCGCCGGCGGCAGTGATCATGGCGCTGGGGATGGCGAACTTGCCTGCGGTGAACGGCTTGTCCTCGCCGGAATCGTAGAGGAACACCCGCGTGCCCTTGGCGCTGCCGACCTTGGCGGTGATGTCGGCGAGCTGCGCCTTCCAGCCAGAGACAAGCTTTTCCGCCTCTGTCTCCTTGCCGAAGATCTTGCCCAGCTTTTCGACGTCGCCGTAGAGCAGGTCCATCGAGGCGGCGGGGCGCCTCTTGTCGAGATGGACGCAGCTTTCCGCCAGAACCAGCGTCTTGATGCCGTGCGGGGCAAGCGTGTCGGGCGTCACCTCGCCACCCGGCTTCATGCCGTAGTACCAGCCGGCGAAGAAGAAATCCGGCTCCACGGCCACGAGGTTTTCGAGCGTCGGATATTTCGGCGCCAGCTCCGGGATCGAACCCTGCTCTGCCTTGAATTCGGGACCGACCTTGTACCATCCGGTGATGCCGGTCAGGCCGACGATTGACGGCTGCAATTTCAGCGCGAAAGCCATCTCGGCCATGTTCAGATCATGGATGACAGCGCGCTTCGGCGGCGCGTCGAAGGTCAGCGGCTTGCCGCAGCTGTCGACGGTTACCGGGAAGGCGAAGGCGGTCGAGGTCAGCAGCGAGACGGCAAGCGAAAAAGCGAGGCGTTTCACGGGTATGCTCCTTGTGGGTGGGATCGGGTCGACTATGGAACGGCTTCAATCACGACGGCGGCGCGGCACGGTTCGGAACCTCGAACACCGTCAACTCTCGATCCTCGGTCGGATGGCGCAGGCGCAGCACATCGATGCCGAAAATCTCGCGGATCAGCTGTTGGGCCAGCGCTTCGCGCGGTGCGGCGAGCGCTTGCAGGCGGGCATGATTCATCACCGCAACCCTGGTGGCGAAGGGTGCTACCAGCGCCAGATCGTGCAGCACCGCGATCACCGTCATCTCGAAGCCTGCCACGAGGTCGAGCAGTTCGCCGCGGGCGCGCGGGTCCAGATGGTTGGTCGGTTCGTCGAGGAACAGGATTTTGGGCTGCTGGGCGATGGCGCGCGCCAGTTGGGCGCGCTGGCGCTCGCCGCCCGACAGCGAGCCGACGGTGCGGCCAAGCAGCGGCAGCAGGCCGGTCCGGCGCAGCGCATTGACGACAATGTCGCGTTCCTCGCTCCTGCGCCTCAGTCCGGCGTGCGGGACCCGGCCAAGCTCGACATAATCGATCACCGCCAGCCGCGGATCGGGCTGGTCGGTCTGGCCGACAACGGCGATATGCAACGCCCGCTCGGCGGCCGAAATCCTGTCCAGCCCGCGTCCGCCAAGCTTCACCTCGCCGGAACTTGGCCGCAGCATGCCCGACAGCATGCGCAGCAGCGTCGTCTTGCCGGCGCCGTTGGGACCGATGATGGCAAGGCGATCGCCAGCGGCCACCGAGAAGCTGACCGCCTGGACCAGATTCCGCCCATTCGCCATGGCACAGAGGTCATGGGCTTCGAGAAGCGCTGCGCTCATCGGCTGCAGCCCGCCGGATTGCGGGGACGGCAAAGCGTGCGCATGGTGATGCGATGATCGATGGAGCCGTCCAACTTTCCGTCACTTTCCAAAACTGGCGACGGAAGGAAGCTGGCGAACCGGCCGACAAGGCCGGGATTCGCGTTTCCTCCCGGCACACCCCGTCCGGTCAACTCAGTGATGGCAGGTCTCCTGACTCGCGGGTCGTTGCGCCATCCTGCCTTCCCAGCCTTGCCGGCCAGTGGCATTCACGGATTTTGCTCGCCGCTTACAGTTGCGGGGGCAGCCACGGCCTCGACCTGAACAGGCCTCACCGTGTTCCCTTTTCACCCCTCGCCTTTCGGCTCGGGGACCATCACCACTTCAGCGTAGATTTCCACCAAACGCTTCGCAATGGATTTCTCGGACGAAGTGGTGGGCCAGCTAAGGGAAACAGGCATTGCACGCTCATTTTATGTAATAACATAACATTCTTAGGAGATGACGCGGCCCGCTGTCAAGCGAAAGCCCATGGGATCGGCGCAGATTGCACGGAATGCGCAATTTCGATCAAACTGGCCGCGCCAGGAAACGCCAAGATGATCCGGCCAATGCGAAAAGGAGCCCCATGAACCCGACCGAGAAAGCGCTGTGGTTCGTCGAGAGCCATCTGCCGGAGGCGATCTCGCTTGACGATGTCGCGCAAAGCAGCGGCGTGTCGCGTTTTCATGTGACGCGCGCCTTCGGCGCCGCAACCGGCCGCTCGGTGATGGGTTACATGCGCTCACGCCGGCTGACCGAGGCGGCGCGCAAGCTGGCCGGCGGAGCGCCCGACATCCTCGTCGTCGCGCTCGACGCCGGCTACAACTCGCATGAGGCGTTCACCCGTGCCTTCCGCGATCAGTTCGGCACCACGCCGGAACTGGTGCGCGCGCAAGGCTCGACCAACAACCTCGACCTCGTGGAGCCGATCCTGATGGACCAGTCCCTCCTCACCAATCTCGAACCACCGCGCTTCGAGACCAGCCGGCCGTTCCTGATCGCCGGCCTCGGCGAACGCTACAGCTGTGAAACCAGCGCCGGGATTCCGATGCAGTGGCAGCGTTTTGCACCCTTTATCGGCAACATCCCCGGCGAGATCTCAGGCGTTTTCTACGGCGTGTGCCTTAATGGCGACGACGCGGGCAATTTCGACTATGTCGTCGGCGTCGAAGTGTCCGGCTTTGCGGATCTGCCGAAGGACTTCTATCGGGTGCGGGTGCCGGCGCAGAAATATGCGGTGTTCTCGCACCGCGAGCACATCTCATCCATCCGCCGGACGATCAACACGATCTGGAACAGCTGGCTGCCCGCCTCCGGGCACGAAATCGCGGATGCACCGGAATTCGAGCGCTATGGACCGGAGTTCGATGCCCACAGCGGCAATGGCGGCCTGGAGATCTGGGTACCGGTGAAGGCGTAGCTCGATCACGCCATCGGCAGCGCCGGCCAGCGATCGATGACCTTTCCGCCGGAAAACACGGCGATCGACCCGAATTGCTGCAGCACGGCCTCGCTCTGCGTCGGCCTTAGAAACGCGTAGTCGCCTGGCCTTGCGGTCGCATCGGCGGGCAAGCCCATGAATTGCTGGTTGGAGGACAGGCCGAGCAGGCCGTTCGTCTTCATGCCTTGGGGGAAGACCGGCTCGGCCATCCACTTGCCGCCATAGAGATAGCAGCCCTTGCGCGGAAACCGGCCGAGCGCCTGCAGCAGGCGGGTGACGGCCGGCGGGCCAGGCAGCATCGGCTCGACCACTTTCAGGATCGGCGTGGCGATGAAAGCCGCCGGCTGGAAGCCGTCGAGGCCTGGCGTATCGAAGTCGCTGGGCAGCACGAAGGCCGAGCCCATCGACACTTCATTGGCCGCGCCGCCACGATGAAGCAGCGCGGTCTTGCTGCCGCCGATGTTGAGGATACGGCGCTGGTCGGCGCCGAGACAGGCGACGAACGCCGCAGCCTGCGCCGACGCCTCCGCCAATGCCTTTGCCGGTCCGCCGAAAAGGCCGGGAATGAGCGGTGCATGCGCCTCGTAGGCCATGACGCCTTCGCAATGCAGCCGGGCCGGCAACGCGCTCAACGCCTTCGACAAGGCCGCGGGATCAGCAAAGCCGCCGCGATGCAGCCCGACATCGATCTCGAAAGCGATGCGCAGGCCGATGCCGAGTTCGTCAGCGAGAGCACCGTATTCCGCCAGTCTCTCCTCGCTGTCGATCAGCCAGCAGACACGCGACCAGTCGGCATCACCCTTCACCAGCGCAGCCCTTGCCGCACCGATCGGCATCGGCTTGCCGTAGAGCAGATCGGCATCCGGAAACGCCTTCAGCACCGCCTCGCTGATCGGCGGGTGGAAGGTCATGAAGCGCTCATGGCGAAGCGCCTTGCCTATATGCGCAAGCAGCGGCAGGCAGGCGAGCGATTTGTCGACCAGCCGCACGGCCAGGCCGGGATCCAGCCTCCTTTTTACCAGGGCAATGTTTCCGTCCAGCCGATCGCGGTCGAGCAGCAGGCAGGGTCGGAAGATGCCGGCGGTCTTCAGCGCATCCGAGAGGGTGGAAAAATAGGTGCTCATCATTCGATGCCGAACAGGCCGGCCATGTAGGGCGACACGAAGCGGTTTTCCGGATCGATGTCGCGGCGCGCCGCCATGGCATCGTCCCAGCGCGGGTAGAGCTTTTTCAGCTCCGCCGCTTTCAGGCTGTGCATCTTGCCCCAATGCGGCCGGCCGCCATATCTGCGGAAGATCGGCTCTGCCGCCCGCATGAACGGCAAAGGATCGTTCGCGGCGTCATGATGGATGGCGATGGAGCAGGTCAGCCTGTTGTAGAATGGCGAAAGCCAGAACTGGTCCGGCGCGACCGAGCGCACCTCCATCGGGAAATAGACCTCGGGAAAGCGCTTCTCGGTCAGCTCGATGATCTCGGCCAGCGCCTTCGGCCCTTCCTCGAACGGCAAATGATATTCCATCTCGTTGAACTTGGTCTGCCGGTCGCTGGCATAGACGTTGAGCCAGTCCTGCACGTAGTCCTCGGCGGGAAATTTGGCGGCCGCCGATCGGATCAGGCGGCCACGCAGCGATGGCAGCCAGGCAAGTGAAGTGCGCAGCCTGCGCAGTGTCCTCAAACCCGCCTCGTCCTCTTCCGGCGGCCGCGTGGTGGGTGCGGCATCGCTGAAATCGCTGGCGATGAACTGCGCATAGCCGGAAAACGGAATGTAGTAGAATTCGGCCGAGCGATGCGCGGCCATCATCGCCTCGAAATCACGCAGCATCTCGGTGATCGGCAGCACATATTTGCGGCGGCGCAACCGGTAGGTCGCGATGTTGTTCAGCGTCACTTCGGTGAGCACGCCGAAAGCGCCGAGCGCGACACCGATGGCGTGGATCATGTCCCGATCCCCTGCCCGCTTGAAGTCGCGGACCTTGCCAAGGCCGTCGACGATCTGCACCGTCTCCAGCTGCGTGTGATAGGCGCCGAGCGTCGGTCCCGAGCCGTGCGTGGCTGTGCCCAGCGCGCCGCCGATCGCCTGACGGTCGATGTCGCCCATGTTGGGCAGGCCCTGGCCAATGCCTTGCAGGATGTGCATGAGCGCGCCGAGCCGGGTCCCTGCCCGCACCCGCGCTTGATGTTTTTGCGCGTCGTGCGAGACCAGCCCTTCCAGTCTCTCCAGGGACAGGATCGTGCCCTGCGATTTCACCAGCGGTGTGAAGGAATGACCGGCGCCGGCGACGCGCACCGGGCCAGGCGCGCTCCGGACGAGATCACCGAGTTCACCGACATCGCTGGGGCTGGCGATCAGCTTGGGCTCGGCACTTACGAAGCCCGACCAGTTGCTCCAAGTGTTCGACATGGCGCTCCCCGCTCAGGCAACCGCACGACGGCGACGTGACACAAGAACGAAGAGACCGAGCAGCGCCACGCTTGCCACCGCGCTGGCGGCGGCGAATTCCGGCACCGGCCGGAAATCCTTGCCGTCGATGAGCAGCGACGCCGCAATCGGCCCGATCGCCAGGCCGAACAGTTGGGCTGCCGGCACCAGCAGCACGGCGGTGCGCGTCTCGTCGGCGGTGATCGCCAGACGGATCTGGTAGGGCACGATGAACAGCAGGATAAAGCCCATGGCCAGGGCAGCGACCCAGAACGTCGTCAGGCCGGGGCTGCTGGCAAGAACCAGGGAACTGACAAGCGCCACGACGCCGATCGCCGCGATGGCAAGGCGATAATCGATGCGCGCCTCGAACGCGGTCGCCGTCATCGCCCCCAGGACCTGCACCGCGAGGCTGGCCGAGACGATCAGGCCGACGGTGCGGCCATCGATGCCGTATTGCGCGCCTAGCGGCTCCAGGAAAGCCCAGACCGCGCCGAAGAACATGAAGTAGCAGAAGACCGACAACAGCGCGGTCATTGAGGGAACCGTCAGCACATTGGCCAGATTCTCTTCCTTGGGCAGGTCGGCATAGTCACCGGGCACGGTGAAAGCGACCGCCAGCGACACGACGCAGACGACGGCAAGAACGATGAAGCCACCCTCCGACCCTGCGGCCGGAATGACATAGAGCGCCAGCAACAGGGCGAGCGCGCATTGCGCCAGCGTCTGCATGGTGACGAAATAGCCGCCGATGCGCTCGGCGCGCCGCGAACGGGCGATCAATTCGGTGGCGACCGCGACCAGACCGCCTTCAGCGAGCCCTGCCAGGGCGCGGGCCGCAATCAGCATGTTGGCGCTCGCGGCATGGGCCGTCCAGACATTGGCCAGCGCCAGCAGCAACAGAAGGACGGCACTTTTCCAGCGCATATTGTGCGCCGAGAGCAACATCGCCACGACAGCCGAGCCGATGGCAATGGCGATCATCTCGGCGGTGGCGACCAGCGCCAGTTCATCACCGCTGACATGGCCTTCGGTGTAGAGAGCTCCGAGCAGCACCGGCTGCAGGCCGAGGATGAGCAGGCCGACCGAACCGATCCACAGGGCCGAGGCGAGCTGCCAGCCGGTCGGATTGCCGACCAGCCAGTCGCCACTGCCTGCGTGGCCGATATCTGTCGAAGCCAAAGGCGCCTCCCCAACGTCCTTGCCGCGCGGCAAAAAAGCTGACAACCTGTCAGTATTTCAGAAACTGATACTTGATCATATTTCTTGTCAACCGGAATCTAAAAACCGTGCGAAAGATCGGTGCATGACGGAATTGAAGAGAATGGCGACCGAGCCGAGGCGCAAGCCCAAGCAGGAACGCAGCCGCGAGCGCATCGACGCGATCCTGTCGACGACCATGCGGCTGATCGGGGAAAAGGGTATCGATGCCGTCACCATGAAGGAGGTCGGCATGCTGGCGGGCGGGCCGATCGCCACCGTCTACCACTATTTTCCCAACAAATCGGCGATCCTGGCGATGCTCTATGAGCGGTTTTCAGAGGTCAGCCGGGCACGGCTGACGACGATCATCGCCGAAATCCACGAGGCGAAAGATGTCATCGTGGCCGCTGACCGGCTGCTCGATGATTATCTCAGCCGTGTCGCCGGCGATCCGGCCATCCAGGACCTGCAGAACGCCATCCAGGCCGACAAGGCGCTCAAGAATCTCGACATCGCCGAAACCCGGCATCAAGCCAAGATGTTCTGCGACCATGTCATCGCCCTGATCGAGCCCGAGAGGCGCGAGCAGTTCGAACGCATGGTTCTGCTGATCTTCCAGCTTGCCGGCGGTGTGGTGCGCCTGGCGCTTGCCGAGGGCGAAGCGGAAAGCCGCCGCACGATCGAAGATTATCGTTCGATCATTCACACGCAGTTGCGGCTGTTCCTCTAGAGCCGCGCCTATTTCGCCCGATGGACGAGGCCTTCGAAGCCGTGTGTCAGATCCGAAGCGCCGGCCGCGAACATCTTGACGAGGTTTTGCGGACGGCCGGGAGTCTTGTTCGCATCGAGGAGGATGGCCCTGCCCTCATGCATGACGAAATCGAATTTTCCATAGTCGAAGCCGAGTTCACGCCGGCGCTCACGCAATTCGTCGGGCACCGGGACGGGCTCGCGCCGGATCGTCTCCGATGCCTTGACCAGGCCGTTCGGGGAGACGTAGCGGGTGCAGCGCTCGCGCTCTCCGCAAAACACCCAGAAACGAACAGCAAAACCGTCGGGTTCTCTCTCCGGAATGAACTTTTCCACGACGAGATCGTCGCAATCAAAGACGCCGTCCGGAACGTCGCCGAGAGATCTGTGGATCTCATAGGGGTGCAAGATTGGCAAATGCGGAAACGGCGGCTGTTTGCCCGCGCGCTCGGATCGCCGGTTGAGGAGCGTCTCCGGGATTCCCCGATTGTTGAGATTGCTTTTGACGATCACCTGACCTTGCCAGCTGTCGGTTTTGTCGACAATGCACCGCTGATCCGCCGTTTGGATATGTCGGCGGCGCCGATGTTGAGGCAGAATGCAAAACTCCGGGCATAGTCGACATAGTCCGTGGGCGTCACCGTGGCATCGACATGCAATACCGCCATATCGGCGCTGACCGGCTTCGACAGGCCTTGCTGAACCCGAACCGAATGGCCGCGCCTTTTCAATTCCGCAAGAATGTCGAACAGCATGTATGGGCTGCTCCTGCGCAGCAGAATATCGCGCCTGCCCAGGAACCTGTCATGCTCATGCGTTATCACGGCGATACGCGCCACTATCCACCTCCTGGACTGTCTGTAGATGCCTTGAAATGTCTTGGCTTGTCCAACGACCTCTATTAAGCCCCGGTGATATCCAAAATCCAGGCGTGCAGGGGGCCAATGGAATTGCATGACAAATCATTGGGACGATTACCACCGCCATTGGAAACTTCTGGAAGCGCCGCTCCGGCCGACAGCGGAAACCGTCGCTATATTCGATCGCGAACTTGATCTCGGAAATGCCGATGTCCTTCTCTTGGGGGTTACCCCGGAATTGGCAGTTCTGGGCAAGTCGATGTTGGCGGTCGACCAGTCGGCGGCCATGATTTCCGGCGTATGGGCTGGCGACGACGGCTCGCGACGGGCAATCGCCGGCAACTGGCTTAACCTGCCCGTGGACCGCGCAAGCATCGACGCCGTCATCGGCGACGGATGCCTGTCGGCGGTCGCTTCCCAGGCGGCGCGCAGTTCGTTGTTTGGCGAGGTCGCCAGGGTGCTGAAGCCTGGCAGGCGCGCAGCGATCCGCGTCTTCGCACGACCGGAAACGGCGGACGATCTGTGCGGCATCGAAGCTCTGGTTCTGGCCGGCGGGATCGAGAATTTCCACGCGCTCAAATGGCGGATTGCGATGGCGTGTACGACCGACGACCGCGATTTTACCATCAAGGTGGCAACGATCCGCGATGCATTCGGCAGACTGTTTCCGGACCGCGAAGCTCTTGCCGCGCGAACAGGATGGAGTATGACCTCGATCAACACGATCGACGTCTATGCAGGCTCGAACATAAGCTACAGCTTCGCGACGCTGGCCACGCTGACCAACGAGGCAGCCAACTGGTTCGGCGACGTGCGCGTCGTGCCGAGCGGAAGCTATCCGCTGGCGGAACGGTGCCCGCTTCTGGTGCTCGGTTCGGCGAGGCACCGGTAAGTTCATCATCATGCGCCAAGAGGCGCTCCGAGCGCCTTGACTCCGGCGCGCCGCCAGCCTATTTCAGCGCCACGTTAGCACTCGCCTTTGGTGAGTGCTAACCACATGTCCGGCGCCGCCGGATGGAGGAACTGTTTCTCACCGTTCTCATCGAGGAAGAAAAAATGGCAAAGTCGAAGTTCCGCCCGCTTCATGACCGCGTGGTCGTTCGCCGGGTCGAATCCGAATCCAAGACCGCTGGCGGGATCATCATCCCCGACACGGCAAAGGAAAAGCCGCAGGAAGGCGAGATCATCGCTGTCGGCTCCGGCGCTCGTGACGAAGCTGGCAAGCTGGTCCCGCTGGACGTCAAGGCCGGCGACCGCATCCTGTTCGGCAAGTGGTCGGGCACCGAAGTCAAGCTCAATGGCGAAGACCTTCTGATCATGAAGGAATCCGACATCATGGGCATCATCGGCTGATATCAGGCCTTTCCGTCAACTGAATTCCCGGGCTCGATCGAAGCCCCTGCCAGGAGCTAAAAATGGCTGCCAAAGACGTAAAATTCTCCCGTGATGCCCGCGAGCGCATGCTGCGCGGCGTCAACATCCTCGCCGACGCGGTGAAGGTCACGCTCGGCCCCAAGGGCCGCAACGTCGTCATCGACAAGTCGTTCGGCGCCCCGCGCATCACCAAGGACGGCGTCACCGTCGCCAAGGAAATCGAGCTTGAAGACAAGTTCGAGAACATGGGCGCGCAGATGGTCCGCGAAGTTGCTTCGAAGACCAACGACATTGCCGGCGACGGCACCACGACCGCGACCGTTCTGGCGCAGTCGATCGTCCAGGAAGGCCACAAGGCCGTTGCCGCCGGCATGAACCCGATGGACCTGAAGCGCGGCATCGATCTGGCCGTGACCGAAGTCGTCTCGGCGCTCGGCAAGGCTGCCAAGAAGATCAAGACCTCCGAGGAAGTTGCCCAGGTCGGCACGATCTCGGCCAATGGCGACGAGTCGGTCGGCAAGATGATCGCGGAAGCGATGCAGAAGGTCGGCAACGAAGGCGTCATCACGGTTGAAGAAGCCAAGACCGCCGAGACCGAACTCGAAGTCGTCGAAGGCATGCAGTTCGACCGCGGCTATCTCTCGCCCTACTTCGTCACCAACGCCGACAAGATGGTTGCCGAGCTCGAGGACGTCTACATCCTCCTGCACGAGAAGAAGCTGTCCAACCTCCAGGCCATGCTGCCGGTTCTCGAAGCCGTCGTGCAGACCTCGAAGCCGCTGCTCATCATCTCGGAAGACGTCGAAGGCGAGGCTCTGGCCACGCTGGTCGTCAACAAGCTGCGTGGCGGCCTGAAGATCGCTGCCGTCAAGGCGCCGGGCTTCGGTGATCGCCGCAAGGCCATGCTGGAAGACATCGCCATCCTCACCGGTGGCCAGGTCATCTCGGAAGACCTCGGCATCAAGCTCGAGAACGTCGGCCTCAACATGCTCGGCCGCGCCAAGAAGGTGTCGATCTCCAAGGAGAACACCACCATCGTCGACGGCGCCGGCAAGAAGGCCGAGATCCAGGGTCGCGTTGCCCAGATCAAGCAGCAGATCGAAGAGACCACTTCGGACTACGACAAGGAGAAGCTGCAGGAACGTCTGGCGAAGCTCGCCGGCGGCGTTGCGGTGATCCGCGTCGGCGGTGCGACGGAAGTCGAAGTCAAGGAAAAGAAGGACCGCGTCGATGACGCCCTCAACGCGACCCGCGCGGCCGTGGAAGAAGGCATCGTTGCTGGTGGTGGCGTCGCGCTGCTGCGCGCTTCGGCCAACATCAAGGCCACCGGCGTCAACGCCGACCAGGCCGCCGGCATCAACATCGTTCGTCGTGCGCTGCAGGCTCCGGCCCGCCAGATCGCGGCCAACGCCGGTGCGGAAGCATCGATCGTTGCCGGCAAGATCCTTGAGAACAAGGGCGCGACCTTCGGCTACAACGCCCAGACCGGCGACTATGGCGACATGATCGCCATGGGTATCGTCGATCCGGTCAAGGTCGTTCGCACCGCTCTCCAGGACGCGGCCTCGGTCGCCGGCCTGCTGGTCACCACCGAAGCCATGATCGCGGAGGCTCCGAAGAAGGAGTCGGCTGGCGGCGGCGGCATGCCTGGCGGCATGGGCGGCGGCATGGGCGGCATGGGCGGCATGGATTTCTAATCCAGCCCTATCAGCCTTCAGATACGGAAAGGGCGGCAGAGATGCCGCCCTTTTCGTTTACGCGGACCTCGATCGCCGCGCCTCCGTCGGTTCTCAGACGGCGGCATCCGCGCGTTGCTTTACCTCGCCATCAAGCACCGCGGCTTCGATCAGCGCCGCGACCTCGTCGGCCACGGCCTGTACCGGGGCGCGGTCGCTTGTGGCGCGGGCGATCACCATCAGCCCTTCCAGCGACGATTCGACCAGCAGCGCCAATGCATGCGCGCGGCGCGCGGGCACCCCTGCCCTGACGAAGGCGTCCCGCAGCAGGCCTATCCACTGTTCGAAGGCCGAGCGGCACAACTCCGCCAGTTCCGGCACGTCGGTGGGCGAGTCCAGCACGACAGGCGCGATCGGACAGCCGAGTGAAAACTGGTTGTCTTCCAGCATGCGCCCCACCGACTGGTAGATATGATGGACGGCTACCGCCGGATCCTTTTCGGCGGCCAGCGCTTCGCCCAGCCTCTCCGTCACGTCGGCAACGCTGGCGCGCGTCACCTCGATGACCAATTGGTCCTTGCCGCCGGGAAAATGAAAATACAGCGAGCCCCGCGGTGCGCCGCTGGCGCTCAATATGTCGTTGAGCGAGGTGCCGTGATAGCCGCGCTGCCTGAGCAGCAGCCCAGTCGTCTCGAGTATGCGGGTGCGGGTGTCGTTGGCCATGTCAGCCTCTGTCAGTAGGAATCATTATAGGCCTTGCGCAGAATATGACAATCGGTCTACATAATATGTAGATCAGTCTATATATTCCTTGAGGAGAACGAAATGCGCAACTACCGCCTCGAAGGATCCGGGACCGAATCCCTGGTGATGCGCGAGGCGGCGCAGCCAGAGCCGAAACCGCATGAGATCGGGGTGCGCGTTCGCGCCACATCGCTCAACCGGCGCGACACGATGATCCTCAACGGCACCTATCCGCTGCCGCCGCGCCAGGGCGTCGTTCCGCTGAGCGACGGGGCTGGTGAGGTTGTCGCCGTCGGCGCTGCCGTCACCCGCTTTGCCGTCGGCGACCGTGTCACCGGCAGCTATTTCGCGCGCTGGATCGACGGCCGCATCCATGCCGGGCTCGTCGACCAGCTCGGCTGCACGCTGGACGGCATGCTGGCGGAATATGCGGTTCTCGACGAACAATGGGCGGTGCGGCTGCCCGATCATCTCGACTGGCAAGAGGCCGCAACGCTGACCTGCGCCGGCCTGACCGCCTGGAATGCGGTGACGGGCGCCGGAATTCCGAAGCCCGGCCAATGGGTTCTGGTCATCGGCTCGGGCGGCGTCTCGCTCTTTGCATTGCAGTTCGCCAAGCTGCTCGGCTGCCATGTCGCCGTCGTCACCTCGCGCGGCGAGAAAGCCGACAGGCTGCGGGCGCTGGGCGCCGACCTGGTGATTTCGACATCGGATATGCCGCAATGGGGTGCGGCCGTCCGCGACCAGACCGGCGGCATCGATCTCGTCGTCGAGACCGGTGGCCCGGCGACCTTCGCGCAGTCGCTGATCGCCAGCACGCTTTACGGGCACATCGTGCTCTTGACGCTGCAGGATGCGAAAGGCGGATCGATCCAGCTGCCGGCGGCACTCTACCAGCGCAGCCTCGCCACCATCAGCCGCCTGTTCGTCGGCAGCCGGACCAATCTCGAAGCCATGCTGCGCGCCGTCTCGCAGCACCGCCTGCGGCCCGTCATCGACAAGGTCTTCGCCTTCACCGAGGCCGGCGATGCCTATCGCTATTTCCAGCAGGGCGACGTCGTTGGGAAGGTGATCATCGACGGCGCCTGACCCATCGAGTCCTCAAACCCAAGGGAGAACGACCATGACAATTCGTGAAGCCTCGGCCAAGTGGCAAGGGACGCTGAAGGAAGGTTCGGGCCGGTTGCGGCTCGGCAGCGGCGTCTTCGAAGGCGCCTATTCCTTCCCGTCGCGTTTCGAGAACGGTCCGGGCACCAACCCGGAAGAACTGATCGCCGCGGCGCATGCAGGCTGCTTCTCGATGGCGCTGAGCGCCATGCTGGGCAACGCCAATCATGTCCCGACAAGCATCAGCACCGTCGCCAAGGTGCATCTTGGCGCAACCGCTGCCGGTCCGACGATCACCCGCATCGAACTCGAAACCGAGGCAGAGGTCGCGGGACTTGCCGAAGATGAATTCGAGCGCCTTGCACAGTCCGCCAAGGCGGGCTGCCTCGTCTCGCGGGCCCTTGGCGGCGTGTCTCAGATCACCCTCAAGGCAACGCTCGTCGAAGCCACCAAAGGTCAATGAAGCCAGGAGAAAGAAGATGACACAGGAGCTTGTCATGGACGCAAACGCGTACGGTCTGTCCCAGCAGACGGCCGAGATCATGCGGCGCTACAACGACGTATTCCAGCGCCATGATCCTTCGGCACTCGCCGAGCTGGTGGCCGACGATTGCGTGATCGAGAACACCGTGCCGGCGCCGGACGGCGCCCGCCATGCCGGCAAGGAAGCGTGCGTCGGGCTTTGGACGGCGATCGCGACCCAGGCCGGCACGCGCTTCGATATCGAGGAAACCTTCGTTGCCGGTGACCGGGCAACGATCCGCTGGCGCTATTTCATGACCGACGGCAATTCGCTGCGCGGCGTCAACCTCATGCGTGTGGCCGATGGGCGGATCGTCGAAGCGATGGGCTATGTGAAGGGGTAGCGCGCCCCGAGCAATGCCCCGAAAGCGCATAACCGCTTTTCGCCCGGAATAGCGCAACAAAGGAGAGCGGATCAGCGAGACTGAACCGCTCCCCGCTACCGATCGGCCAGCGCCAGCTTTGCGCCGAGCATGACGAAGGCGCCGGCGAAGGTCCGGCGCATCCAGGTCAACACCATTGGCCGCGAGACGACATGGCTGCGGATCGAGGCTGCGAAGATGCCGTAGCCGACGAAAACCACGAAGGTCAAAAGCATGAAGACGGAACTCAGTTCCAGCATTTTCGACAGCGCATTGGGCTCGGTGGTGCTGACGAACTGCGGCAGGAAGGCGAAGAAGAAGATCGACAGTTTCGGATTGAGCACGTTGACGAGGATACCGGTGGCAATCACCTTGCCGGCCGAGCGCGGCGTCACATCCTGCTCGACGCTGAGGCCGCCCTTTTCCTTCAGCGTGTTCCAGGCCATGTAGAGCAGGTAGGCGACGCCGAGATATTTCAGCGTCTCGAAGGCGAGCGCACTGGTGTGCAGCAGCGCCGCCAGGCCAGTGATGGCGGCGGCCATGTGCGGGATGATGCCGAGCGTGCAGCCGAAGGCGGCGATGACGCTGGCCCGCGCACCGCGCGAGAGGCCGGCGCTCAGCGTGTAGAGAACGCCGGTGCCGGGCGAAGCCACGACAATCAGGGACGTCAACAGAAATTCGATGCTCACGATGGTTCCTCCGCCACCCTACCCGGCCAGGAAGGTACCGGGCTGCGGGTCGGCGCACAAGCGGAGGCGACGGGAGATTGGCTACACCGGTAATCCGAGCGCCTGGCGTGCCATCAGACACTCCTCGTCGCCGGGCATGCAGGCGCGACAGACGTCCGGCCGCACGTCGTAGATGCCGCAAGCGGTCGACTTGCCGATCTCGCCGGACAGCGCCGAGCAGCGCACGCCCTCGCAACGCATGCCTGACAGGTCGGATGCGACATATTTTTCCGGGATACGGTCGAGCTGTGCGTCATCCTCGGTGGAAAAGCGCGGCCACTCGGCCGAATAGGAACAGCAGGCACCGCAGCTTTGGCAATCGAAGGTGCCCTGTTGCGACGACAAAACGCTTGCGGCGGCCACCAGGGCGGACAGCCCTGGCGCGGCGGGGTTGTGATCGGCGTCTTGCGGCAAGGCGCTATTTCTTCTTGGCCGTCTTGCCCTTCGGCGAATCCGCCGGCGACTTGAACAGGTCGGTCGCCGCCTCGGTGGCATCGCCAGCTTTCGGCGCGGCAACCGGCTTGGCCGGTTTTGCCGCGGCACCCGAGGCTGCCGGCTGATCCTTGGAGGAGAATTTTATGGCCATGTCAGTCCTCGTCGGCGAAGCGCGATGATGGGGCGCGCGGATTGCGCAGGCGGCCGATCAGCGCCGAAACGGCCGTGATGTTCATTTCCTCGGGCGACCAGTTTTTCACCGCCTCGATGTGGTGGGCTGCCAGCTCGCGATGCGTGCTGCCGCTGTAGGCGGCGTCCTGATACGTCACCCGCTCATGGGTCTTGGCGTCTTCGCGGACATACTCGATCAGGTAGTTCGGGCATTCGGCGCGGCCGCGCACGCCGACGCGAACCTGGGCATCACCGTGGGCACGCTTGCAGCGTTCGAGCTTTTCCAGCACACGCCGGACGAATTCGACCGGCTTGTCGAGGCCTTCGACCATATCGGCAATGGTTGCGTCGGCGGCGATCGGTGTTGGCGGTACGCGTTTGGTGGCCATCAGCGTCGTCCGGCCCGCTTCGGCAAAGCGGCTAGCGCGGCGGCGGCGGCCATCTCGTCGGCCTCCTTCTCCAGGCGCAATTCGCGCAGACGCGCGGTCTTGGCTTCGCGTGCCTCGCTGACGGCGTCGCGCTCGGAATTGATGCGGTTGAGCGACATCGACTGGGTTTGCGTCTTGCTGAACAGGGACACGGCCTGATCGACGGTTGTCTTTGAACTGGTGGTCAAATCTTTCTCCTGTCAGGAGCCTGTGCCGATGGAGCGAGACCGGGTCTTCGGTCAGGATCACGCACAAAGCAATACGCGCGGCGAATTCAAATTGCTGGAGCGTCCCTTAGCACGTCCAGGCCGGCGCGCAGCGCACTTTCGGCGGCAAGGCGCGGAAAATGAAAAAGGCCAGGCACCGCCTGACCTTCCATGAGAGCGTCGCGCAACCAGATGACATCCAAAAGGATGCACCGCACGGGAACGCCCTGCTTATGCACATGATATGCCGTGGAAACTCAGGTCTCCGCGGCCATGCGCCCGAATTCGCCACTCACCGGTGCCAGTACATCCGTGGTCACCGGGAGAGCAGAATTCGTTTTTCAGGCCGCCTTCAACTGGTCGGCGGACATCTTGCCCGACTTGTTGTCGCGGACCATCTCGTAGCCGAGCTTCTGGCCCTCGACGATGTCACGCATGCCGGCGCGCTCTACGGCCGAGATGTGGACAAAAACGTCGGCCGAGCCGTCGTCAGGCTGAATAAAACCAAAACCCTTGGTGGCGTTGAACCATTTAACTGTGCCGGTGCTCATGACGAACCCTTTCCATGGCAAATATTCGTTCGACGCCATGCGGATGCACAACGTCGTTTGTCCCGATTTTTGATGTGGGAAGTTCGTCAAAGGCGCGCTCGAAAGCGCGGATAACAAAAGTCAGTCAAACAAATATCGACGATTTGCTTGTAGGCTTTTTTTGGCGCGCTGTCAAATTTGCATAAAGCCACAGATGCGGATTTCTCCCAAAACGCCAGGCCAAACCAGCTGGCATGACGGCAAACCGGGCGCCAAACAGCGCGCTTGCGCCAAGTTGAAAAAATTTTCTGGCATCCAGGAACCATCCGCGCAAAGGCGCATTTATGCCTTGTCGTCAGCAGTTCGTGAGAGCAATCGAAAGAACGGTTGATGGCAAAGACGCCCCCCGCACGATAAAAGGTGCGAGGGGCGTTTTCGTTGGATCCGGCTATTCGTCCGGGCCGGGTTCCGGCCACCTCTCCTTGGCCGCCTCGGCATACCAGTGCCGCATCGCCGGCGTTGCCAGCACGGCGTCGACATAGGTGCGCGTATCCGGCGCCAGCGTGCCGCCATAGGTGTCGAAACGGGTGACGACAGGCGCATACATGGCGTCGGCCGCGGTGAAATGGCCAAACAGGAACGGGCCGCCCCTGCCGTATTTTTCCCGGCACTCGCGCCACAGCGCCTCGATGCGGGCGCGTTGCGCCTCGCCCTCGGCGTCGAGCGGCTTGTGGCCCTTCGGCCGGCGCAAATTCATCGGCCAGCCATAGCGGACCTCGCGAAAGCCGGAATGCATCTCGCTCGCGGCCGAACGCGCCAGCGCGCGGGCGTCGATATCGGCCGGCCAGAGCTTTTTCTCGGGAAACAGGTCGGCGAGATATTCAAGGATAGCAAGGGTTTCCCAGACGATCTTGCCATTGTGACTCAGCACCGGCACCTGACCGGTCGGCGACACTTTCGCCAGATTGGCAAAGGTTTCAGGTGTGCGCAGCCGCACGAAACCTTCCTCGAACGGGATCTCCAGATGCCTCATCGCCAGCCATGGCCGCAACGACCATGAGGAGAAACACTTGTTGCCGATATAGAGCGTGAATTCAGCCATTTTTCTCCCCGCACGCACGGCCATCCAAATTCCATGGTCGACACGTGTTCGCAGCCTAGCCCACCAGCCTTGCCCCAGGGCGGCGGCCGCGCGACCTGATCTGCCGTCCGGGCGACGCCTGGAACCTAACCGACGCCGGCTCGTTAGCTACCGCAAATGAATTCCTCCGAATTCAGAGCCCCAGGAGATGCGCAAAAAATGGTGAATAAGGATCAGGTTGCGGGCGTGGCCAAGCAGGTCAAGGGCTCGGTCAAGGAAGCCGCAGGCAAGGCAACCGGCAACAGGCAGACCCAGGCCGAAGGCACGGGCGACCGGACCGCCGGTAAGGTGCAGAAGGCCTATGGCGACATCAAGGACAAGGTCAAGAAGGCGCTCTGATCCGACATAGACAAACGCGCTTTATCGAGGGAAAGGCGGTCGCGAAGGCCGCCTTTTTCAGGTGCTCCAACCCTTGCTGAAAGCATTGGTGAAGACGACCTCGCCGTGATCGCCGGCCGCCTCGCCCAGCACCACGTCCATGCCGTCGCTGGTCACCCTGGCCAGCGCGAAACCGCCCATATAGGCAGCCTTCGGCTTGAACAGGTCGATCCCGTCCCTGCGATAGATCAGCGGCGTTTCGTGCTGGTGGCCATGGAAAATGCCGACGACATTGTAGCCCTTCAGCGCCGCCAGCAACGCCTGCCGGTCGGCCTCGCTCCACCAATGCGGCGCACCACTGCCGTCATCATCGAAATGCCGCTTGGCGGCATCCCAACGTTCCACCGAGAAAGTGTCCCAGCCATAGTGCTGGAACAGGATGACCGGACGGCCGTCCGCCGCATAGGTCGCCAGATCCTGCTTCAGCCATGGCAGGCTGCTCTCGGCGCCGTGGCCGGTATCGCCGGCGAAACGATGCGTCTGGATCAGATGCAGGCCGCCCCAGTCCCAGGAGTAAGAGTCGGTGTCGACATCGTAGTCGGTGGCAGGCACCGGCGGCTTGAAGAACACGCCGGCGCGATGGTTGACCTCGACATAGTCGCGCAGTTCGCGCCGATACCAGTCGACATGGTGCGGCGGGCCGTTCTGGTCGAGATCATGGTTGCCGAGCCCGATATAAACCGGCATGTGCACGCGATCGGGACCGACGCCCTGGCTGTAGCGTTGGCTGAACTGGAGCAGTTGGGTGCCCTCGCTCGGCTGCGTGATCTGGCCGCCGCCATCGTCGGTGATGTCGCCGCCGACGACAAGGCCGAGCGGCGTGCCTATCCTGCCGGCCGAACGCAGGCCGGTGGCGACGCCATTGATCTCAGTTGGCCAGTCCTTGTCGCCAAGCGCATTCAGCGCCGCCACGTTGCGCAGCAGCGCAGCGTCGGTCTTGCCTTCCTGCAGGCAGTTGGGGCTCAAGCCGCTCGCCATGCGGCAGGCATGGACATCGGCGATGAACAGGAAAGTGGTGTCGATCGACTGGACGCGTTGCCCGGTCTGGCTGAAGGCCGGGCGCGACAAGGCGCCGGCCGCGGCAAATCCTGCAGCCTGCGCCAGGAAGTTGCGTCGGGAAAGCGATGCAGTCGAACGGCGATTCATCATACGCTGATTCAGCATGGACAGCGGCCGGTCGTCCAGCGCCTCTGCGCCATCATCGACATGACGCCACGGGTCTGGCATGTCTCGCTTGCGCAAGCGGAGGAGGACGAAAAATGAAAGCCGCACCTATCTGCATGATCCTGGCCGCGATGTTGTGCGCGAGCACTGCGCATGCGGCCGGTTGCGTCGACGTCAAGTCCGCCAGGAAGGGTTTCGTTCTGGCGAGGCCCGGCATCCAGAGCGAATTTCGGCCCGTGGCTGGCGGGATGATGTCGGTTGCCAACACCTACGAATCGCAATCGCCGCAAACCCAGTATCTGTTCGCCGGCCTGATCGAGGTGTTTCGCGACAGCGACACCGGTCGCCAGGCGATGATCCCGCTTTCCGATCTGCGAAAGCTGTTTCCGCTGAAGACGGGGACAAAGGCCGCGATAGAGTTCGTCGAGCTGTCGCCGAACAAGCCGCCGAAGGGCACCAAGACGCTGAGCCTGGTCGTCAAGGGCAAGGAGACATTCAGCCTGGGCGAGTGCAAATACAATGTCCTGGCGGTCAAGGAGACCTTCAAGAACGGTGCCGGCGAGACGCTGGATTCATTTACCGCCCTCTATGCGCCAGATCTGCAAGCCGCGCTCGCGCGGCGCTACGATGAAGGCACCAGTTCGGAATCCGTCAACGGCTACGAGACGATCAAGCCGCTGGCCGAGTAGCTGAACCAGAGCACGGCGAGTCAAGGGGTTCCCGGCCGTGGCAGTATCCTGTTGCGTCGCCTGGCTGCCAATGCGCCCTGCGATGGCGACGGCGCGCTGCGCTCCAGCCCCGCCAGGCAATCCCGCAGCACACCGGCATCCTGCGTGGCCTTGGCCATCGACATCGCTCCGGAATAGGCGGCGACCGCCAGCGCGGCGAAGCGTTCGGGGTCCGTGCCCTCGTCCTTGCCCACCTGCTGGTCGGCACGCAGCTTGGCGGAAATCGCCCGCCGCCACCCGGCAAAGATCCCGGCAAGGGCAATGCGGAAATCCGGGTCGGCAAGCGACAATTCGTGCGCCAGATTGTTGAGCGGACAGCCGCGCACGAAACCCTGCTGCTCCAGTTCCGCCGCCACGGCCTCGAACACCGCGCGCACGCCTTCGCGGGCCGACGCCGCCGCCAGCACCGGCGCGATCCATGTCTCTTCGACCGCTGCCGCCACACGCTCGTCGATCACCGCCAGCGCGAGCGCCTTCTTGGTCGGGAAATGGTGATGCAGCGCACCGCCGCTGACACCCGCCGCCGCCATCAGGTCGCCGATGCTGGAGGCGTGATAGCCGCGCGCCTGGAACGCGTCCTCGGCGACATCGAGCACTTTCTTGCGCATGCCTTCAGGGTCGTTGATGCGTTTTCCCGGGCGCGGTTTTGGTTGAGCGATCATCTCTGCTGACATTGCCGGACATTAGCATATTGACAAAACAGGACAACCGGTCTGTTTTACAAACAGGACAATCACCCTGTTTTAGAGAATGCCGGATGAACCTGCCCCAGAACGTCGCGACGAAACCCTCAGCGCTCGCCTCGCCTATCGTCGAGCTGCGGCAATACACGCTGAAGCCAGGCCGGCGCGACACGCTCATCGACATCTTCGACGGCAGATTGATCGAGGGCCAGGAGGACACCGGAATGACCATCATCGGCCAGTTCCGGGACCTCGATCGGCCTGACATGTTCGTCTGGATGCGCGGCTTCGACAGCATGGATGCGCGGAAAAATGCTCTTGCCGCTTTCTATGGCGGGCCGGTCTGGGCGGCGCACCGCGATGCGGCCAACGCGACGATGATCGATTCCGACGATGTGCTGCTGCTCAAGCCGGCGTGGCCGGGCGCCGGCTTCGACCTCGCGGGGGCGCAGCGGCCAAGCCTGGCCGGCGACGAAAAGCCCATTCTAAACAGGCCGCTGACCGGCATCGTTGTCATTGAGATTCATCATTTGCAGCCCGGCACGGAGGCAGATTTCACCACCCGCTTCGAGATTGAGACGGCGTGCCTGATGACAGCCGACGCACGCCTGCTCGCCGCGTTCGTGACCGAGCCTGCCGAAAACAGTTTTCCGCGCCTGCCGGTACGGGCTGACGAAAACGTCTTCATCAGCGTCATGGGTTTTGCCAGCACTGAAGCGCATGCCCGCCACAAGGCCGCGCTTGCCGCCTCGCCGGCATGGCAGGATTTTTGGCGGGCCGCGCAACCCGGCCTGACCAAACCCACGGAGACTTTGCGGCTGTCGCCGACATCGCAATCGCTGGTCGGGATCTATTCCTAAAGCGCGTCGACGCGCTTTAGGAATAGATCCTTTTTTGTGCATGTCATTCTCCCAAAACCGGGGCCACTTTTGGCAGACATGCATCAGACTTCAAATGCCTCGACGATGGTCTTGGCGACGAGGGCCGGATCTTCCCAATGCGGGTTGTGGCCACAGCTCTCGGCCCGGACGAAGACGGCTCCGGCAAGAGCGGATTGCAACGCCTGCTGGTGCGCCTCGCCGAACAGCGGGTCGCAGGCGCCGGCGATGATCAGCGTCCGGGCCTGCACGGCCCGCGCCGCATCGCTCAGATCGGCGCGGCGGATTTCCTCGAGAATCGCGCGCCAGCGCGGCGCCGGCAATGCCGACGCGTCTCTCGCCAAGCCGGCGAGAAAGGCCGCTGGCACGTCGGGACTGCAGGCATGCCACCAGGCGTAGAACGGATCGGCCGGCGATATCGGGTCGCGCAGCGCCTCGACGCCCGCGACCAGCGAATGATCCGGCGCGAAATCGGGCTTCAACGTGCCGGCCAGGACCACCAGCCCGCCGATCAGCTCCCTGTGTCGCCCTGCCAATGCGATGGCCACCATGGCGCCCAGCGAATGGCCGACGACGAGCGGCCGGTCGAGCCGCAAACTCTGGATCAACCCGGCAATATCGTCAGCGAAATCGGCTATGCCGCAGCCCTTGCCCGCTTGCGAGGAACCGTGGCCACGCAGATCCGGCATGATCAGCCGGCGGCCGGCCAGATAGGGCGCCAGAAGCGAAAAGCTGCGGCTGGTGTCGGTGAAGCCGTGCACCAACAGCAGTGCCGGCTCGGCGCCCGATATCTCGGCATAGGCGATGTCGAGATCGCCGACAGTGACGAATTGCTTGCGGCCGGCCCAGGCGTCCTGGTCCGCGCAGGCATTCAGCACCGCCGCCCTCACAGGCCGAGCTTTTCCTTGACCGCGGCAAGGCCGGGTTGGCCGTCGAAGGTGGTGACGCCGGCGAGCCAGGCATCGAGACGGCTCTTGTTGGCCGTGATTGCCTTCAGCGCACCGTCCTCCGGCTTCATGCCGTCATTGATCAGATAACCCATGCCGACATTCTCGAAATCGATGTCGAAGGCGAGGTTTTTCAAGAACTGTGCGACGTTCGGGCATTGCTGCAGATAGCCCTTGCGCACCTGCGTCGTCACCGTCGCGGCGCCGAAATTCGGGCCGAAGAATTTGTCGCCGCCGGTCAGATATTTGAAGTCGTACATCGTGTTCATCGGGTGCGGCGCCCAGCCCTGGAAGACGATGAACTGCTTCTCCTTGATCTCGTAGCCGACCTCGGAAAGCATGCCGGCTTCGCTCGATTCGACCACCTGCCAGCCTTCCAGGCCAAAGGCGGGATCGGCGATAGCGTCCATCATCAACTGGTTTGAACCGGGCTCGATGCCGTACATTTTCTTGCCGAATTTGTCGGCGAATTTGTGCAGGTCGGAAATGTCCTTGACGCCGGCTTCCCAGACATAGGTCGGCACGGCGAATGTGTATTTGGCGCCTACGAGATTGACGCGCACATTCTCGACCGAGCCGTCCTTCTTGTAGGGCTCGTAATAGGTGACCATGGCCGGGTCCCAGTAGCCGAGGAACAGGTCGAGGTCCCTGTTTTTCATGCCCTCATAGATGACATTGATGCCGAGCACCTGGCTTTGCGACTGATAGCCGAGCGCCTCCAACAAGACGTTGGCGACCCCTGTGGTGAAGGCAAGGTCGTTCCAGCCGGGTTCGGCCATGCGGACCGTCTTGCACTCTTCGGCCTCGGCCGCCTGGGCCGCATGAGTGGCCAACATGAGGCCGGCAAGGCAGACGCCATTTGCAAGGATGCGCAACATTTCGGTTCTCCTCGTCCGTAAAATTGACCAGTTGGTCTTTTTATTGTCCCATGGGTCAATTCTTGATCTGAACAGACGAAGATGTCAACGTGGATTCGAAGTGCATGGACCGATCCCGTGAAACTCAAGCGTCTCAGTGAGATCCGCCGCAAGGAATTGCGGCAGGCGGCCTTCGCGGTGCTGGAGCGCGAGGGCATTGCCGGCGCGACACTGGAAAAGGTGGCGGCGCAGGCTGGTGCCTCCAAGGGCATCGTGCTGCACTATTTCCGCAACAAGCAGGAATTGTTCGAGCACGCGATGCGTGAGGCAAACGCCGTCCTGTGCCAGGCGGTGATCGCGCGGCTTCGCCGGGCGCAGACACCGATGGAGCGCATGAATGCGGTGATCGAGGGCAATTTCGAGGAGCATCTGTTCCAGCCGCCTCTCTGCCATGCCTGGCTGTCGCTCTGCGCCGAGGTGCCGCGCGACGAGAAGATGGCCCGTATCCAGAGGGTGATCCATGCGCGCATGCGCTCGAACCTGTTGTCGGGCCTGCGCGGCCTCGCCTCGCCCGGAGATGCCGACGACATCGCGCTTGGCGTCACCGCGCTGATCGACGGGCTTTGGTTGCGGCTCGGCCTGCAGCCGGGCAGCGTGTCGCGCGAACAGGCTGTCCGCCAGGTCAAGAATTATGTCGCGGGACGGCTGGCTTTGGGGGAGCTTGCGACCGCCGGCGCTTAAACCAGCCTCGGCCGGCCTGCCGGGTGGCAGCGGTCGAAGTTCATACCGTGGGATAGGCTGACGGCTTGACCTTGGCCGCCACTATACGGTGCTCTCGACGACGCAGAAATCTCGGAGCATCCGATGAGACTTCACAACAAGCGCGCGCTGGTCACCGGCGGGTCGGACGGTATCGGCCTGGCGATCGCCGAGGCCTTTTCGCGCGAGGGCGCGGACGTCCTGATCGTCGGCCGTGACACCAAGAAGCTCGACGCCGCCCATAAGCACCTCGGCGGCACCATCGAGACGCTGTCGGCCGATCTTGCCACATCGGCCGGCATTGCGGCCGTCGTCGAGCACGTCAAAAAATCCGGCAGGCCGCTCGATATTCTCGTCAACAATGCCGGGGTGGCTTTCCTGGTGCCGTTCGAGACCGTCAGCGAGGCGCAGTTCCAACAATCCTTCGCGCTCAATGTGACGGCGGTGTTCTTCCTCACGCAGGGTCTGCTGCCGCATCTGGCGGCCGGCGCGTCGGTGATCAACATCTCGTCCTATTTCGCCAACAAGATGATCCCGAAGCGGCCCTCGAGCCTCTATTCCCTGTCAAAGGGCGCGTTGAACTCGCTGACCAAATCGCTGGCCTTCGAACTCGGCCCGCGCAGCATCCGCGTCAACGCCATCGCGCCCGGCACTGTCGACACCGCCATGCGACGCAAGACCGTCGACAATTTGCCGGCCGAGGCAAAGGCCGAGCTGAAAGCCTATGTCGAGCGCAGCTATCCGCTTGGCAGAATCGGCCGCCCCGACGATCTGGCGGGCATCGCAGTGTACCTCGCTAGCGACGAGGCGGCCTGGACCAGCGGCGGGGTCTTCTCCGTCGACGGTGGTTATACCGCGGGCTGATCCGTCCGGGCGCCACGCCAAGCGCCGACATTTTCAGCGACGCCACTTTCTACAAATCCAAGTACGCCTACCGCCTCCAGGACCTGATCGCGAACCCAGCGATGGGGTGGCTCGTCGTCGTGGCGCGCGTGCCAGTACATCCTGATTTCCGGAACAGCAATGGGAAGCGGCGGTTCAAAGATGACGAGCGGCAGGGTCTCGGCCGCCCAAACCGCGAACTGCCTGGGCACCGCCGACAGGTGGTTTCCATTTGCCACGGCTAATGCGACAGCCTGAAAGTGCGGCAGGGTCAGGCTTACACGGCGCGTCCGCCCGATCTTGCGGAGCGCCTCGTCGGTGGAGCCCGACATCGAGCCGTCGATAGAACGAAGAATATGGGGCAGTTCGCAGAAGAGGTCGATCGGCAGAGTCTTGCCTTCCATGATTCCCGCCTGCCTGATCGCAGCGTTGTCCTGCGCGGCGATGATGGCGAATGGTGAATGGAACAGAGGCGTGCTTGAGACCCAGTCGGAGACCTCCAGCGGACGCTCGAGCGCTACGTCGATTTCATCGTCCTGGAGCAGCCGCGAGACATCGCCGCGCGCGCTATCGAGAAACCTTAGCGACGCGCGCGGCGCGGCGCCAGCGATGCGTGCCGCCAGCGCTGGCATCAGCATCATCGAAAAGAAATCCGCCCCCATGAACGTGAAGGTTCGCTCCAGTTCCGCCGGATCGAACGCCTTGGCCGAATGGAAGACGCGTTCGATCTCGCGAAGCGCCACGCGCAACGGCTCGGCCATGCTCTCGGCGCGCGGTGTCGGCATCATGTCATTGCCCCGTCGCACGAACAGCTGGTCGTTGAGGAGATGTCGCAAGCGATTGAGCGCAGCGCTGACGGCAGGTTGGCTGAGGCCGATCTGCTCGCCGGCACGCGTAACGCTTCTCTCCCGCAGAAGGGCGTCGAACACCTTGATGAGATTGAGGTCGAGCGCGTTCAAATTCATCGCATCAATTCGCCCCATACGATCATTCGATTTCCGTTGTCGGCGTATCCCTGGCTAGATCGTCATCGGCCCAGCAGGCACAGGCAACAGAAGGATCAGACACGCCATGACAATGACCCCCGGCACGATCACAGGCAAGGAACTCTTCTGGTTCAACAACACGCTCGTCGCGATCCACGTCTCGTCGATGGCAGGAGAGGACGGCACCTGCGTCGTCGAGCATCACATGCCCTATGGCGACTCGCCGCCGCTGCATGTGCATCGCAGGGAAGACGAAGTGTTTCACATCCTGGAGGGGAGATTGCGCTTTCAGATCGACGGCCACGAACGCATTGCGGACGCCGGCGAAACCGTCATCGCACCGAAAGGCCTGCCGCACACCTACCGGGTCGAATCCCCGGAAGGTGCGCGCGCCCTCACCATCACGCGCGGTTCGGATTTTGAGACGATGCTGCGTCAGGCGAGCCGTCCCGCCGAACAGCCCGAACTGCCGCCGCTGATGGAACCAACACCGGAAATCATCGCGGCACTGGTGCAGCTTTGCGCAAAAAACGGCATCGACATTGTCGGTCCGCCGCTGGGGTGAGAGGCCGAAACTGCGCAGTCCTTCCCTTCTCCCCTTTGTGGGAGAAGGAGAGACGCGCCGCGCCTTCAACCGATTTGCATCCTCGCCGCCCGCATTCTCCGCTTGAAGCCGTTTGTGCAACGCGATACGCCGTTGCCGACTTCGACAAGGAGAGACCCGTGACCGCTGCAAAGACCAGAACCGAAACCGACACGTTCGGTCCCATCGAAGTCGCCGCCGACCGGTATTGGGGCGCGCAGGCGCAGCGTTCGCTCGGCAATTTCAAGATCGGCTGGGAAAAGCAGCCGGCGTCGATCGTGCGCGCATTGGGCATCGTCAAGCGGGCGGCGGCCGAAGCCAACATGGAGCTCAAGCGGCTCGATCCGGCGATCGGCAAGACGATTGTCGAGGCAGCGCAAGAGGTCATCGACGGCAAGCTCGATGAGCATTTCCCGCTGGTGGTCTGGCAGACCGGTTCGGGCACCCAGTCCAACATGAACGCCAATGAGGTGATCTCCAACCGGGCGATTGAGATGCTGGGCGGTGTCATGGGCTCCAAGAAGCCGGTGCATCCCAACGATCACGTCAATATGAGCCAATCGTCGAACGACACCTATCCGACAGCCATGCACATCGCCTGCGCCGAACGTATCGTGCACGATCTGTTGCCGGCACTGAAGCACCTGCACAAGGCACTCGCCGCCAAGAGCAGAGAGTTCAATCACATCATCAAGATCGGCCGCACGCACACGCAGGATGCCACCCCCCTTACGCTTGGCCAGGAATTTTCGGGCTATGCCGCGCAGGTCGCTTCGTCGATCAAGCGCATCGAGCTGACGTTGCCCGGCTTGCAGGAACTGGCGCAGGGCGGCACCGCCGTCGGCACCGGCCTCAACGCGCCGGTCGGCTTCGCCGAAAGGGTCGCGGATCGCATCGCCTCCATCACCGGCATCGCCTTCGTCACCGCGCCGAACAAGTTCGAGGCGCTGGCGGCCCATGATTCCATGGTGTTTTCGCACGGCGCCATCAACGCGGCGGCCGCCGCGCTATTCAAGATCGCCAACGACATCCGCTTCCTCGGCTCAGGCCCGCGCTCGGGCCTTGGCGAACTGTCGCTGCCGGAAAACGAACCGGGCTCGTCGATCATGCCGGGCAAGGTCAACCCGACCCAGTGCGAGGCGCTGACGCAGGTCTGCGTACAGGTGTTCGGCAACAATGCGGCGCTCACCTTCGCCGGCAGCCAGGGTCATTTCGAGCTCAATGTCTACAATCCGCTGATGGCCTACAACTTCCTGCAGTCGGTGCAGTTGCTCTGCGACGCGTCGGTCTCCTTCACCGACAATTGCGTCGTCGGCATCGAGGCCCGCGAAGACAACATCAAGGCGGCACTCGACCGCTCGCTGATGCTGGTGACGGCGCTGGCGCCGACCATCGGCTACGACAATGCCGCCAAGATCGCCAAGACCGCGCACAAGAAGGGCACCACTTTGCGCGAGGAAGCGCTCGCCACCGGGCTGGTCAGCGAAGCCGATTACGACCGGCTGGTGCGGCCGGAGGATATGACGCATCCGGGGTAGGCAATTCCAGGAAAAGTGTCTGCGGTTTTCGGTCCGGAATTGCGTCAACCAAAAGCCCGGTATTTCGTGAGGGGAGAATTTACTCCCGTCACGACCTCACCCGAAGCGAATTTTGCGCAGGCCGCCCGATCACGGAAACGTAAGTACTGTGAACAATGTGTCGCCAGTCTGGTGGCTTTGGTGAACAGTCGGTTTGCTCTATCTCCCCGGCATCAACCCATCCCGGAGAGCCACCATGTCCACCAACATTTCAGTCGCCGGTTCCGGCGCATCCAATGCCTCGACCACCATCCTCCTCGGCCGCGTCCTGCTCGCGGTCATCTTCCTGCTTTCAGGTTTCGGCAAGCTCACCGCCATTAGCGGAACAGCGGGCTATTTCGGCAGCCTCGGCCTGCCCTTGCCGACCGTAACGGCCACCCTCGTCGGCCTGATCGAGCTTCTCGGCGGCCTCGCCATCCTCGTCGGCTTCAAGACCCGGATTGTCGCCTGGGTGCTGGCTGTCTTCACGGTCGCTACCGGTTTGGTCGCCCATACCGGTTGGGCCGACCAGATGCAGATGATCCAGTTTCTCAAGAACCTCGCCATTGCGGGCGGCTTCCTCGTGCTGGCTTCCTCGGGCGCCGGTGCCTATTCGATCGACGCCAAGCGCGGCTGAGCCAAGACCCGGCAATAGCCGAACAAGAAAGCGGCGCGGAATTTTCCGCGCCGCTTTTTCGTTGTTGGTGCATGACCGCCGATCTGTCGGCCGGAGTTTCTGATAGGATCGGGGCTATCGGGACGAGGCCGGCCGGCGGCCGACAACGGAGGTGAACATGCCCCGCAACGCGCTGCTCCTGCTCTCCCGGCTGCTGCTCGCCGCCCTGTTCGTGCCTTCCGGTTTCCATGCATTGAGCGACATCGCCGGCACCACAGGCTATTTCGCCGGCCTCGGCCTGCCGCTGCCGACACTTGCCGCCTGGGGCACGGGACTGTTCGAACTGATCGCCGGGCTGCTCATCCTGGTCGGTTTCCAGACCCGGATCATAGCGCTTCTGCTCGCTGCCTTCTGTATCGTCGCCGGCTTCATCGGCCATTATGGCCAGGGCGGCGGCGACGCGATGCTCGCCTTCCTGCACCAGCAGATGCTGATGAAGGACATTGCGATATCAGGTGGGTTTGTAGCGCTGGCGATGGCCGGCGCCGGCGCATGGTCGATCGACGGGCGCGGCGCGGTTTGATATTTTGCTTACACGCGCCCGAGCTGGTCGACCCCCACTCCGTCCCGGCTTTGCCGAGCCACCTCTCCCCCGATCGACGGGGTAGAGGAAGGGCGCGAGCCTATTGCCGCCAACGCTCTTCCAACGAGGCTCCCTTCCTTTCCCTCCGGATGGGGGAAAGGTGGCGCTGCAAAGCAGCGACGGATCGGGGAAGCCGGTCATCAAAGGCGAAGCCGCCGGCGAAGTACGACCGGCAGGTCTCCGCTTAAGTCAGATAAGACACGGGTCTGCTAGCAGCTAGCGCCTTATTTCACCGACATGCTGGGGCCACCCTCGACGGCCAGCACCAGCCGGCGGTTGGTGATCCTGGCCAGCTGCGCCAGGCGCCCGGCCGGCCGCTCGCCATAGAGATCGGCCAGCGATGCCGGCAAGACCAGCGCCAGCACGCCGTTGGCGCGCTGTTCCCATTTCAGCCTGGGCATGATGCCGGGCATCGACGCCGTCAGCAGGTAGACGACGCGCATCATCGCGGCGAGCACGCGGGCGCGCTCCAGATAACGCGGCGATGCCAGAGCCTTGATCTCGGGGGCGATGGCTTCGTTGAAGATGCCGTCGTGACGATAGGCGTTGGCCATCGCCAGGAAAGCACGGCCAGGATGGTCGACGCCGAAGAAGGACGCGTGCGCAATGATGTTGAGCGATTGCTTGCCGCGGTATTCGGGATGCGCGCGCCAGCCGATGTCGGCCAGCAATGCGGCCGCGTGGCGGTAGCGCGCCTCGTCCTCGGTCTCGTCGATGCCGAAGGCGGCAAAGGTCTTGGCGGTCCAGTCGACAAGTTCATGCGCATGGGTGACGGAGCGCGAGCGCAGGCGGGCGAGTTCCTCCGAGGCCGAAATCAGCGGATCGGCCTTCCGCTCGGCCTCGTCGAGCAGCGAATAGAGAAAGCCTTCGCGCACGCCAAGCGCCGAGACGATGATCTTCGACGGCTGCATCGCCGCCATGATCTCCTGCAGCACGATGGCGCCATAGGGCAGCAGCGAACGGCGGTTCTTCGAAACGCCTTCGATGCCCTTGACCTTCTCGATCTCGGCCTTGGCCACCTGCTTGAGGAAGTTCGCCGCGCTTTCGGCCGATATCTCGTAATGGTGCATGACGCCAAGCGGATAGTTGGTCATTTCCATGTGCAGCCGGGCAAGATTTCGCCAGGTGCCGCCGACGGCGTAGAAGGGCCTGCCCTGCCCGCCTTTCAACAGCTTGGCCTTCGCCAGTTCGTCACGCGCGATCCTGGCCGCCTGGGTCAGCGAGTTCTTCGCCATGTCCTGCAGGCGCAGGCCGCCCAGCGGCAGCGTGATGCCGTCGCCGATCGCCTCGCCGCTGACATCGACCAGTTCGAGGCTGCCGCCGCCCAGATCGCCGGCGATGCCATCGGCCGGATGGAAACCGGAAATGACGCCGAGCGCGGAATAGTACGCTTCCTGACGACCGCTGATCACTCGGATCTCGGTCTTCAGCACATCCTCGGCGCGGTGGATGAAATCGGGGCCGTTGACCGCCTCGCGGGCCGCCGCGGTCGCCAGCACATACATCTGCTCGGCGCCCGCCTGGTCGGAAAGCGCACGAAAGCGGCGGAACTCTTCCATCGAGCGCGTTACCGCCTCGGGGTCGAGCTTGCCCGTCGAAACGATGCCGCGGCCGAGACCGGCCAGCATCTTTTCGTTGAACAGCATGGTCGGCGAGCGCGCCAGCCCCTCATAGACGACGAGACGGATCGAGTTCGATCCGATGTCGATGATGGACAGCGGTCGGCGGTCCTGCAGCCGGCCCTGAGAATCAGACAGCATCAGCCGGACGCTGCAGCGTTCTTCTTGCGGCGCTTGAACTGCGCGATGCGCTTGGGCGCATGCGACTTCAGCGCGTCACCCCGTCCCGACAGGCTCGGATTGGTCATGAAATATTCCTGCGCGTTGAACGGTTCCTCGCCCTCCTCCAGCACGACGCGCCGGGAGGTTCCATCAGCCAATACGTCGAAACTTTGCTGATTGTCCATAATGTTGCCCAGCATGATCTGGCCAAGGATCTGTTCATGCACAGTTGGATTGGTGATCGGCACCATGGTTTCGACGCGGCGGTCGAGATTGCGCGGCATCAGGTCGGCCGAGGAGATGTAGACGATCGCCTCGTCCGACGGCAGGCCGTAACCATTGCCGAAACAATAGATGCGGCTGTGCTCGAGAAAACGGCCGACGATCGATTTTACGCGGATGTTTTCCGACAGGCCCGGAACCTGCGGCCGCAGGCAGCAGATGCCGCGCACGACAAGGTCGATCTCGACGCCGGCGCGGCTGGCATCGTAGAGCGCGTCGATGATGATCGGATCGACGAGGGCGTTCATCTTCATCCAGATGCGCGCCGGTTTGCCCTGCACCGCGTAGGCAATCTCGTCGGCAATGTGCTTGAGGATGCGGCTTCTCAGCGTGAACGGCGAGATCGCCAACCGCATTTCGTCCGTCGGCTCGGCATAGCCGGTGATGAAATTGAACAGCTGGGCGACATCGCGCGCAATCGTCGGATCTGTGGTGAAGAAGGACAGGTCGGTGTAGATGCGCGCGGTGACCGGATGGTAGTTGCCGGTGCCGAGGTGCACGTAGTTGCGCAGCTTGCCGTCCTCGCGCCGCACCACCAGCGACATTTTGGCATGCGTCTTCAGTTCGAGAAAGCCGAACACCACCTGCACGCCGGCCCGCTCCAGGTCGCGCGCCCAGCGGATGTTGGCTTCCTCGTCGAAACGCGCCTTGAGCTCGACCAGTGCGGTGACCGACTTGCCGGCCTCGGCCGCGTCGACCAGCGCGCGCACGATCGGGCTGTCGTTGGAGGTGCGGTAAAGCGTCTGCTTGATCGCCACCACTTCCGGATCGGCCATTGCCTGGCGCAGGAACTGCACCACCACATCGAAGGATTCGTAAGGGTGATGGACGACGATGTCCTTCTCGCGGATGGCGGCGAAACAATCGCCGCCATGTTCGCGGATGCGCTCGGGAAAACGCGGATTGTAGGGCGTGAATTTCAGGTCGTCGCGGGGAACGGCGACGATCTCGGAAATCTGGCTGAGCGCCAATGGACCGGTCAAGACGCTGATGCGGCTCGACGACACGCCAAGCTCGCCGGCGACGAAATCGCGCAATTCGCCAGGCATCAGCCTGTCGAATTCGATGCGGATCACCGATCCGCGCCGACGCCGCTTCAGCGCCGTTTCGAACAGGCGCACGAGGTCCTCGGACTCCTCCTCGACCTCGATATCGCTGTCACGGATGATGCGGAACGTGCCGGAGCCCTTGACCTCGTAGCCGGGGAAGAGCTTGCCGATATAGAGGCCGACAGCCTCTTCCAGCGGGATGAAGCGGACATGATGCTTGCGGTCCGGCAGACGGATGAAGCGCTTCAGCGCCACCGGCAGGCGCAGCAGCGCGCTCATCTCCTCGCCGTTCTTGCGATGGCGCAATTGCAGCGCCATCGAGAAGCCGAGATTGGGGATGAACGGGAACGGATGCGCCGGGTCGATCGACAGCGGGGTCAGCACCGGGAAAACCTGTTCCTGGAAATGGTCTTCCAGCCAGATTTTCTCGTCCTTGGTCAGCGCATCGCGGGTGATGCTCTCGATGCCTTCCTTGTTGAGCAGCACGGTGAGCGCCGAAAGGCTCTTCTGCTGGTCTTCCTGCAGCCGCTCGACCTCACGCAGCAGCTGTTCGAGCTGCTGTTCGGGGGTGCGGCCGTCCGGGCTCTTCAGCGTGATGCCCTCGCGCACCTGGCCGGCAAGACCGGCAACACGGACCATGAAGAACTCGTCGAGATTGGCGGCCGAAATCGACAGGAAGCGGACGCGCTCCAGCAGCGGGTGATTGAGGTTCAGCGATTCCTCGAGAACGCGCCGGTTGAACTGCAGCCAGGAAAACTCGCGGTTGACAAACCGGTCCGGGTTGCCGCCTTCCGGGCGAGCCACCTCGACATCCACGAATTCGTTCTGCACCGGCTTCAGTTCGTTCATGATTCCCGCTCTTCCACACCCGCTCAAGCCGGCTAGCCAGTCACTCTAGCGACCCATGGTCCCTCCCGGAAACCGAAATCGGTTTTCGGGCCATGGGTTAACCGGCTTAACTTATCCTCTGACAGGCTTTTGCGACAGTTTGATTTCATCGAACTTGCAAAGAGGCCTGATATGATCCAGATGCAGACGAGACTGCGTTAAGGAGACGACGATGGCAGGCGGTTCCATTCCCCATTTTCAGAACGATGCGGGCTATCCGGCAATCGACATCGGCGTGAAGGAATTCATGTGCACGGGCGCCAATCCGCCTTTCGACCACCCGCATGTGTTTCTGGACATGGGCGACGACAATGAAAAAGTCTGTCCCTATTGCTCGACGCTCTACCGCTATTCGCCGAAGCTGAAGGCGACGGAAACGCTGCCGGCCGGATGCATCTACATCGAACAGGCCGCCTGAGACTTTCGCGACCAGCCCGATGAACGACACGCGTTCCCGGCAAATTGTCGTCGCCGGGGCCGGTGTCGCCGGATTGACCGCAGCCCTTGCATTCGCCTCGCGCGGCTACGCGGTTCGGGTGTTCGAACAGGCGCAGCGCCTGGAAGCTGCCGGCGCCGGCATCCAGCTCTCTCCAAACGCGACGCGCATCCTTCGCCAGCTTGGCGTGCTCGACCGGCTGCTGCCGGCAGCGGTGCGGCCGCAAGCCGTGGTGTTGAAGAAGGCCGCGACCTTGCGCGAACTGGCGCGCGTGCCGCTGGGGCAAGCCGCCGAAACCCGCTGGCAAGCACCCTATCTCGTCGCGCACAGGGCCGATCTGCAGAGCGCATTGACCGCGCGCCTTGCCGAGGTGCCGGATATCCATCTCACCACCGGCGCGCGCATCGGCGACGTTGCCTCCGGCCCGCATGGCATCACGGCGACGGCCGAGATCGACGGCAAGACCATCGAGGCGGAGGGCTTCCTGCTGGTCGGGGCCGATGGCGTCTGGTCGTCGGTGCGCGCACTTGTCGACTCGGCCAAGGGGTCGGCTTCGCCAAGAAACCATTTCTCCGGCGAACTGGCCTGGCGCGCGACCATCGCAGCTGATAGCGCCGCGGGGCAGAGCTTTGCCGCCATCGGCGCCAGGGACTGCGTCACCACCTTCCTGCATCCCGGCTTCCATATGGTGGCCTATCCCGTCAGCAAGGGTGCGGCCTTCAATCTCGCGGCCTTCACCAGGGGCGACCGCATTGCCGAAGGCTGGTCCGGCAACGCCGACGCCGGGATCCTGACCCGAGCTCTTGCCGGCACCGCGGCAGAACTTGCCCGTCTGGTCGAGCAGGCCGGCCCGTGGACCGCGTGGCCGATCCACACTGTCGACCCGCAACAGCCCTGGACAACACCGAACGGCATGGCGCTGATCGGCGACGCCGCGCATGCGATGACCCCATTCGCGGCGCAAGGTGCGGCCATGGCGATCGAGGATGCAGCGACGCTTGCCGACGCCGTCTACGCCTCCCCCGCGACCCCGCTGGCCGCGCTTGCGATTTGGGAACAGTCACGGCGGCCGCGTGTCGCGCAGGTCGCCCGACGCGGCGCTGTCAACCGGCTGGCCTGGCATGCCGCAGGGCCGGTGGCGATTGCGCGCAACGTGTTCCTGAAAATGCGCTCGTCGGAAAAACTCGCGGCGGATTTGGACTGGCTCTATGGCTGGCGGGCACCGGAGGCTGACGAAAGCTGAAACCTGCGAAAGGTTGGCGGGACAGAGGGGGGTGTGAAGGAACACGACACTCGCCAATTCGCGGAATGCCCACGCTAGTTATACAGCCGCATCGATAGCCCGAGCGATACAGGCAGCGGGTTCCACCAGCCGGTGCGCAAGCCTGCGGTGCGCAGGGCGGCCGCCGTCCAGGTGTTGCAGCCGATCAGTGCGTTGAAATGGCCGTTGGCTTCGTAGAAGCCGTCGAACCTGGAATAGGCCGCGTCCGGAACGAGGATCGGGCCTTCCGGTCCGCGCTGGAAACTCGCATCGATGAAATCGAGCAACGCCGCGAACCGGTCCTCTGTGATGTCGAACCCCGCGATGTCAGGACGCGGTTCGAGGACGTCACCGGCGACATCGACATGCATGACCGACGCGTCGAGGGTCAGTGCCTTCATCACCGGTACCGCCTTCAGCTCGGACCATGTCGGCGTCTCCAGGTAGAAGGCGCGACCGCCCCAGCCGAAGACGATGTAGCGGACCTCCGGCCTGTCGGCCGGTATGCCGGCGTCGACCAGGAAGTGGAAACGCCGGCGCACGGCATCGTCGACCGGGATGGCGATATCGGTGTGGATCGGATTGTTCAGCACCAGGATGTGGCGCGTCGCGGCGGGCATGGCGGCGGCCGCCGGCCACAGCGGCCGCGGCACGAGGGTGCCCGTCGTCACGGCGAGAGCGACGACAATCAACAGAAGGCCTAGAAAACGTCCCAGTCTCTTCATGAAAGGCGGCTCTGCAAAAGCGCTCCAGCGCGACAGGAACGGTCGCCTGTTATGCCATACGCAAAAGAGCCCGGCAGTGTTTCAGCCGGGCTCCTCGCAAACATCGAAAGCCTAGTGCAGGATCTGCGACAGGAACAGCTTCGTGCGCTCATGGCGCGGGTGGTCGAAGAACTCGGCCGGCGTGTTCTGCTCGACGATCTGGCCCTGGTCCATGAAGATCACCCGGTTGGCGACCTTGCGGGCAAAACCCATCTCGTGGGTGACGCACAGCATGGTCATGCCTTCTTCGGCAAGGCCAACCATGGTCTCCAGCACTTCCTTGATCATCTCCGGATCGAGCGCCGAGGTCGGCTCGTCGAACAGCATGATGCGCGGGTTCATGCACAGCGAGCGGGCAATCGCCACACGCTGCTGCTGGCCGCCGGAAAGCTGGCCGGGATATTTGTTGGCCTGTTCCGGGATCTTGACGCGCTTGAGGAAATGCATGGCGATTTCCTCGGCCTGCTTCTTCGGCGTCTTGCGCACCCAGATCGGCGCCAGCGTGCAGTTCTCCAGGATGGTCAGATGCGGGAACAGGTTGAAGTGCTGGAACACCATGCCGACCTCGCGGCGCACCTCGTCGATCTTCTTGAGATCGTTGGTCAATTCCTTGCCGTCGACGATGATCTTGCCCTTCTGGTGCTCCTCCAGGCGGTTGATGCAGCGGATCATGGTCGATTTGCCGGAGCCGGAGGGGCCGCAGATGACGATGCGCTCGCCGCGCATCACTTTCAGGTTGATGTCCTTCAGCACATGGAACTCGCCATACCATTTGTGCATGGCGATGATGTCGATGGCGACATCGGTGGTCGAAATCTGCATCTTGGCGGCGTTGACCTTGATCTCTTCGGCGCTGACGGCATTTTCGGTGGCCATGAGAGGGATCCCCTTGTTCTTTTGTTGTTGGTAATGATGCCTGTCGTACCCCAAAACCGCTATACACTTTTGGGCGACATGCATTCAGCGTTTGTGGCCGGTGTCGAGCCGGCGTTCGGTGTACATTGAATAGCGCGACATGCCGAAGCAGAACAGCCAGAAGACGAAGGCCGCGAAGATCAGGCCAGACCTCGCCGTCTGCGCGGTTGCCCAGTTTGCATCGGAAAAATTCTGTTTGACGATGCCGAGCAGGTCGAACATCGAGATGATGATGACCAGGCTGGTATCCTTGAACATGCCGATGAAGGTGTTGACGATGCCCGGGATGACCAGTTTCAGCGCCTGCGGCATGACGATGAAATACATCTTCTGCCAATAGCCGAGACCGAGCGAATCGGCGCCTTCATACTGGCCCTTGGGGATCGCCTGCAGGCCGCCGCGCACCACTTCGGCCATATAGGCGGCGGCAAACAGCGACACGCCGATCAAAGCGCGCAGGAACTTGTCGAACGAAACGCCTTCCGGCAGGAACAGCGGCAGCATGACGCTGGCGAAGAACAGCACGGTGATCAGCGGGATGCCGCGCACCGTCTCGATGAAGACGACGCACAGCGTCTTGATGATCGGCATCTTGGAACGGCGGCCGAGCGCCAGCACGATGCCGAGCGGCAGCGACACGGCAATGCCGACGAAGGACAGGCTGAGCGTTACCAAGAGCCCGCCCCAAAGCGAGGTCTCGACATGCGGCAGGCCGAACATGCCGCCGACCAGCAGGACGAAGGCGACGATCGGCAGCACGAAGAACAGCAGAACCGCATTCAGCCCTTTGCGTGGCACCTTCGGCATCAGCATCGGCACCAGCAGCGCCACGAACAGGATGGCGACCAGGATCGGCCGCCAGCGCTCCTCGATGGGATAGCGGCCGAGCATGAACTGGCCGAACTTGGCATTGACGAAAGCCCAGCAGGCGCCGGTCCAGCCATCCGGCTGGATGCCGCCTTGCGCCACCGTGGCGCATACGGTCCGGTCCGGCCCCGTCCACACGGCGTTGATGAACGCCCAATTGATGATTTGCGGCAGGATCATCGCCACCAGGGCGATGCCGACGATTGTCAAAATGGTGTCGCCGGTAGACGCGATCAGGTTCTTGCGCACCCATGCGCCGAGGCCGGTGACGCTGGCGGGCGCCGGCTGCGCCAGCACCATTTCGGTGCGCACCCAGGACATATCATGTTCTTGCATGTCCTTACCTCACCTCTCCACCAGCGCCATCTTGGCGTTGAACCAGTTCATCACAAGCGAGGTCAGAAGGCTGATGGCGAGATAGATCACCATCATGATCACCACGCCTTCGACGGCCTGGCCGGTCTGGTTCAGCACTGTCCCGGCGGTCGCCGTCAGGTCCGGATAGCCGATGGCGATGGCCAGCGACGAGTTCTTGGTCAGGTTGAGATACTGGCTGGTCAGCGGCGGAATGACGATGCGCATGGCCTGCGGCACGACGACCAGCCGCAGGATCGATCCGGACCGCAATCCCAAGGCACCGGCGGCTTCCGTCTGGCCCGCGCTGACACCCCTGATGCCGGCACGCACGATCTCGGCGATGAAGGCGGCGGTATAGCAGGACAGCGCCAGATAAAGCGACAGAAACTCTGGCCGGACCTGAAAGCCGCCGGTCAGGTTGAAAGTCGACTGCTTGGGGTAGTCGAAGCTCAGGGGAAAGCCGCTCAGCGCATAGGCGAGCAGCGGCAGCCCGACGATCAGCGCCGCGGATGTCCAAAACACCGGAAATTGCTGGCCGGTCGCCATCTGCCGTTGCCGCGCCTTGCGCGCGACGAACCACGCCATGGCGATGCCGACGAGCAGGGCGACGAAGATCAGCCATGAACCGTCGCCCCACACGGCGCGTGGGAAATAGAAACCGCGCTGGTTGAGGAAGGAGCCGAACGGCAAATTGATGCTGTCGCGTGGCGCCGGCAGCACGGCCAGCACGCCGGAATACCAGAAGAAGATGACCAGCAGCGGCGGGATGTTGCGGAAGACCTCGACATAGACGGTGCAGATCTTCCTGATCAGCCAGTTCTTCGAGAGCCGGCCGATGCCGATGACGAAGCCGATGATTGTCGCGGTGATGATGCCGACGATAGCGACGATGACCGTGTTGAGGAGGCCGACCAGAATGGCGCGGCCATAGGTCGAATCCGACGAATAGGCGATCGCGCTCTCGCTGATATCGAAGCCGGCGCGGCCCTTGAGGAAGCCGAAGCCTGAAGCGATGCGCAACCGCGTCAGGTTGTCGATAACGTTGTGGGCAATCCACCAGACGCCCGCCACCAGCAGCACGACGACCAGCAGCTGGAAGAATATGCCCCGGATTTTCGGATCGTTGATGAAGGAACCGCGGCTGGGCTCCTCGCGAAGTACGTCCTGCGATGCCATTCGACCGTCCCCTGGAAAGAGAAACCGGGAGGCAGATGATCTGCCTCCCGGATCACATTTCGATCAGCGGATCGGCGGCGCGTATTGCAGGCCGCCCTTGGTCCACAGCGCGTTGATGCCGCGCGCGATCTTCAGCGGGCTGCCCGAGCCGACATTGCGCTCGAACATTTCGCCATAATTGCCGACGGCCTTGACGATGTTGACCACCCAGTCATTGGAAACGCCGAGATCGGTACCGATCTTGGTGTCGGCTTCCTGGCCGAGAACGCGCTTGATCTCGGGGCTGGCCGAGTTCTTCATCTCATCGACATTGGCCTTGGTGATGCCGAGCTCTTCAGCCTGCAGCAGCGCAAAATAGGTCCATTTGACGATGTGGTACCACTGGTCGTCGCCCTGGCGAACGGCAGGTCCGAGCGGCTCCTTGGAGATGATCTCGGGCAGCACGACATGGTCGGCCGGCGATCCCAGCGTCAGGCGGATGCCATAGAGGCCCGACTGATCGGTGGTATAGACGTCGCAGCGGCCGGCATCATAGGCGGCGTTGACCTCTTCCAGCTTTTCGAAGACGACGGGATTGTACTCCATCTTGTTGGCCTTGAAGTAGTCGGCGAGGTTCAGCTCGGTGGTGGTGCCGCTCTGCACGCAGACGGCTGCGCCCGAAAGCTGCAATGCCGAATTGACGCCCGGCAGCTTCTTGGCGTTGATCATGAAACCCTGGCCGTCATAATAGGTGACGCCGATGAAATTCAGGCCGAGTGCCGTATCGCGGTTGATGGTCCAGGTGGTGTTGCGCGACAGGATGTCGATCTCGCCCGACTGCAGCGCGGTGAACCGCTCCTTGGCGCTGAGCGGCGTGAACTTGACCTTGGAGCCGTCACCGAACACGGCAGCCGCGACAGCGCGGCAGAAATCCGCATCGATGCCTTGCCAGTCACCCTTGTCGTCCGGCGCCGAAAAGCCGGCCAGGCCGGTGGAGACGCCGCACTGGATGAAGCCCTTCGCCTTGACGGTGTCGAGCGTGGCCGCCGACGCGGCGGACGCCATCAATCCAAGCGTGGCGGCGCCTAGAATGCCGATAGCAATGTGTTTCATGACCCACAGACCCTTTTCTCTGTTTTTCAGGAGTAAATCCTGATTTTTTTCTCCCGTGTGAACGCGGCTTCATCCCGGCCCATCCCGAAACCCCGCATCGTAACCGACGCGCCGCCTCCCATTCACAAATGTCATCGAAGGCGATAATTCCTGTGAGGTCAAGGGAAATGACCCAAACCCGAAGAGTTTGAAAACCGATTGCCGTAAATGCCTGATTTACAGACAAACACGCCCGCGAATTAGTCAGCACGGGCCAATAAAGGCGGCAAAGCTGATGCAACGCCAACGCGGGGCCGATACCGGCCGCGGCAGCGAAATCCATCCAGGGCAAATACCTCGTGGTTGTTGACCTCCGCGTGGGGCGAACTACCATGTCCCAAGATTGTCTTCTGACGATTTACTGGCGGCTGCAGTCCAATACAGGTCGCAGACGAAGACTGTTCTCAAAAGGCTTGAAAGACGATCCAGGTCCCGATGCCAGCCATCAACGCGCCTGAAACGCGCGGAATCAGCTGCCCGGTCGGCACCGTCTTCTCCAGCAGGACGAGGATGGCGATGCCGGCGATCCACAGCACGTTCATGACGCCACCGACGAACAGCAGGGCCATCAGCGCCCAGCAACACCCCAGACAGTAGGCGCCGTGATCGATGCCCAGCCGAAGCGCGCCGAGCGGAGCGGAGCGGAATCCGCCATGGCCGGCCAGGAACGCGATCGGGGCCTGACATTGGCGCAGGCAGACGCCCTTCATCGGCGTCCATTGATAGAGACCGGCGGCGATCAGGACGAGGCCGCCGAGGACCGCGCTGCCGGTCGCCATCGAGGGGTCGAGCAAGGCAAGACGGGCGAGAAGCCATTGCGCACCGGTCGCCACGAGGCTGAAGACGACCCAGACGGCGAGGTAGCCGGCAAAAAACCATCCCGTCGAAGCGATGGGCCTGCCATCCGCCCGCGCCTTGCGGCCGACACCGGCATAGAGCAGCAACATCGGTGCGACCGAAGGCGTCATCATGCCGACCATCATCACCGCCCACATCGTGAAGGTGAAAGCGAAATCGGCCAATGCCCAGGCCCGGATGCCTGGCGCCACGGCGGCGCCCATATCCATGCCGCCCATACCCATGTTCGACCCGTCCATATTCGACATGTCCATTCCGGCCATGTCACCGCCTCCGCTGTCCGGCAAGGCGGAGCCGGGCATGACCATGTCGGTGGCGAGCCACAGCACATAGGCCCAGGCGAGCACGGCAATCACCACGAGCGCGGCCATCACGACCGCGCGATCGCGACGCAGCACCGCCTCGAGGGCCGTGTCGCCCATTGGATCAGGTCAATGCACGATGCCGCTCTGCGTGAGATGCAGATTGGCGAAATGGCTGTGCGTATCGGCCAGCTCGAACTTGATCGGGCCCGTCGCCTTTGTCCAGCCGCGCCCGACCTCGGCGATCGCGTATTCGAAGCCGTGCGGCAGGTCGATGCGCGCCTGGTGGGCAGCGCCGGTGACCGGATTCCGGATCGGCTCGCCACGACCGTCGGTTATACCCTCGACATGCAGCTGACTGGTTCGCGCGTCGACGTCGATGTTGAATTCGATCGGCGCAAAGATCGGGTCGTGGAACTTCTCCAGCGTGGTCGAAAAGACCTGGAATATCGTTGCACCCGGTTCGGTATCCAGACCGCCCAATATGCGAAGCAGCGCGCCACGTTGGGCTTCCGTCGCCCTCTCGTCGATGATCACCGCGGCTTCGCCCCCGCCCTGGTGTATGGCGCCGGGCCAGCTGAAAATCCCGACGAACCGCAATCCGTCGAGCTTGGTGTCGCCGTGATGGCCGCTTTCGATTTCCATGCCGGCGACCGCCTGGCAGAACCCGTATGTCGGCATGGCGTTGAACTGGCACGGGCAGCCATAGGCGCAGTTGCAGTTGATGAATTCGCGCGCCTGCATGGCCCATTTGACGTCCGGCATGGCATTCCTCCCTTGCCGCGCTCACGCTTGGTGAGCGCGATCCGGATCGTGGAGGACCAGAGGTCAACCGGCAGCAACCATCCGGCAGCATCTGATCGAAGCAATCCGGCGATTAATATTAGCCGACAATCATATACCTTCCGCAGCCGCCCACAATAGCCGATCGGCGGAGATGAGGGCTCCGAACGCAGGTCAATCAAGGACCGCCTTTTCGCGATAGGAATTTTTTCTTGACACCCTGCCCTCAGCTATGATACATTTTTGTCCATGGTGCTGATTTGCGCCGATGACCCGCCGCACAGGCGGGTTTTTCGTTTTGATATCCTGTCCCCGCATCGCTGTTTTTGCCGCGACGAATTGGCATATTCGAAGTCCATCTCCTGGCGGACGGTGGCTGTTGCACGGTCCATGCCGCCGCACTATGGCTAGCGGCTTGTCAAACAAGGCGACGCAGAATGGCGAAAGACGGCGAGCACTTTAGCGGCGGGATGGGCATCAACACGCGGCTTGCCCATTCGGGCAACAATCCGCACGACTATTTCGGCTTCGTCAATCCGCCGGTGGTGCATGCCTCGACCGTGCTTTTTCGCGACGCGGCGTCAATGGCGGCTCGCACCCAGAAATACACTTACGGCACGCGCGGCACGCCGACGACCGATGCGCTCGCCCACGCCATAGACGCGCTGGAAGGTTCGGCAGGCACGATCCTGGTGCCGTCGGGCCTTGCGGCGGTGACGGTACCGCTGCTCGCCTTCGTGTCGGCCGGCGACCATCTGCTGATCGTCGATACCGTCTATCATCCGACCCGCAACTTCGCCGACACGATGCTGAAGCGGCTGGGCGTCGAGGTCGAGTACTACGCCCCCCATGTCGGCGCCGGCATCGCGGCGTTGATCAAGCCCAACACCAAGGTGGTGTTCACGGAATCACCGGCCTCCAACACCTTCGAGGTGCAGGACATCCCAGCCATCGCCAAGGCGGCGCACGCCGCGGGCGCCATCGTCATGATGGACAATACCTGGGCGACGCCACTGTATTTCCGCCCCCTCGACCACGGTGTCGACATCTCGATCCATGCGGCGACCAAATACCCGGCCGGCCATTCCGACGTGCTGCTTGGCACGGTGTCGGCCAATGAGAGCTGCTGGACGCATCTTTATGAAAGCTTCTGCACGCTTGGCTGCTGCGCCGGGCCCGACGACGTCTACCAGGTGCTGCGCGGCCTGCGCAGCATGGGCGTGCGCCTCGAACACCATCAGCGCAGCACGCTTGCCATCGCCTCCTGGCTCGAAGGCCAGAAGGGCGTGGCGCGCGTGCTCCACCCGGCCCTGCCCAGCCATCCGGATCACGCTCTATGGAAGCGGGATTTCTCCGGCTCCAGCGGCATCTTTTCCATCGTGCTTGCCGGTGGCGGCCAGAAGCAGCAGCACGCCTTTCTCGACGCGCTGCAAATCTTCGGCCTCGGCTATTCCTGGGGCGGTTATGAGAGCCTTGCGGTACCGGTCTGGCTCGGCGACCGCGTTGTCGCGAAGGCCCCCTATGAGGGTCCATTGATCCGCCTGCAGATCGGCCTCGAGGACGTCGACGACCTGAAGGCCGACATTTCGCGCGGTCTGGCCGCGGCGGCGGCGGCGTAGCGGAATTCTATTCCCTCAAATTGCAGTTTCCCGGATCAGTTTGGCTTTCAAATTCAACGATGCCGCGTCATTGCGGTGCGATCAGCACATTTTCGACTTCCCCTGGAATATCGGCAGAGTTTTCGACCTCATGGCTTTCCGCCTTTTTGTTCCCATTCTTGCCGGCGCGACGCTGCGCGAGCGTCTCGTCGCCTGTATCGGCGCGACGATCGGCATTGCACTCACCGGTGTGATCGCCAGCGTTGTGCTCGGCAACGGCCCGCACGTGCCGCTGCTGGTGGCGCCGATGGGGGCGTCGGCGGTGCTGCTGTTCGCCGTGCCCGCCAGTCCGCTGGCACAGCCATGGTCGATCATCGGCGGCAACACGATATCGGCACTGGTCGGCGTGATCGTGGCGCATTTCATCCACGAAACCGCCCTTGCCAGCGGCATCGCGGTGGCACTGGCCATCGCCGCCATGTCGTTCACGCGCTGCCTGCATCCGCCGGGCGGAGCGGCCGCGCTGACCGCGGTGCTGGGAGGGCCTGCCGTGATCAGCGCCGGCTTCCTGTTTCCATTCGTGCCGGTGGCGCTGAACTCGATCCTGCTGGTGGCGCTCGGCTACGGCTTCCACAGGCTGGCCCGGCGCAATTATCCGCATGTGCCGGTTGCGGCGCCGGCAAACAGCCACGGCACCGGCGATCTGCCGGCGCAGCTGCGCGTGGGCTTTCAGTCGGAAGACATCGATGCCGCGCTTGGCGCACTCGACGAGACGTTCGATATCGATCGCAACGATCTCGACCGGCTGCTGCGGCAGGTCGAATTGCAGGCGATGGTGCGCGCGCACAAGACCCTTCTGTGCGAGGACATCATGTCGCGCGATGTGATCTCGGTCGATGCTCACACCTCCACCGAGGCGGCGCGCCAATTGCTGCTTGACCACAACATCCGCACCTTGCCGGTCGTCAATGCGGAAGCCAGGCTGGCAGGCACGGTGGGGTTGCGCGAACTCACCCAGGCCTCGGGGACGGTTGGATCCGTCTTAACGCCCGCGGCAACAGCCGCCGCCGGCGTCGCCGCCATGGGGCTGCTGCCCGTGCTCACCGATGGCCGCAGCCACGCGGTCATCATCGTCGACGACGACAAGCGGATTCTCGGGCTGATCACCCAGACCGATCTGTTGGCCGCCACGGCGCGCCTGCAGGCTGCCTGACAAGCCTTCACTCACACTGTAGTGTAGCGGCCGCCGGACCCGGCAGAAAATCTTCGGGAACCTTTTGCCGGCGACAGCGTCCAATCTCCCAATCGAGATCCTGGTTCGGAGATTGGGTTGAGGAAACTTGCCATGCCTGCTGTGACGGCCGTGCCTTCCGCTGTGCCAGGCGAGATGCAGCTTGTGCACCGCGCGCTGGCGCGCGACGGCGACGCCTTCCGCACCATCATCAAGACACACAATCAGCGGCTTTACCGGATCGCGCGCGGCGTCGTGCGCAATGACAGCGAGGCCGAGGACATCGTGCAGGAGGCCTACGTCAAGGCTTTCGCCCATCTGGATGCGTTTCGCGGCGACTCCTCGCTCGCCACATGGCTATCGCGCATCGTCATCAACGAGGCGCTCGGCCGGCTGCGCAAAAGGCGCAAAACGGTGGCGCTGCCGGAAAATCCGCAAGCCGAGATCATCCGGTTTCCCCTCAATCCCAGCGACGATCCGGAACGGACAATGGCGCAACGGCAGATCCTCCAACTGGTCGAACAGGCCACCGACAGCCTTCCCGACGTCTACCGGACGGTGTTCGTGGCGCGGGTGATCGAGGGGCTGAGCATCGAAGAGACCGCCGACCTCCTCGGCGTGCGGCCGCAAACCGTCAAGACAAGGCTGCACCGCGCCCGCGCCCTTGTCCGCAAGGCGCTGGACGACCAGATCGGGCCGGTGCTGCTCGACGCCTTCCCCTTCGCCGGCCGGCGTTGCGAACGACTGACCAGCGCCGTGATGCGACGGCTCGGGCTGGAAAGCTGAGCCTCAGCGGATTTCAGTTCATTTCAGCGGGAACGTTTGCCGCTGACCAGCATCCAATGACCGTCAACCGAAAAACACTGTCCGGGACGATTTCAGCGTCCCGGCGAAGGAGATGCCATGTCTATCCGACACACTGCTGCGCTCGCCGCCCTGCTGCTGCTCGGCACCGCGCCGTTCGCACAAGCCGCCGAGAAGCCGACCGATCCGCAGATCGCCCATATCGCCTACACGGCCGGGGTCATCGACGTCGAAGCGGCCAAGCTGGCCATCGACAAATCGAAGAACAAGGAGGTTGTCGATTTCGCCAAGGATATGGTCCGCGATCACGAGGCTGTAAATGTTCAGGCGCTCGACCTGGTCAAGAAGCTCAAGGTCACCCCGGAAGACAACCCCACCAGCAAGGCGCTGACCAAAGCTGCGACGGAGGAGCGGGCCAAGCTCGCCAAACTCCACGGCGCTGCCTTCGACAAGGCCTATGTCGACAATGAGGTCGCCTATCACAAGCAGGTCAACGGCGCGCTCGAAACCGTTTTGATCCCGTCGGCGCAGAATGCCGAGCTGAAAAGCCTGCTGGAAACCGGCCTGAAGATATTCCAGGGCCATGAGCAGCACGCCGAACACGTCGCCGGCATGCTCAAGTAAGGACCGGGAGCATGCAGAACCGCCATCTGTGGATTGCGTTGACGCTGGCCGTCGGGATCGTGCCGGCGCAAGCCGAAACCATCCAGGTCACCATCGACAGGCTGGTGTTCTCTCCGGCCACTGTCGAGGCAAAGGTCGGCGACACGATCGAGTGGGTGAACAAGGATGTGTTCGCCCACACGGCCACCGTGAAAGGCGGCTGGGAAGTGATGATCCCGCCGAAGAAATCCGCAAGCCTGACTTTGAAGACGGCGGGACCGGTCGACTACTTCTGCCGCTTTCACCCCAACATGAAGGGCCGTTTGGTGGTGGCGCCCTGATCCAGCTCCGACGAGTGCATGTCGCCCAAAAGTAACCTCGGTTTTGGGAGAACGACACGCATAAAAACAAAGACCTGAAGCGGGTCGCCTGAGGAATTCAAGCGACCCGCTTCAGGCTCGCCTGGCCTCGTCGGGACGCGCGATATGTGTCCACGAGCCGTCATAGTCCGGCTCGCGGCGTGCAATCCAGGCATTCAGCCCTTCGCGCAGATCAGCGGTCGGGGCCATACGGGCAAACTGCTCGGCCTCGACCAGCAAACCTTCGGCGATGCTCTGGTTGAGGCCGCGCGCCACTGCCCTGAGGATGCCGGCAATCGCCAGATCGGAGTGCCGCAGGATACGCCTGGCCAGATCAAATGCCGCCGGCATCAACTCGGCATGCGGCACAACCTCGTTGACGAGACCCAGTTCAAGCGCCCGCGGCGGCGCAAACCAGTCGCCGGTCAACAGCAGTTCGAGCGCCCGCTTGCGCCCCGCGAGCCTCGGCAAGCGCTGGGTTCCACCAAAGGTCGGCGGCATTGCGAGGTTGATTTCCGGCTTGGCGAACAAAGCGCGGTCACTGGCGATAGCCAGCGGTACGGCCTCGGTGATTTCGCAGCCGCCACCAAAGGCGATGCCGTTGACGGCGGCGATGACGGGCTTGCGGTAGGATTCCAGCCTCGCCGTCAGCCGCTGCCCGCGCATGACGAAATCCCGCATCGCGACACCGACGCCAAGCGCCACGCTGGCCGAGAACTCGTGAATGTCGCCCCCCGCCGAAAACGCCCGCTCCCCTGCTCCGGTCAGAATGACCGCACGAACGCTGTCATCGACTTCCATGTCGTCAAGGACCGCAAGCAGCCGATCGATCAGGGCATAGTTCAGCGCGTTGAGTTTCTCCGGCCGGTTGAGGGTGAGGATGGCAATCCCATCCCGGGTTTCGCTAAGGACAAGATCTGTCATTTGGCTCTTCCTTCTCCATCATGCTGATGGAAGGAAGACTATGCCCTTTGTCGCTTGTGTATATTCACTAGTCGGTATACATAGGCTTATGCCCGACACGCAGAGCCCTACCCGCAAACGCATTGTCGATGCCGCGACCAGGCTCTTCTATGCAGAAGGAATCGGTCGTGTCAGCGTCGATGCCGTTGCCGAGGAAGCGGGTCTCACCAAGCGCACGCTCTACTACCATTTCAAGAGCAAGGACGACCTCATCGCGGCCTATCTCGACGGCCGCGACCAACCCAATCTGAAGCGGATGGCCGGCTGGTTCGAGGCTGCCGAAGGCGGCGCGGATCGCAAGGTCGAGGCGATCTTCACCAATCTGGCGAGGTCCGCTCGCCACCCGAAATGGAAAGGATGCGGCTTCCTGCGCACGGCCGCCGAACTCGCCTCGATGCCGGGACATCCGGCGGTCAAGGTGGGCGCGCGGCACAAGCTGAATTTCGAAACATGGCTGGCCGGCGCCCTGTCGGACCATAGCGTCGCGGAGCCGCAAACCCTGGCACGCGAGATCGTGCTTTTGATCGACGGCTGCTTTTCGATCATGCTGATCCACCGCAACCCCGATTACATCGAGGCCGCCGGACGCGCCGCGGCGACGCTGGTGCGGGCGCGACTTTCAGGCAGCCAGGTCTAAAGCGCGACGCGCTTTAAGCCTTAGGTTTTATGCATGTCGTGGCCCCAAAACCGGGGCCGCTTTGGGGCGACATGCATTAGAACCCAAACGCGAGCCATGCCGTGCCGGCGGCCAAGGTTATCAGCGTCAACGGCAAGCCGACCTTGAAAAAAGCGCCGAAAGACAGCGTCGTGCCGGCGGCGCGTGCCTGTTCGGCGACGATCAGGTTGGCGACCGAACCCAGCAGCGTGAAATTGCCGGCCAGCGTCGAGCTCATGGCGACGACCAGCCAGGCGCGCTCGGGGCTTTCGAGGCCGGGTATGAAGGGCCGCAGCGCCAGCACGGCCGGAACATTGCTCATGATGTTGGAAAGCACCGCAGTGAAGCCGGACAGCCGCCAGACGTCGTCCAGCCCGAGATTCCTGGCCGAAGCGATCATGTCTGGCGAAAGAAGCGTCTTTTCGGCGCCGGCGACGACCACGAACAGACCGGCGAACATGAACAGCAGCGGACCGTCGATCTCGCGGTAGATGCGCTCCGGCTTGATGGCCCGGGTGAGCAAGAGGATGGCGCCGCCGATGAGTGCGGCCTTGGCGACAGGCACGCCAGCGAAGAAGGCAATTGCCAGTCCGATGCAGACCACCACCGCCTTCAGCACCTGCCCCTTGTGCATGCGGCCCCGCGAGACCTCGGGCGTCAATTGGACGGTGCGGGCGAATTCGGCCCGGAAGACAATGCGGATGATGACAACGACCGCGACGAGGCCGAACAGGGCGACCGGAGCCAGCGCTGCCGAAAACGCCGGATAGGAAATGCCCGACAGTGCACCGATGACCATGTTTTGCGGATTGCCGGTGATGGTTGCGACGCTGCCGCAATTCGATGCGGTGGCGGTGGCGATCAGATAGGGGATCGGGTTGCGCTTGATCACGCGGGTGACGTGGACGACGATCGGCGCCATGACGAGGCAGATGGCGTCGTTGACCAGGAAGGCGGACAACACGCCGGTCAGCAGCGTCACCATCACCAAGAGCATGAAGGGCGCATGCGCGTGCTCGATGGCGACGGCGCCAAGGCCACGAAAGGCGCCCGACACTTTTAGATGCGCCACCACGATCATCATGCCGAGCAGAAGCGTGATGGTGTCGAAATTGATCGCCCGGTACGCATCCTCCATGCTGAGCGCGCCGATGGCGATCATCGCGGCCCCGCCGAGAAGCGCGATCCCTGCCCGGTCGAGGCGCAGGCCGGGGATGCGGCCAATGGCGACACCGGCGTAAGTCAGGATCAGGATCAGCAGTGCCGCCGCGCCCATCAATGTCATCGATAAGAAGTCCTGCCCAGTCTGTGGCACGCCGCTGGCTGTCGGCCCCATTCGTCCGCTTTGCGTGCCTGCTTTAGCGCGATGTCGAGATCGATGACAGCGGGCATGTTGTTGCGCCAAGGATGTCCCATGGCCCAAGGGATGACGTGCAGCTAGCGCAGGTAGAAATCCAGCCTCTGTCGCACAGCTTGGGAAGAATAGATCTGCTCGACGGTCTGCCGTGCCTTGAGGCCCACTGCCGCCCGCAGCGCCGGGTCGGCTTTGAGATCGGCCAGGATGCGCGCCGCCTGCTGGGTCGTTTCGAACAAGAAACCGTTTTCGCCATGCCTGATATGGTCGGAATAACCGCCATATGAATGGCAGACCACGGGCAACCCGCAGGCCATCGCCTCGAACACCACGCGACCGAAGGTTTCCATATGCCAACCGGTGCGATAATAAAACACGTCGAGCGTCTGCAGAAACTCTTCGGCGGAAAATTGGCCGGGTGGGAACAGTTCGAGTTGCGGATGCGGCATGAGGCTGTCCTTGAGCCCTATCCCTCCCTGAATCCGCAAGGCTGTACCTTCGGCCAGCAATGTCTTGTAGAGGGGTATGTCATCGGGATGATGTTTGCCCGGCCCATCGCGGCTCAAGCGTCCGACGGTGAAGGGACGATCCGAACCCAGATGCTGTGGTGAAAAACGTTCGATATCGATCGGAGACGGATGCACGGTGCCATCGACTTGGAGCATCCGTCTCTGAAAATCGGAAATCAGCACCAGTTCGGCGTCGGGCCAGTTCAGCATGCGGGGCATGCGTCTCGTCAGCGAGATGATTTTCGGGTGAAAGGTATTGAAGACATAGATCAGCCGGCGCGGCCGCGGGATCAGGTAAGGCCATATCTTGTTGCGCCAATGAGAGCCGAGAAAGACGTAGGTACCGCCATTCGGTACATCCCACTTCGACAGCGAGACGCGGCGAATCGGGAAATTCCGCATCAACTCGCCGGACACGCTGGAGGAGGTTGCCCACAGATGCACCTCGGAATCGACACTCAACAGCCGGTACAGTTCCAGAGCTTCAAGGTCACTGCCACCGAAGGGGTCCTGAAAGCCGTTGAACAAATGGATCATGGTCGCTGCGCTTTGTTAGCCTGGCCGGCTGTTTGCCGATAGTGAAAATCTGCCGTTGCCGTGCTGCCCACATGGCGCTCGGAGGCGTTACTTGTCGCCGAGCAGAGCTAACGCAACTGTTACAAAATGGCTGTGAACAGAGATATCCACCTTCAGCTGATATTTAGCTGTCCGAGATATCGGTCGCCCATTAAGCAGGTTACGTCAATACGAGGCACTCGGTGAGTGCTAAGTCGTCCATCTATTGCTCAAAAATATCACTGGCAGCCCAAGCTGCGTCGCCTACCCCTTGCGGAGTCTCGCTATTTGGTTAAGCAAGTTATTTCAAGATCCAAGACAGTATTATTGACAGATAGCCTGTGGGGGGCATCAATGAAATGTATGGTTATTAACCTCGATCGGTCTCCTGATCGACTTGCCCATGTCACGGCTGAATTCGCGAAGGTTGGTGTTTCGTTCGACCGGGTTCCTGCCGTGGACGCGTTGCGTCGACCGGAATTTGCTGCGACTTCACCAAGTTTGACCCCCACGGAAGCGGCTTGTCTTATGAGCCACAAGGTTTGCTGGACCATCATCGCGGATGGTGAAGATGCCTTTGGTGCGATTTTCGAGGATGACGTCCTGTTGTCCGAAGCGGCTGGCCCAATGCTTTCTGATGATGGATGGATTCCGGCCAACGCCGATATCGTCAAGCTGGAAACCTACCTAAGGAAAACCGTCATCGCGATGAAGCGCACCTGCGTCAGTCGGGTGTTTTCGGTGGTTAGGCTATATGGGTTCCACGTCGGAGCGGCCGGGTACATCATTTCGAAGCAAGCAGCGCGCGATCTGATCGCCCGAAGTCTCGATGCGCCCGCCGATCACGTTATCTTCGATCCGGCGCTTCCGACATCGTCAAGCAAAGCGATCTACCAACTGTTGCCGGCACTGTGTGTGCAAAATGACCTTATCCGCGAGAAGGCCTTCGGGTTGACCAGCCTTCTTAATGAGGAGCGGCTCGTGAGAGCCAGAGCAAATTCCGCTCCAAAGCGGAGTCCCGCCGAAAAGCTCCTGGTCGAAGCAAGGCGCATAAGTCGACAGATTTTCGATATCTGCCGCTTCAGGCGTGAGAAAACTATCTCTTTAGCGTGATGACGGCAGCCAAAGCACTGCTGCGCGACGCGCCTGCACGAGTCAGCGTGCTGTTCCGAGTCACCCGTCAATGCACGGTGGCGACGCCGGGCGCAGGCGCCGGAGACGTTCCGGCCGGATCGAAGCTGACTTGATCGCGTCCGTTCGACTTGGCCGTGTAAAGCCTTCTGTCGGCAGCGGAGAAAATTTCCTCATAGGTGATCGGGCCGGTAAAGCTTGTGCCGCCGATGCTGACGGAAAGCGGACAAGGCCTGCCGCCGGGTGAGAATTCCATCTCCCTGATACGCCGGCGGATGCTTTCGGCAACCACCCAGGATTGCGAGGGATCCACGCCGGGCAGAAACACGCCGAATTCTTCGCCGCCGATGCGGCCGACGATATCGCTGCCACGCAGTTGCCCCTTGATCGCCTGCGCTATCAGTTTGAGCGCCTGATCGCCGCAATCATGGCCCAGGCGGTCATTGATCGACTTGAAGTGGTCGGCGTCGATGATCAGCAGCGCCCCCGAACGGGTCTGCTCCTGCTTGCGGGTCTGCTCGAGATAGGCTTCGACCAGCATCGAGAAGGCGCCACGGTTCAGCACCGCCGTCAGGCTGTCGGTCGCGGCGATGACGCTGAGATCGCGCTGCGCGATGGCCAGCTGGCGAATCTTCCACATCAGGAAAAACAGAAACGAGCCGCCCAGCACCAAAGGCAGCATCAGGTCGGTCATTTGCGCCCGCCACACGGCCTCGGGCGAAAGATAGGGAAAATTGAAGGAATCGACGAAGAACGCCACGGCAATGAAGAATGCCGTACCGACTGCCGTGACAGCGATCACCCTGCCCCAGCTCGTCGGCGACAGATCGAGCTTCATCGCGTTCAACTCCGTTAGCCGTCGCTACTATGACGCACCAACCCAAACAAATTGATAAGACTTTCCCTCCAATTCGATGTCGGCGGCGGAATCAAATCCACCGGCCAACCAGCCCCTGCCTATGACTTGCGACAGACGCTTGCGCAGACGCCACAGGACGGCCGCTGGAAAGCAGCCATCCTGTTTCAAAGTGTAAAGGCGTGGGCCAATTGCCGGCCGGGCAAGGGCAAAACGGCGCGCGAAGCCAGATCGCCCGTCTCAGTTGAGCGTCGGTTCACCCAGCGCATCGACGACAAAGGATGCCGCGATCAGGTCGTCGGCATCGAGACGCAGGGAGCCTCCGTCGCCTCCCATGGCTGAAGCCACTTTTTGAAAGGTCTTCATTTCGTATTCCGTGATCCGGGCGTCCTGCATCCTGGCCCTGAGATCGGCAATGCGCCGATCGAGGGCCGAAGATATCCCTATTTCTCGCTTCGACATGGCAACACTCCTCCCCACCCTTGTTTGCCTCCCGCCTGTCCACTTTTATATGAGGGTCCGCGAATACAGCGGGCCGAACGCGCCGTGCGCGGGAAGGTTCCGAAAAGGCCGAGTAACGAAATAATACGCTGGCGCCGAGCCACGCTCGCGGACTTTTATATATCAGACGCAGCTAATCCTTGACGCCGGCGGATGCCGCCCCAGAATCAGAGCATGGCAATAAAGTCGGCGACGAGGTGGCGGTCATGGCGACGGTGCTGAAGCGCGTCACGAAGGACCGCGTCAGCGTGTCGATCCCCGGTCTTCCGCATTCGGTCATTGATCCGGCAACCAGGCTGACCAGGGGCCAGCAGATGGAATTATCCGGCGACGTTACGCGGATCGACGGCGACAAGGTCACGGTGTCGCTCGGGCCAATGGTCACGGTGGATCTGGACAAGGTGCGCGTGGTGCAAAGCCGTGTCCCGCCGAAGCGAAGGACCGTCAGGATGTGAACAAGCGAAGCGCCACCGTCTCAGGGATACAACCCCTTACACCCCAGCAGTGCAGAGCTGCACGAGCGATCCTGAAGTGGTCGCAGGTGCGACTCGCCGCGAAGTGCGGCCTCAGCGAAGGAACGATTGGCAGTTTTGAGAGCGGGCGAAGGATTCCCAGTCCCGCCAAGCTGGCTGCCATCCGTCGAGGCTTGGAGGCAGCGGGCGTGGTTTTCATCGATCAGAAGACCGCAGTGACAAGGAGCGGTCCGCCTCGCGAAACTATTAGTGGAACATAATTTAGATATCGCTGTTAGGCCGCAAAAGGGAGGCGCGCGATGTCACAACATGAAATCGGCATTGTTTCGGACTGGTCGAAATTGGTGGCGGACGATCCTCTGATCGCCGCCGATATAACCCAGCGCCTTTCTGTGCGCGCTTGCAATGACAACGCTGCCACCGCCGCCGACGTCCCGTCGCCCGGCACCGAAACATTTCGGGTTCCCAACATAACCAGCCTCGCAACACCCACCGAGTATCCTCGGCCGATCGTGCTCCTAGCGACGATCTATGCGTCGACGGTCCTGGGGGTAACGCTGCTTCTGGCGGCATCGGTCTGAGCGCACGAGACCTGATACCGCTCTCTGAAAGCCCATGTCTCCGGTATAAACCGTAACCTATGTGTCCGGAACGGACCCGAAGGTTTTGGCGATCCCGACAGGATTCGAACCTGTGACCATCGGCTTAGAAGGCCGGTGCTCTATCCAGCTGAGCTACGGGACCGCTGGCCGGCCGTTGGGCCGGCTGGATATTCTGGCGCCGGGCGCCGTTCAATGCGTCCAGGGCGTCCTGCGGTCATAGCGGAAATTCTCCGCATAGGAAATCTGGCGGCGCTTGGTCTCTTTCGGCTCTTCGACGCGGAAAGCGAGCCCTTGCTTTTCGGCGTAGGCGACCGCCTCTTCGCGCGTGTCGAAGCTAAGCCTGATCTGGCTTCTCATGTCTGCCGACGTCGTATAGCCCATCAGCGGGTCGATCTTCTTGCGCGACTCGGGATCGAATTCCAGCACCCAGTAACCGGTCTTGGCCTTGCCGGACTGCATCGCGGTTTTGGCTGGGCTGAAAATGCGCGCGGACATGGTCACCTCGTTCTTGTGCAAGGCAGCATCGCCACCCTTCGCCCGTCATTACTGCGCAATGCGCACGGCGGCAAGGTTTTTGCTCTCGCAGGTTTTTGCACTTGCCATGCACCACCGAAATGAATAGGCAACAGACCGTTCGGAGTGTAGCGCAGCCTGGTAGCGCATCTGGTTTGGGACCAGAGGGTCGGGAGTTCGAATCTCTCCACTCCGACCATCCCCTCACAGCCCAATGCCCGGCGCAGCCATACGGTTCACTTGCTGCGGCTCCGGCCGTGTGTCCGGCGCCGCGGTTCGGCAAACAGGGGGGTCAGATGCTTGGAATCGATGCCTGGGTGTCGCTTTTCGGACCGGCCTACTTTGCCTACGCCGGCATAACGGTTCCGGTCATGGTGACGTGGGCAATTGCCTGCGCCGCACTGGCGATGTGGAACAACCGTGAAAGCCGCAGACAGGCGAGGCAGGCCCCGGGCGCCGTGGTCTCCCGCTCCTGGCGTGTCAGTATCGGGATGTTTGTGCTGGTCGCCGCCGGCTATATCGCCGCTCACTCTGCCGTCTATCTCGCGGTCCGTCATTTCGCCAGAATGTGGCTCTGAGACCGGCCTCTCAGGCTAGATCTCGAACTCGCCCTGCCCTTCATCCATGGCGCTGACGGTTTCGGCTGCCAGCGCCCTGGTGATCGGCGTCTTGCGTTCGAGCGCGGTCCGGTCGAGCCGCTCCACCACGCGCATCGCTGTCGCCAGCGAGCGCTCGATGCGGCGGACCAGATATTGCACGACATGCGGTTCGACCTCGATCTGACGGTCGGCGAAGAGTTTTGTGATGACGCCTGCCAGCAGGAGATCGTCGGGCTCATGAATTTCGACTGTCGCAGCCGCCTTCAGCCGCGAGGCAAGATCAGGCAGGCCAACACCCCAGGCCGAGGGAAAGCGGCGCGCCGTCAGAAGCAGTTGCGAGCCGGCACCACGCACCGTATTGATCAGATGGAACAGGCCTTGTTCGTCAACCGTCCCGGTATCGACATCGTCGATCAGCGCCGGCCGCGCGCCGAGATTGGCGATGCTGTCGCCGATGCGCCGAGCGTCGACCGCCACCGCATTGGCACGCGCACGCCAGATCGAGGCCAGATGCGTCTTGCCAGAACCCGCGGGACCGGCCAGCACCACCACCGGCGATAGCCAGTCCGGCCAGCGGTCGACCAGCGCAACCGCCTGGTTGTTGGTGCCGGAGACGACGAGTTCGTCACGCGAATAGCCGGTGCCATGGCCGAGGTCGAGCGGCAACTGGCGCGGCGGGTCGGTTGGCTGGGCAGTCACTTCAGCGACGCGGTTGCGTGCGGTGGCCGCCGCCGCGATCGGCCGGAAGCTGCGGCATAGGTGCCGCGCCGCGGCCCTTGTAGAGCGGCGATTCGAGATAGCGGGCTATTGCGAACCGCACCAGCACGGCGACGGCGGCCGAAGCCGGCACCGCGATCAACAAGCCGACGAAGCCGAACAGCGCGCCGAAGGCAAACAGCGAAAACATCAGCCATACCGGGTGCAGGCCGACGCTCTTGCCGACCAGCCGCGGCTGCAGGATGTTGCCCTCGATGAACTGGCCGATGAAGAACACGACCGCGACCGCGACGATCATCGTCCAGTCCGGCCAGAACTGGACGAAGGCGACGCCCACGGCCAGCACCAGCCCGGTCAGCGAGCCGACATAGGGGATGAAGGAAATCAACCCGGCGAACAGGCCGATGAGGATGCCGAAGTTCAGTCCGGTCAGCGTCAGCCCGGTGGCATACATGGCGCCCAGCACCAGGCACAGCGTACCCTGGCCACGCACGAAGCCTGCCGTGGCGGTGTTGATGTCCCGTGCGATGGCGCGCACGGTCTGGACGTTGTCGCGTGGCACCCAGCCGTCGATGACCGCCACCATGCGGTCCCAGTCGAGCAGCATGTAGAAGGCGACCACCGGTGTCACCACGAACAGGCTGACCACAGAAACCAGCGCCATGCCGGAACTCCACAGCGAGGTGAAGACGGTGGTGACAAAACCGAAGCCGGAGGTCAGCAGCGAATTCAGCCCGTCGCGCAAGCTATTGGCGTTGACGCCGAACTTCTGCTCCAGCCATTTCGGATCGAACGAGGTGATCAGGCTTTGCAGCCGGGTCAGATATTCCGGCAATTTGCCGGCGAAATCGGCCATCTGCGTGGCCAGAACCGGAATGAGGATGACAAAGGCCAGGACCAGCACGATGAGGAAGGTGATGAGGATGACCACCGTCGCCATGAAACGCGACAGGCCGAGCCGCTGCAGCCGGTCGGCAACGGGATCGAGGAAATAGGCAAGCACCATGCCGGCGACGAAGGGCAGCAGGATGGCGCTGAAGACATAGAGGAAAAGCGCCAGCAGCGCGGCGCCGGCCAGCCAGAAGAAGATCTGGCGGCGAAAGGTCGCGGACGCGGCGATGTCGGCGGCCGCGGCCTCGATCGCCGCCGCTTCTGTCTCGGATGTCCGGAGTGGAGCCTTCGTCATGTCAGCTCATGTGCCTCAGCCAAGTCACGAGATAGGCTGCGGCCGAAGCCACGGTCAAGACCCCGGACAGCAATATGAGAACCGGCCTCAGCGGGTCGAGATGAACCGACAGGGCAAGTTCACCCAGCACAACCGCCGCCAGCACGATCTGGATGGCGGTGTTGGCCTTCGACACGAAAAGCGGTTTCATCTCGACCGGATGGGCCATGACGGCGGACAGCAGGACCGCGCAGACGATCAACGCGTCGCGCGACACCATGGTGACGACCAGCCACAGCGGCAATTGCCCGATGAGGCCCATGACCACGAACACTGAAACCAGCAGCAGCTTGTCGGCGATCGGATCGAGATAGGCGCCGAGCGTGGACTGCTGATTGAAACGGCGGGCGATGAAGCCATCGACGCCGTCCGAAATGCCGGCGACGAGGAACCCGGCAAAAGCCCAGTCCCAGCGCGCCTGCAGCATCGCCAGCACCACCGCCGGCACCAGGACAAGGCGCAGGATGGTGATCAGGTTGGGGATGGTCAAATGCCTGGCACCTCCTCTTGGTCGGAGATAGATGATGAAGATGGCGGGTGGCAACAAGGGAGGAGCTGCCGATCTCCCCGCACGGGAGCGGCCTTCAGCTTGGCTTTCGCCAATCACGAGCGCCTGTACGTGCGCGCTGTCCACGGTTTTGTAGGCCGAGATGGCCGTTATCCTTGCGGACAGAAACCGTTCATGCGAAGAGCCCGCGACAAGGAAAATTGCTGAACGGGCACCAGAAATGAGCAAGCGCGACGTGAACAAGCGCAAGAACGGGCTCACCTATGCCGAGGCCGGTGTCGATATCGATGCCGGCAATCTCATGGTCGAGAAGATCAAGCCGCTGGTGCGCGCGACGCGCCGGCCGGGCGCCGATGGCGAGATCGGCGGTTTCGGCGGCCTGTTCGACCTCAAGGCGGCCGGGTTTACCGATCCGGTGCTGGTGGCGGCCAATGACGGCGTCGGCACCAAGCTCAAGATCGCCATCGATGCCGGCAAGCACGACACGATCGGCATCGACCTCGTCGCCATGTGCGTCAACGACATCGTCGTGCAAGGTGCCGAACCGCTGTTCTTCCTCGACTATTTCGCCACCGGCAAGCTCGATCCCGACCAGGGTGCCGCGATCGTCGGCGGCATTGCCGAGGGCTGCCGCCAGGCCGGCTGCGCGCTGATCGGCGGCGAGACCGCCGAGATGCCCGGCATGTATCACGGCAACGACTACGACCTCGCCGGCTTTGCGGTGGGCGCCGCCGAACGCGGCCAATTGCTGCCCACCGATGACATTGTCGAAGGCGACGTGCTGCTGGGCCTGGCTTCCTCCGGCCTGCACTCGAACGGCTATTCGCTGGTGCGCCGCATCGTCGCCGTCAGCGGCCTGTCGTGGAGCGATCCGGCACCGTTCAACGACGAGGCCACTCTGGCCGAAGCACTGCTCGAGCCGACCCGCATCTACGTCAAGTCGATTCTCAAGGCGATCCGCAACACGCATGGTATCAAGGCGCTCGCCCACATCACCGGCGGCGGCTTCCCGGAAAACATTCCACGCGTGCTGCCCAAGGATTTTTCGGCCGAGCTCGACCTCGAGGCGATCGACGTTCCTCCCGTGTTTTCGTGGCTGGCCAAGACCGGCGGCGTGGCGCCGGAAGAAATGATGCGCACCTTCAATTGCGGCATCGGCATGATCCTGGCCGTCGCGTCCGGCCAGGCGGCGCAGGTCGCGGCCGTGCTACAGGAAGCCGGCGAGACGGTGACGCCGATCGGCCGCATCGTGCCGCGCCGCGACGCAGGCGTCATCTATCGGGGCTCGATCGGCCTATGAGCGCGCAGAGGAAACGCACCGTTGTCCTGATCTCGGGACGCGGCTCCAACATGACCGCGCTGATTGCCGCGGCCAGCGACCCGTCGTTCCCGGCCGAGATCGTCGGTGTCATTTCCGACAAGGCGGATGCCGCCGGGCTCGGCATCGCCAGGGCGCGCGGCATCGCCACGCAGGTCGTCTCACGTGCCGACCACGGCAGCAAGCAGGCGCATGACGCCGCCATCGACGCGGCCCTTACCGCCTTCAACGCCGAGATCGTGGCGCTGGCCGGCTATATGCGCATCCTTAGCCCCGGCTTCGTCCAGAAATGGCAGGGCCGCATGATCAATATCCACCCTGCCCTGCTGCCGGCCTTCAAGGGGCTCGACACCCATGCGCGCGCGCTGGCCGCCGGCATCCGCATCCATGGCTGCACCGTGCACTTCGTCACCTCCGAGATGGATGACGGCCCGATCATCGCACAGGCAGCCGTGCCGGTGATGGTCGGCGACACCGCCGATACATTGGCAGCCCGCGTGCTGAAGACCGAACACCGGCTCTATCCGCTGGCGCTGGGGCTGGTCGCCGAAGGCAAGGCGCGCATGGAGGCCGGCCGCACCGTGCTTGCCCACTTTGCCGACGATGCCGACAACGGCACCTCGGTGGTGATGGCCCCGGATCCGCTGCGCGAGGAAGCCGACCTCGAGCATCTGGCGCGCATCACGCCTTGAGCTCACAGCGGGAATGACAACGGCGCTTAGCCTGGAACCGCCAAATCGGACTCGCTGCCAGGCCGAAACGGACCGGCTGCGCAGAGCTTGGCTGGAAGGACTGGAGAGCGGCCCGTTCGATCCCTTCGACATTGAGGCGATCAAACAAAAGGCCCGCACTCGTCTGATCAGTCTCCCTGGTCCTGACCAACATCGATGAGACAACTACTTCTTCTCCGTCACGCCAAATCCAGCTGGGACGACCCTGATCTCGATGATTTCGACCGGCCCTTGGCCGAACGCGGATCGAAGGCAGCCCGGTTGATGGGGCGCGAGCTTGCGGCGCGCGGCTGGCTGCCGGACCTGGCGCTGGTGTCGGCGGCGCTGCGCACCCGCGAGACCTGGCGGCTTGTGGCGGCGGAATTGCCCGTCCCGCCCCAGGTCGCATTCCTCAAGGCGCTGTACGATGCTTCAGCGGCGGACATTCTGAGCCAGATTGGTCAAACCGACGCTTCGAGCGGCAGCTTCCTGGTAATTGGCCACAATCCGGGCCTGGAGCAGTTGGCCAGACAGCTTGCCGGGCCGGGGTCGGACGCCAAGGCGATCGCAAGACTTGAGGAAAAATTCCCGACGGCAGCCTTGGCCCGGGTGGTCTTCGAAGGCGATTGGTTCGGCGTATCCCCCGCCCGGCTGACACATTGCTTGCGGCCGAAGGACCTGGGCGGCTAGTGTCCATGGCAGGTGCGGCAGGCCAAGCCCGCCGCACACCCGCCTGAGCCGTCAGTTTCCCCAGTTGCCCTGGCCGGATTCCGGCTGGACCGGATCGGGCGTCAGCGTGAGGTCGCGGTGCTTGACCTGCCTGTGGGTCGAAGCCGTGTAGCTGTGGTCGACATTGACCGCGTGCGAGGTGACGGCCGGCTGATTGACATTGTCCGAACCATAGTTGTCGCTGCCGGCAAAAGCGGCACCAGTGGCAACGAGGATGGCGGCGGCGGCAAGAGCGATCCTGTTCATTCTATTTACTCCGGTATTCCTGATTCTGTCCGTCTAGTGGCGTGCCCCTGGGGAGGAAATTTCGCGTCGCTCGGACAGCCTCGATCTGGATTTTTCGTGCGCCGACTTCCAATCACGAAGACGTTCCCTCACGCGCGGCATCGGGACCTCGAACGTCGGCCAAGGGATTGAGCTCACCCTGTTTTATCAATTTATCTCAGACGCTTATAAGGAGGGTGCCTGACGCATGGTGCGGCGGTTCATCGAGCCAGCGCTCGCCATGCGTTCACAATTCGTCAACATAATTTGAACCAGTTGGTTCGATTTACGATCGGCGCTCCGACACCGATGCCGTCGGCCGAAATCCTGCTCATGCATAAAAAACAAGAGCGGCGGGCAAAGCCCACCGCTCTTTGTGGTCGCAGACTTCAGAAAATCAACGACCCCAGATGCCCTGGCCCGACTGAGCCGGCACGTTGGCATTGGCATCACCCTGCGTCTTTACGGACTTCGGGATCGAGCCGGTGTGCGTGGTGTCGATGTCGGACACGGACTGGTTCGCAACAGGCTGGTTGGCATTGTAAGAGCCGTAGTTGTCGCTGCCGGCAAAAGCGGTGCCCGTGGCAACGAGGATGGCGGCAGCGGTAAGAGTGATCTTGGTCATTTTAATTACTCCTGAGTTCAAGGTTGGGTCGATATCGGCAGTCGCGATTAGCGGCCGAAGAGGTTGCGGTCAGCGCCCTGCGAAGCGGGGGCCTGGACGGTTTGCGTCGACTTGGAGATCGAAGCAGTGGCCGACTGGTCGACGGTGACGGCAGGCTGATTGGCGTTGGCCGAGCCATAATTGTCGCTGCCGGCAAAAGCAGTGCCCGTGGCAACGAGGATGGCGGCAGCGGTAAGAGCGATCTTGGTCATTTTAATTACTCCTGAGTTCAAGTTTGGGTCGATATCGGCAGTCGCGATTAGCGGCCGAAGAGGTTGCGGTCAGCGCCCTGCGAAGCGGGAGCCTGGACGGTCTGCGTCGACTTGGAGACCGAAGCGGTGATCGAATGGTCGACAGCGACGGCAGGCTGATTGGCGTTGGCCGAGCCATAATTGTCGCTGCCGGCAAAAGCAGTGCCCGTGGCAACGAGGATGGCGGCGGCGGTAAGAGCGATCTTGGTCATTTTAATTACTCCAGTATTTGTCATGTCCGTCTAGTGGCGTGCCCTTGGGAGGAATTTCGCGTCGCTCGGACCACCCCGAGATGGGCTCGCCCTGCCGCGGATTCCAATCACGAAGATGTTCCCCCGCGGCTCGAATCCAGGCCTTGAAATTTGACACAGGGCCTCGGCGGTCATAATTTAACTGTTTGAAATCAGACAGTTAATCGATAACGCCCATCACCAGGCGCGACCGCTCGCCAGGCCGGCGTTCACCATCTGCTACACAGTGCGTCAACAGAAATCGAACTGAACGGTTCGGTTTGAAACGATTGCGCACCATCTGAACTTCTGGATCTCCTCCATTTGCCTTGCGGTTGGATCGAGATTATCGCTTGTGCACGATCATCAATCGGGCGCGACTTGGCGGCGCCAGTTGAAGAAGTGGGCGGAAATCCGGGTGACCTGCACCCCAGGACAGCGATAGAAATGCGGTTGCTGCTTGTAGAAGACAATCGCGAGCTGGCGGATTGGCTGGGCAAGACCCTGCGTCAGGCGAACTATGTCGTCGACATCGTCCATGATGGCGAGGATGTCGAACACGCGCTCGCCGCCGGTGACCACGCGCTTGTCATCCTCGACCTTGCACTGCCGCGCATGAGCGGGCTGGAGGTGCTGCGAATGTTGCGGACGCGCGGCAACCGGGTGCCGGTGATCGTGCTGACCGCAAACGCCAGTCTCGACGGCCGGGTCAAGGGCCTCAATGAGGGCGCCGACGACTATCTGGCCAAGCCCTTCCAGATCGAAGAGCTCGAAGCACGAATCCGCGCGCAATTGCGCCGTGCCAATGACCGCACCGCGCCGGTCGTTGCCTGCGGTGATCTCGTCTTCGACACCAACACGCGGCTGTTTTCGCTTGCCGGCGAGGCGCTGGCGCTGACACCGCGCGAGCATGCCGTGCTTGAGCAATTGATGGTCAAGGCCGGACGCACGGTGAGCAAGGCGGCATTGTCGGCCGCGATCTACGATTTCGAGACCGACGCCGATCCCAGCGCCATCGAGATCTACGTGCACCGCGTGCGCAAGAAGCTCGAAGGGTCGCGGGTCCAGATCGCCACACTGCGTGGTCTCGGCTACCTCTTGCGCCAAGACGATTTGGCGCCGTGACGATCCTGGCGCCATGAGGATCAACAGCCTCCGCCTGCAATTGCTGGCATGGGTGGTGCTGCCGCTTGCCGGGCTCGCGACCATCAACCTGTGGACCAGCCAGCGCAACGCACTGGCGACCGCGGACCTGGTCACCGACCGGATGCTCGTCGGATCGGCGCGGGCGATTGCCGAGCAGGTCGCCATGGTCGACGGCGTGCTCGATGCCACGGTGCCCCCGGCGGCGATCGAGATGTTCGACACCGGCGACCGCGACAGCGTCTACTATCGCGTCGAGACAGCCGGCGGGCGGCTGCTGACCGGATATCCCGACCTGCCCGAAGCGCCGCAGCATGCCAGTGTCGAGGCCGCCTACCGCGATCACCAGCTGCGGCTCCTGACCCTTGGCCATGCGGTGATCGGCGCCGGCAACGACTCGCCAATATCAGTCACCGTGGGCGTCACCCTTGCCGGCCATGACGCCATGGTCAAACAGCTTTGGTTCAGCGCCTTTGCCCAGCAACTGGCGCTGGTGGCGATTGCCGGCGTGTTCGTGCTGCTCGGCTTGCGTCGCGGCCTGGCGCCGTTGATCCGGCTGCGCGATGCGGTACGCTCGCCAAACCGCAGCGACCTTGACCCCGTCGAAGTGCCCGGTGCGCAAAGCGAGATCCGCCCGCTGATCGACGCCCTCAACGCCTACATGGAGCGCGTGCGGGCGCAGATGGCGGCGCAACGCCGCTTCATCGCCAATGCGGCGCACCAGCTGCGCACGCCCCTGGCGCTGCTGTCGACACAGGCAAGCTATGCGCTTCGCGAAAGTGCCGCCGATGCCCGCCAGGAGGCGCTGGTGGCGCTGCAGGCGAGTTCCGGCAAACTGGCGCGGCTGGCCGAACAGCTCTTGACCCTGTCACGCGCCGAGCCAGGCAGCCGGCGGCCGCGCGCCGACCGCATTGACCTGGCGGAAGCCGCCCGGCACGTGCTGGAAACCCTGGCGCCAACGGCCATCGATCGCAAAATAGATCTCGGCCTCGAGGAGGCTGGCCCCGTTCCGGTCATCGGCGACGGCACCATGCTGCGCGAGATGATCGTCAACCTCGTCGACAACGCACTGCGCTACTCCCGGGCTGAGGGCAGTGTCACGGTGAAGCTGGCGGCCATCGACGGCGAAGCCGTGCTGACGGTCGCCGACGACGGGCCTGGCATTCCGGCGGACGAGCGAGACCATGTCTTCGAGCGCTTCTACCGTATTGCCGGTTCGACCGAGGAAGGCAGCGGGCTGGGACTCGCCATTGTACGCGAGGTCGTCGAAAATGCCGGCGGCCGCGTCACCCTTGGGGATGGCGCGGCCGGCGGTCTGTTGGTTGAGGTCAGGCTGCCGCTGGCCTGACCGGTCAGGCTGCCCCTGGTCTGACCGATCACGTTCCCTGCTCGTTGAACGGCGCCGGCCGCCACTTCACGACATAGTTCTCGAAGCGGGTGATGATGAACTCCACCACCAGCGCCATGACAGCCAGGATGATCATCGCGGCGAACACGCCATTGGCGTTGAAGGCGCCCTGCGCGGTCGAGATCAGCAGGCCCATGCCTTGCTTGGCGCCGAGGAACTCGCCGACCACCGCGCCGACCAGCGCGAAGCCGAAGCTGACATGCAGGCTGGCGAGGATCCAGCTCATCGCCGAAGGAATGATGACGGTGCGGGTGATCTGGAACGGCGAGGCGCCAAGGATCTGGGCATTGGCGATCATTGCCCTGTCGGCCTCGCGCACACCCTGGAAGGCGTTGGCGAAAACAACGAAGAACACCATCACCACGGCAAGCGCCACCTTGGACGCCATGCCGAGGCCGAGCGCGATGATGAACACCGAGCCGAGCACGACGCGCGGCACCGAATTGGCGATCTTGATGTAGATCGAAAAGACATCCGCCAACAGCCGATTGCGGCCGAGGATGATGCCGGCGGCGATGCCGCCAAGGGCACCGATGACAAAGCCGAGGAAGGTTTCCTCCAGCGTCACGTAGATCTGCAGCCAGAGTGGGCCTTGCGAGGTGCCTTCGGTGATCCACGACCAGATCTGCTGCCAGATGCCAGAAGGGCTGGCGAAGAAGAACGGGTCGATGATGTTGTAGTCGGCGCCGAGTTCCCACAGGCCAAGGAAGACGACCAGGATCGCCAGGCGCAAGGAGATGACAAGCGCGTGGCGGCGGCGCAGCCTTGCCCTCGCCCGGGCTTCGGCAACGGCGATGGAAGCATCGCGGACGGCGGCCTGGTTGGCGGTCGGAGAGATTGCGGTCATGCTGTTTCTCCTTTCAATGTCCGGTCTGCAAGGTCCGGCTCTGGCCGAGCTGCACTTCCTCGCGCAGATCGTTCCAGATCACCTTGGCGATCTCGACGAAGTTCGGGTCGTAGCGGATGTCGGCCATGACGCGCGGGCGCGGCAGGTCGATGCGGTAGACGCTCTTGACCGTGCCCGGCCCAGCGGTGAGCACATAGACCTTGTCGGCCAGCGCCACCGCCTCCTCTAGGTCGTGGGTGACGAAGACAACCGAGGATTTCTGCTCCGACCACAGATCCAGCAATTCGTCCTGCATGGCGGTGCGCGTCTGCATGTCGAGCGCGCTGAACGGCTCGTCCATCAAAAGGATCTTGGGCTGGTTGATGAAGGTCTGCGCCAGCGCGACGCGCTTGCGCATGCCGCCCGAAAGCTGGTGCGGATAGTGCTTCTCGAAGCGGCCGAGGCCGACGCGGGCGATCCAGTCGCGGGCGCGGTCGTAGGCCTGCGCCTTTGGCGTGCCGCGATAAAGTGGACCGGCGGCGACATTGTCGATGACACTGCGCCAGGGAAACAGCGCATCCGCCTGGAAGACAAAGCCGATGTCCCGGCTGATATCGGTGACCGGCGTGCCCATGACGCGGACATTGCCGGTCGTCGGCCGCAACAGGCCGGTGACCAGGTTGAGCGTCGTCGACTTGCCGCAGCCGGTCGGCCCGACGACGCAGGCGAACTCGCCGCGCGCCACGGTCATCGTGAAATCGCGGATCGCCGTCATCATGTGCCCGTCGGGCGTGACGAAACGCAAGGTCACATCATCGATGGCGATCGCGGCGTCGGCTTGTGGCGCGGCCTGAGACAGCTTCTCGGCCGCCATGGGTTGCACTTGCATGGCGCACTCCTGTCGCAATGGGGCAAGGGAGCCCGCGGCAGTGCCACGGATCTCCAGGTGTTCGGGCGGCCGCGCCGCTGCCTTCTTGATTCAAGCAGCCGGCGCAAGCCCTTGTTATTCAACGAGTGGTAGGCTGGCGCCGCTATTTAGCGGCGTCGACGAATTCGGTCGTGTAGGTCTTCGACAGGTCGATCTGCTTGCCTTGCAGGCTCTTCGAGAATGTCGAGAGAACCTTGAGCACGGTCGGCGGACCATCGGCCGGCATGCGGCCATCCGGCGTGAACATCGCCTTGCCGCCGGCCAGCCCCTGCACGTAAAGGTCCCGGTTGCCGGCATAATAATCCTTCGGCATCTTGTCGGCGATCTCTTCGGCCGAATGCGTGGCGATGAATTTCATCGTCTTGACGAAGGCATTGGCGAGCTTCTGTGCCTCATCCTTGTGGCCTTCCAGCCAGGAGGACTGGACATAGAAGGACGCCGCCGGATAGTCGCCGCCCAGCGCTTCCTTGGTCTTTTCGGGCGTGCGCATGTCGACCAGGATGCTTGCCTCGCCGGTCTTGAGCAGTTTGGCGATGGTCGGCTCGGTGGTCATGCCGGCCTGGATCTGGTCCTGCTTGACGGCGGCGATGAAGGTGTTGCCGGCGCCGACCGGCAGCAGCGTGTAGTCGCCGGGCTTCAGGCCGCTGCGCACGGCAAGATACTGGGTCAGGAAATCGGTCGAGGAGCCGAGACCGGTGACGCCGAGCGTGGCGCCCTTGAAATCGGCGGGCGACTTGATCTCCGGGTGCTTGGCGGAGACCAGCTCGACCTCACCAGGCGCTTGGCTGAACTGGACGATCGACTGGATGTATTTGCCCTTCGACTGCAGGTCGACGGTGTGATCGTAGAAGCCGACAACGCCTTGGACGGCACCGGCCAGCAGTTCATTTTCGGCCTCGACCCCGGCGCGCGAGTTGAGCAGTTCGACATCGAGCCCCTGGTCCTTGAAATAGCCGAGCTGCTGGGTGAGCACGGCAGGCAGATAGATCTGCTTTTCCATGCCGCCGACGATGACGGTGATTTTGTCGGCAGCCGAAGCCACCGTGGCGCTTGTGGCTGCAATAGCAAGGGTTAGCGCCGCTGTGTGCAGGGCGCACTTCGAGATGAAACCGGTCACGAAACTTCCTCCACTTGGGCGGCGCGCCATCCCGGCTGCGCCGCATTCCTCCTTACCGGCCGCTCCCGCACCGGTCACACGGCGAACGCCGCAATGACTTCATGGCACGCCCAAGCTTTCAGCTGGCTTTCAGTCGTTTTAACGGCCGTTGAAATGGAATCCGTTGTGGCTGCCGGTCACGGAGCGCCGAAACCGAGAACGTCGCGCATGTCGTATTCGCCGGGTTGGCGCCCCGCCACCCAGAGCGCGGCGGCAATAGCACCACGGGCGAACATGATGCGGTCGCCGGCCGCATGCGACAGGGTTACAAGTTCGCCCTCGGTGCAGAAGCTGACGCTGTGCTCTCCGACGATGCTGCCGCCACGCACCACCGCGAAGCCGATCTCGCCGGCAGGCCGCGCGCCAATGGCGCCATCGCGTGCACGCCTTGCGACCGTCTCCAGATCGATGCCGCGTCCGCCGGCTGCGGCATGCCCCAGCATCAACGCCGTTCCCGATGGCGCATCGACCTTGTGGCGATGATGCGCCTCGACAATCTCCACGTCCCAGTCATCGGGGTCGAGTGCCCGCGCCGCCTGCTCGACCAGTCCGATCAGCATGTTGAGCCCGAGTGAAAAGCTGCCGGAGCGCACGATGGCAATTGTTTTCGCGGCGTCCGCGATCGCAGCCAATTCAGAAGCATCGAAGCCCGTAGAGCCTATGACCAGGGCCGGCCCGCCGCGCTCGGCGCAAATCCTGGCCAGGTCGGCCGATGCAGCCGGCGTGGTGAAGTCGATGACCACGTCGGCCACGGCAAGCGCCTCCTCGCGGCTGACCAGCCCATCGCCGACAGCGCCGGGCCGATGGAACCGCGCAGCGAGCGCCAGCCGCGGATCGACCCGCACGGCGTCCGTCATCTGGCGGCCCATGCGGCCGAGCGCGCCGGCGATGGCGATCCTGATCGGCGGCTGCGGCATGGCCTCGGCTATTTCCACATGCCGCGCATACGGGCGCCAATGTCGACGCGCACCTCCGGCCGGGCCGCCCTGCCCTGTGCTGCCTGTGCGCTCGGCCACGACACCTGCTGGAATGCGGCAAGGATCGAGGCCGGGATGAAACGGGTGCGCGAGGCATAGAGATGGCGGTCGCCGCGCGCCGCCTGGCCATGTGGAAAGAAACGCTGCGGCATGACCAGGTTGAGATTGTCCTTGGCCCGTGTCATCGCGACATAGAGCAGCCGGCGCTCCTCCTCGATGTCCTCCTTGGTGCCGACGCCGAGATCGGCCGGGATGCAGCCATCGACGGTGTTGAGCACGAAGACATTTTTCCACTCCTGGCCCTTGGCCGAGTGGATGGTCGACAGGATCAGATAATCCTCGTCGCGATGCGGCGGCCCAGCCTGGTCGCTGGTGGCGTCCGGCGGATCGAGCGTCAGTTCGGTCAGGAAGCGCTCGCGCGAGGCATAGCCCGAGCCGATCTGCTCAAGTTGCAACAGGTCGGCCCGGCGCGTCGTCGCGTCCTCGTGGATGCGTTCCAGATGCGGCTCGTACCACAGCCTGATCTGTTCGAGGTCGGCCGGCCATCTGGCGCCGGCGCGCAGGCCGGAATAGAGCGAGACGAAGCCAGGCCAGTCATCGGCAGCGCGTTGCGGCGGACGCCAGCCGGCCAGCCCCATGGCCTCGTCCAGCGCCGTCGTCATGGTCTCGACGATCTGCGCGGCGGCCGAAGGGCCGATGCCAGGCAAGAGTTGCAATACGCGAAAACCGGCGACACGGTCGCGCGGATTTTCGGCAAAGCGCAGCACCGCCAGCACATCCTTGACATGGGCGGCATCGAGAAACTTCAGGCCTCCGAATTTGACGAAGGGAATGTTGCGCCGCGTCAGTTCGATCTCCAGCGGCCCGCTGTGATGCGAGGCGCGAAACAGCACCGCCTGGGATTTCAGCGCTGTGCCCGCCTCGCGCTCGGCCAGGATGGTGTCGCAGACGAAATTGGCCTGCTCGACTTCGTCGCGCACGGTCACCAGTTTTGGCCTGTCGCTGGATTTGCGCTCCGACCACAGGTTTTTGGTGAAGCGCTCCGAGGCTTCGCCGATCACCGCATTGGCGGCAGCAAGGATGGTCTCGGTCGAGCGGTAATTGCGCTCCAGCATCACCACGTCGGCGGCTTGCGCGAACTGATTGGGGAAGTCGAGGATGTTGCGAACCTCGGCGGCGCGGAACGAATAGATCGATTGCGCATCGTCGCCCACCACCGTCAGCCCGGCGCCGTCGGGTTTCAGCGCCATGAGGATCGAAGCCTGCAGGCGATTTGTGTCCTGGTATTCGTCGACCAGCACATGGTCGAAACGCCCGCCCAGATGCGCTGCTATCTCGGGCTCCGCCGCCATCTGCGCCCAGTAGAGCAGCAAATCGTCGTAATCGAGCACGTTTTGCGCCTGCTTGGCCTCGACATAACCGGCGAACAATTCTTTCAGCTGCTCCGCCCAGCCGGCGCACCAGGGAAAGGCGGAACCCAACACCTCATTGAGCGGCGCCTGCGCGTTGACGGCGCGCGAATAGATGGCAAGGCAAGTGCCCTTGGTGGGGAAGCGCGCTTCCGTCTCCGAGAAGCCGAGCTCGTGGCGGACCAGGTTCATCAGGTCGGCGGAATCCTCGCGATCATGGATGGTGAAGGCCGGGTCGAGACCGATCTCCAGCGCATAGTCGCGCAACAGCCGCGCGCCGATGCCGTGAAAGGTGCCGGCCCAGGTCAGCGCATCGGTGATGACGGCTGCATCGCGGCCGAGCACCTCGCCGGCAATACGCTCGACGCGCCTGGCCATTTCGGATGCGGCGCGGCGCGAAAACGTCATCAGCAGGATGCGGCGCGGGTCGGCGCCCTTGACGATCAGATGAGCGACGCGATGCGCCAGCGTGTTGGTCTTGCCAGATCCGGCGCCGGCAATGACCAGCAACGGGCCGGCAATCTGACCGGCGCCGTGCTCTACGGCCTGGCGCTGGGCATCGTTCAGCCGCGCGAGATAGGCAGGCTGGACGGTCGGTTCCCGAAAGGTCGAATCAGCGGTGGCAAGGTTCATCGCCCATCAAGCATCGTTTCTGCTTTGTTCGCAACATCGATACGGGCACACCTAACCCACGCAGGACTGGGGCCGGTCTGAAGAGAAGGGATCGCGGCTAGCGTTGCGGATCGACACCCATATCGGCCGACTGCCGTCGCAAGGTCTCGCGATCAGGTTGCGACGGCGGCAACAGCAGCGGGTCGACCGTATCGGGCACGTTTTCGACCATCTTCCTGGCGATGCGATAAGTGACATAGGCGAAGGCGCCGGCGACGAGCAGACGGAACATGGTGCAACACTCCTTTGGAGCAGAACCAACCGGGGAAACCGCCTTTGGTTCCCTTGCCAATCGTCCACGCGCGCAGTCGAAGATGGAGGGCGGTTTCGCCAGCGCTCCCGATGCATTCTCGAGGCAACCGGAGGCGGAACTTGGCCTTTGCGAGGTTCGCGTGCTGCCGCAACCCGCTGTGGCGTCCCGGACGAACTTTTGGAGAAGAAGGCCGGCGCCGCTTGGGAGGAGTGAAGCGCCGGCCAAGCGGATAATTAGGTCCGCCGCACAGGTAAGGCTAGCTGAGTCTTTCCCCTGCGTCATCGGAACATTGTTTTTGTTAACAGCGTATCTGCCCGCGACTCTACCCATATCCGGCTCGCGATACGCATGTTTGACAATCGTGACGCCGCGATCATCTCCCGGCCGCGAGCCTTTGCCTGACCAGCGCGACATGGAAATTCGTGCCGAACAACAGCCCCTCATCGTCGAAGTCGTAGCTGGAATTGTGCAGCGGCGCCGAGCCCTCGCCATTGCCGAGGAAGGCGAAGCAGCCCGGCACATGGTCGAGGAAGCGGGCGAAATCCTCGGAGGCGGTCATCGGCTCGCGGGCGACGGCGATGTTGCCGGGTTCGAAGACGCCTCTGGCGGCGGCGAATGCGGCATCGACCAGTTCGGCATCGTTGCGCAGCGGCACGAACTCCCTGCTGTACTTGACCTCGGCGGTGACATTATAGGCGGCGGCGATGCCCTCGGCGATAATGCGCATCTGCCGCTCGATCTCGGCGCTGACCTCGGGACGGAAGCTGCGCGCATCGCCGAGGATGCGGGCAAGACCGGGCAGAGCGTTGCGGGTGCCGTCGGTGATCAGCTCGGTCACCGAAACCACGGATATGTCGGCCGGACTCAGCCGGCGCGAGACGATGGTCTGCAGATTGGTGACCAGCGCGCAGGCCGCGACCAGCGTCTCGTTGCCCGCATGCGGCCGCGCGGCATGGCCGCCGAGCCCCTTGAGCACGATCTCGAAGTTGTCCTCGGCCGACATTATGGGTCCGGCACGGGTCTCGAAATACCCGATCGGCAGGCCGGGCATATTGTGCAGGCCAAAGATCTCGTCAAAGGGAAAGCGCTGCATCAGCCCATCTTCGAGCATGGCGAGTGCGCCCCTGCCCCATTCCTCGGCCGGCTGGAAGACAAAGCGCACGATGCTGTCGAAACCGCCCTCACCGGCCAGCAGCTTTGCCGCGCCGAGCAGCATGGTGGTGTGGCCGTCATGGCCGCAGGCATGCATGATGCCGGGATTGCCGGACCGGTAAGATGCGTCCGATTGTTCTGATATGCGCAGCGCATCCATGTCGGCCCTCAGCGCAATCGCCCGGTTGCCGCTGCCGCGCTTCAGCGTGCCGACGACACCGGTTCCGCCGACGCCTTCGGTGACATCGTCCAACCCAAATTCGCGCAGTTTGGCGGCGACGAAGGCGGCGGTGCGCGTCTCCTCGAAGCCGAATTCCGGGTGTGCATGCAGATCGCGCCGCCAGAAAATCATCTCCTGCTTCAGCGCGTCGCGATCGAGTTCAGACATTCTTCTGCCCCTTCTGCTTCTGCCCCTTCTGACCTACTTTGCCAGTTGCGCGGCCACATCAAGCAGGATGTTGGCGCCGGCAACAAGCTCGGCATCATCGGTGTGTTCGCGCGGACTGTGACTGATGCCGCCAACGCTCGGCACGAAGATCATCGCCGCAGGCGCGATACACGCCAGCATCTGCGCGTCGTGGCCGGCGCCTGATGTCATGCGCCTGACCCCGAGGCCACGGCGTTTCGCGGCGGCCTCGATTTGTTCGACGATGCGCAGGTCGAAGATCACCGGTTCGAAGCGGGCCAGTTGCTCGACCGAAACCGTCACGTTCTCAGCGGCGGCAAGCTGCTCGAGATGGGCGGCAAGCGCCGCTTCCGCCGCCTGCAGGCGCTGTTCGTCGGGATCGCGCAGATCGACGGTGAAGACCGCGCGCGAAGGGATGACATTGATGGCATTCGGCTCGAAGCGGATCGTGCCGACGGTGGCGACGGTCGGCGCGTTCGAGGCTTTGGTCCGGTCGAGCAGGAAGGTGATGACCCGGGCGGCGGCGTGGCCGGCATCGTTGCGCATCGACATCGGCGTGGTGCCGGCATGGTTGGCGACGCCGTCGATGGTGATGCGCTGCCAGGAGATGCCTTGCAGATTCTCCACCGCGCCGACCGGCAAGCCTTCGCGCTCCAGCACCGGCCCTTGCTCAATATGCAGTTCGAGATAGGCGTGCGGCGTGAGGAAGCCGGGCTCCCGGTCGCCGGCATAGCCGATGCGGGCAAGCTCCTGCCCGAGCACGCTGCCGTCGGTGCCGACGGCCGCCAGCACCGTTTCGGCATCGATGCCGCCGGCGTGGACCAGCGAGCCCATCATGTCGGGTGTGTAGCGTACGCCCTCCTCATTGGTGAAAGCGGCGACCGCGACCGGGCGCGACGGCGAAAAGCCCGTCGCCTTGAGCGTCTCGATCACTTCCAGCCCGGCAAGCACCCCGTAGCAGCCGTCATAAATGCCGGCATCGATGACGGTATCGATGTGCGAGCCGATGAGCAGCGGCGCTTGCCCGGTAATTTCCGGGTTTTGCCAGATGCCGAAAATGTTGCCGACCCGGTCGATGGCGACATCGAGCCCGGCCTGCCGAAGCCAGCCGACGAAGAGGTCGCGGCCCTGCCTGTCGGTGTCTGAGGCGGCCAGCCGGGTCAGCCTGCCCTCGCCATCCCGGCCAACAGCGCCGAGTTCGCGGATGCGGCCGAGCAGGCGCTGCGCATCGATGGCGATCATGCCGTTGCCTCGGCTGTCATCACATCGGCCGGGTTCATGCCAACCAGTTCGGCGTAGCGATGCGGGTCGGTGGCGCCTTCGGTGTTGATCACCAGCACCCGCGATTTGCCGTCAAGTCCAAGATCGGCCCGGTTGTCGGCCACCGCCCGGATCAGCCCGGCAAGGCCGACACCACCGCTTTCGCCGGCGACGATCACCGGGCCACCGCCGGTCGGCCAGGCCAGCCGCCGCATCACCGCGATGGCCTCGTCCTCATCCACCGTCATGAAGGCGTCGGCGGCCCGCGCCAGCACCCGCCAGGCGACCGGCGAGGCTTCGTAACATTCAAGCATGGCCATCACCGTCGGCTGGCCGTGCGCGACCTTGACCGGGCGCCCGACCTGGGCGGCTGCGAAAACACAAGCGGCACGCGCCGGCTCGACCACGATGAAGGTCGGCCTGGCGTCACCGAGCACGGTGGCCAGATGACCGGCCAGCGCGGCGGCAATGCCGCCGACACCGGCCTGCACGAAGACGTGGGTCGGCGTCCGAGGGAGTTGGCGCAAGGCTTCGCGTACGATCGCGGTATAGCCCTGCATGACCAGGCCGGGAATGCGCTCATAGCCCGGCCACGAGGTGTCGGAGACCACGGTCCAGTCCTTGTCGGCCGAAACCTGGGCAGCTTGCCTGACCGAATAGTCATAATTGCCGTCGACGCGGATCATCTCGGCGCCATAGCGGGCGATCGCCGCGATGCGCTCCTCGCTGACGCCGGCGTGGACGAAGATCGCCGCCCGCGCGCCGACGAGTTGCGCGCCTTGCGCGACGGAGCGGCCATGGTTGCCGTCGGTCGCACAGGCAAATGTCATCGCCGCGGCGACGGCCCGCACGTCAGGCCGATCGAGATCGGCCACATCGAGGAGCCGGCCAAGGCGACTGCCGGCCTCCTCCAGAACCAGGCGGAAGACGGCATAGGCGCCGCCAAGCGCCTTGAAGCTGCCGAGGCCGAGGCGAAAGCCCTCATCCTTGATATGGATGGCGCCCAGTCCGAATTCGCCGGCGAGCGCCGGCAGCGCATGCAGCGGCGTCATCCGGTGATTGTCGCGGTGGCTGAGAAAACGCTCGACCGTGTCGGCTCCGGCCACGCCAAGGGTATCGGCATCGATCGGGTCGAGCGGCCGGCGGTGCGATGCGTTGCGGTTGAGCAGGAACATTGGCCGGTCCCGTTGGGTCAGCGAGAACATATTGCAGGAGCAACGCAAAGAGCGCTGTAATATGGCCTCCCAAATGCAAGTTTGTTTCGCCAGGGGTCTCTCCATTGCCTGTATTGCCGCCCTCGCTCGACAGTTTCGATCTTGCCATCCTTGCCATCCTGCAGCGCGACAACACGACGCCGCAGCGGTTGATCGGCGAGGCGGTGAACCTGTCGGCGCCGGCGGTGCAGCGCCGCATCAAGCGCATGGAGCAGACCGGGGTTATTGCCGGCAATGTCGCTGTCGTCGAGCCGGCAGCGGTCGGCCAACCCATCACCATCTTCGTCGAGGTGGAACTCGAGAGCGAACGCGCCGAACTGATCGACGCGGCCAAGCGGCAGTTCTCGGCGACCCCCGAGGTCCAGCAATGCTATTACGTCACCGGCGAGGCCGACTTCATCCTGGTCATCACAGTGGCCGACATGGGCGCCTATGAGGCGCTGACGCGAAAACTGTTCTTCGACAGCAACAATGTCCGCAAATTCCGCACGTTCGTTGCCATGGACCGGGTCAAGGTAGGGTTGACGGTGCCTTTGCCTGTCTAAATATTTGTCGCGCGGCAGGCCTTTACTTTCCCACCATGTTTTTGACATTCTCGGGCTGTGAATTCTGCCGCGGAGGCGCGCTTGGACGACACCACCCCAGTTGCGATCATCGGTGCCGGGCCGGCGGGCCTGGCCATTGCCGCGTGCCTGCGGCAGAGCGGGCAGGATTTCGTCCTGCTGGAAAAGGAGCAGCAGGCCGCACCCGCCTGGCGACGCCACTATGAGCGCGTCCATTTGCACACGGCCAAGCGTTTTTCCTCGCTGCCCTTCGCGCCCTTTCCCAGGGACTATCCGCGTTACGTGCCGCGCGATCTCTTCGCGGCATATCTCGATGCCTACGCGCAACGTTTCGATCTGCGGCCGCGATTTGGAGAAACAGTGCGGGCGATCACCCGGCGGGGCAGAAGCTGGCTCGTGGATACGACGACCGGTCCCTTGCATGCTTCAAACGTTGTGATTGCATCTGGCAACAACGCAGAGCCGCTGATGCCCGGATTTGCCGGCGCCGATGCCTTCAAGGGCCAAAAGCTGCATAGCGCCGACTATCGCAACGCAGTGCCTTTCGCCGGCCGGCCGGTGCTGATCGTCGGCATGGGCAATACCGGCGCCGAGATCGCGCTCGATCTGGTGGAGGGCGGTGCGCGGCCGACGATTTCGGTGCGCGGCGGCGTTCATATCGTACCGCGCGAACTGCTTGGCGTGCCCATCCAGATGATTGGCATGGCGGCACGCCTGATGCCGCAGCGCATCAACGATGCCTTGTTTCCCGTCATCCTCGATCTGGCGTTGGGCAGGCTCGGGAAATATGGGCTCAGGCGGCCGCAGCAAGGAATGTTGCAGCAGATCGCGCTCTCGTCGCGCATTCCGACGATCGATATTGGCACGGTGCGCAAAATACGCGAAGGGGCGATCAAGGTCGCACCCGACATTGCCGAGATCACCAAACAGGGCGCCCGTTTTGCCGATGGCAAGCATGGCGAGTTCGATGCGATCATCTTCGCCACCGGCTTCCGGCCCGGCTACGCCAAATTGCTGGAGCCCGGCGTTCAGCCAGTGCGCAGCGGCGTCAATGCGAGGGCTTCAGAGCTTGGCCTCTATCTCATCGGCTTTCACAATCCGGTCACCGGATTGCTGCGCGAAATCTCGATCGAGGCCGAGCAGATCGCCGACGACATCAGTCTTAGGCGAAACCGAAAGAAGGTGGCCGAAGCCCTGCCGGTATAATTTGACGCGAGAGCATCTGAGTTCTCTCACCTTGCCGCGCGCAGCCAGACCTTGTTGTCGTGGAAGGCAGCACCCCCATAGGGTGCAGGCGCGTCGGCGCCGGTCAAAACGTTGATGCCCTCGCCGCGCTCATGGGCGCTGTTTGGCCAGATGCCTTCGGCGATCACCACGCCACGCTTGATGCCGTCGAACAGTTTTGCATGCAGCACGACTTCGCCGCGCTGGTTGCCAACCTCGACACGGTCGCCATCGGCCAGCCCAAGTGCCGCGGCATCGTCGGGATGTAGAAGCAGTTCCGGGCGGCCCTCCCTAGCTTTCGACACCGGTGTTTCCGAGAATGTCGAATTGAGGAAGTTGCGCGCCGGCGACGTCGTCAGCCGGAACGGGTGGGCTTCGTCGGCGACCTCGATCAGGTCGACATGGTCGGGGAATTCCGGCAGCCGCGCCACCGGGCCGAACAGGCCCATGCTTTTGGGCGGCCGGTTGGGCGCCGCCTGCCCGGTCCAGTCGGCGCGGAAGCGGAATTTTCCATCCGCATGGCCAAATCCGCTGATGAAGTGTGCTGCCTCGAAATCCGGCTGCAGGTCGACCCACTTGTCTTGCTTCAAGCTTTCGAAACTGCCCAGCCCGCGCTTGCCCAGGATGATGTCGATATGCTGCTGCTCGGTCAGGCCGAAACCCGGACGGTCGGCGACACCGAGGCGATCAGCCAATTGCTCGATGACGAAATGGTTGGTGCGCGGTCCCTCCGGCGGCTCGATCAGCTTGGGGCCAAGCGTGATGTGCTGGTTGCCGCCGCCCTTGTAGACATCGTCGTGCTCGAGGAACATCGTGGCCGGCAATACGACGTCGGCAAGCTTGGCCGTGTCGGTCATGAACTGCTCGTGCACGCAGGTAAACAGGTCGTCGCGCAGGAAGCCTTGCGTCACCAGCCGCTGCTCCGGCGCGACATTCACCGGATTGGTGTTCTGGATCAGCATCGCCGTCACCGGCGGGCCACCATAGAGCGCATCGCTGGCACCGGTCAGCACCGGGCCGATGCGCGAATGGTCGAGATAGCGGATCGAGGGATCGCGCATCTTGGTGCCTTCGAGCACATCCTGGTTGAGCTTGAAGATGCCGGAATTGGAATGGAAGGCGCCGCCGCCCTCATATTGCCAGCTGCCGGTGACAGCCGCGATGCACGAGGCGGCATGCATGTTGACGGCGCCATTGCGCTGGCGTGCAAAACCATAGCCGAGGCGGAAATAGGTCTTCTTGGTCGTGCCGACGAGGCGGGCGAAGGCCTCGATCTCGGCGACCGTCAAGCCCGTGATCCCGGCCGCCCACGCCGGAGTGCGCGTCTCGAGATGCGCTTCCAGCCCTCTCGGGTCGTCGGTGTATTTCGAGAGATAGGCGCGGTCGGCCATGCCCTCCTTGAACAGCACATGCATGACCGCGCAGGCCAGCGCGCCATCGGTGCCTGGCTTCAGCACAAGGCCGAGATCGGCCTGCTTCATCGTCGCGTTTTCGTAGACGTCGATGACGACGATCTTGGCGCCGCGCTCCTTGCGCGCCTTGATGGCGTGGGTCATGACGTTGACTTGGGTCACCACCGCATTGGTGCCCCAGATCACCACGCAATCGGATTTCGCCATCTCGCGCGGGTCCGGCCCGCGCAAGGCGCCGGCGCCCATCATCCAGCCGGTCCAGGCGAGATTGGTGCAGATCGACCCGAAAAAGCCGGAATATTTCTTGGCGTGGCGCAGCCGGTCGATGCCGTCGCGCTGCACCAGCCCCATCGTGCCGGCATAATAGTAGGGCCAGACCGTCTCCGAGCCGTAGCTCTCCTCGGCCGCAATGAACTTTTCGGCGACAAGGTCGAGCGCGGCCTCCCAACTCGCTTCCTTCCAGGCGCCGTCGCCCTTAGCGCCGGCGCGGATCAGCGGCTTCAGCAAACGGTCGGGATGGTGGACGCGGTCGGCATAACGCGCAACCTTGGCGCAGACGACGCCGGCGGTGTAGCTGTTGGACTTGGCGCCATGGACGCGGCCGATCCGATTGCCGTCGAGCAGTTCGACCTCGAGCGCACAGGTCGACGGGCAATCATGCGGACAGGCGGAATGGCCGATTCTGAGCTTGGCGTGCTGGTTCATGCGGCAAGACTAGCGGGTTTCAAAGGGCGCGTGTAGGGCCAGATGATTAGCCAATCTCCCCACTTGTGGGGAGATTGCGTAATCACTCCGCCGTGCCTTCCTCATACTCTGCCGACATGGACAGCCACTTTTCCTCGTGGCCGGCCAGCGTCTGGGCCAGTTGCGAGCGCTCCTTGGCCAGCCGGGTCGCCGTCGAGGGATCCTTTTCGTACACCGCCGGATTGGACAGTTCGTCCTCGATGCCGTCGATGCGCTTGCGGATGCGGTCCATCAGCGCTTCGGTGGCGCGGATTTCCTTGGCCAGCGGCTCGAAGGCGGCGCGGCGTGCCGCCGCATCGCGGCGGCGGTCGGCCTTTGATGCCTTGTCGGCCTCGCGCTTGCCGCGGCGGTCGCCGGACACGCCGGTGACCAGCGTCTTGTAGTCTTCCAGATCGCCGTCATAGGGGTTGACCGCGCCGTCCTTGACCAGCCACAGCCGGTCGGCGGTTGCCTCGAGCAGATGGCGATCATGCGAGATCAGGATGACGGCGCCAGGGAATTCGTTCAACGCATGGATCAGCGATTCGCGGCTGTCGATGTCGAGATGGTTGGTCGGTTCGTCGAGGATGAACAGGTTCGGCCCCTCGAAGGCCGACAGGCCCATCAGCAGCCGCGCCTTCTCGCCGCCCGAAAGATCCTTGGCGGCGGTGTTCATTTTCTCGGTCGTGAGGCCGAACTGGGCGACGCGGCCGCGCACCTTCGATTCCGGCGCCTCCGGCATCAACCGGCGGACATGCTCGTAGGCGTTTTCGTCCGGCCGCAGATCGTCGAGCTGATGCTGGGCGAAGATCGCCACCTTCAGCCCGGGCGCCACCGTCATGGTGCCGCTCTCCTGCTTCAACCGGCCGGACAGCAGTTTGGCGAAGGTCGACTTGCCGTTGCCGTTGGCGCCGAGCAGCGCGATGCGATCGTCGGCGTCGATGCGCAGCGTCATCTTCTTAAGGATCGGCTGCCCCTCGGTGTAGCCGACATTGACGTTGTTCAGCGCCACGATCGGCGAGGCCACCGTCTTCACCGGCTCGGGGAAGGAGAACGGCCGCACCGAGTCGTTCACGAGGGCCGCGATGGGCTTCATCTTTTCCAGTGCCTTGATGCGCGACTGTGCCTGTCTCGCCTTGGAGGCCTTGGCGCGGAACCGTTCGACGAAGGATTCCATGTGCTTGCGCGCGGCTTCCTGCTTGACGCGGCCCTTCTCCTGCAATTCCTTCTGTTCGGTGTATTGACGCTCGAACTGGTCGTAGCCGCCGCGCCAGAAGGTCAGCTTCTTCTGGTCGAGGTGAACGATCGAGTTGACGGCGCGGTTGAGCAGGTCGCGGTCGTGCGAGATCAAAAGCACGGTGTGCGGATATTTCGACACGTAGTTTTCCAACCACAGCGTGCCTTCAAGATCGAGATAGTTGGTCGGCTCGTCGAGCAGCAGCAGATCGGGCTCGGCAAACAGCACCGCGGCGAGCGCCACGCGCATGCGCCAGCCGCCGGAAAAGGAGGAGGCCGGACGCCGTTGCGCAGCGTCATCGAAGCCGAGGCCGGCGAGAATGGTGGCGGCGCGGGATTCGGCTGAGTGCGCGTCGATGTCGGCCAGCCGCATATGGATGTCGGCGATGCGGTGCGGATCGGTCGCCGTCTTTTCCTCTTCGAGCAACGCCGTGCGTTCGAGATCGGCCTTGAGCACGATCTCGATCAGCGCATCCTCGGTGCCTGGCGCTTCCTGCGCCACCTGGCCGATGCGGGTGCTCTTCGGCAGGCTGATCGAGCCTGTCTCGGACGGGAAATCGCCGGTAATGGCCTTGAACAGCGTCGTCTTGCCGGTACCGTTGCGGCCGACGAGGCCGGCTTTGGTGCCGGCTGGCAAGGTCAGCGAGGCATGGTCGAGAAGCAGGCGTCCGGCCATGCGGAGCGATAGGTCGTTGATGATCAGCATGGCCGCGCTTTTGCACCGGACATCAACGCTTCGCAAGGCCTTGCGGGCCAGTTGGCCGCACAAGGCCTCGAAACGACGCCCGCGAGGGCGCCGTCAAAGCAGCCGAACAGTGGCTTGCCTGCTCTCAGGCAGTCGCCTTGCGCTTCGTTGCCTTGGCGACAGCGGCCGGCGCTGCTGCCGGCTTGCGGCCAAGTCCCGTCGACTTTGCCAGCGCCGATCGCGTCGCCGAGTAGTTCGGCGCAACCATCGGATAGTCCGGCGGCAAGCCCCATTTGGCCCGATAGTCGTCCGGGCTCAGGCCGTAGTCGGTCCGCAGGTGCCGCTTGAGCGACTTGAACTTCTTTCCGTCCTCAAGGCAGATGATGTAGTCGGGAAATACCGACTTCTTCGGATTGACTGCCGGAACCAGGTTTGGTGTTTCCGCGACAACTGCACCAGCGAGCTTGCGAACCGAAGCACTGACGCTGGCAATCAACTCAGGCAGGCCGGAAGCCGGAAGGGGATTGTTGCCTACATAGGCCGAGACAATATCGGCCGTCAGCTCGATAACGGTCTTATCATCGATATTTGACAATTCTTTCACCTTATTTGCGACAAAATCCTCCACCCCAGCGAAGACTTGTGTCGATGTATCTCTTTAACCGCGTCCCCCAACGGACCGCCAAGTCTCATAAAAGAATGAAGAATCGGCCAAAATAGCATTCATGCGAAATCGACGCCGTGCAAATTAGAAAATCTAATACTTGGAACCAGCAGACTTAGCGGCAGGACTTTCGTCCAATATCTCCAGAATACGCTTCCAGCGGGCGCAGCGCGCGAAATCCTTTTGTTCTATCGCCTTTTCGGCCCTCATCGCGGCGTAAAGCGGTGCCTCGACGCCGAATTCGTCGATCAGCCAATGCGCTTCCTGAATGGCCAGACGCTCATTCTCGTCAAACATGGTTTTCGGCCTCCGAACGTTCCACACCGACCGCGACACAACTGCCGATGACGAGGATGGCTCCGACAATGGCCGTCACCGTCAGCCGTTCGCCGGACAAGGTCAAAAGCAGGGTCGAGGCGATCGGCGTGAGATAGGCGACCACCGCGACCCTGCCGCTGCCTTCAAGCTTCAAGGCGCGCGACCAGAAATAGTAGCCCAAGCCCATCGGACCGGCGCCGAGATAAAGGCCGAGAGCCAGGTCCGCGCCGATGGGCCAGGTGAAACCGTCGCGAGCGCACCACAGAAACGTCAAAGCGACGCCGATCAACGATGAGGGCAGCAACAGGCGATCGGCTGGGGTGGCGACCCGTCCCACCATGATCGAATAGAAGGCCATGCACAGCGCCGACCCGAATGCGGCGAGATATCCGACCAGATCGCCGTCGAACCAGGATTGGTTGCGCCCTCCCGAAATCACCAGCGCGACGCCGATGAAGCCTACCACCGCGGCGAGACCCAACAGTGCCGGACGCCGCGGATTTTCCAAGGCAATGACTGCCGCCGCAACCATCAACGGCCAGGTGTAGGCGACCAGATTGGCCTCGATCACCGGCATCGAAGCGAAGGCGATGTATTGCAGCACCATGGTGCCGACCAGACCGATGAAGCCGACCGCGAGAGAGATGAACGCCGCCCCGGCCGTGACCGGTGCTACTCTTTTCCGGCTCATCAATCGGATGGCGGCGAAGACGAGTGCAGCGCCTGCAAATTGCAGGAACTGGACCTGCGACACCGGGTGGCCGGCCAGCAGGGATTTGCCGACCAGGGCATTGGTGGACCACAACGCCACCGCACCGGCAGCGAAGACCAACGCGGATATCGAGCCGGATCCCTGCCGAAACAATCGGCATGGGATTCTATTTTGCTGTTCGACCATGATCCTGTCCGAAAACCGGTTCCGACTTTTCGGGATCATGGTTCACTACCATGATTCCCTGGCTCCGCCCGGAACCGGAGCATCGACGGCGGCGGGCACGGGATGCTCCGCCTCGAACCGACGGTAGGCCGGGAGCTGGTTGGTCCAGACATCTTCGGCCAGTTCGCTGACCCACTCACGGTCGTGGTCATTGTCGGCGGCGAGATAGAACATTCTGTTGTCGTCGACATAGGGTTTGGCCACCGAGCGCTGGTTGAGCACCAGCGTGACGCGCTCGCCGAACCGGATCGGCGCGGTGCGATGCAGGACGCCCAGGAACTGGCCGAGCGTCGCGTAGTTCATCTTGTGATCGATGCGCATGACACTGTTGCGCGGGATCTCGCGGCCGGATTCGAGAATGGCGCGGCCGGTTTCGGAGTCGTCGCAATAGATTTCGAGGTGGCCGCCGACCAGCGGATTGCTGATCGACAGCGGAATGAGCTCGGTGACCGGAACGCCATCGCAATGCCACTCCACGGCGCCGTCCCTGGGATTCATGAAGGTGACCGTCGAGCCGACGATCGACAGCGGATAGGGCTCCAGCTTGGTGCCCATCATGTCGGACAGCCGCTCCAGGCGCAGCTTGTCATGCAGCAATTCCCTGATCTCGGGGATGAAACGGTCGGCCCCGGTGATGAAGGTCAGATCGAGGTGCTTGTGCACGGCATGGCTGGCCTTGAGCTTCAGGGCAGCCTCCTCGATCGCGGCAAGCAGTGCCGGGTCATAGCCGTGCAGATATTGCGCGACACCGAAACTCGACACTTTCCAGGCGGTTTCATGGCCGATAATGGCTTCGCGGCTCATCGCATAACGCAGTTCGGGAATGGTATGGGCGTTCATTGTACTTCTCCAGGATGGGGGCAACACTTGGTAAACAGTCGATTAATTCACCCACCCCTGTAAAATTAGGAATGCTGGTGCTAGTGTAAGCCAAGCTTAAGGTCGAAACCGTGCGTCTGCTCAGTCAGGTCAACCTCAATTCGCTGAAAATCGTGGAAAGTGCTGCAAGGCACGGTAATTTCACGCGCGCCGGTGAAGAACAGTTTATTACCGCTTCAGCGGTCAGCCAGCGCGTGAAAAGCCTGGAGGATCAGCTTCGTTTCAAGATTTTCCAGCGCGGCGGCAATGCGGTGTCGTTGACGCCGGAGGGCGAGACCTATGTCTCGCGCGTTCGCGAGGCGCTGGAGCGAATCGTCGCGGCCAGCATGGAAGCGACCGGGCAATCGCAGGAGCATGTGCTAAAAATATCGGTGCTGCCGACCTTTGCGGCACGCTGGCTGTTTCCGCGCCTGCCGCTGTTCCAGCAGCAATATCCCGATATCGTGATGCGGGTCTCAACCTCCTACGCGACGCATGAGCTCACGGCCTCGGAATTCGATCTCGAAATCCGTTATGGCGACGGTCACTTTCACGGGCTGCAATCCGATCTGCTGTTTCGCGAAGACCTGACACCGGTGTGCAGCCGCAAGCTGTTCCACGAAGTCCTCGGCGACAAGCGGCTGTCGAAGGTGACACCGGACGACCTCAAGCACTTCACCCTGCTGCATTCCGACACCTGCACCCAGAATTGGCAGTCCTGGCTTGGTTTCGCCGGCGCCAGCTTCGTGCTCAGCGAGACCAAGAGCATCTATTTCGACTCGTGCATGATGTCCTACGAGGCAGCCAATTCCGGGATGGGCTTTGCGGTGGCCAACCGTGCCTATATGGCCAGCGACATTCGCGCCGAAAGGCTGGTGGCTCCCTTCGCCGTCCATCATCCGAACACGGCTGGCTGGTATTTTGTCTCTCCGTTGAAAGGCCTTGCCGCACGCAAGGTCCAGTTGTTCAAGCAGTGGGTAATGGCGGAAGCGGCCCTGACCCAGTCCCAGTTGGACAACGAAATCAGGGGCGAGGCTTCGACGGCTGCCTGAATCCATCCGGTGCCTACTGATGCAAAGACGATGCTGCAGCACAAAATGCAGCGATGGCCGGCACAACCTTCGGACTGGCTACGCCAACGCCACCGATCAGGCGAAAGCCCTGCCCTCCTCGGTCCGCTGGAAAAGCATCAGGTCCAACCCCAGGCTTGGCCGTCCCAGGCTGGTCAGGATCGTATGCGCCTGGCCGCGATGGTGGGTCTGGTGGTTGAAGACATGGTCCAGCGCCGGCGCCAGCCTTTGCGAGACGGTGCGCATGTCCGAGACGGTCATGTAGGTGAACCGGCCCGTCAACGCCTTGTCATTGAGGCCGCCGACCCAATCGATGATCCGCCTGTCCTCGGCTTCACGCGCCGCCCGCAGGCCGGTCAACCCCCGATGCAGGATAGCGTCCAGTGTAGTCGGCGCGTCGCCCTCCCCGGTGAAGCGCTTCATCCAGATGCGGTCGGCAGTCAAAAGGTGGTTGAGCGTGCCCATCATCGAGCCGAAGAAGGCGCCGACATCGCGGTTGAATTCCTCATCATCGAGTTCGGCGGCGGCATCATAGATGCGGCCATTGGCCCATTGATTATAGGCCGCAAACATCATGAAATGCTGTCTCATGGCTTCCCTCGGCTCGCGTCGATGCGGGGCCTACCTAACCCGCACGGGAGCCGCCGCCAATGACCATTCTGCTTTATGATCTCGTCGGACGCGACAGCACACGTCCGTTCAGCCCGCATTGCTGGAAGGTGGCGATGGCGCTTGCCCACAAGGGGCTCGACATATCAACCGTACCGACGCGCTTTCTCGAGGTGCCCGCTGTCGAGGGCGGCGTTTCGAAAACCGTTCCGGTGATCCGCGACGGCGAGACAGTCCTCGCGGATTCCTTCGCCATCGCGCTCTATCTCGATGAAGCCTATCCGGACCGGCCGACGCTGTTTGGCGGTGAAGGCGGCGAGGCGATGGCGCGCTTCATCGAACGCTGGTCGCAAGTGACCATTCATCCCTACGTGACCACCGCGGCCATCATGGACCTTCATGCCATGCAGGACGCGGAAAACGCCGTCTATTTCCGCCAGAGCCGGGAGCAGCGTCTTGGCAAGAGGCTGGAGGAGGTGACGGCCGCCAGGGAGGCCGGGCTCGGCACTTTCAGAGCCTCGCTGGAGCCATTGCGCTCGATGCTCTTCTATCAGCCGTTCATCGGCGGCGCGGCGCCGCTGTTTGGCGACTATATCGTCTTCGGCGCCTTGCAATGGGCGCGCATAGCCTCGCCCTACCAATTGCTCGACGACGGCGACGTGGTGGCGCAGTGGTTCGCCCGCTGCCTCGACCTGCATGGCGGGCTGGGGCGAAAGGTCGCCGCCGCGGCTTGACGCCGTAAAGCAGTAACTTACTTGACCGCCTTCTTTGGCTTGCCGGCCTTCGTGGCAGCCTTTGCCTCCTTGGGGGCGGCTTTTGGCTTGGCGGCGCCAGCTGCCTTCTTGGTTGGCTTTTTGGCTGCCGACTTGCCTGCGGCGTCCTGCTGGTCGACGTCGGCCGCCGCCTGATGCCAATGGCGCTCATGATGTCCAGCCGGCTGGCCCTCTTGCAGCCAGATCTGGTGCGCACGGTTGCGAATGCGTTCCTGACGATCGTCTGTCATGGTCATGTTGTCTCCATACGGCCCGACCTCAGCGCGGCGCCGACACGCGACTATAGCAAGCAAAGCGTTGCTGTGCAGCCGTCTGATCGGGGCCCCTTGGCAATGGGCCGGGCGGCTTGTATAGAGCCCGCCACTCTCAATTCCATTCTCAGACAAGGACGACCCATGGCGCTCGAACGCACATTTTCCATGATCAAGCCGGACGCAACCCGGCGCAATCTCACCGGCGCCATCACCAGGATGCTGGAAGAGGCAGGCCTGCGTGTCATCGCCTCGCGCCGGGTCTGGATGAGCCGCCGCGAAGCGGAAGGCTTCTATGCCGTCCACAAGGACCGCCCTTTCTTCGGCGAATTGGTTGAATTCATGTCGTCGGCACCGACCGTCGTCCAGGTGCTGGAAGGCGAGAACGCCATTGCCAGGAACCGCGAAGTGATGGGCGCCACGAACCCGGCCAACGCCGCCGAAGGCACCATCCGCAAGGTTCATGCGCTGTCGATCGGCGAAAACTCCGTGCACGGCTCCGACGCACCGGAGACCGCGGCAGAAGAGATCAAGTACTGGTTCTCGGACACCGAGATCGTCGGCTGAGCCGACGATCCAGACCTTGGATTCCGTAAAAAGAAGGCCGGCGTTTCGCCGGCCTTTTTCGTTGGGGGTCAGCTCGCCGCGCTAAAGCGCAGGATCTCGCGGCCATCCTTGCCTGATATGATGAGCTTGCCGGCCTCGACACGGTAAGACGCCGCCTTGGCCAGCGCATCGAACAGCGCCTTTTCCTCGGCCATCACCTCTGGCGCACAGGCCTTGTAGGTCGAACCGATGTCTCCGATCACGATCGTTTGCCCATTGACCTTGGCGGTGGCGAAATAGGTGTTGCAGGGGCCGCTGCCGCCCGCCTTGCCGGCCTCGCTGACCCTGAATGTCGCTTGCGGGGCAGCGATGACGCCGATGCCGTCGACATAGTCGACCAGCCAGAGCTGGTCGAAGACCGAAACCGTCGGCTCGGCGTTCGGGGCGACCATCTTCAGCATGATGGTCTGCGGCACGTCGGTCAGCGGATCGACCTGATGGCGCATATCGGAGATGAACAGGAGCTTGTCGTCGACGGTGATGCGGGCTTGCAACGCGTAAGTCATCTGCGACCGGATGACGGAAGGGTCGAATTTGATCTCGAAGCTGATCGGCACCTGGCCGGCTGGCTTCACTTTCTGCTCGCCGATAATGGTGGCCGGCGCATCGGCCAGCGACACGTCGGCAAGTTGCACAGAGAGCACGGCACTGGGCGGCAAGGCAATGCGCTCGCGATAGATCACTTCGCCTCTCACTGCCTTTTCGGCGGCAACAGACTGCTCAGGAACGGCCAATATGCCGACGACCAGAGGCACGAAACCGAAGATGAAGAACTCCGCGATCCTGTCCAGCATGACCATCTCCCTCACCCCGGGCTGCCAATGCCCCGGGCTGCCAATGCCCCGGGCTGCCAATGCCCAGGCTGACCAATTCCGCCAATTGGCCAAAGGATTGCGGTCAATGCATGGCTGCGGCGATCTTATTCGGACGCTTTCCAGCGTTGCGCGGCCGTTGCATCGGCTTCCTTGGCCTCGACCCAGCCACCCTCCGAACCGTCAGCCCGATGCTCCTTCTTCCAGAAGGGCGCGCGCGATTTGAGATAGTCCATGAGAAAATTCGCCGCCTCGAACGCCGCATGGCGGTGCGCGGAGGCTGCCACCACCAGCACGATGTTCTCGCCGGGCGCGATCTTCCCGTGGCGGTGGATGGCGGTGAGCCCCTGCAACGGCCAACGCTCGACCGCTTCAGCAGCGATGCGGGCGATTTCTGCTTCGGCCATACCGGGATAGTGTTCGAGCTCGAGCGCTGAGAGCGCGCCCTGCTCGTCGCGGCAAAGGCCTGAGAAGCTCACCACGGCGCCGATATCGGCGCGGCCTAGCGTCAGTCTGGCGATCTCGGCCGCGACGTCAAAATCTTGGCGCTGAATGCGCACGACAGGTATGATCCCGCCGGTCATTTCAGCCCCCGGTCATCGGCGGGAACAGCGCGATTTCGCGGGCGCCCGCGATCTTCTCGCGGTGCTCGACATGCTCCTGGTTGATGGCGACACGGATGACGTCGGGATATTGCAGCGCGTGCTCGTAGCCCTCGCCGCGCGATTTCAGCCAGCGCAGGAGATCGGCGACCGTCTCGATGCCAGCCGGCAAGTCGACGTCTTCCTCGGGCATGCCGATGCGCTCGCGCACCCAGGCAAAATAGATGAGCCGGGTCGTCATCTCACTCGTCCATGATGTGCTTGAGGCCGGCGCGGAAATAGTCGTAGCCGGTGTAGAGCGTGACCAACGCCGCGATCCACAGCAGCACCAGCCCGGTCTGGGTGGTCAGCGGAAAGATCTTGTCGCCGGCTGGTCCGGCCAAGAGGAACGCTATGGCGACCATCTGGATGGCGGTCTTCCATTTTGCCAGCTGCGTCACCGGCACCGAGACTTTCAGCGCCGCCAGATATTCGCGCAGGCCCGAGACGAGGATTTCGCGGCACAGGATGATGATCGCCGCCCACAACGACCAGCCGGCAATGCCCGCATGGCGATCGGTGTCCGCAGCCAGCAGCAGCAGGCAGGTGGCGACCAGCAGCTTGTCAGCGATCGGGTCGAGCATCTTGCCGATGTTGGAGGTCTGTTGCCAGGCGCGCGCCAGATAGCCATCCAGATAATCGGTGATCGAGGCGAGCAGGAAGATGATCAGCGCCGACCACCGGGCAAAGTCGCTCGACTTCAGATGTCCTTCGAGAAAAAAGCACAGCACCACCATCGGCACCGCGACGATGCGGGCGTAGGTGAGCATGTTGGGCAGGTTGAACGCGCGCTTGGCCATATCCGGGAAACTCTTTCTGCCTGCCTACTCAAATCAGAAGCGAATGTGGGGGGTCAACAGGCCAGATTCGACAGGCCAGATGAAAGTGCCAGATTTTTCAACTCTCGTGGAAGTGATTGTAGACCAGTTTCGCCACCTGCTCGGAAATCCCGTCGACTTTCCGCAGATCCTCGATGGCCGCGCGGCTGACCGCCTTGGCGGTGCCGAATGCCAGCAGCAATGCCCGCTTGCGGCCGGGACCGATGCCGCTGATCTCATCAAGTGGGCTCTTGACCATTTCCTTCTTGCGGCGAGCCCGATGCGAGCCGATCGCGAAACGGTGAACCTCATCGCGCAGCCGCTGGACGAAATAGAGCACGGGGTCGCGGACCGGTAGGGAAAACGAGTCCCTGCCTTTGACGAAGAACCGCTCGCGGCCGGCATCGCGGTCCTGGCCCTTGGCGATGCCGATGGCAACCACGCGATCCTCGATGCCGAGATCGGCGAGGATCTTGCGCACCGCGGTCATCTGGCCCTGGCCACCGTCGATCAGGATGACATCGGGCCAGGCCGGGAAGCTGCCGGAGATATCGTCCTCCATATCGTCTGCCGAACCGTCGGCTGCATCCCCAGCCGGGACATCGCCATGCTCCTTGAGCAACCGCGAAAACCGCCGTTCCATCACCTCGCGCATCATGCCGAAATCGTCGCCAGGCGTGATCTCGGTCGAGCGGATGTTGAATTTCCGGTACTGGTTCTTCACGAACCCCTCCGGTCCGGCAACGACCATGGCGCCGACGGCATTGGTGCCCATGATGTGCGAATTGTCGTAGACCTCGATGCGCACTGGCGGCTTCGGCAGGCCGAATGTCTCGGCGAAACCGGCAAGCAGGCGTCCCTGGGTGGAGGTTTCAGCCAGCCGGCGTCCGAGCGCTTCGCGGGCATTCTGCAAAGCGTTGTCGGTCAGGTCCTTCTTCTCGCCGCGCTGCGGCACGGAGATTGCGACCTTGCGGCCGGCGCGGGTGGAGAGCGCCTCGGCCAGCAATTCCTGATCCTCGACGCCATGCGACAGAAGAATGTTCCGCGGCGTCGGCTTGTCGTCATAGAACTGCGCCAGGAACGAGCCCAGCACCTCGGCTGCTTCCAACGCCGGATCGGCCTTGGGGAAATAGGCGCGGTTGCCCCAGTTCTGGCCGGTGCGGAAGAAGAACACCTGGATGCAGACCTGGCCGCCTTCCTGATGGATGGCGAAGACATCGGCTTCGTCGACGGTCGCCGGATTGATGCCCTGGTGGCTCTGCACATGCGACAGGGCCGCCAACCGGTCACGATAGATCGCGGCGCGCTCGAAATCGAGAGCTTCCGACGCCTGCTGCATGGCGGCCGAGATTTCCGTCTTCACCTTCTGGCTGCGGCCGGACAAGAAGTCCTTCGCCTCATTGACCAGCTCGGCATAGTCCTGGTGCGAGACCTCGCCGGTGCAGGGACCGGCGCAGCGCTTGATCTGATAAAGCAGGCATGGCCGCGTGCGGTTCTCGTAGAACGAGTTGGTGCAACTGCGCAGCAGAAAGGCGCGCTGCAGCGAGTTGATGGTGCGGCCAACGGCACCGGCCGAAGCAAAGGGGCCGAAATAATCGCCTTTGCGCGAACGCGCGCCGCGATGCTTATAGATGCCGGGCGAGACATGGTCGCCGGTCAAGAGGATATAGGGAAACGACTTGTCGTCGCGCATCAGGACGTTGAATCGCGGCCGCAAGCGCTTGATAAGATTGGCTTCGAGCAGCAGCGCTTCGATCTCGGTGCGGGTGACGACGAACTCCATCGTCGACGTCTCGCGCACCATGCGGCCGATGCGGGTAGTGTGGAAGCGGCCTTGCGCGTAGTTGGTGACGCGCTTCTTCAGGCTGCGCGCCTTGCCGACATAGAGCACATCGCCGGCAGCGTTCATCATGCGGTAGACGCCGGGCGCGTTGGGCAGCCGCTTGACCAGCGTCTGGATCACCTCGGCGCCGATCATCCCTTCCGCGTCGCCGGCATGCGGCGTCCAGTCGATGGCGGTGAAGGCGACATCGGGACCGACGGTTTCAACGATCTCCTCGACCGCCTCGTCCTCGAGGTCGATGTCGGGGGGCAGATCGTCGGTGCCACCGCGCGGCTTGCTTTTGTGGTCTATAGGACTCATTCCGTCATGCCTGTCACATCGGGCGTCTGCCACGCAAGATGCTGGCCGCCATCAAGCGCGATCATCTGGCCGGTGACCGAGCGCGCTTCCCAGAGATAGCGGATTGTGGCGCCGAATTCCGGCAATTCCGGGCCGCGCTTGAGGATCAAGCCATCGACTTGGGCTGCAAAATCGCTGTCGTCCTGACGCGCGTTCTTCAATGTCGGCCCCGGGCCGATGGCATTGACGCGGACGCGGGGACCGAGCGCTTGCGCCATCATCTGGGTGGCTGTCCACAGCGTCGATTTGGACAGTGCATAGGAGAAGTAGCGCGGCGTCGGCCGCCAGACGCGCTGGTCTATCATGTTGACGATCAGGCCCTCCTGCCCTGCCGGTAGTGCCCGGGCGAAATTCTGCGCCAGGAGCGCGGGCGCTTTCACATGGACGGCAAAGTGCCGGTCCCAGGCCCGCCAGTCGAAATCCAGAACCGAATCGTCCTCGAACAGCGACGCGTTGTTGACCAGCAGCGAGAGCGGCCCTAGCGCTGCTTGCGCCTCGCCGATAAGGTCATCGATGGCGTCCATATCGGTCAGGTCGGCGGCGACCACTGCGGCGCGGCCACCTCCGGCGATGATTTCGGCAGCCAACGCATCGGCCTCGCTGCGCGAGCGGTTGCAATGGATGGCGACGGCAAAACCGTGCGCGGCGAGATCCTCGACGATCGCCCTGCCGATCCGCCTGGCCCCGCCCGTCACCAGCGCCGTGACAGTGGCTTTGCTCATATGGTGTCAATCCTCAATTTCGGCCCGAAAAAGCAGTGCCGGCGAAATATGGCCCGGCATGCGTTAAATGGTGTTCGCACCTTGGGCAGCATTGTGGCGAAACGGCCGTTTGGGCATCTTGGCCCGCCCTGGACTCAGGCGTGCCCGACCGCAATATAGGGTGCTGGAGTCCTTGCACCAAGCGGTGTGCAGCGCAGCACCGGATGGTTCCTGCCATTTCGCTGTTGCGAAGATGCAACGTCAAGGTTCTGCCTCATTTGCGCCGGGGAATGACCCAAGTTCAGGTTCGCTTCAGCCGCATTTTGACACGACATTTGGAACCGACGAACGCCAGATCCGTTTCACCCCCCGGACGGGTCGATGGCGATCGTGAGAAACAAGCCTGTGTCCTGTGGCTTAAGGAGTAAAGAACAATGCAAGCCAATCTCAAATTCGCACGGCCGCTGGCCGTTGCGCTCGGGCTCTTCGCCCTTAGCGGAACTGCCTATGCTGCTGACGTGGTTTCGGAAGAGCCGCCGGCACCTGCGCCGATCGCTGAACTTCCCGTCGCTTCGTGGGCCGGCCCCTACGCCGGTCTCAACGTCGGCTATGGCTTCAGCGGCCATACCAAGGAAAAGGATCTGGGTGTTGACAATGTTGACGTCGGCACCAAGGGCTTCGTCGGCAGCGTCTTCGGCGGCTATCAGTGGCAGCAAGAGAACTTCGTCTACGGCGCTGAAGCCGAACTCGGCTACAACGGCGTCAAGGGCGACGATTCTGGCGTCAATTCCAAGGCCGGCTTCGAGGGTTCGTTGCGAGCCCGTCTCGGCTATGCCGTGACCCCGGAAATCCTGCTCTATGGCACCGGCGGTCTCGCCGGAAGAAGCCTGAAGGTCGAAGACGACGTATACGGTTCGGACCGCGCCACGTTGCTCGGCTGGACCGCCGGTCTCGGCACCGACATCAAGCTGACCGACAATGTCTTCGGTCGTGTCGAGTATCGTTACACCGACTTCGGCAGCAAGAGCTTCGATGGCATCGGCAAGGTCAAGGCCACCGACAACCGCGTCACCTTCGGCGTCGGTATGAAGTTCTAAGTCGTTCAAGCCACGACACGAAAAAGCCGGGCCTCGCGCCCGGCTTTTTTTATGCCCGCGTGATTTCCGGGTAAATCTATTCGGGTAATGGGCGGTCAACCGGGAATGCAGGGCTTCAGTTCTGGAAACTTCTCGTCGAAGCGTGCCGCCCACCGCGTCAGCCGGGCGCGACCCTTCTCCCATTTCCCGGCAAAGCGCAGCGCGAGATAGCCAAGGCAGGCGCGCAGCGCCATCTGGCCGGCGGTGATCTTTTTCGGCAGCTTCGGCGGGTTTGCGTTGAGCAGGTCGAGTGCCGCCGTGATCTTCGCCCACTGGCGATCGAGCCAGGGCTGATAGACCATCTCCTCAGGCCGCGTGCGCCGTTCATAGACCATCGACAGCGCACAGTCGCAAATGCCGTCGGCCAATGCCTCCAGCACTTCCGCCTCGAGCCGCTTGTCGGGATTGCGTGGAAAAAGCGCGCTCTTCGACAAACGGTTGAGATGCTGGGTGATGGCGCGACTGTCATGGATGGAGCGACCGTCGTCGAGCACCAGAACCGGAATCTTGCCGAGCGGGTTGGCGATCATCAAGTCGGCCGGCTTCTCCTCGGTCTTGATCGGCACCAGATCGACAGCGATGCCGGCATAGGCTGCCGCCATTCGTACCTTGGAACTGTAGGGAGAAGACGACGCATAGAGCAGTCTGGGCATGATCCGTTTCCTGTTTTGCAGGCCGGCAGTGTTGACCGATCGGGCGCGATCGGGCAATGGCCAGAAGCGGAAAACCCAGCCGCCAGCGAGCGACGCAGCGGCCAGGGCCGTTTAGCGAGCGCTCCATGAAGACGGTGCTTCATCACCATGGTTGCCGGGATTGCGCGAAGCCGCCAGCCGACTGGCAAGACCGACGAGCCTCGCGCCGATGTTTCATCACCCGCATGAATGACACGAAAAAAGCCCCACCGGACTCCGCCCTATGGCGAAATCCTGGGAGCTGCGAAAAGATATCCTCCGTCCGCCTCTGTTCTCGCCTTCCGACTGCCTAAACAACGAGCGGGGCGCCCTGTGAGGCACCCGCCCTTGACTGTTTCGGCACCGCCCCCGGCGAGGGAAGCGCGACTACTTCTTGCCGGCCTTCGCGGGCGCTGCCTTCGGCTTGGCCGCAGGTGCCGCTTTCTTCACCGGCGCTGAAGATTTCGCTGCCGCAGCCTTCTTTGCCGGAGCAGCCTTGGCAGCCGGCTTCTTGGCTGGTGCAGCCTTGGCAGCCGGTTTCTTGGCAGGTGCTGCCTTCTTCGCTGCGGGTTTCGCCGCAGCTTTCGCTGCAGGCTTCTTGGCCGGTGCCGCCTTGGCAGCCGGCTTTGCCGCTGCCTTGGCGGGTGCCGCCTTCTTCACTGCCGGTTTCGCCGCAGCTTTCGCTGCCGGCTTCTTGGCCGGTGCTGCTTTTGCCTTGGCCGCCGCGGCCTTCGGCTTGGCAGCGGGTGCTGCTTTCTTCACTGCAGCTGCGACCTTTGCCGTCGCTGCTTTTGCGGGTGCTTTCTTTGCCGGTGCCTTGGACGCCGGCGCTTTGGATGACTGCTTAGCCATGCGATGCCCCTTCCTTTGTGCCGACGGCCGTAATGACCCGGCGCGCTCATGCATATCTGACTCGCGGCTTGCTAGCCAGCGAAGCAATAGACTGATTTTCGCAGCTTAAATTTCGGTTACGATCGGCACATGATCGTGCTGATCGTCGCAAAAATTCACTTCTGATCTTCGACCATTGGCTAGAATGTGTCGCCGACATTCTCCACACTCCGCGGAAGCGCTCCTCTCGTGAAGCTCCGAAGATCAGCGAGCAGCTTTGCGTGTCGATCGTCGGCCGCCGATATCATGACCGCTGCCTCATCGGTGCGATCATCTCGTGCAGGCGGACGATCTATACTGCAATGCGACAGCCGATCGGTGCATCGTCTTGTCAAGCACGAACGCAGATCGGCCTGCTCGTGAGTTGACAGATAACTCTACATGGCAGAGTATTCTGTACAGCATGCTGGAGCATTTCAATGTCGATCGCACAGGAGCAAGCGGCGCTGTCGCCGTTCGAGATTACCAAGACGGTCCGCCACGGCGGCAGCATGGTTGTCGGTGGCCTCCGGCTTGGCTGCGCCGGAGCCAATCGATGAGTGCCGACGAAATCATCCACCAGAGCACTCGGCTCAGGATCATGGCCGCGCTGAGCATGCTGGAAAGGCGGCAAACGCTGGACTTCACCGGGCTGAAAGCCATCGTGGACGTCACCGACGGCAATCTCGGTGCGCATCTCGATACGCTGGCCAGGGCTGGTTATGTCGACATCGAAAGCTGTTCGTCGGCCGCCGGCCGCAGACGCGCGTCAGGGCGACGACGAGCGGACGGCGCGCGTTCCGCGGCCATGCCGCATTCCTGCGCAAGATCCTCGATCAGGCCGAGGCGGCGGCGCGCAGGAAATAGCGTGATGACTGGGCAATCCGCTCAGCGCGCGGCAACAACGGCAACGCCGGCGCCGATCATCACACCGCCCGCCGCGCGGTTCGCCCGGCGTACGATCCTTGGTGTGCGCAACAGGCTGCGGGCGCGACCGGCGAGGACGACATGACCGCCGATCACCACGACCTCGACGGCCACGATCACCATCATCAGCACACCGAGATGACCTGCGTCGAGCGATGCGCCGACGACGCTAGGCAACAGCGCAATGTAGAACAACGGCATTTTCGGATTGCCAAGATTGAGCGCGATGCCGGTGGCAAAAATCATCAACAGCCCTCGCCGTCCTGAGATGGGCTGCAGTTCGGGAATGACGGGCGCCGCCATCCACAGCCTGATGCCCGTCCAGACCAGATAGGCCGCTCCACCATAGCGAAGCACCGTCATGACGATCGCCATCTTGGCGGCGACGATCGACAGGCCGAAGGCGGCGAGGATCAGGAAGATGAGGATGCCGACCACGGTGCCGGCACCGTAGGCGATGCCCGACGCGGCGCCATTGGAGATTGTGCGCGCGATGATCGTCATGTTGTCCGGACCCGGGCTGGCAGCGAACACGAAGAAGGCGGCCGCAAAGGCAAGCGAGGTCGCGAGATCCATGAAAACTCCCGAGGGTAATGCCGCTCTCGGGAGTCCAGACTAGCCGGTTTACCTGTCGGCGCCATCAGGAAAATCGAGAAACTGCGCGATGCGCATTTCCGTCACGGCTGATAGCCGAGGCAGATGGCGCCGAGCGCGACGATGGCGCAGGCGCCGACCCGCCGCGGCGTCAGCACCTCGCCGAGGAACAGACGTCCGATGAAGGCCGCGAAGACGACGCTGGTTTCGCGGATCGCGGTGATCGGACCGGCCGGTCCGAGCGCGAAGGCCGCGACCACGACACCGTAGGCCAGAAGTGCAAACAGGCCGCCGCCCAACGCCTTCCAGGTTTCCGGCGCACCCAGGTCGACTGTGAGCCGGCCACGGCAGGCGACGAAGGCCGCCGGCAGCAACGCGCCGTAGATCACCAGCACCCATGCGGTATAGGCACCGGCGTTTCCCGCCGCCCGAACGCCGAGCGCATCGACCGTCGCATAGGCGGCGGTGATCGCTCCCGTTGCCAGCGCATAGAGTATCGATGTCGTGGCGGCCCTGCCCCTTCCGAGAGAAAGGCCCATGATGCCGCCCGCGACCAGCGCGACACCGATGGTCTGCGGCAGAGTGAGCTGCTGGTTGGCCAGGAAGAACCCGCCGAGCGTGACGAGCAGCGGCACGCTGCCGCGAACGATCGGATAGACCTGTCCCAGCTCGCCATATCTGTAGGCGGCCACCAGAAACAAACTGTAGCCAACCTGCAGGCAGGCCGAGAGCACAATGTAAGACCAGGCCGGCGCGGCCGGAACGGCGTGGAAGAAGGCTAAGGGGATGGCGAGCGCCGTACTGGAAAAGCTCATGACGGTGACGGTCCACAACCTGTCGGCCCCCGTGCGCAGGAACGCGTTCCAGGTTGCGTGCAGGATCGCCGCAAACAATGCGAGCCCGACGACCAGCGGGCTCATTGGGACTCACGCGAAGCAGCGACGATGCCCATGGCCGCCTTGCGGGCGTCGCGAATGGCGGCGTCGGCCGGCCCCATCTGCGCCAGCAAGGTCGCACCTTCGATCAGCATAAGCAGTGTCGCCGCCACGCTTTCGGCGCGGCCGCGCGGCATCATCTCTTCGAGGATAGACCGCATGCGCCGCTTGAGGCCGTTCTTCTGCCTGACAACGGCCTTGAAAACCGGATGCCCGGAATCGCCGAACTCGGCCAATGCATGTGCGAACAGACAGCCATGGAAATCGGCGCTGCGGAACCAGCGTGCATGCCAGTCAAAAATCCTTCTGATTTTCTGTTCCGGCGGAATGCCCTCCTGGGCGAGCCGGTCGAGCTGGCGGTCGAAACGCATAGCGCGATAGTCGAGCACCTCGACGATCAATTCGTCCTTGCTGGGGAAGTGGCGATACATCGTCATCTTGGCCACATCGGCTTCGGCGATGATCCGGTCGATACCCGTCGCATGGAAACCGGCGCGCTTGAACAGCACGTAGGCCGTTTCAACGACGTGCTGGCGCTTATCGGAAACGGGCGACGGTGTCATGGCGCATACCGAGTGGTGAGACAGGTCTGTCTCATATCTATGCGACGGATCGCGCCAGCTGTCAACGCAGCACGAAAAACGCCTGCAGCCGATCAAGCCACAGGCGCGAAAGAGATTGGAAGGGGAAACCGGGTTTAGCGCAGAATGCGGCAGCGGCCGTTGTAGACCATCCAGCGGTCGAAGCCCGAGACGCAGAATTCGACATTGTCGCCGATCGAGGCAAAGCCCTGGCCTTCCTCGATCAGGTACCAGATGGTGCGATCGCGGCCGTCGGACAGGCTGACGGTGGCCCCGCAATAACGGCGACCGATCGGCCAGGTATCGTCGGCCGCCAGATAGCGATGCTGGTGAATGCGCCGGAAATCGGTGATCTGCACATCAGGCAGATGCGGCACGTGATGCACCTGATAGGAAAAGCGGCTGGTGATCTTGTTCAGTACCCAAGGCTGACCGCAGACCCCGCTGTCTTCATCGGAATAGACCGTAAGATCGGCGGCCTGCACGGTCTGGGTGATACCGAGAGGCGCGGCAAGCGGGGTGCAGAGCGAAATCAGGGCGGCAAGAGCGGATTTGGCGAAGCGAGTCATGGCAGCCTCTCAAGGTCGATTGTGCGCACTGTGCGGATTCGCTCGGCGGCGGTCAAGCGGTTGCGTTGACAATGGTTTCCCAGTTTGAAACTGCTTTTCGACCAAAGCCGAATTTACACGGCACCGGAATGGCTCTGGCACGTTCATGCCCGGATCCAAAAGAGCGCGGGTCCCGGGTCGTCAATGAGCCCGCCTCAAGCCTGCTCGCCGGCCAGCCATTCCAACGACCAGTGCGCCGGCTGCCCCACCGCAAGCAGCCTGTGCAGGGCCGGCAGCAGCGTCCGCAGCTCGCCCTCCAGCGTGAACGGCGGATTGACCACCAGCAGACCGCTGCCGTCGAGGCTGGGTTCCGAAGAGGCCGGCCTGATCTCGAATTCGATGTCGAGCAGCTTCGGGATGCCCGATTGCTTCAGCGCCTTGCGGAAAGCGATGATCGCCTTGCGGTCCTTGATCGGATACCAGAGCGCGTAGATGCCGCCTGGCCAGCGCTTGTGCGCCCTTATGAGCCCGTCGACGAGGCGATCGAACTCACCCGCTTCCTCGAATGGCGGATCGATGAGAACAAGGCCGCGCTTCTCCTTCGGCGGCAGATGGGCGCCGAGCGCCAGCCAGCCATCGAGTTCGATGATCCGGGCCTGGAAATCGCCGGCAAAGAACGTCCTCAGCCTCGCGGCATCCTTGGGGTGCAGCTCGATCGCGGTCAGCCTGTCCTGCTTGCGCATGAGATGGCGCGCAATCAACGGCGAGCCCGGGTATTTCTGGATGCCACCCTCAGGGTTGAGCGACCGTATTGTCTCCAGATAAGGCGCGAGCAGTGCTGCCACCGGCGCGGCAAACGGGGCATCGATCAGCCTGCCGATGCCGCCTTGCCACTCACCCGTCTTCTGCGCTTCGGCCGACGACAGATCGTAGCGGCCAATGCCGGCATGGGTGTCGACGACCCGAAACGCCTTGTCCTTCTGCTTCAGATACTCGAGCAAGCGCGTCAGCACGACATGCTTGACGACGTCGGCGAAATTCCCGGCATGGTAGGCGTGGCGGTAGTTCATCGTTTTGTGCCGTTATGCATGTCGTTGTCCCAAAACCGCTGCACACTTTTGGGCGACATGCATCAGCCCCTGCCCCAGCGCGGCGGTGGCGGCTGAGAGTTCGGATTTTCCGGCCGACCGCCTCGAGTGCGCAAGGTCAGCAAAAATCCGATCAGGCCGATCGCCATCAGCGCGAAGCCGACCGGCCGTGCACGGCTGTCGATCTCGCCTGCGCCGGAGCGCAGGATGAGATCGACAGCCCGCATCGGTATGTCGTCGGCATCACCCGGTCCGACGGTGAAGATGTAGGGACCCGGGCTGACGGTCGCGATGACGCCGGCCTCGTCGCGAAAGATCTTGTCGGGCAGTTGCGGGCTGGCCTGGCGAGGATTGTCGGAATGGTTGAACTGCAGCGTCGAGGCGAGCACCGTGCGGCCATTGCTGGCGGCGGTCAGCGTCAGCACGGTGCGCTGCTGCGAGACGATGCGCTCGGCTCTTGCGGTCAGGTCGACCAGCACCCGCACCGGCGCATCGCGGCCGGAGAGCGGCACCGTCAGCGGCTTGAAACGGCCTTGCTCATAGACCCGCCAGGTGCCGATCTCGTGCCCGGAGAAATTGCTCATCGCCCAGGGATAGATGACACCGACGCCGGCGCCGACAAGCAGGATCAGGACAAACAGAAAGCGCATTCACATCACCATGGCGTATCGTAACCTTGCCAATAGCGCCCCGACGGCCAAAAGGCGATGGCCAGTTGCGGCAGGCACCCTGGAGGTGGACCGTGCGGGGTGCGAGCGCAACCAGCTTGGCGGCGTGGCTGCGCAACAATGCCGATAACGTTCTACCTATGCGCTCAAAAATTAAGCCGTGTATTTCGCGCGCCGCGCTGAATATTGCTGTCGGCTCATTCTTGGCCGTTCTTGCTGTCAGGTTTTGATTCTACCTCAAGGGACAGCTTGCCGCGTCCGGCAACATATTGACGTCGATCGAGCCAATATGCTGATTCATAAACACGATTTGCCTTGTGCGCCATGCTTCGGTCCGAGAGGCCGTAGCCGCTTTCATGATTAACCATTCGCGAGCGCATTTGGTTAAGGAATTGCTAATTTAGTTGACTATAATTTCCACAGGTATATTTTCGATGCGTTGGGATGTGCAATTTGGGCGAGCAATCGATGGTGACACCGGGCGTGTGATCGCGATTTCGGGGCGCGGAGAATGCTGAGCGGCAGCACGGAGGTTGTGTAGTCGCACCAGCTTCGCGAAAGCCAAGAACAATTGACGCACATCAGTGATGGCGGTTCCGCAGATGCGGAGGTTTGCCACGTTCTCAGGAACGTGGCCGGGCGATGCTTTGTCCCGGCCCGGCGGTAGCGTGTTCGGTGCGTATGAGGAAAGCATGACTAAGCTTGTCAAGGTTCTGAAACTGGAATCCGGCAGCCAAAAGGACGCCAGCCAAAGCCGACGACGCGCCCTTGTCGCCGGAGGAGCGGGATTTTTAGGTTCGCATCTGTGCGAACGTCTTTTGCGGGACGGATACGACGTTGTCGCGCTGGACAATTTCCACACCGGCAAAAGATACAATCTCAATGCCCTTCAGCGCAATCCGAGCTTCAGCTGCATCGAGCACGACATCGTCGATGCACTGCCTTCGGACCTTCAGTGCGACGAGATCTACAATCTCGCCTGCCCAGCCTCTCCGCCGCACTACCAGGCAGATCCGATCCACACCTTCAAGACAAGCGTGCTTGGCTCGCTGAACCTTCTGGAACTCGCGCGACAGAACAAGGCCAAGATATTCCAGGCCTCGACGTCCGAAGTCTATGGCGATCCCTTCGTGCATCCACAGCCCGAGAGCTACTTCGGCAACGTCAACACGCACGGGCCGCGCTCCTGCTACGATGAAGGCAAGCGCTCGGCCGAAACCCTGTTCTTCGATTATTCGAGAACCTATGGTCTCGATATTCGTGTCGCCCGCATTTTCAACACCTACGGTCGCCGCATGCAGCCCGACGATGGACGTGTGGTTTCGAACTTCATCGTCCAGGCGCTGCGCGGCGAGGACCTGACCGTCTATGGCAGCGGCCAGCAGACGCGCTCCTTCTGCTATGCCGACGACCTGATCGAGGGCTTTATCCGGCTGATGAATGCGCCAAACGCGCCCGCCCACCCGGTCAATCTCGGCAACCCTGCCGAATTCACCATCATGGAACTGGCGACGCTGGTCGTCGATTACACCAACGCCCGATCGAAGATCGTGCATCGGCCGCTGCCCGTCGACGATCCCAGGCAACGCAAGCCGGACATCTCCTTTGCCAGGGCCAATCTCGGCTGGGAGCCGAAAATCAGCTTGAGCCAGGGGCTCGCGCGTACCGTCGAGTATTTTGATACCCTGCTCTACGGAAGTCACACCGCCAGAGGAGCTGCTGCTTCATGAGCCGGCCGGCGGTCCTGGTGACGGGTGGAGCCGGCTTCATCGGCAGCCACACCTGCAAGCAGTTGGCCGCCGCCGGCTACATGCCGGTGGTTTTCGACAATCTGAGCCGCGGCAATGAGAGATCCGTCGCCTGGGGGCCGCTTGTCGTCGGCGATATCCGGGATCGGGATGCACTGCGGCGGGCGATGGAAACGCACCGGCCGACGGCCGTGATCCATTTTGCTGCGCTGGCCTATGTCGGAGAGTCCGTTCGCGAGCCGGCCGAATATTATTCGACCAATGTGACAGGCACCATCGCGGTGCTCGATGCCGCACGCGCGAGTTCGATCGAAAACATCATCTTCTCCAGCAGCTGTGCGACCTACGGCGTGCCGGAGGCGTTGCCGGTCCGCGAGACCTCCTCGCAAAATCCGATCAGCCCCTATGGGCGCTCCAAGCTGATGGGTGAACAGATCATCGGCGACTATGCGTCCGCGTACGGAATGAAATTTGCGATCCTGCGCTATTTCAACGCTTGTGGCGCCGATCCCGATGGCGAGCTCGGTGAGTGGCATTCGCCGGAAACCCATCTGGTTCCCAGAGTGCTCATGGCCGCATCGGGCATCATCGACGCGATCGAGGTTTTCGGCACCGACTACGACACGTCGGACGGCACTTGCGTAAGGGATTATATCCACGTCACCGATCTGGCCCGCGCCCACCTGAAAGCGCTCATGCATCTCGAGGGTGGCGGGCGAAGCCTTGCGGTCAATCTCGGCACAGGGCGAGGCGTCTCCATCAAGGAGATTGTCAAGGCGGTCGGCCGAATGACGTCGAGGCCGGTTCCGGCAGTGTTCAGGAGCCGACGCCCCGGAGATCCGGCGGAGCTCTACGCCGACCCGGGAAGCGCACGCGAACATCTTGGCTTTGTGCCGGAGCTTTCAGACATCGATACGATTGTCAGGACGGCCGCTCCCTTTTTCGGACTGAAGACCAGGCCCATGAAACTGCCGCCAGTGAGGGCGGCAGCGCCGGTCGTCGCCCGACGGGTCAGAGATAGCGGGGGTGACAGCTCGCGCGCTGGCCAAATCCGCTAGGGCTGCAGATATAAGGCGAGCCGCCCGAGAACGTGCTGCCATCGCCCGGATTGAACGAGATGTTCACCGGCGCCGGCGTGCTGGCTTTGATCCGTTGCGGCGGTGCAAAGGCGTAGGCACTTTCGGTCCCTATTGTGCTTGTCATCTGGATCGGAAGGTCGGCCCGGAGCGAGCGCACGAGAAATCTGGCCTGCACGGGCTGGACCGCGGGCTGACTGCGGACCGGGTGGACGATGGGCCTGATAAGGACCGAACCGGTTTCAGTTGCGTCCATACCTTGACAACCTGCAACCATAGAGCTCAGCGCCACAGCCGCGGCAATAGACACGACATTCTTGCTTGAGCGAAATACGCTCGCGGAATTTCTCATCCTCTGTCCCTTGCTATCAAGTATAAGCCAGGGGCGCATTGCGACATACTATACTTGGGCCGCTTCCACGCCGCATGAGTGACCACTCGCACATCACACGTTATATTAGATATCACTAATTATTAAATTTCATCAAAACCGTATGGCAGGCCATCGTCTTGTCGTCCGGGTGATGCAATTGAATGCGATTAAATGCGATCGGCGCGCCGATCGCCTGCCGAGCCACTCAACTATAAGCGATTCGCGGGTTCCACGACAGGCGCACGGGAAGAACAGCCAGGCCATCTCAGCGCGGCCGGAAGCGCGGCCTACTTTTTGGCATCGACCAGCTTGCGGGTCACTTCGAACTGCGCGCCCTTGGTGTCGCCTGCTTCGAATTTCTTGTATTCGTCGGAAGGATCCTCGGGAGATCGCTTGAAACCGTACCATTCCCCGTCCGGATCCTTGCGTTGCTCGATATTCCGGCCCTGAATGCGGTGGCTGTAGCAGGTGCGGTGCTGCTCGCCGGTGTAACCTTTCGATCGCCAGGCGAGCTCCATGCACATCTTGCCGTCCTTGGTCACCAGCCATCTGCCCTCCGCGACAGACGCGGTGTCCTGCCCGGACGTCCAGGCCTGGAGACGTCGATTGTCCTGCGCGAAAAAGGCCGCGCCGTTTTTCCATATCCATGTGCGGTCGGCATAAAGAAGCTGCAGCTCGTAGGCAGTTGGAGCCGGTGCGATGACCGTTCCCGCTGGTCTGCCGTCTTTGGCGGCAGCCGCATGCGCCGTTCCCGAAAGCGCCGTCTGGCCGCAGAGGGCCAGGAGAAACATGAGTTGCATACAAGTTGCGAACCGACAATGTTTGCGTCGACCGTCGACACCATGCGGTGGCAATCCGGTCAGAGCTGTCAGTACAATTGGCGTTCGCATGCCCGTTTTGCCCAAGGTAGCACTATCATCGCTCTGACAGCCGTATGAACTATTTAACAGTCGCGAGAACGGTGATGTCAACCTTTGCGAGCGGACGGACAACAACCGTTCCAGATGTGCGCATCCCGCTGTCGTCAAAATTAAGAAATGTGGCATATGCTCTGCCCAACTCTGACAATCGCACTCAAAAGCAACATCCGCAGACGTGAGGGAGGACGCGGTTTCAAATGGCGGGCGACCCGGAATTGAACCAGGCCGAAGGTCAGCAATACCGGCAGCAGTCGACCGTCCGGGAAACGACTGCTCGCAATACCGTGAGCCCCAACATGGCGATCTTGCTGGGGATACTGTTCATTGCGATCCTGTTCAGGTTCCACAACATAACCTTGCCGCTGGTCGATGCCTTCAGCTGGCGCGAAACAAGTACCGCGATGATGGCCGACAATTTCCAGCAGCGCAGCTGGAACATCTTCTTCCCCGAGGTCAGCTGGACCGGGCCCGGGCCAAGCTATCAGGGCCGCGAGTTCCAGATCGTCAGCTATCTGACCGCCATACTCTACCAACTCTTTGGCTGGCACGACTGGTTCGGCCGCATGATTGCGGCCCTTTTCGGCTTGGTGACGGTGTTTTCACTGCACAGACTAACGGCGTTATGCTGGGGCGAGACGCACGCCCACGCCGCGGCACTTGCCTATGCGCTGATGCCGGCGGCGATCATGATCGACAGCTCGTTTCTTCCCGACCCCTCGATGCTGGCTCTAGTAACCTTGGGCGTCTGGCTTTTCACGAAATACTGGACGGGAGGCAGCGCGTGGCTGCTCCCTTTCGCCACAGCCAGCTTTTCCCTCGGTGTGCTTGCAAAACCACCGGGTTTGGCTGCTGGAGGCGTCATATTCTATCTGATGGTTTGCTGGCTTTTGCAAAATCGGCGAAAGCATGCGGCCAAAGTATTCATAAGCGGACTGGTCAGCCTGTTCGTCATCGGCGCCTACTACAGCTGGGCCATTTATCTCGGGCGAACCTATCCGCCCTTTCATGTCGCGGGCAGCGGATACATCTGGGATTCTGGATTCTGGACGTTTTTCAACAACGATTTCTATTTCAAATCTGTTTGGAACACGTCGGTCTGGTGGTTTTATGGCTATCCGTTCATGATTTTGATGGCGGTCGGATTCTGGATGCCGCCCCAGCCAGTCGCGGAATCGAAAGAACGCGCTCTTTCGGCCATACCTTTCATATGGCTTGCAGCGGCCTCTGTTGTTTATCTCGCTGCGGCACGTGAGATCACGACCAATCCATGGAACTATCATATATTCCATGTGCCATTTGCGATGTTTTGCGGCCGTGGCGCGGTCGTCCTGGCGACGCTTGGAGCCAAAACCGTTCCGTCTCCTGGGATAATTCTGCGGTCGATTTGCATCGCGGCCGCTATGCTTGTCTGGTCGACTTTTCCCCTCGTCCGGACGATGAAGGCGCCCTTCGCCATGAATGGAAAGTTGCTTGGCGACGAGCTGGCGCGCAGGGCCCAACCTGGCGATCTTGTCGTGGCCATCGCTCCGGAGGTGGGAGATCCTGTCGCAGTCTATTACAGCAGGGCGCGCGGGTGGGTGTTTCCGCCTGGTGGCGGCGACGTGGAGTGGTCCAGGTTCGTCGAGGACGATGCCATCGCGATAGCACAGCTTGAGGAACTTCGCACGCAAGGCGCGGATTGGTTCGGCGTGGCAAAGGATGCCGAAGACAGTCAGAAACGGCCGTTCATCGAGCATCATGACGGGGTGATCGACTATCTCAACAAGATCGGGACCAAGCGGCTGGATTCGGACAACCTCCTGATTTATGAAATCAGCCGGCCTTGATCTGGTCAGGCCGTTGGGCTTATGGGCTGGGGATCAGGCAAACGTTGGAAATCCGGCGACGGTCAGCGACCTTGCCGACCCGCCCTCGCCTGCCCAACGCAGCAAGCTAAGCGAGACAAGCCGGCCAGCAAGGTCAAATATCTCTACGGCTGGCGGAATTCGACGGTTGCGACCGGAGGAATTGTTGAAACGAGCGATTTCGATCATTGTGACGCTGGCCCTGCTGGCCTGGCTCGCCAGCGACTCGCGCTGGCGCATGGTCGGCGACGCCTTTGCCCGCATCACGCCCGGCACCTTCGCCGTGGCGACGATCGCGTTCTTCGCCACCTATGTCTTGCGTGCGCTGCGCGTCTGCGACGAGTTCCGCGACGAGGTGCATGGCCGCTTCGGCGCCTGCCTGCGCGTCATTCTGATCCACAATGCGATGATCAACGTCGTGCCCTTTCGCGGCGGCGAGACGGCCTTTCCCCTGCTCCTGCGCCAGGTCTTCGGCATACCGATCATGCGCGCCAGCGCCTCACTGCTGTGGTTCAGGCTGCAGGACGCCTTCGTCGTCGGCGTGCTGGCCCTGGCGGTGTGGCCGGGCCTGCATCCGGCGATTAGGATTGCGGGCGGGGCCGTCTTGATCGTCGCCGCCTGGTACCTGCCGCGCTGGGCGCGTGCGCCGCATGACTGGGCCGGCCGCGGCCAGATCGTGGCGAAGCTCGGCAAGCTCCGAGATGTGTTCACCGAAGCAACCGGACGCTCGCGCTATGGCTGGTGGTGGACGATCGCGAACTGGTCGCTGAAGCTCACTGTGCAGGGATGGTTGTTGGCAATGCTGCTGGGGACATCCTTTTCGACCGCCTTTCCAGGCGTCGTTGGGGCCGAAGGAGCCGCCATACTGCCGGTGCAAGGCGTCGCCGGCTTCGGCACCTATGAAGCGGGAGCAGCGGCGGCGCTGCTCACCTCCGGAATCACGATGAAGAATGGCTTGCAGGCGGCGCTGGCGCTGCACCTGTTCATCTTCTGCTCGGCAATCGCCACGGGTGCGATCGCCTGGCTGTTTCCCTCGAAATCGACGCTGCCGGGAAATCCGGCTGTCGGACCTGCAAGGAAGCCATCCCAATGAACGTATTGCCCATCCCTGCTTCGGGACTGCCTGACGGCGCGGTAATGCCGAACCATACGCTGTCCATCGTCGTCCCCATGTACAACGAGGCCGAAAATGTCGAGCCGCTGCTGGCACGGATCCACCAGGCGATGGAAGGCTACGACCAGCCCTGGGAGGTCGTGCTGGTCGATGACGGCAGCACCGACGCGACGGTGAGCGAGATCAGGCGCCTTGCAGTGCATTACGGCTCGCATGTGCATGCGGTCGAGCTGGTGCGCAACTACAAGCAGACCGCCGCGATGCAGGCCGGCATCGACGCGGCGCGCGGCGACGTCATCGCCACGATCGACGGCGACCTGCAAAATGATCCCTACGACATTCCGCGCATGGTCTATCGCCTGCTGAGCGAGGATCTCGACCTGGTGGTCGGCTGGCGCAAGGACCGCCAGGAAGGGTTTTTCATGCGCAGGCTGCCCTCGCGGATCGCCAACGCGCTGATCGCGCGCGTCACCGGGGTGCGCCTCAAGGATTATGGCTGCAGCCTCAAGGTCTATCGCGGCAACGTCATCCGCAGCGTCAAGCTCTATGGCGAGATGCACCGCTTCATCCCGGCATGGCTGGCCACGGTGACGACCCCCAGACGCATCGCGCAGGAGGTGGTGACGCACCATGCCCGCATCCACGGCCAGTCCAAATACGGCATTTCGCGCACCTTCAGGGTCGTGCTCGATCTGGTGTTCATGTACTTCTTCATGCGCTATCGCACACGGCCGGGACATTTCTTCGGCGGCATCGGCATCGTGCTTGGCGCGCTGGGTTCGCTGATCCTTGCCTACCTGCTTTGCCTGAAGCTGTTCTTCGCCGAAGACATCGGAACACGCCCGATGCTGTTCACCGGCTTCTTCCTGCTCATCGCCGGGGTGCAGATGGTGACGTCGGGCGTGCTGGCGGAAATGCTGGCACGCGTCTATCACGAGGCGAACGGAGCATCGGCCTATGTCGCGCGGCTACGGCCGCCGGCCGGCGACAATGACGGCTGGCACGCCCCGGGCCGAGCATCGTGACCTGATTGGAATGCCACGGAGGTCCGCGCCTAACGAACGCATGGCGGTCGGAGGGCAAGAGGCAAAGCGCAACGTCTGCGCAAACCTCTCGCCCTCCACTCGCGCCCCCCGGCAAAGACCCGGCAGCAGTCAAATCGGCCGCGCTTCAGGTCTGATGGCTTAGTAACGCGAACGGCAGCTGGCGCGCTGGCCGAAACCGCTCGGACCACATATCCAGGGCGAATGACCCAGCAGCGGGCCGCCATTGCCCAGACTGTAGGAGACCTTCACCGTCGCCGGCCTGCCGACCCGCTGCGGCCGCACGAAGGCCGCATAGGCCTCCTCCCTCGTACGCGTCACGTTGGTCATCTTGGTGAGCGGTTTGCGGTTGATCAGATGCAGCCGCTTGTCCTTGGCGTAGTGCACCCTCTGGCCGAGCGAATGAACCACGGGCTTGGTGCCGATCGAGCTCGTCTTGGTGGCATCCATGCTTTGGCAACCGGACATCATCGAGATCAATGCAACCGCGGCAAATGCACAGGCATGTTTCTTGCCGAGCCTTGCCCCTCTTTCCATTATTTTGTTCATCGCTATCCCCTGCCATGAAATACAAGTCGCTGGAGCGCGGAGATATATTGCTCTTATTTGCTTTCCGCACCACGCGAGTGACCCATCGCCACTCACATCATGGGCTGTATATTAGGGGAGACTTATTAAATATCATGCAAACGATATGATGAGCGCGGTCTTTCGGCACTCGACCGGATATTATTAAAATTTGACCTTTTGGGCTCGTGCCTGGCCCTGCTACAGCTTGCCGGCCGGCTATCAAGGCAAATGCGGTTCAGGGGAGTTGTTTGCGCACGGACGCCTGTCGGCGTCAGCGTGGCGGATTCCAGGCGGGGTCAAGATGGAATGTGCGGGTTCCGCTCCCGCCGCGCCCGGCTCCGGAAACCGGGTAGGCCACGCTGACGATGCGCATACCGCCTGCCCCCTGCTGGAGCCCATATATGCCTTCCAGGCCGCGGTCACAGAACGCGGCGCCCGGGACGAAGAGCGCAACGCCAGCGAGCGAGGCCTGCAAGGTGAGTTTCGCGGCATTGCAACGCAACGAAATTTTGTTCTCCACGAGGTGCCTGGTGATGATCACGACCACAAGCAATCCGTAGACGAACGCATTGAAGGCAGCGAACCAGTAGAAGCCGGTGGCGTCCGAGGCGCGGTCTACAAGAAGGACCGGCAGCGAAGCTCCCATTGCAAGCACCACATAGGGAACAATAACGCGGGCAGGCAGCAGGTTTTTCGGGCCGCTGCCCTTGGGGGTAACGCGAAAATCGACGAACGACTTGGTCAGATAATCGCGGATCGACGACAGCGTGCCCGCCAGCACCCACGGCCAACGAGCGAAGAATGAGAACAACATTCCCTCCCAACTGATCGTCTTGGCGGTCAGTGGGCGCGACAGCCCGAAGGACTTCAACAGCATCACCAGCACAATCAGCGAAATCGAGTTCGGCGCATAGTATAGAAGGAAGTCAATATACGTCACATTGGCGAAATTCTGACCCGTAAGAAGCGCGTATATCGGCATGATGTACATGAGAAGCGAAAATACGGCGAAAAGCGGATACCAGAGCTGGCGAAACAGGAACTGGAATTTCAGCCGTGGCGATACCTTGGAAAGGTATATGGGCGAGTATTCGAGCATGATCGTCATCAGGCTCCGCGACCACTGGAATTCTTGCGTGACAAGATCGGCAAAGGTTTGCGGGCCGTCGCCATGGGCAATGGCGTCTATGGCATGCACACCGCGCCAACCAGCCGCAATGAACAGCATGGACGTCGAGTGATCTTCGGCCAGTTCCGGGCCAAGGCCGCCGACCTGCTTGAGCGCTGAGGTTCTCACGGCATAGTGCGAGCCGATGCAGAGCGGCGTTCCGTCGCCCGTGTGGCCGGACTGCAAAGGTCCGTGGAACATCCCTTCCGGGAACAGCCGGCCGCGTGCCGACCAGCTTTCAGCGGCATTGTTGTCGCATATGCTCGGCGCCGATACATAGCCAACCGCCGGGTCGGCAAAGGCGACCAGGATTTCCCTGAGATAGGTTGGTGTCGGGACGTGGTCCGCGTCCATCTGAGCGACGAAGTGATAGCGTTCATAACCATAGTGGTCGTAGAAGAAGGCCAGGTTTCCCTCTTTGCAGCGCGTCCGGCGGGGCCACACCTTGCGGTGATAATCTTCCCGCCCGCGCCGCGTCGAAATCATGACGTTATGGGCATCGCACCAGGCAATCGTTTCCTCGGACGGGTCCTCGTCGGCCAGCCAGGTATCATGCGGACAGTCCTGCGCCAGCATTGCCTCGAGGGTTCGCGCAACCACGGAAAACGGCTCTGACGGAGCCTTGGTCACCACCATCGCGACACGCGAATGCTTCGGGATCGTGTGAAGCCTGGACGGCTTTTTCATCGCATGCACGTTCAAGAGAAAATACATCGGCATGAATGTCAGCCATACGAGCGTCAATGTCGCCAGCATGTATGGGATGACGTGTTCGATGTGCCCGGGCTGCAGCCACCAGAACCAGAAAAATCCGAACGTTACCGACCAGCAGGCAAGTCCCAGCTTCCAGATCCGCTTCTGGGCGGCCGACAGCACGGGCACCAGAAAAGGAGGCTTCTCCGCCGCCTTCCCCCGAGCTGCCCCACGCCCCCGTTTCGGCATGGTCTTACTGCCGATGATCCCCACGTCCGCGGAAACACTCATACACTTAACGCCGCCACCCGAGCATCAGCCAAACGACGGCCGATGAGCCTAACCCAGCAGCAGAATCCGCTCAGGCATCCTTAGAGTCAACTAAATTAGTTATTTCTTAACTATGGTTCTTCAGAACTGGTTAAGGATAGTCCGGTGGAACAGTTTCCACCGACCAGCACGTGAACGATGAGCCGCAAATTTTTCAGCGCTGGAGAATTCGCCGATGGGCCAAAGCTGTCCGGCAAGGATCGAACTTTGAGAGCAGCGTTAACCATGTCGCGCGCACATGGTTAAGCAACCGTTAATTGCACTTGACTCTTGGTCGCGACCGGCTCTTAAATTAGCCAGGGATGATATATCGGGATATTGACGCGAATTTGTGAGTATCGCGGCGAACTTTCTCTCGAGCGCCCCCTGTATAGGGCCTTGAGAGATAATTTTTTGGGTGGCTCTGTGTCAGGTTTCGCACATCCGCCAACGGGTCGCTCCGAAATCCCGCAGATTCTGCCAAATAGAGCCGATCGGTTTTGGGTAATCGTGTCGATCAAGCATCGATGCGCACGGGCGAAGCCTTAACTTCCGCAAGAGGTTGGGGCCATGGGAGATCGACATGAAACACTCCACAGTAAAAGCACTTGCAATCGCGCTGGCATTGGGCGGAAGCGCCGCGTTCCCCACGGCAGGAGGCGCTGGCTCAGTAGCCGCGACGGACCCCGTCCAGACGAGCAGCGCCGCCTCGGCGTTCGGATCCTACGATCCCTACGGCGACTTCAGCGCCGACAAGAGCGCCAGCATCGAAGAGCTGTTCCTGCCCTGGGAAGACGTCGATCTGTCGACGCTGCCACTCGCCGACGCCTATGCGCTGCAGCGCGGCCGTTCGCTGCTGATCACGGTTGAGCCGTGGACCTGGTCCAAGGACTGGCGCATCACCCCGCCCGAATTGCGCGACGGCATTTTGAGCGGCAAATATGACGCCAACATGCAGGCGATCTGCGACCTGGTGGGACAGATGAAGAGCCCGGTGACCATTCGCTGGGCGCAGGAAATGGAAGACAAGAACGGCCGCTTCACCTGGGCCAACTGGGCTCCCAAGGACTGGATCTCCGCTTACAAGCGCGAAGTCGACATCTGCCGCAAAGCTGCCCCCGCAGCCAAGTACATGTGGTCGCCCAAAGGCGAAGAGGGTTTGGAAAAATACTACCCCGGCGACGACTATGTCGACGTCATCGGCCTGTCGGTGTTCGGTCTGCAGAAAAAAGATGATGACGAGACCGGCCGCGACCGCACCTTCGCTGAGCTGCTGAAGCCCGGCTATGACCGCGTTGCAGTGTTCAACAAGCCAATCATCGTTGCGGAACTCGGCTATGTCGGAAAGCAGGACTATGTCTCGAAATGGCAGGAAGATTCCCGCAAATCCTACGCGGAGTTCCCGGCGCTGACTTCGGTTGTCTACTTCAACCAGAAGGAAGTGTGGCCGTGGCTGGGTGGCTATGGTCTGCCCGACTGGAGGGTGACCCAGCACGTCCTGCCGTAGACGCATCGTGCTGATCGACCCCGACGCGATCGGGATCGACTTCCAATCTCCTTGTTTGATCGTGATCCATCCCGAACCAGCGGTTCGGGATGAGGATTGAGGCGTGGCGTAAATCAGTCTGTGGAGAAGTTTCGTGAAGCGGGTAGTGGGAAATTATCTTGGAGCGGCATTCGCCTGCTCCGTTCTTGTTCTTGCCTTCCAGGCTCCTGCGACAGCCAAGACGGCGATGAAAATCGCCGAGCAGGCTCAAGAGGCCACAGCGGTTCCTGACGAAGGCGTCTACCAGATCTATCAGAACCATTCGTGGCTGTGGGGCAAGAAGGGCGCCGGCTTCTTTGCCGTCAAGCAGAGACAGTTCGAGTCCTGGACCCACGACAAAGGCAAGTCGGGCTATGGCGACGGCATGTGGTTCATTCCCGGCGGCGGCAAGCTGTGCTGGCGTGCGCAATGGCACGGTTCCTGGGGCGTGAAGGGCTCGATGACCTGCTTCGAGCACCGCCAGGCTGGCAAAGTAATCTACCAGCGCAAGGCTCCGGATGGCGACTGGTATGTTTTCAAGAGATTGAAACACGGCGACTACGTCACCCGGAAACAGAACCGGATCAAGGCAAGACTGTAGGATCGTGTCATCCGCCACAAGCGGCTGGTCTACGCCTTGCGCTCCCAGCGGCGATCTGGCGTCTGTTGCCAGTAGGTGACGTCGTGGCCAGCGCTCTTCATCACCTTCCAGTGTCCTCGCGCCGCCTCGAGCTGGGCGGCATCGTGGCCATCGAACAGGAACACCGCGCGCTCGTAGCCGCCAAGGTCAGGCGGCACCGCGCCGTCGACCAGGAACCTTATCTTGGCGTCGTTGGGATTGCCGTCGCCGGTGGTCAACAGAATCGGCTGTTCGCCGGGATGAGCCTCACGATCGGTTGCGTGCGCCAGGAACGAATCGTCGCGGAAGGTCCAAAGATGCTGGTCGAGCGCATCGCGGCGTTCCTCGGTGCCTGTCTGCACCACGGCGCGCCAGCCACGGTCGACGCTGCGCTCCAGGAGGCCTGGCAGCGCATCCTCCAGCGTCGATTCGGTCAGGTGGTAGAACAGAACGTCGGCCATCGCTTCAGCCTATAGTGATCGAACCCGTTCACTGCTCATAGTTATCGCGCACCAGCCGGTCGAGCAGCCTGACGCCGAAACCGGAACCCCACGACTGGTTGATCTCGTTCGACGGCGCCCCCATCGCCGTGCCGGCTATGTCGAGATGAGCCCATGGCGTGTCCTTGACGAAGCGCTGCAGAAACTGCGCCGCGATGGTGGCGCCGCCAAAACGGCCGCCGATGTTCTTCATGTCGGCGTTCTTGGAATCGATCAGCTTGTCGTATTCGGCGCCGAGCGGCATGCGCCACAGCCGTTCCTGAGTCGCCTGCCCCGCCACCGACAATTTTTCGGCCAGTTCGTCATTGTTGGAAAACAGGCCGGCATAATGTTGGCCGAGCGCCACCATGATGGCGCCGGTCAGCGTCGCCAGATTGACCATGAATTTCGGCTGGAAGCGGTCGTTGCAGTACCACAACGCATCGGCCAGCACGAGGCGGCCCTCGGCGTCGGTATTGAGCACCTCGATGGTCTGGCCCGACATCGAAGTGACGATATCACCGGGACGCTGGGCATGACCGTCGACCGCATTTTCGACCAGTCCGATGATACCGACGACATTGGCTTTCGCCTTGCGGGCCGCCAGCGCATGCATCAGGCCGGTAACGGCGGCGGCGCCGCCCATGTCGCCCTTCATATCCTCCATGCCCGAGGCCGGCTTTATGGAATTGCCGCCGGTGTCGAAAGTGACGCCCTTGCCGACGAAGGCGATCGGGCTGTCCTTCGGCTTGCCGCCGTTCCACTGCATGATCGCCATGCGGGCGCCGCGTGGCGAGCCTTGCGCGACACCGAGCAGCGAGCCCATGCCGAGCTTCTTCATTTCCCTCTCAGCCAATATCTCGACCTTGACGCCGAGTGCCTCGAGTTCCTTGGCGCGGGCAGCGAACTCGACCGGCCCAAGCACGTTTGCCGGTTCGTTGACGAGGTCGCGCGCCAGAAGGACGCCGTCGATCACCGCCTCGGCATCGGCGAAGGCCTTCTTCGCAGCGGCCGGATCGGCGGTATGGATGGTCACCTTGACCGGCTTCTTCGGCTCTGCCTTGCCGTCGTCCTTGTCCTTCCTGGTCTTGTACTTGTCGAAGGAATAGCTGCGCAGGAGAATGCCCGCGGCAAGGCTTGCCGCGTCCTTCGCGCTCGGCGAGGCGCCGACCACATCGAGGACTACCGCTACCTCGGTCGCCTTGCGCAGCGACGCGGAAACGGTGCCGCCAAGCTTCAACCACGCATATTCGTCCAGTCCCGACACCTTGCCGGTGCCTATCGCCACCAGTCTGTCGAGCGACGCTCCCTGCGGGGCCAGAACTTCCACCGTGCTGGCGAACTTGCCCGTGAACTCAGCCACGGGAAAAGCCCGCTCCAGTGTCTTGCCGGGATCACCGGCCTTGGCGACGTCGCTGAGGCCGCCCTCATCCGCCGCGAGCACGAAGACCGTGCCCTTCTTGTTCACCGCGCTCTGGGACCCGGAAAATTTGGCGAAGGCGATCGACGGTCTTTGATTCATCATGTCCTGCTTTCAGGGAATGCGCGACTTTTGGGGAAGCGGTTCGAAACGATGCGCGACATTTGGTCGTTTTCCGGCATTTGGCAAGACTTTGCCGAATTGGCATCCCATATGACCTATGGAATCGATGACGATTCGTCGCGGCACGGCCCCGCTTTTTGCCGCAACTTGTTGTTAACCATCGATGTTCGCCCTTTCTTATCCATTCCCGCCGACACTCCGCCCAGCCGGGGGGCGTGATGTGGGACAGAACCCGGATAGACCATCTGATGAGCCAGTTGTGCAGGCGCTGCCGGACAGCTACCTTGTTCGGCGGCATGATGCCGTTCGAAAAAATCGAGAAAAGCCTTCATGAAGGTCGTTGAACGCTACATCATGCGCCGCGCTTTCGTGGTCTTCATGGCCGCTCTTGTGTGGACGCTGGCGATCGTATGGACGACGCAGGTGCTGGCAAAGATCGATCTGGTCACCGACAGCGGCCAGTCGGCGCTGACCTTCTTCGAAGTCGCCGCCCTCATCCTTCCGTCCATGATCCCGATCGTAGTGCCTTTTGCGCTGGTGGTGGCGGTCGCACAGACACTCAGCGTCATGAATTCGGATTCCGAACTTGCCGTCGTCAACGCCGCGGGGGCCTCGCGCTGGACGATCGTGCGGCCGATCATGTTGCTGGCGCTCGCCGCAGCTGTTTTTTCCTTTGCCGTCGACAACGGCATCGATCCTTACGCACGGCAGAAGAACCGGGCCCTGGTGGCATCGTCACGCGCGGATCTGTTGTCGCTGATCATCCAGGAAGGTACCTTCCGCAAGATCGACGACGGGTTGTTCCTGCAGGTCGGCGAGCGCCTTCCCAACAATCGGCTGGGCGGCATTTTCGTCGCCGATTCGCGCGAAGAAGGCGTCAACCTCGTCTACTACGCCAAGACCGGCAGCATCATCGAACGCGGCGGTGAAAAGGTGCTGATGATGAATGACGGCGTCATCCATCGCAAAACGCTGACCGGCGATCTCTCCGTCATCCGCTTCACCTCCTATGCCTTCGACATGTCGGCCTTCATGGCGGCGGCTTCAGCGGTGACGCTCCTGCCCAAGGACCAGACGACGCAGTACCTGCTCAACCCGAGCGCCAATGACAAGTATTATCAGCAGAGCCCCTACGAATACCGGGCCGAAGTCAACCAGCGGTTCTCGGAATGGACCTATTCCATGGTTTTCGCGCTGATCGCGCTTGCGGTCGCCGGGGATGCGCGCTCGCACCGCGAGGCGCGCGTCAATCCGCTGATCACGGCGATCACGATATCGCTGTTCGTGCGTTGGCTGGGCTTTTTCGCCGCCAGCAAGGCGGACGAGATCCCGCAATATGCCTATATGGTCTATGGTGTGCCGATCGTGGCTTCCGCGGTGGCGATCTGGTTCATCGTCTCGAACCGGACACTGGAACTGCCCGTGACCTGGGCGGACTGGATGACAAACTTCGCCTCGCGCATCGCTGACAGCTGGAATGCTTTCAAATTGCGTTTGTCCAGGCGCGGCGCATCAGGGCAAGGGGTCGGCTGATGGGCTGGACACTGGGCCGCTATTTCTTCTTCCGCTACGTGACGATCACCATCTGGTTCTTCATCGGCCTCCTGGCGCTGGTGTTCCTGATCGATTTCACCGAGCTGTCCGGCCGCACCACCGGCCTGCCCGGCTTCACCTACGGCACGGCGGTAGCCATTTCAGGCCTCCGTATGCCGATGATCATGCTGCAGACGGTGCCGTTCGTCGGTCTCTTCTCGGCGATGGCGACGCTGGTGTCGCTGAACCGGCGCTACGAGCTGGTCATCGCGCGTTCCGCCGGTGTTTCCGCCTGGCAGTTCCTCTTGCCCTGCTGTATCGGAGCCTTGCTGTTCGGCGTCCTGTCGGTTGGCGTCATCAATCCGCTCGCCGCGCACGCATTCTCCTGGTCCGAGCAGATCGAAACCCAGCTGCGTTCCGGCAAATCGAATACGGTCTCGGCCGATGCCGCGCCCTGGATCCGGCAGAAAACCAGTTCGGGGGACACCATCATCGGTGCGCGGGCCATCCTGAACCAGGGCCTGGAAATGGCCGATGTCGTATTCTTCATTCTCGACCCGCAAGGCAACATCGTCGAGCGCAAGGATGCTGCCCGTGCCTTCCTGCGCGACGGCTATTGGGAATTGCAGGACGTCAAGACGTTCCAGAACGGCACGATCCAGGCATCGGCAACCGATCGCGTACCGACCAATCTGAAGCCCGAATTCGTGCAAGAGCGGCTGGCGCGCCCGGAAACCATCCCCTTCTACGACCTGCCCGGAAAGATCGAGGTTGCCCGCTCCTTCGGCCTCAAGGCAAATGCCTTTGCCATGCAGTTTGATTCGCTCGTGGCGTTGCCGTTCCTTCTCGTCGCCATGACGCTGATCGCGGCAACGGTTTCAATGCGATTTGCTAGGATGGGGCAGTCGGCGACGATGATTCTGGGTGGCATCATCGCTGGCTTTCTGCTTTATGTCGTTTCGGTTCTGGTGAAGGCATTCGGCGTGGCGGGATTCGTGCCGACTGTCGTAGCCGCCTGGGTACCGGTCATGGTGGCTATGTTCTTCGGGGTGACTTTCCTGCTATACAAGGAAGACGGCTAGTGAGGGAGGCGTTTTTGCCCAGCAACAGGCAGGCCGGTTTGGCGCGCCTCTATGCGGCGACCGCCTTGGCGTGCGTGCTTGCCTACGCCGTTCCGGCACCGGCGCTTGCGCAGGACGTCGGCGACATGGCGACATCGGTTCCGTCCGGCTCGCAAATGCTGCTGGCGGCCGACACGCTGGTCTATAACAACGACAACCAGACCGTGACCGCCGTTGGCGGCGTGCAGATCGACTATGGTGGCAATCGCCTTGTCGCCCAGCGGGTCGAGTACAACCGCAACACCAAGCGAATGGTCGCAAGCGGTAACGTCGAAGTCATCAACAGCGACGGTACCAAGATCAATTCGCAGCATATCGACATCACCGATGACTTCGCCGACGGCTTCGTCAACGCGTTGCGGGTCGAAACCATCGACAAGGCCTATTTCGCCGCCGAAAGCGCCGAACGCATGGGCGGCGTGCTGACCACCTTCCACAATGGCGTCTACACCGCCTGCGAGCCGTGCGAGGATAAGCCGGACAAAGCGCCGACCTGGCGCGTCAAGGCCAAGAAGATCATCTGGAACGGCGAGAAGAAGACGGTTCGCTTCGAGAATGCGAATTTCGAGTTCTTCGGTTTTCCGCTTGCCTATCTGCCTGCATTCGAAATTGCCGACCCGACGGTGAAGCGCAAGAGCGGCTTCCTGATCCCGAGCATCATCTACAAGAGCGATCTCGGCGTCGGCGTGAAAGTCCCCTATTATCTTGCATTGGCGCCGACCTACGACCTGACCGTCACCGGCACCGGCTATACCAAGCAGGGTTTCCTCGGTGAGGCCGAGTGGCGTCAGCGCTTCAACAATGGCGAGTACAGCTTGAAGATCGCCGGGATACACCAGCAGAATCCCGACGCTTTCCTCGACACCACTGCCTTCCCCTCCAGCTCTGGCCACAACGTCAATTCGGGCAGCGCCGGCGATCCCAACAAATTCCGCGGCATGATGGGTACCCAGGGGCAGTTCGCCATCAACTCACGCTGGAACTTCGGCTGGGACGTGCTGCTGCAGACCGACAAGAATTTCTCGAACACCTACGGCATCGAAAAGTACAATAGCAGCGTCCACCAGTCGTCGGTCTACTTGACGGGCCTCAACGGCCGCAACTATTTCGACGTGCGCGCCATGCATTTCGATGTGCAGGAAGATACACCTGACGACAACGCCTCTGCACGAAGCGGACAACAGCCCTGGGTGCTGCCGTCGCTCGACTACGCCTATATTCCTGATGCGTCGGTGGCCGGCGGCCAGCTGTCGCTCAACGTCAACGCGCGTGTCATCCGCCGCGACGAACTCGATGACACTTTCTCCACCCCCATACAGCGTGTCCCTGGTATCGAAGGCGAATCGGGCCGTCTCACCGCCGAGGCCGAGTGGAAGCGGAGCTTCGTCACTGATGGCGGGCTGGTGCTGACGCCATTGCTCGCACTGCAGGGCGACGTCGACTACCTCAATGCGTCATCGGCTTCGCTCACTGCCATTAACAATATGGCAGCAAATTTGAACGAGCAGGCCGATATGCGCTCGTCATTTGCCCGTTACATGGCAACCGCAGGCCTCGAGATGCGTTGGCCGGTGCTGTTTTCCATGGCTAGCGGGTCCAGCCATGTCATCGAACCGATGGCACAGGTCTTCATGCGTCCGAACGAGCAATATGTCGGCGGCCTCTCAGTGCCCAACGAAGACGCCCAAAGCATGGTCTTCGACGCGACCACCTTGTTCGAACGCGACAAGTTCTCCGGTTACGACCGCGTCGAAGGCGGTTCGCGCGCCAATGTCGGCTTCCGCTATTCCGGCTCCTACAACAATGGCTGGGGCACCAATGCCATTTTCGGCCAATCCTATCAGATTGGCGGCGAGAACTCGTTCGCCGCGCCGGATTTGGTGAATGTCGGCGCAAACTCCGGCCTCGACACGACCAAGTCCGACTATGTCGGCCTGTTCGGCATCAACAGCCCCAACGGCTTCGCGGCCTCGGTCAGCGGCCGTTTCGACGAACAGAGCTTCGAGATCCGCCGCGCCGAGGTGAAGGCCGCCTATTCCGGCCTGCCTGTGTCGCTGAGCGCCAAATACGCCTTCATCCAGGCCCAGCCGCTGTACGGCTTCACCACCGACCGCCACGAAGTCACGCTTGGTGCATCCACGCATCTGGCCGAAAACTGGCGCGTGTTCGGCACAGGAACCTACGACCTGCAGCAAAGCCTGCTGGTCAAGGATGGTGTCGGCTTCGCCTACAACGATTCCTGCTTCACTTATTTGATGACCTACTCGCAGTCGCGCGATCTGAACACCAGGGAGGTGTCGCAGACCATCGGCTTCAATCTGTCGTTCCGCACCCTCGGCGATTTCGGCTCGTCGACCAGTGCCGTCGACACGATCCAGTAACAATCGGCGACATCGTTTCGCCGCATAGGGCTGGCACGGATTTCGCGCACCTGGAAAGATCAAATTGGGCGGGACCGGGATAGAATTGGGATGCCAACGATGAGGAAATACCTCTTTTCAGCAGGTTTCGCGTTGCTCGTGGCGGCGACGTCCGTGTCGATCACCGTAATGGCGCCGCCGGCTTTCGCCAGCGAGATCAAATACGTCGTCAACGACATTCCTGTCACCACCGGCGACATCGCCCATCGCGCCGCTTTCCTGAAGCTGCAGCGCAAGAAGGGCGATGCCGGCCAGGAAATGATCGACCAGACGCTGCGTATGGCCGAGGCCAAGCGGCTTGGTATCCGCATCAGCGACGCCCAGGTCGATGCCGCGTACCAGCGCTTTGCCTCGAGCAACAAGATGCAGCTCAGCCAGCTCGACGGCGTCATGGAGAAGTCGGGCGTCACCAAGAGCCACTTCAAGGAATTCATCCGCGCCCAGATGGCCTGGAACCAGGCCTTGAGCGCGCGCTACCGTTCCGGCGACGGCACCGGCGCCGTCAGCGAACAGGATCTCGTCAGGAAGATGCTCGAAAAAGGCGGCGCCAAACCGAGCGCCACCGAATACATGCTGCAGCAGGTCATCTTCGTGGTGCCGGCGGCTGAACGCAGCGCGACGCTGGGCAAACGCAAGCGAGAGGCCGACGCCATGCGCGCCCGCTTCAATGGCTGCAACACGACGCGCGAATTCGCCAAGGGCCTGATCGACGTCACCGTTCGCGATCTGGGCCGGGTGCTGGCGCCGCAACTGCCGCCGGACTGGGCCGAGCAGATCAAAGCTACCAAAGTCGGCGGTGCCACCGTCACGCGCGAAACCGAACGCGGCGTCGAATTCATCGGCATCTGCTCGTCGCGCGAAGTGTCCGACGACAAGGTTGCCCAGATGGCGTTCCAGGCCGAAGGCTCCGGCGGCGACAAGGATGCCGACGCGCTTAGCAAGAAATATGTCGACGAGCTGAAGGCAAAAGCCCGCATCGTCAAGCGCTGACGTGGGCAACGCAGTGACTGCGCTCGCGTTGAGCGCCGGCGATCCGTCCGGCATTGGGCCGGAGATCGCCATCGCCGCCTTCATGGCGCGTGAAGCTGCCGCCCTGCCCCCCTTCTACCTGCTCGCCGATCCGGCGCTGATCGCCTCCCGGGCGCGCCTGCTCGGCCTCTCGCTGCCGATCGCCGAAGCCACCCCGGCACAAGCGGCGCAGGTCTTTGCCCGCGCCTTGCCGATCGTTCCGCTGGCTGCAGGCTGCATCGACAGCCCCGGCCAGCCGGATCCGGCCAATGCGGCCGCCACGATCGAGGCCATCGACCGCGCCGTCGCCGATTGCCTTGCCGGCGAAGCCTCGGCCGTGGTCACCTGCCCCATCGCCAAGAAGCCGCTCTACGATGCCGGCTTTCGCTTTCCCGGCCACACCGAATATCTGGCGCATCTGGCGGCTCGGCACAGCGGCGTCGAGGCGATGCCGGTGATGATGCTGGCAGGACCCGACCTGCGCACCGTTCCCGTCACCATCCACATCGCGCTGGCCGAGGTGCCGAAGGCACTGACCACCGAACTGATCGTCGCCACCGCGCGCATCACCGCTGCCGACCTTGCCGGCCGCTTCGGCATCGCCAGGCCACGGCTGGCGATTGCCGGGCTCAATCCACATGCCGGCGAAGGCGGCGCCATGGGCCTCGAGGACGAGCGGGTCGTGCGCCCGGCGGTCGACATCCTGCGCGCCGAAGGCATCGACGCTTTCGGCCCTTTGCCGGCCGACACGTTGTTCCATGTCCGGGCGCGGGCTGGTTACGACGCGGCCCTTTGCATGTATCACGACCAGGCGCTTATCCCGGCCAAGGCGCTGGCTTTCGACGAGGCGGTCAATGTCACGCTCGGCCTGCCCTTCATCCGCACCTCGCCCGACCACGGCACGGCCTTCGACATCGCCGGTAAGGGTGTGGCGCGGCCCGACAGCCTGATAGCGGCGCTGAAGCTTGCCCGGCGGCTGGCCGACACGAACACCAAGGCGGTTGCCGCATGAGATCTCGGACATGAGCATCGACGGGCTGCCGCCGTTGCGCGAGGTGATCGAGCGTCATGGGCTGCAGGCGAAGAAGGCGCTCGGCCAGAATTTCCTGCTCGACCTCAACCTCACCGGCAAGATCGCCCGCACCGCCGGCGACTTGTCCGATGCAACCGTCATCGAGGTCGGCCCCGGTCCCGGCGGGCTGACCCGCGCCTTGCTTGCCAACGGAGCGCGCCAGGTGATCGCCATAGAGCGCGACGAACGTTGCCTGGCTGCTCTTGCCGAAGTGTCCGACCACTATCCCGGCCGGCTGGAGGTTGTTTCGGGCGATGCGCTGAAGACGGATTTCACGGGCCTTGCCGGTCGAGCGACCGGCAATGGCGGCCCGGTCAAGATCGTGGCCAACCTGCCCTACAACATCGGCACGGAGCTGCTGGTGCGCTGGTTGACCGTCAGCGACTGGCCGCCTTTCTACACCTCGATGACTTTGATGTTCCAGCGCGAGGTGGCCGAGCGCATCGTCGCTCCCGCCGGCAGCGACAGCTATGGCCGGCTGGGGGTCCTTGCCGGCTGGCGGACGGAGGCGAGGATCGCCTTCGACGTACCGCCACAGGCATTCACGCCGCCGCCAAAGGTCACCTCCTCGGTGGTGCATCTGGTGCCGCGCCTGACGCCCCTGCCCACCGAGGTGAAGAAACTCGGCCGCGTCACAGAAGCCGCCTTCGGCCAACGTCGCAAGATGCTGCGGCAGAGCGTGAAGAGCCTCGGCGGCGAGGCCCTGCTCGACCGCGCCGGCATCGATCCGACACGCCGCGCCGAGACGCTCAGCGTCGAGGAGTTTGTAAGGTTGACAAACGCGGTGTAAGAAGCTGCCGGTCTGCCCCCTCGTGGGGGAGATTGGCGCTTCACCGCCTCAACCCGTCTTCTCGTCCAACAGTCCCGAGACGAAATCGAACAGGCCTGGCCGGCGGTCGCGTCTCAGCCGCTCGGCGACGACGATGCCGCGCACTTCGGCGAAGGCGCGGTCGAGGTCGTCATTGACGATGACGAAATCATATTCCTTCCAGTGCTCGATCTCGTTGCGGGCGTTTTTCAACCGCGTTTCGATCACCGCTTCCTGGTCTTCGGCGCGGCGCTTCAGCCGTGCCTTCAACTCCTTCATCGACGGCGGCAGGATGAAGATCGAGACGATGTCGGCGCGCATCTTCTCCTTGAGCTGCTGGGCGCCCTGCCAGTCGATGTCGAACAGCATGTCGCGCCCTTCAGACAGCGCCAGTTCGGCAGGCTCGCGCGGTGTCGCATAGCAATTGCCATGCACCTCGGCCCACTCCAGCAGCGCGTCTGAATCACGAAGCCGCTCGAATTCGCGCATCGTCCGGAAATGATAGTGGACGCCTTCGATCTCGCTGCCGCGGCGCGGCCTGGTGGTGACCGAGACCGACAGTTCGAGGCTGGAATCGCTTTCCAGAAGATTGCGCGCGATCGTCGACTTGCCGGCGCCGGACGGCGACGACAGGACGAGCATCAGGCCCCGGCGGCGAATGCGGGACCCCAAATCCTTGGCAACCATCGGCTACTCCAGATTCTGGATCTGTTCACGAAACTGGTCGACCACCGCCTTCAGGTCCAGCCCGATCGCGGTGATGGCGGCGGCATTCGACTTGGAACACAGCGTATTCGATTCGCGGTTAAATTCCTGTGCCAGAAAATCGAGCTTGCGACCGACCGCGCCGCCGCCCACCAGCAGTGCCCGACCGGATGCGACATGCGTTTTCAGCCGGTCGATCTCTTCGCGAATATCGGCCTTGGTGGCCAGGAACGCGGCCTCCATGTGCAGTCGGGTGGCATCCAAATTGGCGGAAGCGTCCATCAGCAGCCTGACCTGCTCGGCGATGCGTTCCCGGATCACCGCGGTCTCGCGGGATGGATCCACTTCTGCCCGCAGCGTCAGCGCCTCGATTGTGTCGATATGACCCGACAGCAGCAAAGCCAGCGCGGCCCCTTCGCCCTGCCGTGCCTGTTCAAGCCCGTTCAAGGCCACTTCGAGCGCGGCCATGATCGCGGCATCGAGCGCGGCCCTCGCCTCCTCGGTTTCGACAGTTTCGGGAATGTCGAGCACGCCGCGCAGCGACAGCAGTCCATCCGAGGTCGCCGCAGCAACGCCGAACTGCTCCTGCAGCCGCTTGGCGAGCCCGGCCAGGTCCTTCAGGAAGGCTTCGTTGACGACCGGCTGCGCCTGCGCGCCGACGGCACGGCCGATGGTCAGCGTCGCCTGAAAATTGCCGCGTGCGAAACGTTTCTGAAGTATCTGCCGGACAGCCGGTTCCAACCGCTCGAAGCCTTGCGGCAGCCGCAGCCGTACTTCGACGCTCTTGCCGTTGACGGACTTGACCTCCCAGGCGATCGAAGTGCCTTCGTGCTCGGCGACGGCGCGTGCAAAACCGGTCATGCTCTGCAAATTCATATCGCCCACACGTCCCTGGCACATTGCCCCGAACCGGCTTTCCGGACAGAGCAAGTGCTGCTTGAAAATGACTGCGCCGCAGGCGCGTCGAAATCGGACGCGCGGCGCTCTTGCAAATGTCAGGGCGTCGCCTGTCGGGCAACGCCTTTCTTCATTCTACTGGGCAGCGCCCGCGTCACCGCCGCTGTCGTCGGCACCGTCAGCCGGCGCACTGTCGGCCGGCCCACCGTCCGCCGGCTTGACGGCATCGCTGTCGCCGCCGCCGGTCGTCTTGGCGGCTTTGGCGACGTCATCCGCCTGCTTCTTCTGCAGAGCGCGATAGCGGGCGACATTCTCGTTGTGCTCGTCCAGCGTCGCGGCAAAGACGTGCCCACCGGTGCCGTCGGCGACGAAATAGAGGTCGTCGGTCTTCGATGGGTTGGCCACCGCCTCCAGCGCTGCACGACCCGGATTGGCGATCGGCGTCGGCGGCAAGCCGTTGATCACATAGGTGTTGTAGGGGGTCTGTTTCTGGATATCCGACTGGTAGATCGGCCGGTCCGCCGGCTTTCCCTTGCCGCCGAACAACCCGTAGATGATGGTCGGATCGGATTGCAGGCGCATGCCCTTGGCAAGCCGGTTCAGGAAGACGGCGGCAACCCGTGAACGCTCGTCACCCTTGCCCGTTTCCTTTTCGACAATCGAGGCCAGCGTGACGAACTCCTCGACGTTGGCCAGCGGCAGGTCCGGCGCGCGCCGCTGCCAGACATCGTCAACCAGCTTCTTCTGATCCGCAAGCAGCTTGTCGACCATCTGCTGGCGTGTCGCGCCACGCGTGAAGCGCAGCGTGTCGGTGGCGAGGCTGCCCTCCGGCGGCGTGGTTGCCGGCATGTCGCCGCTCAAGGCAGTCTCCTCGGCGATGCGCTGCAATGCCTGGTCGACAGTCAGTCCTTCAGGGATGGTCAGCGAATACATCACCGACTTGCCGCTCTTCAGAAGCTCCATGATATCGCGCATGGAAGCCCTGGGCTTGATCTCGTACTCGCCGGCTTTCAGCGCCGAATCATTGCCGAAGGCCCGCACGCCAAGGCGGAATACCCGGGCATCGCTGATCAGTCCGCGGCGTTCGAGCTGGTCGGCGATATCCTGGACGCCGGTGTTCGGCTTGACCAGGAAGGTGTCGCCATTAGCCGAGGGTCCGGGCTCGGTGAATTCCTGCTTGCCGAAATAGACCGCGACGCCGGCCGCCAGAACCACCAGCATCACCGAGGAGATGACGAAGTTCATGAACACGACGACCTGGCTGCGTGACGCACGCGAGCGCTTCGGCGGCGGCGTGCCGGCCTCTGGCCGCAACGCCTCGCTGGCCGTTTTCGGCACGATCGGTCCGGATGTTGCCGACCGTTGCCCGAATTCTCCGTTGCCTGCCGGATTTGTGTTCATTTCGCCCTACCGTTTGATCGCCCAACGAATCCCCAGCGGCAGAGTAGAGGCGAATATGGCAAAATTGACGGCACGCCAAAGCGTCGCCCGGCAGCCGGACGATCAGCCATTGTAGCGCTGGAAGACCAGCGACGCATTGGTCCCGCCAAAGCCGAACGAATTGGACAGCGCCACGTCGATCTGGCGGGCACGCGGCTTGTTCGGCACCAGGTCGATCGCGGTTTCGCGTTCGGGGTTGTCGAGGTTGATGGTCGGCGGCGCGACATTGTCCCTGATGGCAAGGATCGAGAAGATCGCTTCGGCGGCACCGGCCGCCCCAAGCAGATGGCCGATCGACGACTTGGTGGACGACATCGAGATCTTCGATGCGGCATTGCCGACAAGCCGCTCGACAGCGCCGAGCTCGATCGTGTCGGCCATGGTCGAGGTGCCGTGCGCGTTGATGTAGTCGACGTCGGCAGGCGTAAGCTTGGCCCGGTTGAGTGCCGCCGTCATGCAACGGAAGGCACCATCGCCATCCTCGGCGGGCGCCGTGATGTGATGCGCGTCGCCGGTGAGACCATAACCCGTCACCTCGGCATAGATCTTGGCGCCGCGTGCTTTGGCATGTTCGAGCTCCTCGAGCACGACAACGCCGGCGCCCTCGCCCATGACGAAGCCGTCGCGGTCGCGATCATAGGGGCGCGACGCCGTTTGCGGCGAATCATTGCGTTCCGTCGACAGTGCCCGGCATGCGGCGAACCCGGCGATCGACAGCCGCGTCACCGGCGCTTCGGCGCCACCGGCGACCATCACGTCGGCATCGCCCCACATGATCAGCCGGGCAGCATCGCCAATGGCGTGCGCGCCGGTCGAACAGGCCGTGACGACGGCATGGTTCGGGCCTTTCAGCCCGTGCCGGATCGAAACCTGCCCGGAGACGAGATTGATGATCTGGCCCGGGATGAAGAAGGGGCTGATGCGGCGCGGGCCGCGTTCCTTGAGGATCATCGCGTTCTCGGCGATGCCCTCGATGCCGCCGATGCCGGAGCCGATCAGGACGCCGGTGGCGCATTGCTCTTGATGCGTCTTGGGTTCCCAGCCGGAATCCTTCAGCGCCTCGTCGGCGGCGGCAATCCCGTACAGGATGAAGTCGCCGATCTTGCGCAATTCCTTCGGCTCAAGCACGGCCTCGGGATTGAAGGTGGCATTGCTGCCGTCACCACGCGGAATGACGTGGGCGATCTTGCAAGCAAGGTCCTCCACCTCGAACTCGGTGATGCGCTTGGCAGCGCTGCGGCCGGTCAGAAGCTCCTTCCAGCTGTGCTCGAAGCCCATGCCGAACGGCGACAGCAAGCCAAGGCCCGTGACGACGACACGCCTCATCGCAGGTCCTCCCCGGTGATGACTGCAGAAAGCGTCAGGCCGAAGCCTTGTCGATGTACTTCACGGCATCGCCGACGGTCAGGATGGTCTCGGCCGCGTCGTCGGGGATCTCGACGCCGAATTCTTCTTCGAACGCCATGACGAGTTCGACCGTGTCGAGGCTGTCGGCGCCCAGATCATCGATGAAGCTCGCCTGCTCCGTCACTTTGTCGGCATCGACGCCAAGGTGCTCGATGACGATCTTCTTGACGCGCTCTGCGGTGTCACTCATTTGGGCATCCTCGTCTTTTGTTTGTCTGTCTTCGTTAGCGGGCAGAATGCCGCTAATCAAGCTGAAAGATGGTCCTGCCGGAAACGCAACGACTACGGACCGATTTTTGCCCGAACCGCCGGGTTGCGGGCCGCATTACACGAAAAATAGCTGAGGTCCAAGCCGAAATGGTCTCTTTACACAACCCGCCGGCGTTGCTGCAGAACCTCGTTCAAATCATAGCCATGCCGCCATTTACGTGGATGGTCTGGCCGGTGACGTAGGCGGCTTCGTTGGAGGCGAGATAAGCGACGGCGGACGCGACTTCGACGCTGGTGCCCATGCGCCGCGTCGGGATCGCCGCCATGATCGCCTCTTTCTGCTTGTCGTTGAGCTTGTCGGTCATTGCCGATTCGATGAAGCCTGGTGCAACGCAGTTAACGGTGATGTTGCGGGTGGCGATCTCCTGCGCCAGCGACTTGGAGAAGCCGATCATGCCGGCCTTGGAGGCGCAGTAATTGGTCTGGCCGGGGTTGCCGGTCACGCCGACCACCGAGGTGATGTTGATGATGCGGCCATGGCGGCGGCGCATCATCGGATGGGTGAGTTCGCGGGTGAGCCGGAAAACGGCGGTCAGATTGACCTCGATCACGCTGTCCCAATCGGCATCCGACATGCGCACGAACAGCCCGTCCTTAGTGATGCCGGCGTTGTTGACCAGGATGTCGACGCCTTCGAGATCGGCCTCGGCTTTCTGGCCGAGCGCCTTGACCTCGTCACGGTTGGACAAATTGGCCGGGAACAGCTTGACCCGGTCGCCAAGCTCGCTAGCCAGCGCGTCCAATTTCTCGATGCGGGTGCCATGCAGGCCGACGATCGCGCCTTGCGCATGCAGCATCCGGGCGATCGCCTCGCCGATGCCTCCCGATGCGCCGGTGACGAGCGCCTTGCGGCCAGTCAATTCGAACATTTTTGTCTCCTGATTGAGAAGAGAACACCCCTTTGCAGGGAATGGGATCAAATGGGGCTTTATGCAAGCGCTGCTAGCGTCGCCTCGACCTCAGCCGCTGAGCCGACCGACGCAGTGGCGATGTCGCGGTTGATGCGCCGCGCCAATCCCGAAAGCACCTTGCCGGCGCCAATCTCATAAAGCGTGGTGACGCCATTTGCGCCGAACCACTCCACGGTCTCGCGCCAACGTACGCGGCCGGTTATCTGCTCGACCAGGCGGCGGGCGATCTCGTCCGGATCGCTGGTCGGGCTGACCGTGACATTGGAGAGGACGGGAACGACCGGCGCATTCTTTGTCACACCGGCGAGTGCGTCGCGCATGACGTTCGCGGCCGGCGCCATCAGCGCCGAATGGAAGGGCGCGGACACCTGCAGCATCAGTGCGCGCTTGGCGCCTTTCTCAGTGCACAGTTTCGCCGCCAGTTCGACCGCGGCCCTGGCGCCGGAAATGACCAGTTGGCCGCCGCCATTGTCGTTGGCGATCTGGCAGACGGAGCCTTTGGCGGCTTCCGCGCAAGCGGCTTCGACATCGGCCTGTTCCAATCCGATGATCGCCGCCATGGCGCCCTCGCCGGCCGGCACCGCCGCCTGCATGGCATTGCCGCGGATGCGCAGCAGCCTGGCGGCATCGGCAACCGAAACGAAGCCAGCGGCCGCGAGCGCCGAATATTCGCCCAGCGAATGACCGGCGACATAGGCGACCTTGCCTTTCAGCGAGAAGCCGCGCGATTCCAGCGCCCGGATCGCGGCCAGCGACACCGCCATCAGCGCCGGCTGCGCGTTGGCGGTCAGCATCAACGTCTCTTCCGGCCCTTCCCAGATCAGCTTCGACAGGTTTTCGCCGAGCGCGTCGTCGACTTCCTGGAAAATTCTGCGCGCCTCGGGAAAGGCCTCGGCGAGATCCTTGCCCATGCCGACTGCCTGGCTGCCTTGTCCAGGAAAGGTGAATGCAACGGCCATGCGCGGGCTCCCAAGGGCTGGTTTTGCTTGCCTGATAGACGAGTTTTTCTTGCCTGTGACGCAAGGCAGGCCGCCAAGTCAAGCCCGGTTCGACCCTGCTCGACGGCAGCTTCATCCGCCGAGTGCCTGTTCCGAAAGGCTTTTTGGCGATCACTCCTGATGAAAACCGCTCACGATTCGTTTGCTGGCTCTTCTTATTTTGGCCACAGGCGCTAGCTTTGCGTGACAATTCCATGACAATCGAGTGACGTGCTTGTCGCTGGGTGGGGAAGTTAAAGTGGCAAAGAGTTACAAACGCGCCGGCAAGGCCGCGCCACAGTTCCTGGAAGACGACCCCTCCACCGGCTATCTGCCGGGCAGGAGATGGCCGGTCGTGCGCTATGGGCTGATCAGCCTGGCGATCGCCGCCGTCCTGGTGTTTGCCATCGAACTGATCGTGCGCGGCGACTTTGCCGGCACGGTCTCCTTCTTCCTGCAGCCGCTCAAGCCGGGCTGGACCACCATCGTCGTGTTTGCGCTGATCCTGATCGGCCTCGATGCGGTGCTGGGCCGCAGCCATCAGAGCCTGATGATCGTCGCGCCGCTGACGCTATCGCTTGCCTTCGTCGGCCACCAGAAGTCGCATTATCTCGGCGATCCGCTCTATCCGACCGATTTCCTCTATGCCCGCCAGATCTTTGCGCTGTTGCCGCTTTTGGTGCGCGACCGGCCGATGACCGCGCTCGCCATGGTCGTCGGCATCGTCGCCGGCCTGTCGCTGCTCGTCTATGGCTGGCGGATGTGGCGCCGCAAGGTTCCCGCACTCAGCCGCAAGGGACGCCTTGCGCGGCTGACGCTGGCAGTGCCGCTGCTCGCCTTCTTCGTTTCGATCATGGACTATGCCACGTTCTCCTGGACCAGGGACCGGTTGCAGATCATCCCGATCATGTGGGACCAGAAGGAAAACTATGCCTCCAACGGTTTTGCGCTGGCCTTTGCGCTCAATGTGCCGATGGCGCATGTCTCTGCGCCGCCGGGCTATTCCGACAAGGCGATCGCGGCGATCGCCAGGCCCGATGTGACCGCCTCGGTGCCGGCCGAGAAGCCTGACATCATCATCGTCATGAGCGAGTCCTTCTGGGACCCGACCAAGCTGCCCGGCGTCACCATCACACCCGATCCGATCCCCAATGTGCGGGCGCTGCGCTCCGGCTCGATGTTCTCGCCGGAGTTCGGCGGCATGACCGCCAATATCGAGTTCGAGGCGCTGACCGGCTTCTCCAACGCGTTCCTGCCGGCCGGCAGCATCCCCTACCAGCAATATGTGCGCACGCCGACGCCGTCGCTGGCAACCTTCCTCAAGAGCCAGGGTTATCGGGCGCGCGCCATCCATCCGGGCACCAACTGGTTCTGGAACCGTGGCGCGGTCTACGCCGATTTCGGCTTCAACGATTTCAAGTCGGAAGAGACGCTGCCGCCAATGCAAAAGCGCGGGCCACTGGCATCGGATGCCGCGATGACCGACGAGATCATCAGCGAGGCCGACGCCAGCGAAGAGCCGGTGTTCTTCTTTGCGGTCAGCCTGCAAAACCACGGTCCCTACGAACCGAACCGCTATTACAGTCCCACGCACAGGGTGCAGGCGCCGATCAGTCAGTGGGCGCGCGAATCGCTGCTCAGCTACGCCGAAGGCTCAGCCGATGCCGATCGCGGTCTCGAACGCCTCGTCGAATGGGCAAAGACACGCTCCCGCCCAACCGTGATCGCCTTCTTCGGCGACCATCTGCCGCCGCTCGGGCCGGTTTATGTCGAAACCGGCTTCCTGAAGGACAATGTCGCGCCGCGCAAGGAAGCGTCGCCCGAGGCTGCCCTCGAGCATCATGAGACGCCGCTGGTCATCTGGTCGAACCGCACCGGGCCGGCTGAGCACATGGGCGCCGTCAGCCCGGCCTTCCTGCCCTATCATATCCTGAAGACGGCCGGCATCAGCCATCCCTACTACACCGGCTTCCTGGGCGAGATGAGCGAACACTACCGTGTCGTCGACCGCAATTTGCTGCTGACGCCGGCTGGCGAGGCCACGCCCGATTGGGCGCGGCAGAAGGAGATCGATCCGGCGATCCGCGATTTCCGCCTGCTGCAGTACGATATGATGTTCGGCAAACGCCACGCGGCGCCCGACTTCTTCCCCGAAACGGTCGACAAGATTGTCGCCGCGCATACGAGTTGAGGCCAGCGATTCCCGCGGAGCCTGCTGGTCCGTCTCGGGTCGCGTGTTCAGTTCGTCAATTGCAGCTTCGTGAAGTTGTTGGCGATCTGAAGGAACACGTTCGGCAGTTTGGTCGGATCGTTGACGGCATAATAGTTGCTCGGATCCGAGGCGCAGGCGCTGTAAAGCGCACGGTTGGCTGCGGTGTCGGATTGCAGCACCATGGTGTAGATCTGCACGCCCTCGTTCTTCAATTGCGTGCAAACGTTTTTGGTCCAGCCGTCGACATTGCGCGCAGCGGTCGTCTGGTTGTCCGATCCGAAGCGGCCGCCAGCCAGATAGCCATAGGATGTGTAATCCGACTTTGTCGATTCTTGTTCGCTGGCGCCATAGACGACGTTCTCGCCGTCGGTGAGCAACAGCACGATCTTGCTGATGCCAGGCGTCTTCCACGGCGCTCCGTCGGTGTAGGGCGCGGCGGGCGACAGCACACGCATACCCCATGACAGGCCCTCGGAGACATTGGTACCCGAGCCATTCCACTCGGTCATCTGACTGGCCGCCTTGCGCAGCTTGTCGAAGTCGTCGGTCAGGGGGACCACCGGGGTCGGACACGCACGGTTCGGGCCGACAGTGATGGGAGAGCCGATCTCGGTGATGAGTTCCTTGGCGGGCGCAACATATTTGGCGATCTTTTCCCTGGCATCCCTGTCATCGGGCGACAGAAGTTCGATGAGATTGCCGAGCAGGTTGCTGAGATCGATGCCCAGAATGTTGATGCCCGACTGGGCAAGCCTGGTTTTGTCGCTGACATCGTTGAGATAGGAGTTGTTGTAGTATTTATCCGAATTGCCATAGGAGCCAGACGGCTTCTGGGCGTCTTCGGGATCATCCGGCGCAAAGTAGGGCACGAACAGCGTGTCGGGCTTGGCCGGGTCGGGTGGCGTGTCGGAGATATTGTAAGCGCCTGGCCGCGCCTCGACGCAACCTTTCCATCCGGTGCCATTCCATCCGGCATCGGCCCATCCGGTCTTCTTGAGCTGTTTGAAAAGCGCCATGTGGTTCGGCCGCTTGCCGTCGATGACGGGAAAATTGACGCCGTTGGTTGAGGACTTGCCGTCCATGTCGATCCAGGACGGGTCGAAGCCGTCGCCATTGACGTTGACGGCCGTCACGAAAGGAACCAGCGAGGCGCGGATCTTGCGCGTTGGCGATTTCGCCGCTTCGAGCGTGTCGAGCAACGATTTTGTCGCCGTCCTCAGCGCCGTCATCCGCGCGCCGGCCATCGAGCCGGTGTTGTCCAGCACCAGCACGACTTCGAGCTGGTTGTTCGATTCGACCGCCGAGGCATCGACCACGATGTGCTTGCTGTCGCCGAACAGGAAGGCGAAGTTGAGATGGACGTCCGCCGAGGCAACCGCCTTGGTCTTGACGAAGTTGACGCCCTTGTCGACAGTCAACGTCGCCTGCGCATTGTCGAGCTCGCCATGACCGACGATGTTGGCCTGGAAATAGCGGTTGAAAGCGTCATTGCGGGTGATGTCGAGATCGCCAAGGTGCGAAGAAGCAAGGTTTGCCGAATCGAGAGCGTTCTGCAAATTGCTCTTGGCCCGCATAAGGGTCGAGACATCGGTTGCGAAAGCGACTGCCGTCAGGATGACCGGCAAACCCAGTCCCAGCACAAGCGTGAAATTGCCGCTCTTCGAGCGCCAGAATTTGTTGAGAAGCATCCTTACCCCCGGAAATGCTTGCCGCTTTTGCGCGGTTGTCCGGGCTTTTGCGCCTTCCATGATGAATCGACCGTTGACGGCCAGGCTTCAACTCCACACAACCTGCTGGTGTGGTTAAGACGTGGTTGCCGGAAACCACGACTCCGGCCGTTGCTGCTCCCGATCGTCGCCTGCGACACACGGGAATGCCGCTTGCCCTTGCTTTGCGGCCGGATTGCTGTATAGACGCCCGCAATCTGCCGGTCCTTGCTGGGGGCTGAACGGAGGGCCGGAGGTTTTTCAGAACCTTCGTGTGAAGCCGGAAGTGCTTCCGCCTCCCGTGTCTCCGCTCTCGACCGTCTCGTCATGCTCCTTTCTTCCCCCTGCCCCTCGAGGGTTTGCGGGTCAGAGAAGTTGCAGAGGCTTTTGCCGCCGGGAACCGGGAGAGAAACGAAGAAAGGCATAAGACATAATGGCTCTTTACGAACATGTGTTTCTTGCCCGGCAGGACCTCTCGCAGCAGCAGGTCGATGCGCTTGTCGAACAGTACAAGGGTGTCATCTCCGCAAATGGCGGGTCCGTCGGCCGGGTCGAGAACTGGGGACTGAAGTCCCTCACCTACCGGGTCAACAAGAACCGGAAGGCTTACTACACGCTGATGGACCTGAATTGCCCGGCGGCCGCGCTCAACGAGATGGAGCGCCAGATGGGCCTGTCCGAAGACGTGCTGCGTTTCCTGACCATCAAGGTCGAGGCGCATGAGGAAGGCCCGTCGGCCATGATGCAGAAGCGCGAAGAGCGCTCGGAACGCGGCGGCTTCGGCGACCGTGACCGTGGCGATCGTGGTCCGCGTTCGTTCGGCGATCGTGATCGCGGCGACCGTGGCGATCGTCCGCCGCGCTCGTTCGGCGACGCCGGTGCCGATCGTGGTCCGCGCCGTCCGCGCGAAGGCTTTGAAGGGGGTGCAGAATAATGGTCGACATCAATCAGATCCCGACCCGGCGCCCGTTCCATCGCCGCCGCAAGACCTGCCCGTTCTCCGGCGCCAACGCGCCCAAGATCGACTACAAGGACGTGCGTCTGCTGCAGCGCTACATTTCCGAGCGTGGCAAGATCGTGCCGTCGCGCATCACCGCCGTCAGCCAGAAGAAGCAGCGCGAACTCGCCAAGGCGATCAAGCGCGCCCGCTTCCTCGGCCTGCTGCCCTACGTGGTTCGCTAATATCTCAAATGCGGGCGGTTCGCCGCCCGCTCTTCTCCCACGGCGACGGGCGCCGCAGGGTTGAACATCAAATCCCGGGTTGAGGTCAAAACCTCTAACTGCCGCACAGGCAGGACAGCGACACCAGCGCCAAAGGCGCTCAAGCTTCCTGACCTGTTCCCAAGACATTCGGCGCCGATCTCATCGATCGATTGGCGTCCAACCAAAGGAACAAATCCATGGACGTCATTCTTCTCGAACGCGTTTCCCGCCTCGGCCAGATGGGCGATACCGTCAAGGTCAAGGACGGCTTTGCCCGTAACTTCCTGCTGCCGCAGGGCAAGGCGCTGCGCGCCAACGAAGCCAACAAGAAGAAGTTCGAAGGCCAGCGCGCCCAGCTTGAAGCCCGCAACCTCGAGCGCAAGTCGGAAGCGGCCCAGGTCGCTGAAAAGCTCGACGGCAAGAGCTTCATCGCCGTTCGCTCCGCCGGCGAAACCGGTCAGCTTTACGGTTCCGTTTCGACCCGCGACATCGCCGATCTGCTGACGGCGGAAGGTTTTTCGATCAACCGCAACCAGATCCTGCTCAACCAGCCGATCAAGACCATCGGTGTCACCAATGTGGCGATCGCGCTGCATCCGGAAGTCGAGGTCACCGTCACGCTCAACATCGCCCGCACGGCCGACGAAGCCGAGCGCCAGGCCAAGGGCGAGACGCTGACCACCGCCGAAGCCATCTATGGCGACGACATCAACGACAACGCCCGGCCGGAGAACTTCTTCGATCCGAACACCGAGTTCGAGGGCGACGAAGACAACGCCTGATCACACGTCGCAAGCGATCGGAGCCATGGGGCTGATCACGACTTGACGCCAAGCTCCGATCACTTTGCCGTCATCCAGCCATGCTGGACCAATGCCCGGGCCTCGCGCCCGGGCATTTTTGTGCCAAATGGAACTTTTCGAACCCCTATATATTGTTGCAGACTATGGCGTCGCGCGTCCTTTGGCCGCGCAAAGCACGCTGTGCAACTTTGGTTCGGCGCAAGATCTCCGGCGAAATCGATCCCGATTTTCGCGGTCACGCGCCAAGGCAGCCTGTCTGGCCGAGAGGGGACATTTGGTCATGAATATTCTGTTGAAGCGCGTTCTCGACCGCTTGGTGCGCACCGGCAATCTTAGGGTAACCGGCCCCAAGGGCACGGCGGTGGTTTTCGGCGACGGCAGCGGCGAACCGGTGCACATGCACATCAAAACCGCGCATGCCGAGCGCGCCATCACCTTCGATCCGATGCTGGCGGTGCCTGAAGCCTACATGGACGGCGAACTCGACATTCTCGAGGGCGGCGTGCTGGGCGTGATGCGCATCGCCTTCCAGAACATGGGCAGCGGCGGCATCGACGCCACCTGGTCGAAGGCCATCGAAGGCCTGCGCCACGCCTTCCGCCGGCTGCAGCAGATCAACACCGCCTCGCGCTCGCGGCGCAACGTGCAGCGCCACTACGATCTGTCGGGCGATCTCTACCGGCTCTTCCTCGACGAGGACATGCAATATTCCTGCGCCTATTTCGAGCAGCCGGACATGACGCTCGACGAGGCGCAGGCCGCCAAGAAACGCCACATCGCCGCCAAGCTCCGGCTGAAGGCCGGCCAGACGGTGCTCGACATCGGCTCCGGCTGGGGCGGGCTTGGCCTCTATCTCGCCAAGGCGTTCGACGTCGACGTGCAAGGCGTGACGCTGTCGACCGAGCAGCATGGCGTCGCCACCGACCGGGCGCATGCGCAAGGGCTGGAAAGCCGCGTGCATTTCGAGCTGAAGGACTACCGCGAACTCAACGAGCGTTTCGACCGCATCGTCTCGGTCGGCATGTTCGAGCATGTCGGCGTCAACCACTACCGTACGTTCTTCGACAAGAGCGCGACGCTGCTCAAGCCGGATGGCGTCATGCTGTTGCACACGATCGGCCGTTCCGGCGTGCCGTGGGCGACCAGCGCCTTCATCCGCAAATACATCTTCCCGGGCGGCTACATCCCGTCGCTGTCGGAAGTGATGCCTGCGATCGAGAAGTCGGGCCTGGTCGTCACCGACGTCGAGATCCTGCGGCTCCACTATGCCGACACGCTGAAGCACTGGGGCGAGCGCTTCGCCGCCAATCGCGACAAGGCCAAGGCGATCTATGACGAGCGCTTCTGCCGCATGTGGGAATTCTATCTGGCGGCCTCGGAAGCCGCCTTCCGCTGGCAGGATCTGGTGATCTTCCAGATCCAGATCGCCAAGAAGAACGATACGCTGCCGATGACACGCGACTACATGGCCAAATGCGAAAAAGCGCTCGAGATGCGCGATATGGGGCATCGTGAAACGGCTCCCGTCAAAAAGAGCCCGGCCGCCAAGCCGGCTCGCCGCCGCAAGGTTGCCGACCAGGAATAGCATTGCCGCTTGCCATTGCCGGCGCCTGCACTGAAAAAGGTCCCGTGACCGTCGCGGGACCTTTTTCATGACCTTTGTCCTCTATGCCGCCGCCGCTCTGGCCGAGATCGCCGGCTGCTTTTCATTCTGGGCCTGGTGGCGGCTGGAGAAGTCGCCGCTTTGGCTGCTTCCCGGCCTCGCCTCGCTTGCCCTGTTTGGCTTCCTGCTGGCGCTGGTCGACACGTCAGCCGCCGGTCGCGCCTACGCCGCCTATGGCGGCATCTACATCGTGGCGTCGCTTGGCTGGCTGTGGCTGGTTGAAGGCGTTCGCCCCGACCGCTGGGATCTTGCCGGTGCCGCGCTCTGCATTGCCGGTGCTTCGGTGATCCTTCTCGTCCCGCGGGGCGCTTGAGATGGAGTTGCCTGCCTCCCTTCGCCAAGGTGTCGAGCGTCTGCTCGAAAACGTTCCGCTGGCGGTACTCAAGCAAGCGGCAAAGACGCTGTCCGACCGCTACCGCGCCGAGTTGCGCGACGGCCGTCTGCACATGGCCGAGGATCTGGCGGTGAAGGCCTATCTGGCGACGCGGCTGCCGGCGACCTATGCCGCGATCCGTTCCAGCCTCGACGCGCTGAGCGACGCCAAGCCTGCCTTTCAGCCCAGGACCTTGCTCGATGTCGGCGCCGGCCCTGGCACGGTGCTTTGGGCCGCGACCGATCTGTGGCCCGATCTCGAACAGGCGGTGTTGTTCGAAGCCAGTGCCGCCGTGCGTAAGGTCGGCGAGACGCTTGCCGGCAACACTATTGCCGCCCAGACCAGATGGCTGGCCGGTGATGCCACCATCGACCTTGCTGACATCGAGCCGGCCGATCTGGTCACGTGCGCTTATGTGCTCGATGAAATCGCGCCGGCATCGCAGCCGAAACTCATCGACCGGCTCTGGCAACTCACTGGCGACACGCTCCTGATCGTCGAGCCCGGCACCCCCGCCGGCTGGCAGCGCATCCTTGCCGTGCGCCGGCAGCTGATCGAGGCGGGCGCGCATGTGCTTGCGCCTTGCGCGCATCAGGCGCCCTGCCCGCTGGTCCAGCCCGACTGGTGCCATTTTTCCCGCCGCGTCGCCCGCTCGCGCCTGCATCGGCTGGCCAAGGATGCCGACGTGCCGTGGGAAGACGAGAAATTCATCTACGTCGCGGCTTCTCGCGACGGCCCCACATCACACCAGGCACGAGTTCTTGCGCCACCGAAATCCGGCTCCGGCAAGGTTCTGCTCAAGCTTTGCCAGGACGACGGCACCGCCGCCGAGCGCTTGTTCACCAAGCGCGACGGCGCCGACTTCAAGTTGGCCCGGCGACTGGACTGGGGCGACAGGCTGGACAACATCGCAAAATGAACAGCGCCATTGTTCTTGCTTTGTTCCGACGAGTCAGATAGAGATCCACGCCCTGTCGAGTCAACCGGAATCGGGGCAGGCGAATACTCTCCTGTGGACGATTGGTTGTTCCTGTGAACAACGGGCATCAAGGTTCTTTGGTTGGGTAGTGATGCAGAAAGGTCAGCACCGACTCATCACGTTCTGATATCGAAAGGCCGGGATTGAAATCGGGGATATCATGGCAGAGGCAGCGCGAAAATTCGGCGTCGCGGAAACACCGCTTTATCGTGAAGCGCCAAACAACATCGAGGCTGAGCAGGCGCTGCTCGGCGCCATCCTCGTCAACAACGACGCCTTCTACCGCGTCTCTGACTTCCTCAAGGCCAGCCATTTCTACGAGCCGCTGCACCGCAAGATCTATGAGGTGGCGTCCGAGTTCATCCGTATGGGCAAGGTGGCGACGCCGATCACACTGAAAACCTTCCTGCCGGCCGACGAGAAGGTTGGCGACATGACGATGGCGCAATATGTCGTGCGGCTGGCGGTCGAGGCTGTGACCGTCGTCAACGCCACCGACTATGGCCGCGCCATCTATGACCTTGCGACGCGCCGCGCGCTGATCACCGTCGGCGAAGACATGGTCAACATCGCCTATGACGCGCCGGTCGACATGGCACCCGGCGAACAGATCGAGGATGCCGAGCGGCGGCTGTTCGAGCTGGCCGAAAACGGCCGCTACGATGGCGGTTTCGAAAGCTTTTCCGATGCGTTGAAGAATGCCGTCGACATGGCCAGCGCGGCCTATATGCGCGATGGCCACCTGTCCGGCATTGCCACCGGCCTGCGCGATCTCGACCATCGCATGGGTGGCCTGCAGCCTTCGGATTTGATCATCATCGCCGGCCGCCCAGGCATGGGCAAGACGTCGCTGGCCACCAACATCGCCTACAACATCGCTGCCGCCTATGAGCCTGCCCAACAGGCCGACGGCTCCGTCAAGGCGGCCAATGGCGGCGTCGTCGGCTTCTTCTCGCTTGAAATGTCGTCCGAGCAGCTGGCCACCCGCATTATCTCCGAGCAGACCGAGATTCCATCGTCGAAAATCCGGCGCGGCGATTTGACGGAAGCCGATTTCGGCAAGCTTGTCGCCTACACGCAGGAGAACCACAAGCGCCCGCTCTACATCGACCAGACGGGTGGTATCTCGATCGCCCAGCTCGCGGCGCGCGCCCGCCGCCTCAAGCGCCAGCGCGGGCTGGACCTGATGGTCATCGACTATATCCAGCTGATGCAGGGTTCATCTGCCAAGGCGTCGCAGAACCGCGTCCAGGAAATCACCGAGATCACCACCGGACTGAAGGCGCTCGGCAAGGAGTTGGGCGTGCCGATCATCGCGCTCTCACAGCTCTCGCGTCAGGTCGAAAGCCGCGACGACAAACATCCGCAGCTGTCCGACCTGCGCGAATCGGGCTCGATCGAGCAGGACGCCGACGTCGTGCTGTTCGTGTACCGCGAGGAATATTACATCAAGAACAAGGAGCCGGAGAAAGGCACGCCCGAGCATCTCGCATGGGAGACGAAGATGATCGAGGTCCAGGGCAAGGCCGAAGTGATCATAGCCAAGCAGCGCCATGGACCGACCGGCACCGTCAGCCTTGCCTTCCAGGGCGAGTTCACCCGCTTCTCCGACCTCGCCGAGGAGCATCATCTGCCGGAAAGGTTCGAGTGACCTATTGAGACAGGTCCCATTCCTTGGCGCCCCCCTCTGTCCTGCCGGACATCTCCCCCTCAAGGGGGGAGATCGGATGGCATCGACGCTTTCGCCAATTTTTGGCGTTGAAAAGAAGGCGCAAGCGCTGAAGCTGCAAATCTCCCCCCTCGAGGGGGAGATGGCCGGCAGGTCAGAGGGGGGCGCTGCCCCGCCAGCCTGTCACCGCGTGGCATCTCTCTGATGGCCAAATCGCGCGTCCAATTCATCTGCCAAAGTTGCGGATCGGTGCATCAGCGCTGGGCCGGCAAATGCGATGCCTGTGGCGAGTGGAACACGCTGGTCGAGGAAGGCACGTCCGGCGGCATCGGCTCAGGACCAGCCAACACGCGCAACGCCCGCAAGGGACGCGCCGTGGTGCTGACCACGCTGTCCGGCGATATCGAGGACGCGCCACGCATCATCTCGGGCATTGGCGAACTCGATCGCGCCACCGGCGGCGGTTTCGTGCGCGGCTCGGCGCTGCTGGTCGGCGGCGATCCCGGCATCGGCAAGTCGACGCTGCTCACCCAGGCGGCCGCGGCGCTGGCATCAAAAGGCCACCGCATCGTCTATGTCTCGGGCGAAGAGGCGGTCGCGCAGATCAGGCTGCGGGCACAGCGGCTTGGCGTCGCCACTTCTCCGGTGGAACTGGCTGCGGAGACCAATGTCGAGGACATCCTGGCGACGATCGCCGACGGCAAGCGGCCTGATCTCGTCATCCTGGATTCGATCCAGACGCTGTGGACCGACCTTGCCGATTCGGCACCCGGAACCGTCACCCAGGTGCGCGCCGCCGCCCAGGCGATGATCCGCTATGCGAAATCCACGGGTGCGGCGATCGTACTGGTCGGCCATGTCACCAAGGAAGGCCAGATCGCCGGGCCGCGCGTCGTCGAGCACATGGTCGACGCCGTGCTCTACTTCGAAGGCGAAGGCGGCCACCACTACCGCATCCTGCGCACCGTGAAGAACCGTTTTGGACCGACCGACGAGATCGGCGTCTTCGAAATGTCGGACAAGGGCCTGCGCGAGGTCGCCAATCCGTCCGAGCTTTTTCTTGGCGAACGCCATGCCAAATCGCCGGGGGCGGCGGTTTTCGCCGGCATGGAGGGGACAAGGCCGGTGCTGGTCGAGATCCAGGCACTGGTCGCACCCTCCTCGCTCGGCACGCCGCGCCGCGCCGTCGTAGGCTGGGACGGCGCCCGGCTGTCGATGATCCTGGCGGTTCTCGAAGCCCATTGCGGGGTGCGATTCGGCAGCCATGATGTCTATCTCAATGTCGCCGGCGGCTACCGGATTTCGGAGCCCGCGGCAGATCTCGCAGTGGCGGCCGCCCTGGTTTCCTCGCTCACCGGTCTTGCCCTTCCCGCCGATTGCGTCTATTTCGGCGAAATCAGCCTTTCGGGCGCCGTGAGGCCGGTTGCGCATGCGCAACAGCGCCTCAAGGAAGCCGAAAAGCTGGGTTTTGGAAGCGCGGTTCTGCCCTCGGGCAGCGGGGAACTGGCCGGGGGGATCGGGGCCGGTTCTTTCCAGCCGACCGAGCTTGCCGACCTCGTGGCACGCATAGCCGGCTCACGCCGAAGCCGCGTGGACGAAGAAGACTAGAGCATCGGACCCAGAGCCCGATGTTCGGCGCTATAATGCGGCTCATGGAGTGGGGCGAAAGACATGCCGATTACGCTGCTTGACGGAATTCTCGTCGGCTTCACTCTGGTTTCGGCGATGCTCGCCATGGTTCGCGGCTTCTCGCGCGAAGTCCTGTCCGTCGTCTCCTGGGCAGCGGCGGCAGCGGCGGCGTTCTTCTTCTACAAGCCGGTCGTGCCTTACCTCGCTCCCTACATCGAGAATGAAAAGGTCGCCATGGCGGCCGCCGCCGGCGTGGTTTTCATCATCGCGCTGATCGTCGTCTCGGTCATCACCATGAAGCTCGCCGACTGGATCATCGATTCCCGGATCGGCGCGCTCGATCGTACGCTCGGTTTCCTTTACGGCGCCGCGCGCGGCATCCTGGTCGTTGCCGTCGCCCTGCTGTTCTTCAACTGGCTGGCCGGCGCCAAGGCACCAGCCTGGGTCACCGAGGCCAAATCGCGGCCGCTGCTCGAACAAATCGGCGCCAAGCTCGAAAGCCTGCTGCCCGAGGATCCGGAAAACGCGATCCTCAAGAAGCTCAATCCGAATCAGCCGGCCGCCGAGACGCCAGCTGCTCCGGACGCACCGGCCGCGGATGCTCCGGCGGGCGGCGACGATACCAACGCGCCGGCGCCTGACGACAATGACGCAACACCACCGGCGAACAACGCCCCGGCCGCTCCGGCACCGGCGGCACCGGCAAACTGACGCCGAAAAACGGCGTCAGGATCTGACGATGGTGTGAACGACCGCACGGCCCGCGTTGCTTTCGGCGCGAACCCGCATTATATGGCGATTTTAGCGGAGCTTAAGATGGCAGACGCAGACGACGTGCTTTCCGCCGAGGCCGACGACCATTTCCACGACGAATGCGGTGTGTTCGGCATTTTCGGCCGGCAGGACGCTGCGGCCATCGTTACATTGGGCCTGCATGCGCTGCAGCATCGCGGCCAGGAAGCGGCCGGCATCGTTTCCTATGACGGCAGCCAGTTCCATGTCGAACGCCATGTCGGCCTGATCGGCGACACCTTCACCAAGCAGCGCGTCATCGACAGCCTGCAAGGCAACCGCGCCATTGGCCATACGCGCTACGCCACCACGGGTGGCGCCGGCATGCGCAACATCCAGCCCTTTTTCGCCGAATTGGCCGATGGCGGTTTCGCCGTCGCCCACAACGGCAATCTGACCAACGCCATGACCGTGCAGCGCGCGCTGCAGAAGCAAGGCGCGATCTTCTCCTCCACCTCCGATACCGAGACGCTTTTGCACCTCGTCGCCACCAGCAAGGAGCGCGATTTGAACTCGCGTTTCATCGATGCGGTGCGGCAGGTCGAGGGCGCTTTTTCCCTGGTGGCGATGACGGCCAAGAAGATGATCGGCTGCCGCGATCCGCTCGGCATCCGGCCGCTGGTGCTGGGCGATCTCGACGGCGCCTGGATCCTGGCCTCCGAAACCTGCGCGCTCGACATCATCGGTGCGCGTTTCGTGCGCGACCTGAAGCCCGGCGAGATGGTCGTCGTCACGTCCAAGGGCATCGAGAGCCTGTTCCCCTTCGAGCCGCAGAAGACCCGCTTCTGCATCTTCGAATATGTCTATTTCGCGCGGCCGGATTCCTCGGTCGAAGGCCGCAACGTCTATGAGGTGCGCAAGCGTATCGGCGCCGAGCTGGCGGTCGAAAGCCCGGTCGAGGCCGACATCGTCGTGCCGGTGCCGGATTCGGGCACGCCGGCGGCGATCGGCTTCAGCCAGGCGGCCGGCATTCCCTTCGAGCTCGGTATCATCCGCAATCATTATGTCGGCCGCACCTTCATCCAGCCGGGCGATTCGATCCGCCATATGGGCGTCAAGCTGAAGCACAATGCCAACCGCCGCATGATCGAAGGCAAGCGCGTGGTTCTGGTCGACGACAGCATCGTGCGCGGCACCACCAGCCAGAAGATCGTGCAGATGGTGCGCGACGCCGGCGCCAAGGAGGTGCATATGCGCATCGCCTCACCGCCGACACGCGCCTCCTGCTTCTACGGTGTCGACACGCCGGAGAAATCGAAGCTCCTGGCGTCGCGCATGTCGATCGAGGAGATGGCCGAGTTCATCCGCGTCGATTCGCTCGGCTTCCTCACCATTGACGGGCTCTACCGCGCGGTCGGCGAGGCCAGCCGCGACAACGACCAGCCGCAATTCTGCGATGCCTGCTTCACCGGCCAGTACCCGACCCGCCTGCTCGACTTCGAAGGCCACGACAATGTGCGCACGCTGTCGCTGCTGGCGACAAGCGGGACGTAGGCCGGACCGCCATCAGCGTTAGTCAATTCCCGGAATCCATCGCATGACCCTCGACCTTTCCGGCCGCGTTGCGGTCGTCACCGGCGCCTCGCGCGGCATCGGCTATTTCATTGCCAAGGAATTGGCTGCCGCCGGCGCGCATGTCATTGCGGTGGCTCGTACTGTCGGCGGGCTGGAAGAGCTCGACGACCAGATCAAGGCGGCCGGCGGCCAGGCGACACTGGTGCCGCTCGACCTCGCTGACATGGCCGGCATCGACCGCCTGGGCGGCGCCATCCACGAACGCTGGGGCAAGCTCGACATTCTCGTCGCCAATGCCGGCGTGCTCGGCGTCATCTCGCCGATCGGTCATGTCGAAGCAAAAACCTTCGAGAAGGTGATGACCATCAACGTCACCTCGACCTGGCGGCTGATCCGCTCGGTCGACCCTCTGCTGCGGCTCTCCGATGCTGGCCGCGCGATCATCCTGTCTTCCAACGCCGCGCACTCGGCGCGCGCCTTCTGGGCACCCTACGCGGCATCCAAGGCCGCGGTGGAGACGATGATGCGCTCCTGGGCGCATGAGACGCAGAGCCTGCCGCTCAGGGTGAACGCCGCTGACCCCGGCGCCACCCGCACCGCCATGCGTGCCCAGGCAGTGCCGGGCGAAGATCCCGAGACGTTGCCGCATCCCTCCGAGATCGCCAAACGCATCGTGCCGCTGGCCAGCCCGGACCTGAAAGAGACCGGATTGATCTTCCAGGCCAAGCACAATCGCTTCGTCGCCTATAGGCAGCCGGAATAAAACTTGAGCCTTTTTTTGACGCATGTCGGTTTCCCAAAAACCGCTGCGCACTTTTAAGCGACATGCGTAGGGATTAAACAGGCCTCCGGAAACGTTTCTTCGACGTAGTCGAAGCCCAAACCGGAGGAACCACCATGCGCAAACTGCTTCTCGCCACCGCGGCCATCCTGATCGCAGCCGCGGGCGCCGCTTACTCGCAAGATGCCAAGATGAGCTTCTTCGTCACCAGTGTCGGTTCCGGCAAGGGTGCCGACCTCGGCGGCCTCAAGGGCGCCGACGCGCATTGCGCATCGCTGGCGGAAGCCGCCGGTGTCACCGGCAAGAGTTGGGCTGCCTATCTGTCGACCAGCGACACTGACGCCCGCGACCGCATCGGCAAGGGGCCGTGGGTGAACGCCAAGGGCGTCAAGATCGCTGACGACGTCGCCTCGTTGCACAGCGATGCCAACGGCATCACCAAGCAGACGGCGCTCAACGAAAAAGGCGAAGTGGTCAACGGCCGCGGTGACACGCCGAACCGCCACGACGTGCTGACCGGCTCCAAGTCTGACGGCACCAAGATCGCCGACCAGACCTGCGGCGACTGGACGATGAGCGGGGCGGAAGGCGCCGCGATGATGGGCCATCACGACCGTACCGGCCTCGACGATTCGGCAGCCGCCAAATCCTGGAATTCCTCGCACGCCTCGCGCGGCGGCTGCAGCCAAGAGGCGCTGAAGGGCACCGGGGGCGATGGCTTGTTCTATTGTTTTGCCACCAACTGAGCCGATTGCGCTTCGAAATCGGGCTGGGAAACCCGCCGTCACATCACGCGGCTGTGATTTGGCGGCGGGAAGCTGTGCCGCGGTCATGCTTTCGTCATTTCCTTGGAGTTGGTAGGGTCACCGCGACTCCCACAACAAGCGCCCAACTGGCAGAACAAGGAAATCCCCATGGCTACGACCGCAGCAGCGTTGGTCTGGTATCTGGTAATCGCCGGTCCGCAAGGCGGCATGGTCGTGCTGCCCAGCACCTTCGACAAGCGCGAACAATGCACCGCCGCCATCACCGAATATCAGAAGCAGCCGACACCGGCCGGCTGGTCGGTGCAATGCGTGCCGAGCGCCTCGCCCTTCACCGACGAGGGTGACGCCGAAGAACCGTCAGCACAGTAGGCATCAGCGGCGTGCGCTGACCGTCAGTTCCGGCTTCTGGCTGATGGTCTGGAATACCACGCAATAACGCTCGGTCAGCTTCAGCAGCGAGTCTATCCGCTCCTGCGGCTCATCGGTGTCGAGGTTGAAATTGAGCCGGATGGCGCGAAAGCCGACCGGCGCATCCTTGGCGACACCGAGCGTGCCGCGAAAATCGAGATCGCCTTCAGCCTCCACCGTGGCGGCGCCGAGTTTGAACTCGAGCGCCGTCGCCACCGCCTTCAGCGTCACCCCAGCGCAGGCGACCAACGCCTCCAGCAGCATGTCGCCCGAGCAGAGCTCAAGGCCTGAGCCGCCTGTTGCCGGATGCAGGCCGGCGATGGCGAGCGCCCTACCCGTCTCCACCTTGCAGGCAACCGACTGGTCGTCGATCGAGCCCTTGGCGCGAAGCGTGATCATGGCCTGCGAAGCGTCGTCACGATAGGCCTGCTTCAGCGGCGCCTGCATGGCCTTCAGTTCGGTCGCATCCATCCGCTTTCCCCTTTCGTCGACTGCTTGCGTCACCGGCATGCGCCGTCCGGTCAAGATTTGCGCCGATCACCTTGGGAAGGCAATGCCATTCCGCAACAGGTGCCAGCCGCCTACACCGATATCCCAAATGGGACATTGACGGACAAGGTCCCAAAAAAGTCTGATCCGGGCAAGTCATCACTCCATTTCCCGGCGGTCCCTGATGCCTCGAACCCTCTCGACAAGGCCGAAACAGGATGGGTTTCGCGCGCCCGGCGAATTCGAACCCAAGTCAGGCTGCTGGATGATCTGGCCGGAGCGGCCGGACACCTGGCGCCTCGGCGCCAAGCCCGCGCAAAAACTGTTCGCCGATGTCGCCGCGGCGATCGCGCAAAGCGAGCCGGTGACGGTGGCGGCTTCTGCTCGCCAGTGGCAGAATGCCCGAGCGCGATTGCCCGGTCATGTGCGCGTCGTGGAAATGTCCACCAACGATTCCTGGCTGCGCGACAGCGGTCCCAATTTCGTCGTCAACGATCAAGGCGACGTGCGTGGCGTCGATTGGATCTTCAACGCCTATGGCGGTTTTGACGGCGGCCTCTATTCGCCATGGGACCTGGATGACCTTGCGGCGCAAAAAGTGCTCGAAATCGAGAACATGGATCGCTACCGCGCACCTCTGATCGCCGAGGGTGGCGGGTTGCAGTGCGACGGTCAGGGCACGCTCATCACGACGGAGCAATGCCTGCTCAACCGAAATCGCAACGCTCATCTCGGCAAGGCCGAGGTGGAGCGCCAGCTTGGCGACTATCTCGGTGTCGACACCGTCATCTGGCTGCCACGCGGCTTTGCCTTCGACGAGACCGACGGCCATGTCGACGACGTCTGCTGCTTCTTGCGCCCCGGCGTGGTCGTGCTGAGCTGGACCGACAATCGGGACGACCCACAATATGAGATCGTGCGCGAAGCCGAGGCGGTGTTGCGTTCGGCTCGTGATGCGAAGGGCCGCGCGCTGGAAGTTCACCGGCTGCCCCACCCCTTGCCGATCGAGATGGCACCGGAAGAAAGCGACAGCGTGGACCGGCTGGATTCGACCTGGGCGCGACCGGCCGGAAACCGGATCGCGGCGAGCTACATCAACTACTATCCGGGCAACAGCGTCGTGGTGGTGCCGGAGTTCGGCTGCGATCTCGATGTGAAGGCCAAGCGGACGCTGGCCGAGCTGTTTCCCGACCACCGAATAGTCGGCATCGAAAACTCGCGAGAGATCCTGCTGGGCGGCGGCAATGTCGCCTGCATCACCTTGCCGGTCTATGCCCCGCAACGACGTTGAGGGACGGAGCATGCCGAGAACACATAGCGAAAACGGAGGACATTCATGCGCGCTCTGATCTTCTCAACCCTGCTTGCCTGCGGCGTCTGCGCAAATGCGGCTTCGGCGGACGAGGAAAAGATCGTCAACGTCTACAACTGGTCCGACTACATCGCGCCGGACACGGCCGAGAAATTCGAGAAGGAAACGGGAATCAAGGTTCGTTACGACGTCTATGACGGCAACGAGGTGCTTGAGACCAAGCTGCTCACCGGCGGCTCCGGATATGACGTGGTCTACCCTTCGGCCTATCCGTTCCTCAAGAACCAGGTCAAAGCAGGGGCTTTCCTGGAACTCGACAAATCGAAGCTTGCGAACCACTCGAAGATCGATCCGCAAGCCCTCGCGCTGATCGCCGGCGCCGACCCGCAGAACCTGCATGCAGTGCCCTATATGGCGGTCACCGACGGCATTGGCTACAACGTCGCTGCGGTGAAGCAGCGGCTGCCGGACGGGCCGACAGATTCCTTCGCCATGGTCTTCGACGTCGATGTGGTCAAGAAGCTGTCCGATTGCGGTGTGGCTATCATCGATGCGCCGGCTGAAGTCATCCCGATGGCGATGAACTACCTTCACATCAACCCCAAATCGACCAGTCCCGACGACCTGGCCAAGGTCGAGGACCTGCTGGTCAAGGTGCGGCCCTACATCCGCTATTTCCATTCGTCGAAATACATCAACGACCTCGCCAACGGTGACATCTGTGTGGTGTTGGGCTGGTCGGGCGACATACTCCAGGCAAGGACCCGTGCGGCGGAATCCGTGAAGAAGCTGGAGATCGCCTATTCCATCCCCAAAGAAGGCACGCTCATCAACTTCGATACGATGGCGGTACCGAAAGATGCGCCGCATCCCGACAACGCCCAGGCCTGGATCAACTTCAATCTGCGGCCCGATATCGCCGCGGCCAATTCCAGCTATGTCTCCTACGCCAATGCGATACCGGAGTCCCTGCCGCTGATGGACAAGGCCATAGCCAGCGACCCCGGCGTCTTTCCGCCTGATGCCGTGAAGGCCAAACTGTTCGTGGTGGACAACAACGACCCAAAGCTGCTGCGATCCCAAAACCGCATGTGGACGCGCATCGTGACGGGACAATAGAGCAATTCCAGAAAAAGTGCGCAGCGGTTTTCCCGGGAAAAGCGCGTAGCGCTTTCCCTTGGGAATTGCGTCAAAGCAAAAAGACAGAGCCGGGCGGAAGCCGTCAGGCTCAAGCGGCTTCGCGGATGGCCGCCAGCAACTCGACCTGGGAGTGCACGCCGAGCTTGCGATAGATCTGCTTGATGTGGTTGCGGACGGTCCCGGGCGAGATGGCGAGGCATCGCGAAATCGTCTTGGCGTTGCCACCATCGACCAGATGTCGTGCAATCTCGGTCTCGCGCCTGCTCAGCCGCGAGCGAGCGTCACCGATTGCGGCGCCCTTGTGCCGGAAGCGGCACAGATGGAGCAATCTTTCCAAAATGAGCCTTGTCGCGCTGCTTGCCGCGCAAGCCGTCGCCAGATCCTGCTCGCCAAACGGTTCTGCCCCGTTTCGCCTGAGAAAAGTGACATAGCCAGCGGTCAGCCGGTCGAGATTGAACACGCCGGTGATCTCGTCGAAACTGTCGGAAGGGCCGAAGAATTCGCGATAGTAGGGAGTCCGCTGGAAGTCGCCATTGCGGAGTGCCGACAGCGGCAACAGGAAATCCTGCCTTGTGCTGGCGAACCTCTGGAAGAAGGGATCCTGGCGATACAGTCGTGCATCGTAGTCGCGGTTCCAGCGATCGGGACCGGCATCGTCGATGGTCAGGGATGTGATGTCGCGACGGTAAAAGCCGACATAGGCGCGGTCGGAGCCAAGCAACTCGCTCGCCGCTGCCGTGAAAAGAGCCGACAATTCTTCGGGTGTCACGGCAACGGCCGCAGCGGCGACACCGCCGCTCCAGCGCCCAAACTGATCGAGGGAAAGGTTCGACTGCATTCCAATTCATACTAGGCATGATGCCGAAAAGTGTGAAGCGGTTTTCGGACGGCATCATGCTCTATCTGTTTGATTTAGAGCCGGATTGAGATTTCAGGTCGATCGACCTGAAATCATCCGGTTCTAGCGCAAGCCGTTGCAAGTTCAAATCAGCCATTTCCTTTGACTTCGACCCTCTCGGCCATACCTATGCGGGAGTCGTTGTCGCGGAGCCATCATGCCGGTCAAATTGAAACTGATCTGCCTTATCCTGCCGATACTCGCCGTCCTGGCGCAGCCCGTCCTGGCTGAAACGGCGGAGCGGCCGGCGCCCTCGGGCGGCGTGCTATCCCTGCTGCCGCCGCCGCAGACCACCAACCATTCGATCACGCTGGCCGGGCGCAAGCTGGATTACCAGGCAAAGGCGGCGACCCTGTCGCTGCTATCGGGCAAGGGCGACGTCACGGCGGAGATCTTCTACGTCGCCTACACACTGGAGCCGCCGGCAAGCGGGGCCAAAGACCAGCAGCGGCCGATCACCTTCGTGTTCAACGGCGGCCCTGGAGCAGCGTCCGCCTATCTGCATATCGGCGCACTCGGTCCACGGATAATCGCGACGGGAGCCGACGGCGAATTCCTGCCGTCACCGCAAAGACTGATCGACAATCCGGACAGCTGGCTCGACATGACCGATCTCGTCTTCGTCGATCCGGTGGGAACAGGCTATAGCCGCGAGGCACCGGGTCAGGACACGCGCGATTTCTGGGGCGTAAACCAGGATGCCAGCTCGATAGGCGCCTTCATCCGGCTCTATCTCGCGCAGAACGGCCGCACCGGGTCGCCACTGTTCCTCGCCGGCGAAAGCTATGGCGGGTTCCGCGCAGCGCTGCTCGCCAGGACGTTGCAGGAAGATATCGGCATCAGTCCGAACGGCATCGTGCTGATCTCCCCGGCGCTGGAGTTCACGCTGGTGCAGCCCGACGAATTCGAGCCGCTGCATTGGGCACTCGAACTGCCTTCACTGGCAGCGGTGCGCCTGCGCGCCGAAGGCGTCAGCGGCGACGCGTTGCGGGAGAAGCTGGCAGACGTCGAACATTATGCGATGGGCGATTACCTCACGGCAATCACCAGCGGACTGGAGCAAGGCAGGCGGCTGGCCAGCCAACGCGTGGCTGACATCACCGGCCTGCCGCTCGACCTGGTGCAGCGGAACTCCGCCCGCATCCCCACCGGCCTGTTCGCAAGGGAGTTCGCCCGCGCCAGCGGCAAGGTGCTCAGCCCCTATGACGCCACGATCGGCACGGCCGACATCGCGCCCGAGAGCGCCCGCATCGCCGGCCCGGATCCGGTGCTCGACCGCAGCGTGCCGGCGCTGACGTCGGCATTCGTCGGCTATATCAGCGACGAACTGCATTTTCGCACCGATGTCAGCTATCGGCTGCTCAATGGCGAAATCAGCCACAATTGGGATTACGGGACCGGCGCCTCGCGGCAAGGCTATGCCGGGGTGATGGACGATCTGCAGCGCGCACGCTCGCTGAACCCTTCGCTCGGCGTCGTGATCGTTAACGGCTACACCGATCTGGTGACACCTTACCTCGCCTCGCGCTACCTGGTGAGCCAGATCCCGTCGCTCGCCAATGCCAAGCCCATCCGTCTCGATGTCGTCGAGGGCGGGCACATGATGTATTTCAGGTCCGACGGCCGGCGCGCGCTGAAAGAAGCCGCTTCGGAGCTTTATCAGGCGACGCAGTAGGCTTGGCGACAGTGCAGCTCGCCATGGACCCGTGCCCCAATATAAGCACCGGACTGGCGTAGCGCCGCAGGGGTTTTCGCCCGTATAGCTTGGTACCAAGGGAGTTGAATTCACGGCTCCCTTGTGTCGCTCCTCACAGCATTTCTGCCGCTCCGGCAAATTTGGTCCCACGCGCCTTATGGCCGATATCGCCATTCTCGAAACACGCGAGCGGGTTCTTGCAGGCATCCTGCTGACCGGTGCGGCCTATCTGCTGTTTTCGACACAGGATGCTTCGATCAAGCTGCTGGTCGTCGGCATGAGCGTCTGGCAGATCATGTTCTTCCGCAGCATCACCATTCTGGGCGCGTGCGCGGCGATCGGCGGACGACAGCTGTTTGCCGACACGATGCGCTCGCCGATCGTGCGGCCGATGCTGGTGCGCAGTGCCTTCACGCTTGCTGCGTGGCTCTGCTACTACAACGCCGCGCGCAGCCTGCAGCTCGCCGAACTGACCACCGTTTATTACGCGGCCCCGATCATCGTCACCGTGCTTTCGGTGTTCCTGCTCGGCGAAAAAGTGCCGATGCTGCGCTGGCTGGCGGTGCTGATCGGCTTTGCCGGCGTGTTCATCGCTTGCGATCCGACCCATCTCGGCCTGTCCGTGCCGGTGCTGCTGGTGCTGGCGGCCGCCTTCTTGTGGGGCATCGCCATCGTGCTCTTGCGCAGGACCGCCCTTGCCGAGCGCTCGATGATCCAGCTCCTGCTCAACAATTTCTATTTCCTGCTGTTTTCGGCGGTGCCGGCGCTGCTCTGGTGGCAGACGCCAAACCTGGCGCAATTGCTGCTGCTTGCCAGCGTCGGCGCACTCGGCGGCCTGGCGCAGTATCTTCTCTTCGAAGGCATGAAGCGCACACCAGCCTCGGTGCTGGCACCGCTGGAATACACCTCGCTGTTGTGGGCATTCGCACTCGGCTTTGCGATCTGGGGCGACGTGCCGCGCCGCGAAGTTTTCCTGGGCGCTGCGCTGATCGTCGCCGCCGGCCTGCTGATCGTCGGCACCGAGCATTTCCGCAAACGGCTGTGATGTGGATGGCCATGATTGCTGACGCTACGATGTCAGGACCAAGCGGCGTAGGCTGGCGGCATGACTGAGATTGCAGCCGCCACCGACACCGCCGCGGAGCGGACACTCGGCATCATCCTGGTGTCGTCCTCAGCCGCCGTCTTCGGCCTGACGGGCGTGCTGACGAAATCAATCCACGCCGACCCGTTGACCATCATCTGCTGGCGCGGCTTTGTCGGCGCGATCCTGATCAGCCTCTATGTGCTGTGGCGGCGTCACCGTTCCGGTGGGCGTGAGACCCTGCGGCTTGGCTGGCGCGGCTGGCTGCTGGCGGTGGAAGGCGCGCTGGCCAGCATCGCTTTCATCTCGGCGTTCAAGTTCACCTTCGTCGCCAATGTCGCTGTCATCTATGCCACAGCACCTTTCGTCACGGCGCTGCTGGCCTGGGTTCTGACGCGCGAACCCTTCCGGTTGCAGACGATGGTCGCCGCCGCAGTGTCGCTGTGCGGCGTGGCGATCATGGTCTGGTCCGGCTTCGGCACCGGCAATCTGTTCGGCGACGGACTGGCACTGCTGATGACCGTCGGCAGCGGCCTTTACATGATCATGGTACGCGCCTTCCGCGACACGCCCGTGGTGTGGGCCGGTGCGGTGTCGGCATTCCTGTTGTTCGTGCTCGGTTGGTTCGTCACCGATCCGCTGGCGGTTTCGCCGAGAGATGCCGTTCTGCTCGCCACTTTCGGCGCGTCCTTCGCGCTGTCCTCGATCCTGTGGACGGAGGGCGCACGGCTCATCCCGCCGGCCGAATCCGGGCTTCTCGGTTCGGCCGAAGTGCCGTTCGCGATCCTGTTTGCCTTCCTGTTCCTGGGCGAGATTGCACCAGCCGCCAGCATGATCGGCGGCGCCGTCGTGCTCACCGCAGTGTTCGCCCATGCGGGGCGGGATTGGCTGATGGCGCGCTCGCAACGCATGGCGTCAAATATTTCTTAAAAAAGTGACACAGTCATGGAACCATCATCCGGGTCAGGCATTATTGCTGCGACGGGCCATCCCCAAGTCCCCCCAAACCCCTCGGCCCGTCCTACTCCAAGCCGACCGTAAGGTCGGCTTTTTCTTTGCCGCTTGCCGACCGTAAGGTCGGCTTTTTCTTTGCCACTTGGGACCGCAAGGTCGGTTTCTTTGGGCATTCAGCCCGACAAGGCAAGGTTGGCGCTGAGCAGGGTCGCCAGATCGGCTGCCGATCCATCGGCACCGGCGCGCAGCCGGATGGCGAACTCAGCCAAAGGCACCTGCGGCAGCCCAAGCTGGCGCGGCGCCTCGACAATCCCGGAATGGGCAAAGCGAGCCGTTCGCAGCGTCAGTGCGACACCGGCGTTCACGGCTGTGCGCAGGCCGGCCAGACTGGCGCTGCCGGCAGCAATGCGGTAGCGGCGGCCGGCGGCATCGAGTGCGGCAAGTGCCGCTTCGCGAAAACCGCAATATGGATCGAGCAGCGCCAGCGGCAGTTCCTCCTGCCGCGTGGCCAGCCCCTTTTGTGAGCATAGCCATATCATCGGCTCGCGCAGCACGCCGACTTCGTCCGGCGCTGCCGTCTGGCGCATGACGATCGCCAGATCGAGGCCGCCAGACTGCAGCGCCTGCGCCAACTCGGCGGAACGGCCGACCCGCAGTTCGATCCTGACGCGCGGATGGCTGCCGGCGAAAGCACGCAGCAGATCCGGCAGGCCGCTGTCGGCAAAATCCTGCGTCGTGCCGATGGCAACGCGCCCGGCAGCGCGGGCGCCCTTCAGCGCCAGCCAAGCCTCGCGATGGGCGGCAAGAATGCGCTTGGCGTGGCCGACGAGATCCTCACCCGCCGACGTCAAACCACGTCCCCGCCCCTGCGGCGCCAGCAGCGGCTCGCCGACGATTTCCTCCAGCCGCTGCATCTGGGCGGTCACCGCCGAGGGCGAACGGCCGATGCTTGCAGCCGCCTGGGCCAGCGAGCCGCTGTCGACGAAAGCAAGGAAGGTTCGGAGCAGATCGGGATCGAGTGTTTCCATACTTCGATACTATCGAAGTATCATTTAAAAACAATTCGATTTTTTTGACTAAAAGGTGGTGGCATGGTTGTTTCAACGGCGATCGGACGCCGCTCAAGCCAAGGAGAAGAAGAATGCCTATCATCAACATCAGCGTCACCGGCAAACCTGACGCGGCGCTTTCCGCTCGCATCGCAAAGGAGGCCACAGAAATCACCGCGACGCAGCTGCGCAAGGACCCGACGATCACGGCAGTTGCCGTGTCCTATGTCGATCCGCAGCACTGGTTCGCCGGCGGCAAGTCGCTGGCCGAGCACGGCACCAACACGTTCTGGCTTGATATCAAGGTGGTCGACGGCACCAACACCAAGCTTGAGCTGGAGGCCTATCTGAAGGCGATCTTCGCAGCCTTCGGCCGTCTGCTGGGCGGCGTGCACGAGGAGAGCTACGCCTTCGTGCATGAAGTGCCGGCAGCCGCTTACGGCTATGGCGGCAAGACGCAGGAATTTCGTTTCATCAGTGGACGGCTGCAGGCGGCGTGAGAAGCAGCTTCCCGCACCAAGGGAAGCAAAAGCTCCGCATTGACCTTGCTCCCACATCGTCTAGGTTCTGGCCGACACGGCCGCAAAGAGCCGAGATGCTAAAAACGTTGGGAGAGACGCGGCATGATCCTGACACTGGCGCTGCTTGCGGGTCTTGTTCTGGCCTGGCTCCTGATTGGCGTGGCGGAAAAATTCCGCCTCGGCCTACGCTTCACCCAGGCGCTGCTCTATGTCCCGTTCAAGCTTGCCTACCGGATCGGAGACAGCCGCATCAGGATCGCCCGCAAGGCGCAGGCCCCAGTCATCTACGTCATCTCTCATCAATCGCGCTTCGAGCCGGCGCTGATGCTGTCGCTGCTGCCGGAAGACACGCTGCATATTCTCGATGAGGTCTCGGCGCGCTCGCCGTGGCTCGAACCTTGGCGCGAGCTTGGCCGTACCATCGCCTTCAACGCCGAACATGTCTTCGTCAGCCGCCGGCTGGTGCGGGTGCTGAAGGGCAAGGGCCGGCTCGCTGTCTATCTGCCGGATGCAGTCGAGCCCGACGTCAAGACGTTTCGGTTGTTTCGTGCCGTCACCCGCATCGCCATGCAGGCCGATGCCAAAATCGTGCCGATCTTCGTCGGCGGCGCGCGCAGCCTGCCGGTGTCGCTGACGCCTGGGGACAAGGCGCCACGACACTGGTTTCCGCAACTGTCGATCAGCGTGCTGGAGCCGATGACCATCACTGAGCTGGTGGCGCGCAACCCCGAGCAGGCCTCGAACACCAACGCGCTGTTCGACCGTGTCGCCGAGGCGAGGCTCTTCGGCATCAACCTCGATCGTGGCCTGTTCCTGGCCATGCGCGATGCCGCCGACCGCGTCGGCGCTTCGCATATCATCATCGAGGACGTGATCTCCGGCGCGCTGAGCTACCGCAAGCTGTTCATCGGCGCCCGCGTCCTGGGCAGGCGCTTCGAGGCGGTAACGGCTCCGGGCGAGGCAGTCGGCGTGATGCTGCCCAATGCCAATGGCGTCGTGCTGTCGCTCACCGGCCTTCTGTCGGCCGGCCGGGTGGCGGCGATGATCAACTACACGGCCGGGCCGGCGAGCGTCACCGCGGCCGTGCGCACGGCGGTGATAAGGACCGTGATTTCGTCCCGCGCGTTCGTCGAGAAGGCCGACCTTGCCGATATCGTCGCGGCGGTCGAAAAGGGCGGCGCCAGGCTTCTCTGGCTCGAGGATGTGCGGGAGAGCGTCACCGCGCTGGACAAGCTTGCCGCCGCCTTGCTGTGGCGCTGGCCGCTGCAGCGACAGGACGCGGCCAAGCCGGCGGTGATCCTGTTCACCTCGGGCTCGGAAGGCACGCCGAAGGCAGTCGTGCTGTCGCACAAGAACCTTTACGCCAACGCCATGCAGGCTGAGGCGCGCATCACCATCTCGCCCGCCGACATCCTGCTCAACGTGCTGCCGGTGTTCCATTCGTTCGGCCTGACGGGCGGCACCATCCTGCCGCTGGTCACCGGGGTAAAACTGTTCCTCTACCCCTCGCCGCTGCACTACAAGATCATCCCCGAGGTTGCGCGCAAGGTGAAACCGACCATTATGTTCGGCACCGACACGTTCCTCGCCAACTATGCGCGTACCGCCAAGGACGGCGATTTTTCCAGCCTGCGCTTCGTCGTTGCCGGCGCCGAGGCGGTGAAGCCGGAAACCCGCCGTGTCTATCGCGAACGCTTCCAGGCCGAGATCATCGAAGGGTTCGGGCTGACAGAGGCGGCACCGGTGGTTGCCGTCAACACGGCAATCCATGGCCGCGACGGTACCGTCGGGCGGCTGCTGCCGGCCATGCGCATGAAGCTTGAGCCGATCGAAGGCATTTCCGATGCCGGCCAATTGTGGCTCGACGGACCGAACCTGATGATGGGCTATATGACATCGGACCGCCCCGGTGAATTGCAGCCGCTGACGGGCTGGCACGACACCGGCGACATCGTCGCTGTCGACCGCGAAGGCTTCATCACCATTCGCGGCCGCGCCAAGCGCTTCGCCAAGATCGCCGGCGAGATGGTGTCGCTGGGTGCTGTCGAGATGCTGGTGCAGTCGTTGTGGCCGGAAGAACGCCATGCGGCGGTAGCGGTGCCGGACAAGAGGCGCGGCGAGCGCATTGTGCTGGTCACCACCGCCGACGACGCCAATCCCGACGAGTTGCGCAGATTCGGCAAACAAGCCGGCGCCGCCGAACTGATGGTGCCCAACGACATCGTCAAGGTCGAGGAAATCCCGGTGCTGGGTTCGGGCAAGACCGACTATGTCTCGACCCGAAAGCTGGCGATCGACAGGCTGGGGCTCGGCGTCGCGGCCTGAGTCGGATCAAGCACTTCCGCCGACCTTCTAACCTATATCGGAAGGCGGCACCTTCTCGCCCTCCAGCTTGGCGCGCTTGGAATAGGCGCGCACGGAAAACGGCAGGAAGATCAGGTAGCCGGCGACCGAGGCCGTCAGCGTGTACCAGGGATAGGTCATCAACAAGAGAACGTAGAGCACGACCGCCAGGATGACCGGCAGCACCCTGTCGCCCGGGATCTTGATGCTCTTGCCGGAATAGACCGGCAGCCGGCTGACCAGGAGGAAGGCGACAAGCACAGTGAAGCCGGTGGCGACGAAGGCCGCTGGACGACTGGGCTCCAGCCCTGTGCGCAGGAAATAGAGATAGAGCGGCAGCATCACCAGCACAGCACCAGCCGGCGCCGGCACGCCGACGAAATATTCGGACTGCCATATCGGGCGATCGGCCTTCTCGTCATCGAGCACGTTGAAACGGGCGAGGCGCAGCCCGCAGGCGATGGCGAACAGCAGTGCCGCGATCCAGCCCGGCGAACCGGCGCGGTCGAGCAGGAAGGCATAGAGCACCAGAGCCGGCGCCACGCCGAAATTGACGATGTCGGCTAGCGAATCCATCTGCGCGCCGAATTTCGAGGTCGCCTTCAGCATCCGCGCCAAGCGGCCGTCGATGCCGTCGAGGAAGGCGGCAAGCAGCACCATCACCACCGCCGGCTCGAAGCGACCTTCGAAGCCGAAGCGGATGCCGGACAGGCCGGCGCAGATGGCAAGCACGGTGACCAGATTGGGCAGCACCATGCGCATCGGGATTTCGCGGATGCGCGGACCGCCGCTGGCATGGGCCTCGAACTTTTTGTATTGCGTGCCCACCGGTCAGGAAACCCGAACAAGAGGCGTGCCGGCAACACCGCCGAATTCGGCCAGCACGGTTTCGCCGCCGACCGCTGTCTGGCCGACGGCAACGCGCGGCGTGGCGGTCAGCGGCAGGAACACGTCGACACGCGAGCCGAAGCGGATCAGGCCAAAACGCTCGCCAGTGCCGATCGAGCCGCCCGCCTCGGCCCAGCAGACGATGCGCCGCGCCACCAGGCCGGCGATCTGGACGGCAGCGACCGTGCCATTGGGGCTCTCGATGACTAGGCCGTTGCGCTCGTTCTCGGTGCTGGCCTTATCCAGTTCCGCATTGAGGAATTTGCCCGGCCGATGTTCGATTTTCGCAATACGGCCGCGCACCGGGGCGCGGTTCACGTGGCAGGAAAAGACGTTCATGAACACCGAGATGCGGGTCATCTCGGCATTGCCGAGGCCGAGTTCGCGCGGCGGCACGGCGGGTCCGACCGCCGAGATGATGCCGTCGGCGGGGCTGACCACCAAGCGGTCGTCGACCGGCGTGACGCGCTCGGGATCGCGGAAGAAATAAACGCACCAGGCCGTCAGGATCAGACCGATCCAGAACAGGACCGAGGAGAAATAGCCGAGGAAAAGCGTCGCCGCGCCAAAGGCCGCGATGAAGGGATAGCCTTCGCGATGGATCGGTACGAACGCGTTCTTGACCGTATCGACAAGGCTCATCGGGTGTAAACGGGCTCCGTTTCAGGTGGGGCCTCAATAGCCGAAAGCCCCCCTCGCCGCAACGCAACAATCGGCGGCGCGGGCGAACGGGCAAGGGCCTGTCGCCTCAGGATAGCCGAACGCTCCGCGTTCGTGAGGTCGCGACCGGCTCGCATGCCTGTGCCACTGGCGTCAGAATTTCGAGACAATCAGCCCAGATCAGTTGGCACCATCGGCTTCGGCGCGCACAAAATGTTCTTCGATCTCAAGCCTATGGGCATCCGCCAGCGGATCTTCGGCGCCCGACCTCAAGAGCGCGCTCCCGTTGGGAGAGGACACCAAAAACAGCAGTCTACCGTCAGCAGCAACTGTCCAACTGACGACCGATCCTCCCTCGCTCGGAATCAGCATCGATGGCAAAGCAACTGCTCCTGCCGTATCAATTCCAGCCCTGCGCAAAAGAAGGTCGAGGGCTGCTGGTGCCCCGTATTCATCAGCCAGTTCGATGACTGTCGCTATTGAATCAGCGCCGACATGCGACAGCTTCAGACCGACACGTGGAGCACCTTCGCCAAGTAACTCATCAACGCTATCGACCGGTCCGAGGTCGAGTTGCAGTTCTGTACCATCAGCAGCCAGGTACTGGTATGCAGCCGCATGCGTTGGCGTGACTACGCACAAACGCACCCTGCCGGCGTTGGTTACGACCGGAAATGTCATCTGCTTCTCGCCATCTATGTCCAACATCCGTCCTTTGCCGAGCCCGAGCTTAACCTCGGGCTGCGGCAAAGCTGCACAGGCGAGCCCGATGCCCACTTCAAGTCGGCTCGTCATCACTGCTTTCAGATGGAACACCGAACGATGGCGCAATCGAGGTTCGCGCCTGGAGTTGGCCATCACAATGTCAAGAGTGGCCTCCTGGCATTCGGCATCGTCGACAATCTCCAGTTCAGGCCAGGAGGCTATCCAACCCACTGCGCGGGCAAGCATCGGGACGCTGTCTTCCTCCTTGTAAAAAAGATCGTCGAGTCCATCAAGGAAATCAGCGCGGCCACCTTCGAATCCAGTCTGTTCCTCCGCTTCCTTGGGATGTTCCCGGACCCAAGCAACCATCTGTTTCAAAATAGCTAAATGGTTTTCTGCTCGCATTCCAGCCAAAGCCAAATGCACATCCGAGGTGACTTTATCGAGGTGATCACGGTAATTGTGAATAAATTGGCTATGGCCGCCATTAGCCACTTCCATCCCGTATAGGTAAGCGTGAAAAAACTGCCTCGCTGACGGCGGTATTTCGTGATCTTTGTAGAGGCCCTGATCAAACATTGCGGTCACGAAATCCATGACTGCAGTCACGAGGTCAGCAACGTAGTTTTCCTTAGCGGCGCGCTCGACTGCTGAAAACGGGACAACAATTGAAGTCACGCGCGGACTGGCCGTCGGTTGCTCCGGCTGGTACGCCGAAATCGTTGTCGACTGCTGCAGCCTTTTCTTTCGCGAAAAAATTCCGAACATTCCAAAGCCTTCTTACCCGGAGGAAAGCAATACCGGTAGATCAGAGTCTGTCAGCAGAATATCACTTGGAAAAGTGGATAAAAAGGCGCTTGAAATTCATTTTCACTGCGTCTTACCAATATTTTGAAGAACACTTCAACCGATAGTTTGAAGAACACTCCAAAAACTGACCTCGAGGCTTCGTCGCGAACTCAGCAAAGAGCAGCCAAACCAAAATTATCGGTTCTGTGCCTGTCGGCAGACCGCTGCCTCGCCCGTCCTTGGTGAGACAGCGCCATCATGGACCATTTGGCGATGCTGACGCACTCAACAAGGAGTCCCCTACATGCAGAAACCACCTGCCCCCCAAGCGCATCTCGTCACTGCCGGTCTCGCTTTCGGCGAGTCGCCGCGCTGGCATGACGGACGGCTGTGGCTTTGCAACTGGGGCACCGGCGAGATTATCGCCGTCGATGCCGACGGCAACCGCGAGGTCATGCTCACCGTACCGGCTGTCCTGCCCTACTCCATTGACTGGCTGCCGGATGGCCGCCTGCTCGTCATCTCCGGCCGCGAAGGGCTGCTGCTACGACAGGAGGCCGACGGGAGCCTCGTCACTCGCGCCGATTTGCGTGACCTGTCGAAAAGCCCTTGGAACGAGATCGTCGTCGACGGGCGCGGCAACACCTATGTCAATGGCGGCGGACCGGCGCCGGCTTCTGGCGAGCATTTCAGCCCCGGCACCATCGTGTTGATCACGCCGGACGGCGCGGTCCGGCAGGTGGCGGAAAATATCGCCTTTGCCAACGGCATGGCAGTGAGCCCGGACAACAAGACGCTGATTGTCGCGGAATCCCATGCCAATCGGCTGACCGCCTTCGACATTGCCGCCGACGGCAGCCTTGCCAACCGAAGGGTCTGGGCCGACCTCGACGGCTATCCCGACGGCATCTGCCTCGATGCCGAAGGGGCGGCCTGGTATGCGGATGTTCCCAACAAGCGTTGCGTGCGGGTGCGTGAAGGCGGCGAGGTGCTGCAGACAGTGACCGTCGATCGCGGCTGCTTTGCCTGCATGCTGGGCGGCACCGACAGGAAAACGCTGTTCATTCTCGCCGCCGAATGGCGCGGCTTCGAGCATATGCTCAGCGACGCCCGCACCGGCCAGGTGTTCAGCGTCGAAGCGCCGGCACCTGGCATCGGCTGGCCGTAACAGCCTTGCTACAGCCCGGGAACCCTCTGATAGTTGGCGATGTCGGCGCGAACGCCGAGCCGGGCGATCGTCTCCTGCGGGTTGAAGGCGATGCGCTCGTGCGCGGCCTTGACGATCGGCACGACATTGTCGACGGCCGCCTGGCTTTCCCATTCGACGATGGTGACGAGGTTGAATTCGCCCGGCCCGGAGAATTGCTCGAGCAGGAAATCCTGCACGAAGCCCTGCTGCAGGCGCAGCAATTCATGCGTTGTCCTGACCTTGGCGAGTATCTCCTCGCGGGCGCCGGCCGGGACGACGAATTTGTCCACCCTGAACACGCTGCCGCCGTTAACGCTCTGATTTGTCTTGCTCATTTCGATTGCTCCGTTCTCGATTCACGCTGGTTGGCGGGCTCCAAGAACGACCTACGATCTCAACTTAAGTTGAGGTCAAGCGGAATTTTTTCTCCTTCTCCCCTTGTGGGAGAAGGGAGAGCAGCGCCATCGCCTATGACACCTCCGACGTGCGCCGGCGGACGACGACGCCAAGTTCGTCGCCTTCGCGAGCCAAGCGCAGCCGCTCTTCGGCTTCGGTCGCCTCGCGCTGGCGGTCCCACATCGAGGCGTAGAGGCCATATTTGCGCATCAGCTCGGCATGGGTGCCGCGCTCGGCGATCTGGCCGTCCTGCAGCACGATGATCTCATCGGCCGTGATCACCGTCGACAGGCGGTGGGCGATGACGATGGTGGTGCGGCCACGGCTGACCAGATCGAGCGCGGCCTGGATCTCCTGTTCGGTGTGGCTGTCGAGCGCCGAGGTCGCTTCGTCGAGCATCAGGATCGGCGGCGCCTTCAAAATGGTGCGGGCGATTGCCACGCGCTGCTTCTCGCCGCCCGAAAGTTTTAGCCCGCGTTCGCCGACCATCGACTTGTAGCCGTCAGGCAATCGCTCGATGAACGGGCCGATCTGAGCGAGCTCGGCGGCCTTGCGCATATCCTCCTCGCTGGCGCCGATGCGGCCATAGCGGATGTTGTAGGCGATGGTGTCGTTGAACAGCACGGTGTCCTGCGGCACCATGCCGATCGCCCCGCGCAGGCTCTCCTGCGTCACGTCCCTGATATCCTGGCCATCGATCAGCACCTGGCCGCCCTGAACGTCGTAGAAGCGGAACAAAAGCCGCGAGATGGTCGACTTGCCGGCACCCGAAGGCCCGACAATGGCGACGGTCTTGCCGGCCGGCACCTCGAAGCTGATGCCCTTCAGGATCTTCCGGTTCGGATCATAGGAGAAATGCACGTCGCGGAACTCGACCTTGCCGGCACTGACGGCGAGCGGCCTGGCATCGGGCTTGTCGACGATCTCCTGCGGCACATCCAGCAGATCGAACATCTGCTCGATATCGGTCAGCCCCTGGCGGATTTCGCGGTAGATGAAGCCGATGAAATTGAGCGGCACCGACAGCTGCATCAGCATGGCGTTGATGAAGACGAAGTCACCGACCGTCTGCGTGCCGGCCTGCACTTCGAGCGCCGACATGCACATGACGATGACGGTGCCCAGGCCGAAGATGATGCCCTGCCCGAAATTCAGCCAGCCAAGCGAGGTCCAGATGCGCGTCGCGGCGACCTCGTAGCGTGCCATGGAGCGGTCGAAGCGCTCGGCTTCCATGCCCTCATTGTTGAAATATTTCACCGTCTCGTAGTTGAGCAGCGAGTCGATTGCCTTGGTGTTGGCGTCGGTATCGCTGTCGTTCATGTCGCGGCGGATCGAGATGCGCCAGTCGCTGGCGCGGACCGTGAACCAGACATAGACCCAGACGGTGACCGCGACGACGACCACATATTTCCAGCCATAGGTGTAGGCGAAGATGCCTGTGGTCAGCGCGAATTCGAGGATGGTCGGCGCCGTGTTGAGCATGATGAAGCGCACGATCGTCTCGATGCCCTTGGTGCCGCGCTCGATGATGCGCGACAGGCCGCCGGTGCGGCGCTCGAGATGGAAGCGCAGCGACAGTTGGTGCATGTGAACGAAAGTACGGAAGGCGAGCTGGCGCACGGCATATTGGCCGACGCGGGCAAACAGCGCGTCGCGCAGCTGATTGAAGCCAAGCTGCACCAGGCGCACGACATTGTAGGCGACGACCAGCATGACGGGCGCCAGCAGGAAGCTCGGCAGCGGCGGCGCCGATTTGGCGTCGCCGGCCAGCGCGTCGGTCGCCCATTTGAAGAAATAGGGACCGGCGACCAGCGTCAGCTTGGCGACGACCAGCAACAGCGTCGCCCATGTGACCCGGGCTCTCAGATCGGCGCGATCCGCCGGCCACATGTAAGGCCACAAATTGAGCAGCGTCTTGAAAGTCGAGGAGTCGGAGATGGTTTTTTCGGCCATTTCTTGTGCCTTCTTCTTATTTCAGCGGCCGGAGCAGCAGGAATTGACGAGAGCGGCCACCGATGCGGAGACATCGGCGAGCGCGGCATGGTCGATCGCATAGCGCGAGCGCTGGCGATCGGGCTCGAAGCGAACCAGCCCGGCTTCGACCAGTATTTTCAGATGTTGTGACACGGTGGACTGCGCCAGATCTAAGCGGTCGACGACCTCGCGGCAGCAGCAGGAACTGCTCGTCGATAGGTGTTTCAGGATTTCGATCCGCGCCGGATGGGAAAGCGCTGCAAGTCGGGCGGCGACCGCACGGCTGTCCGGACCGCCGCATGATGCGTTTGTTTCCATCAGGGATTCTGCCATCGTTCATCGGCGATAGACGATGAACGGGCACGGGGCAAGCTAACCCTATGGGCAGAGCGCCGGAACCGCCAATCTCCCCCTCGTGGGAGAGATGTCCGGCAAAGGTAGCTCGACCGGATTTGGCCGACAGGCTGGCGAGGCGCCCCCCTCTGCCCTGCCGGGCATCTCCCACAAGGGGGAGATTGCGCTCAACCGTCGGCGCTCAAACCCTACTCCGTCTTGGCGGGCGCTGTCGTTGCCTGCTCGCCCATGGCCTTGAGGTCGGCGGCTTCGCCTTCCTTCGACTTTTCCGGGACCTTGAACACCTGGCCCGGCCAGATGCGGTCGGGATCACTGATCTGGTCCTGGTTGGCGAGGTAGATGGTCGAGAAGCGTACGCCGTGGCCATAGACGCGCCGCGAGATCCGCCACAGCGTGTCGTTGCGGCGGATGATGACGGCGCCGTCGGCATGTTCAAGCTTGGGCGCCACGGTCTCGGGCACATCGCTTGGCGGCGTCGCCTCCGCCACAACGGCCGGAGCCTCGGCGGCGGGAGCAGGCGTCGTGGCCGGGGCCGTTTCGGCCGCGGCCGGCGCCTCGGCGGCGGCAGGTGCGGCCGGCTTGGGCTGAACGGGCTTCGGCGCCGAGGGTGCCACGGCGGCGATCGCTTCGCCGGGCTCACGCTCGAACGGTACGGCCGCGCGGGCCACAACTGTCACACCGTCGGCATCGAGGCCGTCGACATGGATTGTGTAGCTGCCGACCGGAATGTCGCGCGTCGCCTCGACCAGGAAATGACCGTCCGTCGAAGTTTGCGCGTCACCGAGCAGGATGTCGTTGGCATACGCGCGCACCTTGCGGCCGGCATCGGCGAGGCCGGCGACAAAGATCTTGCTGCCGTCGATCTCGACCGCCTCGACGACGATCTTGGGCTCGGTCACGCCTGCAGCGGGCGGCGTCGCCGGCGCTGCAGGAGCCGGTGTTGCGTCGACCACGGCTGGCGCTGGGGCGGCTGGCGCCGGAGCGGTTGCGGGGGCTTCGGCTGTGGGAGCAGCCGGCGCGGCGGCCGGAGCAGCCGGCTTTGTCTCGGGTGCGGGAACGGTCAGCAATTCGGCCGGCTTGCCCGGCTCCTCGACCATGGCCAGCACCTGGCCGGCCGCATCCTTGGGAACCGAAACGACGGCGGTCTGCACCGAGGGCGTTACGACGTCACCGGTGGTCGCGCGCAGCGCGATCGTATAATCGCCGGGCTTCAGCGGATCATCGAGAATGATAACGAAGGCGCCATCGGGACCAGCGACCGTCGAGCCAAGCACCGTCGAGCCATTGAGGATTTCGACCTTGGCGTTGGGCGCCGCATTGCCGGCGACGACAATCGAGCCATTGCTTTCAACGCGCACGACGTCGAAAGACGGTGCGACCGGACCGGCCGCAGCCGGCGCGTCCGCGGCCGGTGCGGCCGGTGCCGTTGCCTGGGGCACTGCGGCGGGAGCCGCCGGGACCTCAGCGGCGGGCAGCCGCGCTTCGGTGCCGGGATCAGCCGATTTTGCCGCTGCGGGCGGCGTCTGCGCCGCCACTTGCGCCGGCGGCGTGGGATTGAGATACGGGTCGAGTGCGCCCGCTACATAGGCGGTTCCCGCGGCCGCAACGGTCCCACCCGCCGCGAACAGGAACGCCTTCAGTGGATTAATTGCCATATTTCCCTACCCCTTAGCCACCTAACGCCGGTCTAGCCTGTTTTAGCAATACCGACAAGAAAAAGCCCAGGCCGTTAACCCTTGGGGCTTGACCGCGCTTTCAGACCCAATCACCAATCATCGACATGAACACGATTCGATCCGTCTGCGTCTATTGCGGCTCGTCTCCGGGCCGCGATGAAATCTATATCAAGGCCGGACACCTGCTCGGGCGCTCAATTGCCAAAGCGGGATTGCGGCTGGTCTATGGCGGCGGCACCAAAGGCATCATGGGCGCTGTCGCCGAAGGCGCGCTCAAGGCCGGCGGCAAGGTGACGGGCATCATTCCGCGCTTCCTGATCAACAAGGAGGCGAGCGAAACAGCGCTTGACCGGCTCGATGAACTCTTGATCACCGACAACATGCACGAGCGCAAGCACAAGATGTTCGAGAAATCCGACGCCTTTGTGGCACTGCCGGGCGGCATCGGCACGGTCGAGGAGATCGTCGAGATCATGACCTGGGGACAACTTGGCCATCATCGCAAGCCGATCGTCTTCGCCAATGTCAAAGGATTTTGGGATCCGATGCTGGCGCTGCTCGATCACATGGCCGCCGAAGGCTTCATCCACACCGCGCAGCGGGTCAAGCCGCTGGTCGTCGACGACCCCGAAGCGATCGTCGCCGCCATCATGGTAGCCGGATCGTCCGTCGACGCCCCGACCGAGGGCGTGCAGTCGGTGATCGATAAGATGTAGGGGAATAAGGCAGTAGGGCAATATGTGACAACAAGTGAATTGCCTGGAGGTCTCTGCCCTACTGCCCTACTGCCCTACTGCCCTACTGCCCTACTGCCCTACTGCCCTACTGCCCTACTGCCCTACTGCC